>JAXLXQ010000099.1:0-2027 GCA_046327845.1 Candidatus Eiseniibacteriota bacterium | reverse complement strand
CGAGGTTCTCTCGTGCCCGGGTGGCTCCAGAGCCCCGTATTTTCTACCACCCGGGAGCGTGCGGCGCATCACCGGAAAGGGGCGATCGCGACTCCTCGCGCGCGGCCCGCGCCATCACGAGCGGCACCTTCCCCGCGGCGGTGCGGGTGAATTCCTCCGTCACGCGAAGTTCGATCCGAACTCCCGGCAGGAGCGCGGTGAGTTCGGCGCGGAGCGTGTCCAGGAGCGGCCGCTTCGCCTCTTCCCGCGTCGACTCGGTGAGCGCGATCCGGACCTCGATTGCGTGCGGCGCGGTCTGGATCGCCTGAAAGCGCCTGACCTCGGTGCGCCGGCGAAGGAGATGAGAGAAGAGCTCGCCGTGCACTCTCCGTCCGTCGGGGAGCAGGAGCACGTCCGAGAGGCGGCCGGAAAGGCGCATCAAGCGGACGAGGGTGCGCCCACAGCGACAGGGCGTCGGGTCGAGCGCGCCGAGATCTCCAACCTCGTAGCGCAGGAAGGGGAAGACGTCGTTCAAGAGATCGGTCGAGACGACGCGGCCCACCTCGCCGGGTGCGGCGGCGCTGTCGTCATCGCGCAGGACCTCGACCAGGGCGCGCTCTTCACCGACGTGCATTCCGTCGTGCGCCTCGCACTCGAAGGCCGAGATGCCGCCGTCGTTCGCGCCGTAGGTGTCGAAGACCGGAGCGCGGGTCCCCGCCTCGATCGCCGCGCGCGCCGCCGGGAGCAGCTCCTCGGCGGTGGTGAAGACGGCGGACAGCACCGGTCGCGTCGCCTGGGTCGCGAGCCACCGCGCGAACAGCTCGAGCGCGCTGGCGTAGCCGTAGAGGTAGCGCACGTGATGTCGGTCGAGCGCGTGAGCGAAACGGTCCATGCTCGCCTCGTCGAGTGAGAAGGCATCGAGGGTAGTCCAGTTCTGGAGACGCGCATAAATGATGCGACGCACCCCATCGCCGGCCAGCAGCGATCGACCCGCGACGACGCCGAGCGGATCGCCCGGCCGATATCCGCCGACCTGCCAGGCGCGCCAGAGGTGCGCCCACTGCGCGGATTGCGCGGCAGGGGAGAGGGCGTAGCGCAGCGGCTCGCCGGTCGATCCACCGGTCGCCTTCGCTCGCGCCTTTCCGCGGCCTTGGGCCTCGCTCGTGAACATGCGATCGCCGGCCGCGCGCACCGTGCTCCGGGTCAGGACCGGAAGCTCGGCGAGGCACGCCCACGGATCATCTCCCGCGCGCTTTCGTGCCTTCTCGATCAGCGGGGTGTAGTACGGCGCGTCGGCCGCGGCCATCAAGAGGCTCCGGAGCGACTCTCCCTGCGCGCGCCGTCGCGCCGCCGGCGCGTCGCGCTGACTCTCGAGATAGAGGGGGTAACGCCTCCGCGCATCGAGTCCGCGCAGGCGATCGAGGAGCGCGCCGCGGAAGCTCACGAGCGGCGCTCCTGCGCCGGGATCGCCAAATCGAGATACAGATCGCGCAGCCGCGCCGCGACCCGCGCGAGGTCATGTCGCTCGGCCACGCGCGCCCGTGCGGCGCTCGCCATCGGATCGAGCGAGGCCGCCATCATCGCCCGAAGCGCATCGGCCAACGCGCGCGGATCCCCGACCGGAATCAACCGACCCTGCACGCCGTCCTCGACGAGCGCGGCCAGTCCGCCGACCGGCGTGGTTACGACCGGGCGCCCCGCGGCCATCGCCTCCAGCACCGACATCGGCAGGCCCTCGAGGTGGGAGGGGAGCACCAACGCGTGGGCAGAGCGAAGGAGAGCCACCGCCGCCTCACCCGACTGCCAGCCGAGCACCTGCACCCGCGGCCCCAGATCGGCGGCGCAGCGCCGCGCTTCCTCGACCTCGCCGTCGCCGGCCAGCACCGCTTCCCAATCGCCTCGATCGGATAGCAGGCGAAGGGCATCGAGGAGATCCCACGTTCCCTTGGCGAGCCCAAGGCGCGCGAGGTGGAGCCAGCGAAAGGGCGGACGAGCGGGCGGTGGGATCAGCGTAGGAATCATGACCGCATTGGGGAGCAGCTCCACCG
>JAXLXQ010000098.1:0-2348 GCA_046327845.1 Candidatus Eiseniibacteriota bacterium | reverse complement strand
GCACGCGCGAGACCGGCGGCCACCACCAGCAGTAGGGGGACGAGACAGAGCGCCGGCGCGATTCTGCCGCGCCGGTGCAGCCGGGTCCTGTGATCGATGTCGTGCCACACGGCGGGCCACGATATTCTCGCGGTGCCTTGGGGGACAAGACGTCGGCCGACCTCGCTCGCGAAAAGAAGGGGCGCGGCGAGGCGCGCTGCTCTAGCATCCCCGGTCGCGACGAATGGACGCGGGTCGAGAGCCTCATAGGGAGCGAAGGGCAGTCGCAGGCGATGTTGATGACGAGCATCGAGACCGAACGCACGCTCCGCCGGGTCATTCGAGCCTGGGCGGCGGCAGCCCTCCTGAGCGTCGTCCTCTCCGAACCCGCGCCGGCGGACGATCGGTTCGAGATTTCCCCTCCCGTCCTCGCGAAACCGATGCGGATCGCGACCGCACCGTCAGGTCCCCCGCTGGGGGTGGGCGGCGCTACTCCAACCCGTCGCGCGCTCGGGCTTGGGATCAAGTCAGGATCTCGCGATGCACTGACCGCGTCCCTTGAAGCGTTGGGTGCGTCCACTCTGTTGGGCGACATCGATCCCGGCCAGCTCCAGCCCGTCGCGACGCGGCGAACCCCAACCGGCAGCTTCGTCCACTTCACGCAGACACTCGACGGCGTGGCGATCCTCGGATCCCGCGTCACCTTTTACTGGACCAACGACGGTCGGCTCGCCCTCTTCGGCGCGGATCTCTTCGACACTCACAACGCGCCGCCGGCGATTTGGGGCGCCGAGTCGCTCGCCCCGGCGCGCGCCGCCGCGGATCTTCCGTCCGAGGGGGAGGGATTCCAATCGGAGCGCGCGCTGCTGCCGCTCGAGGACCATGGCCGAACGCGGCTCACCTCCGTCGTTCGAATCTGCTTCCGAACGACCGACCCGCCAGGCGACTGGGAAGCATGGATCGACGCGACGCAAGGAACACTGCTCTACCGTCACAATCGCATCGCCGACGTGAGTGGGGTGGCTCGGGGTGAGGTCGAACTCACGACCGCAGGCGGGCGCCGTTCGATCGAGCCCTTCGCCGATTTGGGCGTCACGCTCAGCCAGAACGATCGCACCCTTGCCGACACGACCGACGGCGCCGGGCGCTTCGAATTCAGCGAGGGTGCGAGCGGCCGCTTCGTCCGACGCGCCGAGCTCAGGGGCCGCGCGGTCTGGATTCGCGATCTCAGCCAGGCGCTCAGGACTCCGTTCGACACGCTCACCGTCGCGGACGACGACACCTCGGCCGTGGAATGGGACGAGATCAACTCAACCTTCTCTCAGCGCGACGCCTACTTCCATGCAACGCGAGCGCGAAGCCTGATCCGCGCGCTCGATCCGAGCACGGCCCTGGCGGCACTCGATCAAGGGCTCGAGCTCCGGGTCGACGATGGGAGCGGGCACTGCAACGCCTATTGGCGGGGCGATTACTTCGTTTTCGCCGCTGCGGGGAGCGGATGCCCCGCGACTGCTCGGATCGCCGACGTTGTTTACCACGAGTACGCCCACGCGGTGACGCAGCTCTGCTATGCCCCCTTCCCGACTCCCTCCGATCTGAACGAGGGACTGAGCGACTATTTCGCCGCGAGCATCACTGACCAGCCTCAGATTGGAATCGGCTTCCGCGGACCTGGCACCTACCTCCGCGAGATCGACACCGATCGCGTCTGGCCCGACGATCAGAACGGTGATCCGCACCTGCAAGGTTTGATCGTGGCCTCGGCGCTGTGGGACCTCCGCGCCGAGGTCGGCGCGGCCGTGGCCGACTCTCTCGCCCACTTCGCGAGATACGGCGCCGCAATCGACATGCACGACTACCTACTCGACCTCCTGGTGGTCGATGATCGAGATGGCGATCTTTCGAATGGCTCACCGCACTTCGCTCCGATCACGCGCGCGTTTCTCGCGCATGGCCTGGGCGACTTCAGCGTGCGTATCAGAGCTGCGCCCCTCACGGATCAGGAGGCGCCCGGCGCGACGATCGAGGCCGAGGCCACGATCACCTCATTGCTGGGGCTGGATCCCGACTCTCTCGGGCTGTACGTCGCGACGACCGACGCAGGACCGTTCGATCGGATTCCGCTGCTCCGCGATCCTCCGACCCGTGCGTACCGCGCCTCGATCACCACGCCCCCGCTCGGAAGCACCGTGTACTACTACTGGGCTGCGAGCGATACCGCCGGGCACCGCGCCCGATTACCGGCTGATCCAGATTCGGTCGCGCGCTTCTACGTTGGACCCGATGTGATCCCACCGATCCTGACGCACGATCCGCCCGGAGTACTCGCCGCGGACCTCGATACTCTGCGGCTTCGCGCGAGCGCGAGC
>JAXLXQ010000097.1:0-2420 GCA_046327845.1 Candidatus Eiseniibacteriota bacterium | reverse complement strand
GCCCCAGGGTCACCCGCACCGCCGCCGCCATCTGATCGACGCCCGACTTGAGCGCGAGGCGCGCGTGATCATCGAAGCGGAACATCTTGGACATGGCCCCTCCCGAGCTCTACCCGGCCCTTCCCGGCACCAGGTTCCATAGGCACGAGGCGCGATTCTACGGGCCGGCTTTTCGCGGCGGCAAGCCGAGAGTGGAACCGAACTTCCCCCTTGGTCGGAGCAGGAGGCGAAGGGAGAATGCGCCGATGCAGCGAACGTCGACCGCACCAGCCAAGGCACCGAGAGCGCTCCTCCGCGTCGCGATCGCACTTCTGCTCCTCGCTCCCGCCGCCGCGCGCGGGGCCGAGTGGGTGCGCATGGATCGCGCGCACTACATCGGACAGGTCCCGACCCACGGCGAGGTGCTCTTCGACCTCTCGCGCATCGTGGGAGAGCGTGCCGCCAGCGCGCACTCGGTCCGCCACGGCATCGAGATCGAGCTCCACGATTGCACGGGATCGGTCTGGCCGATTTGCGTGGCCGAGACCAGCGGCTTCGCCCCGGCCGCGCGCTGGGAAGGACAGCTCTCGCCCGACGAGTCGACCTTCGAAGGGGACTGGGTGCCGGAGGATGGCAGCCCGCGCGCGCCGCTCCGCTTCGAACGGGTGGCGCAGGAGCGCGGGCTTCGTGCCGATTCGCTCGGCTTCTTCCTCGCCTGTCCTTCGGTCACCGCGCCCTGGTTCGCGCGCGCGACCGAGGTGAACCGCGCACTCGACGCGTGGGCGGAGGAGCGACTGACCGAACGACGCGCGCGCCCGCCGTCGCCGGAGTCGACCGAGTCGTGGAGCTACGAGATCGAGGGGATCGGTCACGAGATCCTGAGCCTGCGCTACCACGTCGATCGGAGCGATCCCCTGGCGGGCGACAGCGCGGCGGAGGATGCGGTCACGTTCGGCTGGGTCGGTCGCGAGTTCCGGCCGCTCGCCTTCCACGATCTCGCGCTGGCCGGCAGTGATCTCGAGGCCAAGCTCGAGGCGCTCGCCCTGGCCGAGCTCGCGCGCGAGGGAGCGACCGACCAATCGGGCAAGCCGCTCACCTCCTTCGGCGGGCGGCTCGCGCACTGGACCGCCGGTCCCGCCGGCCTCACCTTTCGCTTCGCGCCGCTCCACCTGCCGAGCCACGGCAGCAGCGAACTCGAGCGTGCATTCCCAGAGCAGCTCTTCGCGCTCACCCTTCCCTATGCCTCGTTCGATGCCCTGCTCGATCGAAGCGGGCCGCTCCGCGAGTGGCTCGCGCCGACGCGCTGAGGAGGCACGGTCATGCCGGCGTTCGCGCTCTCCGCACTCTCGCTCCTCCTGCTCGCCGCGGCGAAGGATGCCCCCGTTCCTCCTCCGAGCGAGATTGGCGTGATCTACCAGGGCGCGCTCGGCCCCTCGCGCCGCGTGCTGCTCGACCTTCGCTTCGCCGGGGACGAGGAGGGGCAGGAGGCGATCGACGGCGGGCTCGAAGGCTTCGGCTCGGGCGGGGCGCTCGAGCTGGACGGAGCCCGCGATAGCCTGGGCCTCCACTTCGATCAGGCCGACCTCGACGCCGAGGCCTTCACCGGTCACTGGGAAGCGCGGATCGAGGGGGACTCGCTCCGCGGCATCTGGTCGAACCCCGATAGCGCGACGACCTACCCCTTCGCGCTCGCGCGCGCGGGGCGCACGCTCGAGTGGGTGTCGGATGCGCCCGACCTCTCCCTCGACTATCCGGAGATCGAGCGGGGGAACGACCCGACGCGCGCGGCGCTCAATGCCAGGATCCTCGAAGCGGCGACCGCCGCCTGGCGCGCGGAGTGGAAGGCGCTCTCCGCTCTTCCGGAGATCGACGCGGGCGACGAAGAAGAGGCAGCGGCGCCCTACTCAGAACTTTCCCTCTCGATCGAAGCCTTGGGCGAGGGGACGGCGAGCCTGCTGCTCAGCCGGAGTGAGTGGAGCGGCGGGGACGCGGCCGATCTCTCGCTCGAGCCGCTCAACCTCGTGTGGCGGGATGGCGCCTGGCAGCGCTTCGATCTCGCCTCGCTCGCGCGGCCCGGGGCCGACCTCGCCACGCGCCTCGAGCAACTCTGCCTGCGTGAGCTCGAGGCGACCGGTGCGAGCGTGATAGGCGGCGATCCATCGACTGCGATCCGCGCGCAGTTCGCGAGCCTCACCCTCACGCCGCGCGGAATCCGCCTGCATTTCACCGGGGACGCGGTGGTCGCCGATTCGGAGGAGCCCTTCGAACTCGACGTCCCCTACGAGGACCTTCTCGACCTGCTCGATCCTTCGGGGCCGGCCGCGCCCTTCCTTCGCTGAGTCGAGGCGCGGAGGTTCCGCTCCGCGATCAAGCGAAGCCCCTTCAAGGGGAGCGCGGGGTCGACCGCGGTGATGGTGCGCGAGTCGCGCGCGATCGACTCG
>JAXLXQ010000096.1:0-2540 GCA_046327845.1 Candidatus Eiseniibacteriota bacterium | reverse complement strand
GCCGGCGATCCCGGTGGTCGACAGTCCAAGGGTGGCGCCGAACGCGCGGCGCGCGCCGCTCGCCATCGCCGCGGCGCACTCCGCGCTGACCGCGCCGCAGCGCTCCAGGAGCGCGGGCTCGACGCCGAGGAGTGCGCTCTTCGCCGCATTGGCGTAGGCGACCACGCCGCCCAAGAGGTATCGCGAGGCGCCGGGGACGCGGACGAGCGCGCTGGTCACGCTGCCCGCGGTCAGCGACTCCGCGATGCCGAGCGATGCTCCTTGCGCGAGGAGCGCCCCACCGATCGTCGACTCGAGCGTCACTTCCCCCTCGCCGAAGACGTGGGGGCCGAGCGCGACGCGCACCTCCTCCACCCACCGAGCGTGCGCGGCATCGTCGAGCGAGGATCCGAGTGGGCGTTGCAGCCTGAGATCGACCCCGCCGGCGTGCGGGAGGTAGGCCACCTCGGCTCCGACCGGCGGCTCGATGCGCTCGGCCAGAACGGTCTCCGACACCCCCGCGGTTCGAAGCACCGTCTCGCGTGCGAGCCGCACCCCGCGAGTCGAGAGCTCTCGCTCGAGGAACGGCAGCACAAAGCTCTCCGTCATCGCCTGCATCTCGCGCGGCACTCCGGGGAGCGCGATCAGGAAGCGCCCCTCGTCGCGCAGGAAGACTCCGGGGGCGACCCCTTCCGGGTTGACGATCGCCTCCGCGCCCTCGGGAAGTCGCGCCATGTTGCTCGAGATCGGGAGGAGTTTCATCCCGCGCGCGGCGTAGCGCGCGGAGATCTGCTCCCAAAGCTCGGCCCGAAATTCGAGCGCTCGATCCCAGATGCGCGCGATGGCGGGGCGGGTGATGTCGTCGGGGGTCGCGCCCAAGCCGCCGGTTACGATCACGCCGTCGGCGCGATCGAGCGCGAGCCGGAGCGCCGAGTGGAGCTGCTCGGCATGATCGAGAGTCGAGCAGTGCCAGGTGGGACAGAGCCCGATCGCGCCGAGGCGGCGCGCGAGGTAGGCGTAGTTGCTGTCGACGATGCGGCCGGAGAGGATTTCTCCCCCGATCGTCAGCACCTCGAGCTTCACGCGGCGCCCAGCCGCGCCAGGGCAGGCCAGAAGTGGAGGATCGCCCGAAGCGCGAGATTGCCGTAGATCCCTGCCATCACATCGTCGGCCATCACACCGAAGCCTCCCCGCAACGATTGCAGCTGGTAGGCCGGCGGCGGCTTCACCACGTCGAACACGCGGAAGAGGAGAAAGCCCGCGGCGTAGACTCCGAGACCGTGACCAAGCCCCACGATCGTGATCAGCACACCCAACACCTCGTCGATCACGATGTGACTGGCGTCGTGCCCCCAGAGCTTCTCCGCCTGCTCGGCCAGCCAAGTGCCGCCCACCGCGAGCACCGCGAAGAGCACGGCCCAGGCGAGGATCGAGAGCGGCGGCAGGAACCAGAAGATCAGAAGCGTCACGGCGCTGGCGAAGGTCGCCGGCGCGATCGGGAACATCCCGGTGAAGAAGAAGCTCGCGCCGAGGCGAACGAGGAAGCTCCGCATGCGTCTCCTCTCCGCGCCCGCGCGGCTAGAGATCCTTCCGGCCTTCGAAGGCACGCGCCAAGGTCACCTGATCCGACAGCTCGAGATCGGATCCGATCGGCAGCCCGCGCGCAATGCGGGTGAGCCGCACGCCGTAGGGCTTGAGCAGCTCGCCGAGAAAGTGCGCGGTCGCTTCACCCGACGCGGTCGGATTGGTCGCGACGATCAACTCGCGGATCGAACCATCGCGCACCCGCGACTCGAGGTCGCCGATGCGGAGATCGTCCGGTCCCACCCCATCGAGTGGGGAGAGGCTTCCCTTCAGCACGTGATAGAGGCCGTGAAAGGCACCGCTTCGCTCGACCGCGATCACGTCGCCCGGTTGCTCGACCACGCAGAGCAGCGCGCGGTCACGCGAAGGATCGGCGCAGAGGTAGCAGGGCTGGGTTTCCGCGATGTTGCCGCAAAGCTCGCACGCAACCACCTCGGTGCGCACCCGCTCGATCGCGCGCGCCAACTCGATCGCCTCCTCCGCCGGGACCTTCAGGAGGTGAAAGGCGAGGCGGAGAGCGGTCTTCTTGCCAATCGAGGGAAGCTTGGCCAGACGATCGATCAGTTCCTCGAGGTGCTTCGAGCTGTATTCCACGATCGGCGCGCTAGAAGAGCCCGGGAATGTTCATCCCGCCGGTGATCTTCTGCATCTCGCCTTGCAGCTGCTCTTCGGCGCGGCGATGCGCGTCGTTGATCGCGGTCATCAAGAGGTCCTCGAGCAACTCGACGTCATCGGGATCCACCGCCTTCGGCTGGATCTTGAGGCTCACCATTTCGTGCTTGCCGTTCACGACCACGGTCACGAGGCCACCGCCGGCCGAGGCCTCGACCGTCTGCTCCGCGAGCTTCGCTTGCATGTCGGCCATCTTGGCCTGCATCTGCTGGGCCTGCTTCATCAGCTTCTGCAGTTCCTTCACCGTCTCTCCTTCCAGGGCGTGAAGCGCCCTTGCTAGGCCGGTCCAATCACGTCGCCGTCGA
>JAXLXQ010000095.1:0-2877 GCA_046327845.1 Candidatus Eiseniibacteriota bacterium | reverse complement strand
CCCGTCACCGACCAGATGCGCCTGCGCGTGACCCCAGGCGCGCCCGATCGTGCGATCTCGATCGCGCTCTTCGACCTGATGGGGCATCGGGTCAAGCAGCTGTTCGACGGGCTCCCGAGCTCGAGCCTCGAGTTCGATCTGACTTGGGATCGCCGCGTGCCCAGCGGCGGCCGCGCCGCGCCCGGCTTCTACTACTTGAAGATCAAGGGCGGCGGCACGAACGAACTCCGCACGATCTACCTGGCGCCGTAGAGCACGGACTACTCCGCGGCGCTCGGTGTGGTCGCGCGTCGCTCCCAACGCGGCGTGACGAGCGCGGCGAAGGGCGGCGGCCCCGGATCGATTGGTCGATCCTCGGGCCAAGGCGGGTCGTAACCGACCGCGGTCAGGTAGAGACCGTGGGCCGGCGCGAGCGGCCCGGCCAGGCTCCGATTCTCCCGCAGCAGCACCTCGCGCAGAGAGAGCGGCGTTCGCTTCCCCACCCCGATCTCGAGCGAGGTCCCGACCACGATCCGCACCATGTGATAGAGGAATCGATTTGCCCGCAGGACGAGCCGCATCCCAAGCGGCGTCACCTCCCATCGCGCCTCGCTCAGGTAGCAGCCGTACGGTCCCTCCGGCTGGGTGGTGAAGCCGCGAAAGCTCCACTCGCCGAGCAGAAATGCGAGCGCCTCATTCATCGGCTCGAGGGCAGGCCACTGCTTCGGGGTGAAGGCGCGTTCGCGGGTAAAGGGACTCGCCTCGCGCGCCAACTCGTACCAGTAGAGGCGCCAGCGCGCACTGAATCGCGCAGAGAAGTCGCTAGGCGCTTCATCCAGGCGATGCACCCGCACGTCGGGCGGAAGGTGGAAGTTGAGCGCCGGCTTGAGTCGCTCCGCGCCGAGGCGGGTCGTTACCTTCCAGCTCGCCACCTGACCGTGGGCGTGGACCCCTTGATCGGTACGACCCGCGCCCTCGATGCGAACCGTCTGCGCGGTGACGGCGTGAAGGGCGCGCTCAAGCTCCCCCTGCACGGTCCGCGCGCTCGGTTGAAACTGCCAGCCGGAGAAGTGGTGCCCGTCGTAGGCGACGAGCGCGCGAAAGGCGCGTTCCTCGGTCGCCTCGTCGTTCAAGCGCGGGCCTTGAGCAGTCGGGGGCCGTGCACGCGTTCGTGCGCCTGCAAGCGCGCGGCGATCTGCACCGCGTTGAGCGCCGCTCCCTTCAGAAGATTGTCCGCCACGACCCAGAAGTAGAGGCCACGCGGGGTGGAGCGATCGAGGCGCACGCGACCGACGAAGACCGGATCACGCCCCGCCGCCTCGCGCGGGGTGGCATAGTCGGTCGCTTCCTCGCTCAGCACGATGCCCGGCGCGGCCCGCCAGGTCGCGCGGAGGTCCTCCAGCGACGCCGGCCGCCCGAGCTCGACGTAGACCGACTCGGAGTGGCTCACCGCGACCGGCACCCGCACGCAGGTCGGGTGCACGATCAGCTCCGGCGTGCCCAGGATCTTCCGCGATTCGCGGAGGAGCTTCTCCTCCTCGGTCGTCCAGCCGTCCTCCAGGAAGGTGCCCGCCTCGGGAATCACGTTCTGATCGAGCGGCCGCGGGAAGGCGGCGCGCGCGGTCTGACCCTGCGCGCGTTCCTCGGTCAGCGCGTCGATCCCGATCTGCCCCTTGCCCGAGGCCGACTGATAGGTCGAGACGAAGACCCGCGTCAGGCCGAAGCGATCGAGGAGCGGTTTGAGCGCCACCACCAGCTGAATCGTCGAGCAGTTCGGATTGGCGATCAGGCTTCGTGGACCCTCGAGGTCGATCGTGTCGAAGTTCACCTCCGGCACGACCAGCGGCACAGTTGCGTCCATCCGAAACTGCGAGGAGTTGTCGATGACCCAAGCACCGGCCGCGATCATGCGCGGCGCCCACTCCCGCGACGCGCTCGCGCCGGCCGAGCAGAGTACGCAATCGAGTCCGACGAGGCGCTCCGGCTTCACTTCCTCGACCCGGTACTCACGCCCGCGAAGCGTCAGGGCCGTTCCGGCCGAACGCGCGGTGGCAAAGAGGCGGAGCTCCTCGATCTCGAGGGTCGCGTTCTCCAAGGATCGGAGGAAGGCGCGACCGACCGCGCCGGTCGCGCCCAAGATTCCAACTCGCCAAGCCATCTCGGATCCTTTCTGCGTCCGTGCTTTCCGGCGGGTCAGCGCGTTCGACCGCGCGGCTCGGGCAGCCGCCCCGGCTTGATCACGCGAAGCCAGAGCCCCTTCAGGTACTCCCCCTGCGGGTGATCGAGGTGCACCGGGTGGTCGGCGCCCGCGCCCAATCGACCCAGCCACTGCACGCTCGCCTCGGCATCGCGGGCCGCGCCGAACACCACCTTCTGGAAGAGATCTCCGCTCACATGCTGCGAGCAGGAGAAGGTCCAGAGGAGGGAGCCCTCGCGCGCGCGGAGGAAGGCCCAGAGGTGGAGGTCCTTGTAGGCGCGAAGCGCGCGATCGAGTGCGCCCCGTTCGCGCGCGAGCGGCGGCGGATCGATCACCATGAGATCGAAGGTGCGATCCTCGCGACGCAAGAATTGAAAGGCGTCGCCCCCCACGCACTCGAGTCGTTCCGGGGCGAGACCGTTGGCCGCCCAGTTCTCCCGCAAGAGATCGCGCGCCGGGGCGCTCGACTCGACCGCCACCACCGACTCGGCGCCGCCTGCCCCCGCGTGCACCGCGAACCCGCCGGTATAGGCGAAGAGGTCGCAGACCCGCGCGCCGCGCGCCTGCCCCAGCACCATCTTCCGATTCTCGCGCTGATCGACGTAAAACCCGGTCTTCTGTCCGCCCAGGAGGTCGAAGCTGAAGGCGAGGCCGTTCTCGCGGATCGTCAGACGATGACCGTCGACCGCGCCGCGCAGAAC
>JAXLXQ010000094.1:0-3556 GCA_046327845.1 Candidatus Eiseniibacteriota bacterium | reverse complement strand
GCACGAGGTGGTCGAGTGGTCTCCCCTGGCCCAGGAAGCGCTCGAAAAGCTGGGCGACTGCGAGGACTTCACGCTGGTGTCGGTCGAGGCCAAGGACGAGACGGTCTCGATCCGCAAGCGGGACCAGAACCTGGAGGTGCACGTGGAGGGCGGCGGTTCCGACATCCACATCACGCTCCCCCTCGACACCGCGCGGCTCGTCCTCCGCCGGCTAGAAGACGCCAACCGAGACGCCTAGCCCTGATGGCGAGATGGGCGGCCCGCGGCCGCTCTTCCCTTGCTACACTCCCCGGTTGCCGCCCCATGCGGCCCGGGGAGTTCTCGTGTCTCCCCGATCGCTTCGATCAGCGATAGACTGGCCCGGAAGTCGACGCGCGCGAGGCGCAAGGCAAGGAGTACTTCGATGGATCCCGAGATCAAGATCAAGGCGACCCCTTCGGTCGCCGACCCCAGCCGGTGTGCCTTCCAGGTCGACCGGCCGGTCTTCGAGAACAAGGCGTTCTACTTCACGCGGGATCGCGCGCAGGGCTCGGTCCTGGCCGAGAAGATCCTGGACCAGCACGGCATCGAGGCAGTGCTCATCTCCCACGATACGGTGACCGCGATCGCCGACGGCTACCCCGATTGGCGCGTCGTCGGGCGAGAGATCGGCGCCGCCATCCGCGAGGTGCTGAACTCGGGGCAACCGGCGGTCTCGGATCAGGTGCTCGAGAACATGCTGCCGCCGGAGAAGATCCGCACCATCGTCCAGCAGGTGCTCGACACCCAGATCAACCCGACGGTCGCGATGCACGGCGGACGGGTGCGCCTGATCGACGTCCAGGCCAACAACGTCTTCATCGAGATGGGTGGCGGCTGCCAGGGATGCGGCATGGCCGACGTCACCTTGAGAAGCGGCGTCGAGCGCGCGCTCCGCGAGTTTGTCCCCGAGATCGGCGACATTCTCGACGTGACCGACCATGCCTCGGGTCGCAATCCGTACTACCAGTCGGCGGGGCGGTAGGCGCGTCGCGAACCGGTCGCAGCGGGCACGAAATCTCGGTAGCGAGAGCAAAGCGCGTGTCCAGAACGCGGCGATCGGTTACCTTCGGCCGCTGAATTGCCGCCGAATCGCTCCCCAGCGATCGGCCACGCTCCCATCGCGACCCGTCATCGTCGATCGCGGAGCGGATCACCTGGTAAACCCCGGCGCGTGGACGTACCTCTCGCGAACGCGGGTGAAGAGGAGAGCTTGAACGATGGCCTACGTCGTGACCGAGAACTGCAACAAGTGCAGGTTCACCGATTGCGTCACCGTCTGCCCGGTGGATTGCTTCCACGGCGACGCGGAAATGCTCTACATCGATCCCAATGAGTGCATCGACTGCGGCGCCTGCGAGCCGGCCTGCCCGGTGAAGGCGATCTTCGACGAGTCGTCGGTGCCGGAGAATCAGAAGAGCTGGATCGCGGTCAACGCGGACAAGGCCCCGGGGCTGCCGGTCGTGAGCAAGCAGGAGTCGTCGTACCCGGGCGCCGAGGAGCGCAAGGCGGCTCTCGGGTTCTGATCGAAGCGGCGGTCGGTCCGCCCGCGATCAGGGTCGCATCGTTCTCACTTTTTCGAGGGCGCGGTCGTCATCGGCGAACGCGCCCGTCGTCTGTGGAGGCTCGCATGAATCGCAGGTTGATCGGTCACGTGCTCGTACTTCTGATCAGCATCGTGGTCGGCTTCGTCGCCGGCCACCTCTTCTTTGGGCTCTTCCTCGGCATCGTGCCCCAGGCGGTGCTGACCCCGATCATGCGGGCAACCATGCAGGTGTCCTGCTACAGCTACGGCGTCGGCATCGGCGTCGTGATGTACCTCTGGACGCTCCTGGGCGGCGGCATCCTCAAGGTCTTCTCGATCGGCTCGGGGAAGAAGGGCGCCCCGGCGATCAAGCCGTAGTTCCGCGGGCGCGTCGGGCGCCCGGTCCTGTCCTCCCCTCCCTCGCTCCGCCACCGCGGCTGGCCGCCTCCTGGGTCCTTCCGATATACTGGAATCCGCTCAACCTGGCGGCGCGCCCCGCGACGCTTGATGGTCCTCGACCTAGAACAGGAAGTCCTTCCATGCACCTCCGCTTCGACCTCACCAGCCGATCCACATCGATCAGCGCGGTCTGTTTGCTCCTCGCGCAGCTGAGCGCGGGAACGTCGCTGGGCGCGGACCCGCGCGCGGTCATCACCGATCCGCCGGAGGAAAACTCCCTGCCGATCGGCATGACCCAGGAGGAGCTGTCGCGACAGCACGAGATCGGGGCGAATGTCCTGGTCACCCAGCCTCCGACGGGGCCGATCCGCCAGTGCGCGGAGTGGGAGCCGGTGACCGGAGTGCTGGTGCGCTACCCCTTCGGGCATCCCTATCCGGTGCTGAAGGAGATGGCGGAGGACATTGAGCTGTGGGTCCTGGTCGCGAGCACCAGCCAGCAGAACACCTGCTCGAGTTCGCTCCAGGCGAACGGCGTCAACATGGCGAACGTGCACTTCGTGATCGTGCAGACCAACTCGATCTGGACGCGCGACTACGGACCCCAATTCGTCTTCGACGGCAACGGCGACGCGGGCATCGTCGATCACGTCTACAACCGGCCGCGCCCGCTCGACGACCAGGTGAACTACGCAATCGGCACCGCTTGGACCACGCCGGTCTACGGCACCTCGCTGATTCACACCGGCGGCAACTACCTCTGCGACGGCCACGGCAACGGCTTCTCGACCGACCTGGTGTGGGACGAGAACCCCGGCCTCACCCACGCGCAAATCGATCAGTCGATGCACGACTACCTCGGCATCAACGCGTATCACGTAGTCGATGACGTTTCGATCGGCGGCATTCATCACCTGGACGTTTGGGGCAAGATGCTCGACGAGCGCACCTTCCTGGTGAAGCAGGTGCCGACGAACAACCCGGACTACGCGCGCTGCGAGGCTCGCGCCGCCGAACTCGCCTCCCTCACCAACTGCTACGGCCAGCCGCTCAAGGTGGCGCGGGTCTACTGCGATTGGATCAACGGCAGCGAGGTCGCGGGCTACACCAACTCGGTCATCCTGAACAACAAGGTGCTCGTGCCGACCTTCGGGATTGCCGCCGACGCGCAGGCCATTGCCACCTACCAGCAGTTGATGCCGGGCTACGAGATCCTGGGCTTCAATGGTTCGTGGCTGTCGGACGACGCGATCCACTGCCGCGCGATGGGCATCCACGACAAGGGCATGCTCTACGTCGACACCGCGCCGCTGCCCGACACGCTGGGGGCCGGCGTGACGATCCACGTCGAGGCCAAGATCGACGATCGGAGCGAGGCCGGATTGATCCCCTCGCAGTGCCGCCTCTACTGGAAGCTCACCACCGACCTCACCTACCAGTCGGCGCAGTTGGACCCGGTCGGCCCGGCCGACATCTACGCGGCCGACCTGCCGCCCCAGGCGCCTGGCAACACCGTGCAGTACTACATCGCCGCGTCCGACCTCTCGGGCCGTCACTGGCAGCGCCCCCCGGCCGCGCCGGCCGGGGCCTATCGCTTCTACGTGGCGGGGTCTCCGA
>JAXLXQ010000093.1:0-3572 GCA_046327845.1 Candidatus Eiseniibacteriota bacterium | reverse complement strand
CGCGCGACGGCGTCGGCATCGAAGTCGCGGAGGCTCGACCGCACCGGGCCAAAGAGGTCGAAGCCCACGTAGATCACGCCGGCGGCGAGCAGAAGGAGCACGACCAGGACCGCACGCTTGGCCAGGGAAAACATGGCGCGCAGTCTACGCCGCCGCGGCGCTCCCTCGCCAGCTGCCTTCCGCGATCAGCGCAACCAGATTAGCTTGCGAGTCGCGCGGTCGGTCCCAGCCGAGAGGCGGAGGAAGTAGATGCCCCCGGGCAGGGTCTCGCCGTTCTCGCGCCGCTCGATCGTGATCACGTGCGCGCCGGCCTCGACCACTCCTTGGAGCAGGCTTCGTAGACGCCGTCCGCTGGCGTCGAACAGCTCGAGGCGCGCTTCCCCGGGGGTCGGCACCGAGAAGAGCAGGTCGCTTCGATCGCGCGCCGGATTGGGTGAGGGGGATGCGAGCGCGAAGGGCACGTCGACCTTGAGGAAGGGTTCGAAGGTCTGTTCTCCGCGGCCCAGGATCGCGCCGTTCGGGGCGCGGAGATCGTATTGCAGCGAGAGGGGGGTGCTGTCGATCGCGCGGATGCGGAAGCCGATTCGCGCGAGCACGCCGCTTCCGTGCGAGCCCGGTTCGCGCCGATCGAGCCGCGTGGAGGAGATCTCGATCCACCCGGGACCTACGCGATGGAAGAAGATCCCGCCGTCCGCGCCTCGAAGGAAGCCGCCGTCCTCGATCGAGGTGACCTCGAGCGCCGCGGGGTCGAAGCCCAGGATGAGCTGCGCGCCGGTCAGCGAGGTGAGCGCTTGCACGCCGATCGCGAGTTCGAAGGGCGCGCCAGCGCGGATCGCGTCGAAGCTGCTCTCGATCAAGGGGGAGGATCCGCCGTCGCTCGGCGCGCCCAGGAGGCGAGGGCGCGGCGCCTCGAGGGTCTGGTGTCGTTCGTTCTGCGCCGCTGCTTCCGGCCGCGCCGATTGGCTTGGGTTGGCCCACGAGTACATGGTGGTGAAGGCGAGGATGTCCTCGATGTCCCACACGCCGTCCGGCGCGGAGACGAGGTCGGGCGCGGTCCCCTCCGCCGGACCGATGTCGGCGATCCGATCTTGGGTCAGGTTCGCGCCGTTCCACCCAGCGGTGAAGGCCACCTGGTCGGCGAAGTTGATCTTGCCGTCCGGCTTCGGCATGAGATGCGGCACGGTGGAGTCGGCTCCGGAGGTGTCGGTGGCCAAGTCGCCGAGATAGGCCAGGCGCAGGCGCAAGGACGACGCACGCCAACTGGACGGCGCGTGATTGCGCACGTCGTTCATCCCTGAGCCGGTGGTGAGGAGGGTCAGGGTTCCATTTCGCACGCGAGTCGATCCGGAAAGGGCACTCGCCTTCGCGCGCAGCGAGACTCGGGCGAGGGTGTGCGGTCCCGGCGTGACCAGGCCGACCGGCGCTCCGGTCACGCTCGAACTCACGGTGAAGGTGCCCTCGTCGTCGTCGAAGTCTGAGGTGAAAACGCGATTGCTGAAGCCGGTGCCGTCCCAGCCATTGCCCGGCGAGATGTCGAGGACCTCGATGAGGTCGGGATCGAAGGTGGCCGACCAACCGGCGCCGACCACGCTGTCGGGGTTCGCCACCTGCAGAAGCACCGTGCGCTCGAGGCCGTTCTGCAGGTAGAGCGTGCGGTCGCCGTCGATCGCATCGGCGATCCGCACCGTGGGGAGGATGCTCGAGTCGACGCAGAAGAGATGGTCCGCGTCAGTCTGGTCCCGCGCCACCTCGACGTCGCTCGAGTCGCGGAGCACGGCGTAGAGGTAGTAGGCGTCGTTGTCGCTCGGCGTCCCGCCCGGCGTGGCGTCGATCGCCCAGACCGCCTGCGATGCCGTGGCCGAGGTCGAGTGCGCCGGCTTGCAGCGATGCGCGGTCGCCGCGCTCCAAGTGGCGGCGGTGTCGTAGTAGAAGTCGACCCAGCCGCCGATCGGCGGGTTGGTCACGGTGAAGCTGAAGGTGTACGAACCGGTCGTGGCGAAGCACGCCGGCAGAGCACTCGTGCCGGTGAAGGTCATGGTGATGGTCGGCGTCGGAGCCTCTTCGTACTTCTGGATGACGTTGCGCTGCACGTCGGCAGTGTAGAGGTCGAAGTCGTTCCCGTTGGTCAGGAGCGCCAGGCCCTCGATCTGCGCGTACTTGCCAAGGGTGTTGCCCTCGGAGCCGAGTGCGGTGTCGTAGGTCGGGGCATCGGTGCCGCCCGCGCCCTCGGCCGCCTCATCGCGGTAGATCACAACACGGTCGTGACCCTGATCCGCGACCGCGACATAGACGGCACCAGCGCCATCCGCGCCCACCACCACGTCGACCGGATTCGAGAGCAGATCCGACGCGCTCGAGGCGGTCTTCCACGACGTGACGTAGTTCATGCGCGCCGGAATGTTGAGCGCCGCATCTTCCGGAATGAACGCCAGCTTCTGGATCCGGTTGTTGCCGGTGTCGCAGACGTAGACGTCGAACTGATTGAGGTGCGAATTCCAACGAGCCGCGATCCCGCGCGGAGCGGAGAAGCGACCGCCGGCCGTTCCGCTCGAACCGTAGCGGAAGACGTCGGGCGAGGTCTTGTAGGTGAACTGGAACTCGGTCGAAGCCGGCGGGATCTCGCCGTGGGTGCCGTCACCGAAGGTGATCTGCCCGGACTTCCAGTCCAGCTCGTAGACCTGGTCGGTCGGTCCGGCCGCGGAGATGTCATCCACGCGCGTCCACTCGTCCGGCGTTCCATCCGGATCGAAGGTGATCGACTCGAGGCTTCCTTCCTTGATCGGGAAGGCGAGCGTCCAGGTGGTGTAGTCCTCCGGCACGGTCGCCGGAGTGGTACGGCTGAAGTCGGCGTCGGCGGTCGCGCCGACCGTTCCAGCCGCGGAAGGCTGATCGTCCATGGTGTGCGCGTCGCTCGGGAGCCAGTCGCCGGCGAAGGTCGCACTGGCCGCGGCCGAGATCACCTTGACGCGGTCGGCGCCGGTGTCGGAGACGAAGAGGTAGCGGCCCGAGATCGCCTTGGTCGTGGTGATCGAGTTCGTGGTCCCGACCGCGCCGTTGAGTGGCAGCGAGAGGCCCGGGATCGCGAGACACGGATCGTCCAGGTTGGCGAAGGCGGTCGAGCTCACCACCGTCTGGCCCGTCGTCGCGTCGGTGATGGTGACGTTACCGGCGCCCACCGTGATGGTGTAGGTGTGCCCGGTGACCTGGCTGTCGTCCGAAACATCGGCCGTTCCCTGATCGAAGGGGCCGGTGTCGTTCGAGACGGTGACGGCCGCGACGGACGACGCGCCGGAGCGCGCGACCGCCACGTCGTACGGCGTGGTCAGGACGTCATCGTAAGCCTCGCCAGCGGTGATGGTGCCGGCGAGCGGAATCGTCACGCTCCAAAGCTCCTCGTTCTGGCTGCCCGAGTTGTCGGCCGCGTCCAGAATGAAGAGATCGTCCGAGGTCGCGGTCGACTCGTTCTGGATGAGCGCGATCGAGTGGATCTGCTGCCAGCTCGACGGCACGCCCGACGTAGCCTCGTTGATCTCGGTCAGCACCGGCGTGGCGCCGTTGCCCGTACCGTAGTC
>JAXLXQ010000092.1:0-3705 GCA_046327845.1 Candidatus Eiseniibacteriota bacterium | reverse complement strand
CCCTGCCTCTGATACTCCTTCGTCTCGGTGCTTGAGTAGAGGGCCAGGCCGAAGCAGATCAGTGCCGCGAGGACAAGTATCGGCACGAATCTCGGGTCTGCTGCACGGATAGGTGACATCTGAGCTGGCTTGCCCCGGAGGGGGCGGCCGGAAAGGATGTCCACCATGCCAAAGCCCTATCCCAGAGAGTTCCGTGAGGATGTCGTACGGGTCGCCCGTGGCCGTGAGCCGGGGGTGACGATCGAGCAGGTCGCCACCGACTTCGGGGTCCACCCGATGACGCTCCACAAGTGGTTGCGTCGTGCCACGGCCGAGGCAGGCCGGCCGGGCGCGGGCCACGTCGAGGCCCAGGAGCTGAGAGAGGCGCGCAAGAGGATCCGCCTGCTCGAGCAGGAGAACGAGGTGCTTCGCCGCGCGGCGGCGTACCTGTCCCAGGCCAATCTGCCGGCAAAAGGCTCTACCCGCTCGTGAGCGAGCTCGCCGCCTCGGGGATCCCCGTGGTGGTGACGTGCCGGGTACTGATGCTCGCTCGTTCGCCCTACTACCGGTGGCTGGCGGATCCGGTCACAGACGCCGATCTCGTGCGGGCCCACCGCGCCGATGCGCTGTGTGATGCCCACCGCGATGACCCGCAGTTCGGGCATCGGTTTCTGGTCGAGGAGGCCAAGGAGGCGGGGCAGACGATGGCCACCCGTACCGCGTGGCGGATCTGCCGCGAGGAGGGCTGGTGGAGCGTGTTCGGCAAGCGCAGGCGAAAAGGCACGATGCCGGGGCCGGCGGTCCACGATGACCTGGTCAGGCGCCTGTTCGGCGCAGATGCCCCAGATCGGTTGTGGTTCTGCGACATCACCGAGCACCCCACCGCAGAGGGCAGGCTCTACCTGTGCGCGTTCAAAGACGCCTGCTCGGGGCGGATCGTGGGCTACTCGATGAACGAGCGGATGACGGCGGCCCTGGCCGTGCGCGCCCTGGGTAACGCCGCCGCTCGCCGCGGCCAGGTGGCCGGCTGCATCGTCCACAGCGATCGCGGCTCCCAGTTTCGCTCCAGGAGCTTCCAGCGCGCGCTCAGCCGCCTCGGCCTTGTCGGGTCGATGGGCCGCGTCGGTGCCGCCGCCGACAACGCGGCGATGGAGTCGTTCTTCAGCCTCCTGCAGAAGAACGTCCTCGACCGTCGTACCTGGGCGACGCGTGAGGAGCTTCGCATCGCGATCGTCACCTGGATCGAGCGCACCTACCACCGTCGCCGTCGACAGGCTCGCCTTGGCGGGTTGACCCCCATCGAGTACGAAACCATCATCTCCGAGTCGCTCGCACTCGCGGCGTGACTAAGAACTGTCACCTATCCGTGCAGCAGACCCCTCTGCCAGGACTCTTCGACGGGTTTATCCACGCGTCCAACCTGCCTGACTATGGCTAGGGTCCTCGCGTTTCTCCGCGATGCCTCGCGACTCGGAGGGTGCCGACAATCGCGGAGTGCGCGCGAGCGCGCGCTGGACCGCGAGGGCGAAGCCCTGTTCAAGCAAGGGGCCGACGTGATCCTCGAATGCCTGCGCGACAGCGGCGGAAGGTTCCACCAATTGCAGGCTGTCCAATGCGTTCGATGCGACTCGTTGTCGCCCGGAAGCTCCACTCATGCTCTTGATGGCATGCAGTCGCAGCTCAGCCACTGCGCGCCGCACAATAAGTGAAGGCGGGGCCGACTTACGACGCCGCGCAGGACGATGAACTCCGTGGAGCCCACTCCCACAGCGCCTGGCTCGAGAAACTGGACCATGGCAGTCTTGCGCACTTCTCGAGACACGGCGTGATTCAGGCAAGAACGTCGTTCCGCTCAAAGCGGGACCAGTCGCGCGCGCGACGACGCTCGACGGAAAGACTGTTGCGAAGCGCTCGTGAACGTCTTGCCATCGCGACCTTGGGGAACGTCGCGACGTGGGACCCGTCGGCGAGGATTCACTACGAACACCTGCGACGCGGGCCTTCGAGTCCAACCGTCAGGAAGGATGTCGCGCGCACCGTTGTGGCCGGGGAATCTGAACCTTGAGGAGGCTTTTCCAGTCGCGGTAGGGCGAGCGCGCGAGGTCTTCGAGCACCTCGATGCGCGCTCGTTAGCCGCGATGAACTCGTCGAAGGCCCCGAGAACGGAAGGCGATGCGCTGCTGGGTGAAGCTCAGGCACACGGACCGGCAAAGCGTGCAGGTGATTGCGGTTCACGCCAGGCGCAGCAGCCGCAGGCCATCATGGCTGATCGTCGAAAACCGGCGCTCGCGTAACGCGGGTCGTTGCCCTTGAAGTCCTTCACCCAGAGGGCCCAAGTGTTGTGCGGCCAGAAGGGTCGGTCGTATGCACCGATCCCAATGATCATATCGACCCGATGACGACCCCGGGCGGCTCGGCTTCCTGTGCATGCCTCCCGGTGATTCCTGACGACGACACGATCGGGTATGGCCCGTCGATGCGGTCCTTGGCCGGTAGATCGAAGCCACGCTGCAGCGTCAGGAACTTCCCGAGCTTCATCTCCTGCCACTCGGTCATCCGGCTCGAACCGTGCCGCTCGCGGTCACCACGTCCAACAGCTCACGGGCGACATATCGCCTCTGACCGCGGGCCCCCTTGGGGGCCTCCTCGAGCAGCCCCGCATCGGTGAGCTGGCGGAGCAGCCGGAGCGCGGTCGGGCGGGCGACACCCAGGCGACCCTCGACGAGACGAGTGGTCACAATCGGGTTCTCGCACATCAGGTCCACCACCTGCATAGCGTTGACGCTACCGAGCTCGGCTGCTCGGAGCCGGTATCGCTCCCGCAGTTGGACGATCCTCTCGGCCCGCGACACCGCGTCGATCGACTGGGACCGCACGACCTCGAGGAACAGCTCGATCCAGGGCAGGGCGTCGCCGTCGGTGCGAGTCGCGCGCAGGGCTGCGTAGTACCGGTCGCGCTGGCGCTCGATCCCGGCGCTGAGGTACAGCAACGGCGCTGTGAGCCGGCCGCGGACGATGAGGAACAACACGAGCAGCAGGCGCCCGAGGCGCCCGTTGCCGTCAAGGAACGGGTGGATCGTCTCGAACTGGACGTGCAACAACGCGTCCTGCACGAGGAGCGGCATGTCCGGATGCTCGTTGGCGAAACGCTCCCAGTCGGCCAGCGCCGCGGCGAGCTCGCTCGGCGGGGGCGGCACGAAGCTCGCGGTCGCCAGCGTCGCTCCCGGTGGCCCGATCCAGTTCTGCGTGGTGCGGAACTCCCCCGGCCGCCGGTCGGCGCCGCGGACTCCGCTCAACAGTCGGCGGTGGGCTTCGAGCATCATGCGGTTGCTCAGCGGGAGCCGCGGCGCCTCCGCGACCGCCCACTCCATCGCGTCCACGTACGCCAGGACCTCTTCGACGTCGGCGTTCGGCCGCTCGCCCGCGGCGTCGAGCTCGAAGATCTCGGCGAGCGACGCCTGCGTCCCCTCGATCTTCGTCGAGGCAACCGCCTCGCGGAGGAGGTACGGCCGGATCAGGAGATGCGGGTTGGGCAGCAGTTGCCCCACGCCGGCGAGCCGGCCGAGCGCGGCTTCGGTCTCGGCGAGGAGCGAGACGAGGGCGGGCGGCAACTCGAACGTCCGCGGCAGCGACGCCGGGAAGTACGCGACGTACGAATGCGCCCCAACCGTGCGCCGAGCCTCTCCGAAAACCGTGCGCGGGAAGTCGGTGGCATGCATGGAGGGC
>JAXLXQ010000091.1:0-3912 GCA_046327845.1 Candidatus Eiseniibacteriota bacterium | reverse complement strand
AGCGGCAGGCGCAGAAGGCGGCCCGGTCCCGCCGAAGCAAGGTGCGGGAGACGCGGGAGCTGGCGGTCAGCGGATAGCACCGATCGCGTCCTCGCGGGGCGCGACATCTCCGGATCGCGGCGCTACCAGCCCTCACGTCGACGCAGCTCGAGCACGTGCGCGGTGTGGTGCCGTCCGTGCCAGGCATAGAGCCCCGCCATGTAGGCGAGATCGCGGGGCTCTGGGTGCTCCGGGTGGACCAGTCGCCGCTTCCACTCCGCCTCGCCGAAGCCGCGCAGCAACAGCACCCAGCGAGCGTGGAGCCCGCGCAGGATCTCGAGCGAGGGCTCGATCGCGCCGCTACGGCCATCGATCAGCTCGGCCCAACGCGCCTCGAGGTACGGCTTGATCGTCGGCGTCTCCTCGGTCAGCGCGAGTCGAAAGCGGATCTGGCTGTTCATGTGGGAGTCGGCGAGGTGATGCACCACCTGCCGCACGGTCCACCCGCCATCCCGGTACGGCGTGTCGAGCTGAGCTGGCGTGAGGGCACCGACCGCCGCCTCGAGTTCATGCGGGAGTCGTTCGATCTCCGCGATCCACTGGGTGAGATCCGCGTTCTGGATCACAGACGGCGGCTGGTATGGCCCGATCGGAAACCGGGGATCTGGCATCGAGGCTCTCCTCTCGCGCGGCTCGCTTTGGGTCAGTCGAAGCGAACCGAGTCGGCGGGGACGAGATCGACCAGCGCCTCCAGCTCGCGGTTGGTCGCTTCGATGATCTGGGCCGCGGTCTGCGTTTCGCCGGAGATGGTCGAGTGCCCGTCCGAGACCAGGCAGATCTCGAACCCCAAGGCCACTCCCCCGCGCGCCGAGGCGTCGACGCAGTACTCGCTCTGCACGCCGACCAAGACCACGCGCCCGATTCCCGCTTCGAGCAGGTCGTGGGCCAGCTCGCCTTCCTGGAAGGCATCGGCCTGTTGCTTGTCGACCACCCGATCGCCGCGCTCCAGGTGGAGCCGCGCGTCGAGCTCGAAGCCGGGGATGCCCGGTTCATCGGGATCACCGGGGAGACCGCAATTGCGCACGAAGACGACCGGCGCCCGCGCCGCGCGAGCCGCGTCGATCAGGCGATTGATGCGCGCGAGAAGAGGCTCGGCGTCGTGAAGCGCCATGCTCGGCTCGAACATGTCGGCCTGGCAGTCGATCACGACCAGCGCGGACTTCACCGCCGCGGCTCGACTCACGGCAGCAGGTCGCGCCGCAGCGGATGGGTCAAGCAGTGTGGGCCGCCCCGCGCGCGAGAGATCTCGTGGCTCGAGATCAGAATACAGACGCGGCCCGGCTCCTCCAGATCGACCTCGTCGCGGCCCAGGAGCAGATCCTCGGCCTCGACGATGCGGAAGCCGCGGCGGGCCAGCTCCTCGGCCGTCCCCTGATTGCGATCGTAGAGGGTGATCACTCCGGGGGTGAGGACCAAGGCATTGGCGCCGTCGGTCCACTGCTCGCGCTGCTGGGTCACCGGATCGTCGCCGCCGCAGGGGATCGGCTCGAAGTCGATGCCGCGCCGCGCGAGGGTGCGAAGCAAGTTCTCTCCCGGCTGCAGCGACAGCTCCTCCGCCTCGAGGTCGATCTCGTAGACCCGCGCCTGCTCCGCCCCGCCCGAGAGGATGACCGGCGGATAGACCAGCGCGGCGTTCCGATCGACCGGGGTGAAGAGGGTGTCGAGGTGCATGTAGGCGCGCCGCTGCGGAATCTCGACGATGAACATCCAGCGGGGGCCATTCTCGCGTTCTCGAAGCGCGCGCGCCAGCTGCTGGATGCCGGTGCGGTTGGTGCGCTCGGAGTGGCCGACCAGAACCGCGTCCGGCGAAAGGACGAGCACGTCGCCCCCCTCGATGGTGGGACGGTGCTTGCCCACGAAGAGCGAGCTGTCCCGATCGAGCTCCAGCGGGTCCAGGATCACCGAAGTCCAGGAGAGCTTCGGGTGGAAACGGAAGATCGCCCGGCTCAGCATCGCTTCTCGGTGGCGCGCCGGCGCGGCCATGGCGCTGAATACCACCCCGTCACCGATCACGATTTGCGGATCACGCTGGAAGCACCAGTTCGGAATCGGCGACACGAGGTAGAGGTCCTCGACCTCGACCGCGCCCTGGGTGATCTCGCTGCGGAGGCCCCCGACCAGGACCTGCGCAATCTCGGCCGCGGGCCGGCGCCCGAGCTGCTCCCTTCGATTGCGCGGGAGATCCTCCAGCAGCACGTCGAAGATCCCAGCGCCCACCGTCGATCGCGAGGGTCTCTTCCAGGAGATCACTCGCCCGACGATCTCGATGCCGAGCCACTCGAGCACGCGACGGAAGCGGGCGTGCTCCTCGCGCGCGCGGTCGCCGAAGAGGATGTCGTCGAAGAGCAGCTCCTTCATCATGGCCGGCACCATCGTGTCGACCTCGAAGCCGGGCTCGTGGACCAGCACCTCGCGGAGGCGCCCAATCTCGGAGTGAACTTGCACGGGCGATTCTGAAGTCATAGGCCGGGAGGGTAGCCGGGCCGGTGGGTCGCGGGCAAGGCGCAGGCAGGCGTCTCATTCCCCCTCGGGAAGCGCGATGCATGGAGATCAAACGCTCGCCTCATCCTCCTCGAACCTCGAGCCGCTAGAGTCTCCCACGTCGAGTCGATCGACACGAGCGGGGGGCGCCAGGAGGCCCCCGCTCGATCGCGGTTCGAAGGGGACTCGAGACGAGCGGACACCTTCACCCTCAAGGGGTCGATGCACCGCGCAGTCATTCGCGCTGGGACCCGAGAGGCTTGAAACCCCTCAGTTCATGAGATCCCCTAGTTCTCTCCCGCACGGCAGGCGGGCGGCCGATCCTCTCGGATCGGCCGCCCGTTTTTTCATCAGCGCCGGAGATGCAAGGAATCGGTTCGCGCGCGATTTGGGAGCACCCGAACGAACTGAGCATCCATTTGGTCGAGCGCGCACGTGGACTGAACTCCGCCTCCCTATCGTCTCCTCGGCTTGCATCAAGGGCAGAACAAACGTCCAACGCAAGGGAGGAGACGTGAAGGGAAACCCGTTCGCCATCAGCGCCACTGTGGCCTGCGTTCTCGGTACGGTCGGAAGCGCACAGGCCGCCGATCCATATCTCTCGGCCCCGTCCTACGCCAAGCCGATCGCGCCCAAGACCACCGTGCGGCCGATCGTGACCGTCGGTCAGCAGTTCGGACTGAGCGGCGATTCGAACCAGACGTTTCGGTTCGTCGGCATTCCGGACGGACTCGGCATTTACAAGACCAACCCTGAGTCGGCAACCGACAACCACTACACACTGCTCGCCAATCACGAATTCAATCAGCCGGCCGGGGGGGCGGCCGGTCCGCTCCCAAGCGGCGCCCGCATCACGGCGCTCGACGTCACGTTGGATCCGCGGGGCGGAGCGCGACGTGAGGCCCGTCGGGTGGTGTCCGGGCAGTATGCGATCGAGCGGGTGTGGGCGGGTGAGCCGCCGGTCCAGGTCGACCCGGTGACGCGTGGATTCGCCCGCTTCTGCTCCGCGTTCCTCGCGGACGACGCGGTGGGCTTCGATCGCGAGATCTACTTGAACGGAGAGGAGACGGCCGGCCCGGCCACCTTCGACCCGGCAGGCGGCAGCGCCTGGGCTACCTTTTACGGCGATTCCTACCAGCTTCCGCGGATCGGGCGCTCGGCGTGGGAGAACGTCGTGGTCGCACGCGGCACCGGCGACAAGACCGTGATCTTCGCGCTCGAGGACGGCCCGTCGAGCGGGGACGGCGCGAATTCCCAGCTCTACATGTACGTCGGCCAGAAGCAGCCGGGGGCGGGCGACGCGCTCTCGATCAACGGCCTGAACAACGGCCTGCTCTACGTCTTCTGCGGGAACGACGCGGCACAGAACTCGGAAGTCACCTTCACCAGCGA
>JAXLXQ010000090.1:0-4790 GCA_046327845.1 Candidatus Eiseniibacteriota bacterium | reverse complement strand
TGCTCCCGCAGAGCCGAGAGGACGCGGTCACGCTCCGCCACGCGGACCACGTAGAGGTGATAGACCGGTTCGGCGTAGGGCGCCACGTTGGGGATGGTGACCCCGGCCACGCCCTTCAGTCGCTCATCGTAAAGCCGGGCGGCGCGACGGCGCTCCTCGTTCCACTGCGCCAAGTGCTTGAGCTTGACGTCCAGGATCGCGGCCTGCACGCCGTCCAAGCGGTAGTTGTAACCCTCCTCGTTGTGCAGGTACTTCTCCGCGCGGCCGTGATTGGCCAGGCTCGACATGCGCGCCGCTTCCTCGGCCGACTCCGCCAGCACCATGCCGGCGTCGCCGTAGGCGCCGAGGTTCTTCCCCGGATAGAAGCTGAAGGTGGCGAGGGGAGCGAGGCTGCCGCAGCTCCTCCCGTTGTACTTCGCGCCGTGCGCCTGAGCGGCATCTTCGACCACGCGGACCCCGTGCTGCTGGGCGATCTTCTGAATCGGGTCCATGTCGGCGGGGTGGCCGTAGATGTGCACCGGCAGGATCACCTTGGTCTTCGGCGTGATCGCGGCCGACAGCGCCGCTGGATCCATGCAGTAGGTGTCGAGGTCGATGTCGACGAAGCGCACGCGCGCTCCCATCGGGCGCACGATCTCGGCGGTCGCAATGAAGGTGTGCGAGACCGTGATCACCTCATCGCCCGGGCCCACTCCGGCCGCAAGGAGGGCGAGGTGGAGGGCAGAGGTGCCTGAGGAGCACCCGACCCCGTGTGCCGCTCCGGAGAAGCGCGCGAAGTTCTGCTCGAAGCGCTTGACGGCGGGGCCGCCGATGAACGCGGTCGCGTGGATCACTTCGGAGATCGCGGCATCGACCTCGCCTTGGATGCGGGCGTACTGCGCCTTCAAGTCGACCAATGGAATCTGCATCGAACTCTCCTTCCGGTCGCGCGGGCTTCTCCCAAGCTCTCGCGCTGTCGTCACGCCGAGGTCGGCGGGGTGGGCGCGGCGGTGCCGAGTCGCACGCGGCGCCCTTCGAAGCGAAGCTGGACCTCCTCGCGGGTCTCCATCGATTCGTAGATCGCGTGGATGACCTCGAGGGAGCGGCGGCCTTGGAATCCGTCGATCAGGGCGAGGCGCTGCTCGTGCAGCGTCTCGACCACGTTGAGGTAGAACTGATGGTGGGCGTAGGTCGCGCCGCCCGGGTTCTTGGCGAAGTCACGGCGGATCGCCTCGTCCTCGGGCAGCTCTTCGCGGAACCGCCAGGTCTTGAGTTCGTTGGCGGCGAACCCGCCGATCTCGATTGTGCCGCGCTCGCCGTAAAGGTTGAGGCTTCCCTCCAAGTCCCTTGGCTGAATCGCGGTCGAGGCTTCGACGATGCCGAGGCCGCCGCTACGAAACTTGATCAGCACCACGCCGGTGTCCTCGACCTCGATTTGGTGAAGGACGGTGCGACCCTGCGCGTAGACTGACTCGACATCGCCCATCATCCAAATCAGGAGATCGATGTGATGGCTGGCTTGGTTGGTGAGAACGCCGCCGTCCATCTCCCAGGTACCGCGCCAGGGCTCCTCGTCGTAGTACGACTGGCTGCGATTCCAGAGCACGCGCACGTCACCCATGAAGACCCGGCCGAGGCGACCCGATTCGATCGCCTCCCGCGCCTTTCGCACGGGGGCGTTGTAGCGGTTCTGCTTCACGACGAAGAGCTTCACGCCGGCCTGATCGCAAGCCTCGATCAGCGCGTCGGCCTCGTCCAGCCGGAGCGCCATCGGCTTCTCCACCACGACGTGCTTCCGCGCGCGTGCCAGGGTCACCCCCTGTCGAGCGTGCAGTCCGCTCGGAGTGCAGACCACTCCGAGCCGGATCTTGGGGTCGGCGCAGACCGACTCGAGGTCGGGGTAGACGCGGCAACCGTCCACCTGGTCCGCGACCTCCTGGGCCCGCGCCGGGTTGGTGTCGACGACCGCGGTGAGCTTTAGGTCGGGGATCTCACGGATGACTTGAACGTGCTTGCGCGAAATCTTTCCGCAGCCGATGAGTGCGACCGAGATGACGTCGCCGGGCATGTCTGCCTCCCTTCCACGCCGGGCAATTCGCGGATTCTAGACGCCCGCTTTCCGGTCGCTCAAGGACGGAGCGGCGAGACGATCGAAGATTCCCGCGAGCCGGCGCGTCAGCTCGATTCGCGAGTAGGCGATCACCTCATCGGGCCTGGCCTCGCCGAAGGGACGCTTCCCGGCGAGGAAGGCGGCGCGCGCCTCGGCCAGGGCCGCGCGGATCTCGATCGGATCGTCGCCGCGCAGCACCCGCCCCGCGCCGGTCCGACGAATCAACTCCGCCGCCTCGCCTTCCGGCGCCAGCGCCAGGATCGGCCGACCCGAGCCCAGGTACTCGAACAGCTTGCCGGTGAGCATGCCTCGACTCTGCGGATCATCGAGGATGAGGAGGAGGAGGAGATGGCTGTCGAAAAGCGCCTGCACGCTTTCGCCGTGTGGGCGATACCCCTCGAGGCGCACGACCCGATCGAAGGGGGGAGCCGACAATCGAGCCTCGAGGCCTGCGTCGAGGCGACCGACGAATCGGAGGACGAGCGACTCTCCTAGCGTCGGATCATCACGCAGCCACGATTCGATCGCCTGCAAGAAGGCGTGTGGTGCCCGCGCATCCTGCAGGCTCCCGGTGTGAACCAGCGTCCACTGGGGAGTCGGGCGCGGCGTCCTCTCCGCAAAGTCCGCCGGGTCGTAGCCGTTGGCGATCTGGTGAAAACGATCCTGGGTCAAGCCGGAGTAGTGCGACAGCAGCTGCTCTCGAATCGTGCGGTTCACCGTGACGATCGCCGAGGCATCGCGCAGGCAGCGGTGCTCGAGCTTCTCGTCCAAGCGCCTTGCCCACGCTGGCCTCATCGGGTAGTAGGGCGCGCGAGTCCAGGGATCGCGGTAGTCGACGACGAGGGGGAGTCCGCTGCGCTTAGCCAGGCGTTGTCCGATCCAGTGGGTGGTGAAGGGGGGGCCGGAAGCGAAGATCACGCTCGGGCGATGCTTCTCGATCAAGGCAAGGCCGCGTGCGGTGGCCCCGGGCAGCCAGCCGACACGTCCGTCGGGAATGAAGAGCGAGGCGCGGAGCGCGCGACTCAACCGCTCGCGCCAGCTCCCGCGCCGCGATGACACCACCTCGAGGTCGAGGTGACGCCCGCCCTTTCGCTGTCCGGTCATCCAACGATAGAGCGAGTAGAACTCCAAGATCGGCGCGCGCTCGATCACCGCCTCGGGCGGAATGTCATTCTCGAGCGACCGATCGATCACGGGAAACTCCGCCGACTCCGGCACCGTGAGGATCAGTGGGCGGTAGCCGAACTGCGGAAGGTAGCGGCTGAACTTGAGCACGCGCTGCACACCGGGGCCGCCCGACGGCGGGTAGTAGTAGGTGATGAGCAATGCGGACCGCTCGGGGCTCGGTTTGACACCCTCGGACACGGTTTCTATACTGCCGCGCGCGCCGTGCTCCTCAATCATCGATGGACTCCTTCGAGAAGAGCACCACCAGCCAATACGGGCGCCGACGACTCGACAGGCGGTTGAGCCCGTCCAGCGCGAAGGAGAGCAGGTTGTGTCGAAAGGCAGGGAAGCGATCGAGACCGCACTCTGGACAGACGTTTCCCGCCCAGCCCGACATCTCGCTGAAGCGGCGCGCCACACGATGACGAATCGAGAGAAGCCACGCGGGATAGTCGCGCACCTCGGGCCCGCCAATCCACTCCGCCTCCGGTTTGAATCCGGGGAAGAGAGCGATCAGGTCCTCACGTTGGAAGCTGCGCAGGTGTCCCGACCGATTGAAGGTCGCCCCGCAGCGCGGGCAGAGGATGAGGTTCCGCGCCAGATTCTCTGCGTGCGGTACGCCGATCAGGAGCTTTCGGCGCGCGACACGGGCAAGTTCGGCGATCGTGCGCTCGAAGAGCTCTGGCGGCAGATGCTCCAGCACCTCGAGGCAGAGCACGCCATCGAAACACCGGCCGCGAAACGGCAGCGCACCGCTGCTGGCCAGCACGGGCCGCGGAGGGCCGCCCGCCAAGGCGGCGCGACTCAGGTCGAGGGAGACCACGGTTCGTCCACTCGCCGCCAGGGCGCGCGCCGCGACACCCGGACCGCAACCGACATCGAGCCAGGTGTGGGCGTCTGCGGGAAGCAGATCGAGCAGGGCTCGGTTCCTTCGCTCGAGGTCCTGGTTCCCCTCGTAGAGCGCGAAGCCGTCGGCCGAGTCGAATCGTCCCGTCCTGCCTTCTGCGCTCGGCGATTGGTGGGGGTTTTGGGGCACGGCGCGGGAGCCTAGCAAGCGGCTCCGATTGGGTCAACGCGAGCCCCGAACGGGACGGGGATGGGCAGGGAGGCTAGTCGATGGAACGTCGAGATCGATCGTGGTTGATCGCCTGCGTGGTGTTGATCCTCGTACCGCTGCTGTTCTACGCCCCGATGGTCTTTCGCGGTTGGGAGCCTCCCTCCGCCGACACGCAGTCGGTGAAGCCGTTCGGCGTTTGGGGACTGGAGATGGAGAAGAAGCTCGGCACCGTCCCGAGCTGGTATCCGTACATCTTCTCCGGCATGCCGTCCTACGGCAGTTTCATCTACACGCCGCGATCGCCGCTCAACCCGATGAAGCTCCTGACCTCCGCGTTCCCCAACAACCGCGGAGCTCGTTACGTTCTCTACTTCGCGCTGGCCGGAATCGGCACCGCCCTACTGGTTCGCCGCCACGGCGCGTCCTGGATCGCCTCGACCGGCGCGGGGCTCTTCTTCGCGATGACACCGTACGTGC
>JAXLXQ010000009.1:0-112771 GCA_046327845.1 Candidatus Eiseniibacteriota bacterium | reverse complement strand
CCACTCGGAAAGTGGATCAGGAGCGCCGCCTGACCACCGAGACCGGAACCGCTCGGCTCACACACCGAGAGCGCCCAAGCGGCCGCTGCCGCGGCGTCGACCGCATTGCCGCCGCGCCGCAGCATTTCGATGGCGGCATCGGTGGCGGCGGGAAACGCGGTGGCGACCGCATTCGGAGCGGCCACACCGCTCGAGCGATCCAACCGGGCCTCGTCCGCTCGCTCCGGCTGCTCCGACGCCACCGTGATGTTGGGCGCTGCGTTCATCATCGACTCCGGTTCGCGCTCCGCTGCTCAGACCACGCCGACCGGCATCGTGGTGTAGTGGGCGCGCGGCGCGCTCGGACGGCGCTGCTCGCTCACCAGGGTCAACTGATCGAACCAGTAGGCGTGATCGTCGCGGTGGCAGACCATCACCCGCCCCTCGTCCGCCGGATTCTTCGCGCGGTGGTAGCGCAGGTAGATGTGCGAGTCGTCGAGACCGAGCATCTCGATCTTGCCCGAGGCGTGCGACATGCAGTAGCGCGCGCGGCGAGAGAGCCCGGAGCAGCGACGCTGCGCCTCGGAGAACAGCTTCCAACCCTCCACCAGCGGCATCTCGTAGGCCTCGTTGCCCGCGGTCGGCCGGCACTGGAAGAGGTAGTACTGCGGCGCGCCCAGCACCGTCATCTCCTGGAAGAGCGTCGCCAGGATCTCGGGGTCATCGTTGATGCCGCGGATCACCGGGCACTGGTTCACCACCCGAACGTGATTCTCGCGCGCGATCTTGATTCCGGCCCGCGCCTCCTTGGTCAGCTCACGCGGGTGATCGAAGTGCGCCATGAGGTAGATCGCGCGCTCGCTGGTGGAGAACTCGCGGAACATCTCGAGGAGCGAGGGATCGTCGGTGATGCGGAAGGGATTGAAGGCCGGCATCTTCGATCCGATGCGGATCGTCTTCACGTGCGGCATGGCCGCGATGCGGCTGACGATGCCGCGAAGCTTCGCCGTGTTCATGATCAAGGGATCGCCACCGGTCAGGAGCACGTCGGTGATCTCCGGGTGCGAGCCGACATACTGGAAGGCCGCCTCGAGGTCATGGATGGCGTCGTCGTTGTCATCCATGAAGAGCCGCTTGCGGAAGCAATAGCGGCAGTAGGCGCCGCAGACGCTGTTGACCAGGATCAGACCGGTGTCGCGGTACTTGTGCTGTACACCCTGGACCACGGTGTTCGCCGCTTCCTTGCTGGCATCAAGGTCGCCCCACTCGATCAGCTCTTCCTTCCGCGGGATCACCAGCTGGCGGATCGGGTCCTTGGGGTCGTTCCAGTCGATCAGGTTCAGGTAGTAGTCGTTGGCGCGGAAGACGTAGCGCTTGGACACCTCTTCCAGTGTCGCGGCGGCCTCGGCCGGGATGCCGGTCACCTGGGCCGCCGAGCGGATGTAGCGCACCTTACGGCCTCCGGCGCTCTGGGCAGGGTCCGCAGCCTTCGAAACTTCCGGGCTCGCGCCAACCGCATCCGTCTCCACCTTGGCTGGCCCAGCTAGCTGACCGTCGCGTCCCATCGTCGTCTCTCCTGTGCTGCGGCGTTTTGAAGCTGGCGGCTTTCGACTTACGCCAAGGGGTCGGAGAAGCAGGCGGGGTGATACCCGAGCAGGTCGAAAACTTATCGAGTTCGCCCCAACGGCCAGGGAGGCCAGAACGTCGCAAGAGCAAGTCTAATTGCGACTCCGGGCCGATTCAATGGTTGGAGTCGGGGCTCGACTCATAGGTCGACGGGGATGGCTGCGCCCCCTGCTGCGCGGAGGGGATGGTCGCCTGGGTCACGCCCAGGTCATGCACCAGCCGCCCCCCGAGATACCTGGCCCGAAGTGCGGCGAAGGCCGCGACTGAGAGGAGCGCCAAGCTCCAAGCGCGGTGCAGCTTCGGCGAAGCCACGCGCCCGCGCCGCGGCAGACGCACCAGCCGGGCGATCAGTCGAAGAAGGAGCGCGCCCCCAGCCAACCAGGCGGCGACCGACCCGGCGCGAGCATGCTCCTGGGCCGGCCCGATCAGTCGAGCTGGAAGATCCAGGCGCGCAAGCGAGGCGTCTCCGGTGAGTGCCCCAGCCAACGCTCCGGCGGCGGCCAGTGCCACGACCAGGTCGATCATCCACTCCCCTGCCTGGTCGCGGGCTCGGCGACGCAGGAGCTCGAGGAGCAACCCCACGGTGAGGAGGACGATGGGAAAGTGAACGAGGAATGGGTGCAGTCGATCCAACATCAGGCCGCGTGCCTCCCTGGAGCTCAGCCGGGCGGCACTTTACGCGAGAATGAGGGGCTCTAGCGCCTGAAAGGTGAGGAGTGCCGCGTCATCGATCCGGCAGCGGCGGAAGTCGGCCTCGTCAAAGTCGAGGAAGCGGACGCACTTCAGGTAGTTCTGACCGCGGAGGAGGCGCGCCAACTCCGGCTCCCGCCCCGCCTCGATCTTGAGGGTATGCCCCGCGCCGCGCTCCCAGTCCCAGGGCGTCTCGCCCATGGCGACGTGCACGTCGAGCGCGGAGAGCACGTCCGCGTGCCGCAGGAGCCGTTGCCGGTACTCCGCCAGGTGCGGACCGCCCAGGATCAGCGAAAAGGACACGCCGTGCCCCCACCAGAAGAGGGTGCGGAAGGTGAAGGCGCTCTCCGCGTCGAAGTAGCGCGGGAGATCGAGGTAGACGTAGGGCATGTCCCCCAGGTACTCGCCTCGTCCGATCTTCCCCCCCTGCCAATCACAACCGGCGGGGCCGAGATAGTGACCGGCGGCCACGTGCCTCGCCATGCGATGCCTCAGCCCCTCGAAGACGAGCCGCATTCGCGCCACCACGCGCGCGCGCAAGCGGAAGGGGTTGCCGTCGTGGAGCGCGGAGAGTTCTTCGGCGCTCCAGAGCTCGTGGCCTGGAAAGGTCTCGGTGGCAGGTCCGTCACCGGTCGCCAGGACTTCACTCCCGGGCGGCATGTCGTGCTCCGGTCCGAAGGGGCTGTCGGGATCGGTCCCCCTCATTCGGTCGAGTCGCCCCCGCGCACGCCGGCGGGCGTGCCCCAGGCCGTAGTCACCTCCGGTCGCTCCACGCCGCGGAGCGCCTGCTCGATCACGCTTCGACCGTAGATCTCCTCAGGGAAGAGGAGCGGCAGCAGTCCCTGCAGGAACTGCCGGCGCTTCAGCGCCTGGTGGTTCGCGTAGTGATGGCTGTGGATCGTTCGGAGGTAGTTCTCGAGCGTGTAGAGCTGGAGTTCGACGCTGTAGAAGTAGGGCAGCGGCGCGGGATTCCGCTCCGAGTTGTACAGGATGTCGACCTCGCACTTGTATACCTTGTAGCCCATCCCGGAGTACGGGTTGAGCAGCGAGCGATCCTCGCCGCGCGCGGTGGTGTCGACGACGTTCTTTACGCGGAAGATGCCGCCCAAAAGATCGTAGAGCGACTCCCTCAGGTTATCCAGCTCGACCGGGTTCTCGACGATGAACATCGCGCCGATCAGGTCCTTGATCGACTTGGGGTCGCCCTCGCCCTTCCGAATCATCTTGGAGACGATCGAGGCGCTGCGGCGCTTGGTCAGCCCGGGCCACAGCTCGGTCGGCGCCAGCTCGTAACGATCGGCGCCCTTCTCGTACTGGAAGGGGATGACCTCGCGCTTGAAGCGGCAGGCGTAGTAGTAGACGTGGAGCTGGGTCGGTCGCTTGTCGCGCTCGAGCTCCACCTCCTGCAGATCGAAACTCCAACACTCCTGCCCCGGTCGCGTGCGACCCAGGCTGTACTCCATCGATTGCCCGTCGGGACGGATGGCGAAGCAGACCTCCACCCGCCGCGTTTCGGTCACCCGCGAAAAGACGGCCGAGCGCATCAGGCGTTCGAAGTGCTCGCGGTGCTCATTGCCGCGCTGCACGTCGAGGCAGTGATCGACGTCGAAGAAGAGCTTGGTCAGGTAGAGCTTTCGCTGGGCCTCGTAGGCGAGGCGCGGATCGTCCGACCCGAAGACCATCCCGAGCAGCTCGAGAAGGTCGCCCGCTCGCTGCACGCTGGGGCGCGGCGCCAACTCGGCGCGCGCCGCCGGCGGCACCATCGCCAGGAGTTCATTGACGTAGTGCACCGCCTCGTTCATGTAGTAGCCGGCGCTGACCAGATTCGATTGGAGCGGCCGCTTCTCCCCCACCGGGCGGAGGATGCGGTTCAAGAAATCATTGTAGGCCTCGGCGTTCTCCCGCATCTCGAGGTAGCGCTTGTACAGGTTGCGGAGGACCGCCGGTTGGGATTCCGAGAGCCTTGGATCGAGGAAGGGATGTGCTTGGAGGATTGCGTCGGCCGGCGTCGGCAGCGACGCCCTGGTAGGTTCGATCTCTTGCATGCCGATTGAGTTCCTTTGCCCGACCCAAGCCGAGGATACCATGCCGTCCTTGATCCTCCGAACCGACACCCGGGCTCGCCCCCTGGGTTATCGGCTTCTCGTCCCCTCCAACTTTCGGGCGCGAAGGAGACGCTGGTGATTCGTGCTGCGCTCGTCCCGAGCGAACTCCGTGCTTGGCTCGAGACCGGCGATCCGCCGCGACTCCTGGACTTGAGGGGCGGCAGAAGTTTCCGCGCGGGACACCTCAGAGGCGCCATCTCGGTTCCGGGAAAGTGGCTGGCGGATCGACTATTCCTGCTGCCGCCGCGGAGGCGCGCGCTCTGTCTGCTCCACCCCAACCCTCGATCCGCCGCCGCGGCCGCGGCCCTTCTCGAAGCGCGCGGCTTCACTCACCTCGGTTGGTCGACCGCAGGGCCCACCGATCTCGGCGCCGAGTGGCTCGAGGCGGGCACGAGCACCGGACGGATCTGGGAGCCCTCTCCCTTTTTGGTGGAGGCCAGCGCGGCGATGGAGCCCATGCGGTCGCCCGGCGCGATTGCGCTCGATCTGGCCTGCGGCTCGGGGCGGAATGGGGTCGAATTGTCGCTTCGCGGGTGGGACGTGTGGGGTGTCGACCGCCTGCCCGACGCAATCCGACAGGCGCGCCGTCTCGCGCGCGCGGCCGCCGCCCCCGCTCGATTCCGCGTCGCCGACCTCGAGGCCCCGAAGGCGATCCGGCACTGGCTCGCGCCAGGGCGATGGGACGCGATCCTCTGCTTCCGTTATCTCGATCGAGCACGCCTCCCCCAGATGATGGGGTCGCTGCGAACGGGCGGATGGTTCGTCCTCGAGACCTTCCTCGAGGAGCAGGCCCGGGTGCACGGGAAGCCGAGTCGTCCGGAGTTTCTCCTCGCGCCCGGCGAGCTCCGCCACATCTTTCGCGATTGGCGCATCGAGCTCTGCCGCGAAGGGATCGACGAGGAAGGCAGCTACCTGGCCTCGATCGCCGCTCAGAAGCTTGATTCGAGCGACTGAAGAAGGCGGCGCTCGCCGCCGATGCTCCGGCGGGAGGTACCTATGACCATCGGCAAGATCGGCTGCGCCGCTACCTGAGGCGGCATGTCGGAGGCTCGTGAAGCCTCCACGACCACGGCGGCGGCGAAGGCCTTGGCCCCGACCCCGAGCGCGGCACCACAGACCAAGTCAACTCCGGCGCCCAGCGCCGACTCCAAGGCGATCGACACCTACGCGTAGCCGCGCCTAGAACTCGACGATGCCGGAAGTGAGGTCGAGGAGCGGATAGCGCTCCGGCGGCACGAAGTTCATGCCGGCGTCGGCGAAGATGAGGGTGGCGCGAGGGTGCCCACTCGCCGTCGGCGGAAGACCGAAGGCGTAGCGCACCGCGCGACCGTCGGTCACCAGATGCCGAATCAGTCCGTCGCTCGGCCGTCGGTGATCGGTCCACGCGCCCAAGAGCTCCCGCGCCTTCTTGTCGCGGATGTGCCCCACCACCTGGGTCAGGCCGAGCGGCAGGGTGCGCGGATCGAAGCGGCGTCGCGGTGGCCCGACGAACAACTCCGGGCGCGCCGCGAGCGGGTGGGTTGGGCGCTGATAGAAGATGCCTCGCCCCTCGCTCTCGCCGTCAGCCGGACGGTGAAGGGCGCCCAGATCGAGCTGCGGGATCCCGGAAGCGAGGCTCTCCTCCGAGAAGGTCGCCGCCCAGCGGTTCACCGCGTCGTCGAGTTCCGCGTTCAACCGCTCCGCCACCAACTCCGCGCTCGACATCGATTCGTGCGGAAGGCCGAGCAACGCGAGGTCATCGTGCGCGACCGCGCCGTGCAAGCAGAGCACGTTCGGCGCGGCAGCCTGCGCGATGCGGAAGCGCCCCCGGCGGAGGAGGTGGGCCACCAGCACCCGCTGCTCCAGCGAGAAGGTGGCGAGGTCGCGCGCCAGAACTTCGGAGTCCGGGATCTCGGGATAGCGGCGCTTGAACTCGGCGGTGCGCCGCGGGTCGCCGGAGTCGTAGGCGAGGTCGGCCTCGCGTTGGGCATCGCGAAAGCGCTCGAGGTCGAACGGTGCGAGTTCGCAGACTCGAGCCAGGTCGTGATTGCCGAGCAGGATCGTGACCTGGTTCGCTGGATGGGACGCAAGCCAGGCCAGCAGCAGGATCGCCTCTTCGGTCGCCTCCAGTCGCTCGGTGCGCCGCCCCCAGTCGAAGTGATCGCCCAGAGAAATGAGCGCCACGTCGGGGATCAGGCGTCCCTCGTCCGAGAGAAGCTCCGCGCGATCGAGCACCGCCAGGAAGGTGTCGAGCCGAGTCTGAGGATCGCCCAGCGCGATGATCCGGTGGGGCGGTCCCGACAGCGCTTCGACCGTGGGGCCGTCGTCGGTCGACGCGATCCACTCGCGCGCCGCCCGTACCGCGACGCCACGCGCCCGCGCGAACCGATCTTCCCTGCTCAGTTGCTCCCGGCCGGAGTCGCCCACCGCTCGTTCTTCCTTCCTCGTCTCGAAACATGCCGGGGAGGACGGAATCGAACCCGCGGCACTGGCCCGCCCATGCTCGCACAGCCTCGGGTCGACCGGAAGGGTCCGAGGTGACAGAATGCTCCGCCGTCGATCCCCTCCACTACGAGAGGTCGGTCGCCTCGGCTCACGAATGCAGGAAGGAGCTGCTTGATGACCAACCTCGTCGCGCGCTACGCGCAGTGGCTCCATCTGCGCTGGCCGGCGGGCACGGTCGAGAAGCTCCCAGCGAGCGGCGATGACGGCTCGACCAATGTGCCGGGCGTGCGCGTGGTCGGCGACCTGACCGGCCTGCCGCTCCTCAAGTTCTCGGCCCAGAGCGGGGCTAGCGCGGTGCGGGCGATCGTGGCGGAACCCGGCTTCGCGCGCGGCGACCGCAAGTCGGACGAACTTGACCTCGTGATCGTCGGGGGCGGTGTGTCTGGACTTTCCGCGGCGCTCGAGGCGCGGAAGCACGGCCTCTCCTTCGTGATGCTGGAGTCGACCCAGGCCTTCTCCACCATCCACAACTTCCCGAAGGCGAAGCCGATCTACACCTACCCGAGCGCGATGGTGCCCGCGAGCGAGCTCAGGCTTCGGGCCACCGTGAAGGAAGACCTGCTCGCGGAGCTGGAAGAGCAGCGACGTGACGCCGGAATCGAGGTCCGGACAGCCCGTGTCGAACGACTCGAGCGACGCGAGGAGCGAATCCTCGTTCATCTCGAGGACGGCGCGCTCATCAAAGCGCGCCGCGTGATCCTCGCCATCGGTCGCACCGGCAACTACCGTCGACTCGGCGTCCCGGGCGAGGACCTCGGCAAGGTGTACAACCGGCTCTATGACCCGAAGGAGCACGCGGGGCAACGGGTGTTGGTGGTGGGAGGCGGCGACTCCGCACTCGAAACCGCGGCCGCGTTGGCCGAGTCGGGCGCGGAGGTAACCCTCGTGCACCGCGGAAGCGAGTTCGCCCGCGCCAAGGCGGAGAACATCGACCGCGTGGGGGCCTTGGCCCGAGTGAGCCCACTAGGCTCGCTCCGGGTCGCACTCTCCACCGAGGTCCGCGCGATCGAACCGGACCGCGTATTCCTCCGCGAGCGAGGCGATCGCGAGGAGATTCTCCCCAACGACGTCGTCTTCGCGATGATCGGCCGGGAGGCGCCACTCTCCTTCCTACGTCGGAGCGGCCTCGCCATCCAAGGCGAGCTGACCCGGAAAGCATGGATCGGCCTCGCGCTGTTCACGCTGCTGATTCTGTTGGTCTACGTGTGGAAGGCTTGGTGGATCGGGCATACCGACATCTTCGCGTTAGGTGCGAACTGGCAAGTCGCGCCCGACTCACTCCTCGGCATCACGCTCCGGGACACGCGAAGCCCCGGCTTCTGGTTCACCCTGGCCTACTCCGCCGCGATCGTCGGCTTCGGGGCAGCGCGCATTCGGCGCCGAAAGACCCCGTACGTCACGCGGCAGACACTGACTTTGATGGCGGTACAGCTCCTGCCGCTCTTCCTCTTGCCCGAGATCCTTCTGCCTTGGATGGACGCGCACCACTGGATTCCCGCCGCGGTGAGCGAGCATCTATTTCCGCACGGCGAGTATTGGCGCGCCTACGGCTTCGTTCTGGCGTGGCCGCTCTTTCTGGTCAACCTCGCCTCGCCGCAACCGATGACCTGGTGGTTGGTGATCGGCCTGCTTCAGACCTTCGTGGTGATCCCGCTCCTCGTCTGGCGGTGGGGTAAGGGCGCCTACTGCGGCTGGATCTGCTCCTGCGGCGCGCTGGCCGAGACGATGGGCGACACGCACCGCGGCAAGATGTGGCACGGCCCGCGCGCGAATCGCTGGAACATGCTCGGGCAGGCGATCCTCGCCGCGGCGACCCTGATCACCGCGATCAACATGCTCTCCTGGGTCCCCGCCTGGCATCCCGTGCTCGAACCCCTCGTCCACGGTTTGCACAAGGGATACAAGGGCGTGGTCGACATCGCGCTCGGCGGGGCGGTCGGCCTGGGCTTCTACTTCTGGTTTTCCGGCCGCGTGTGGTGTCGCTTCGCCTGTCCGTTGGCGGCGCTGATGCACATCTACGCGCGCTTCTCTCGCTTTCGCATCTTTGCGCAGAAGTCGAAGTGCATCTCGTGCAACCTCTGCACCTCGGTCTGCCATCAAGGCATCGACGTGATGAGCTTCGCCAACAAGGGCACGCCGATGTCCGATCCCGAGTGCGTGCGCTGCTCCGCCTGCGTCGCCGCCTGTCCGACCGGCACCTTGAGCTTCGGTCGACTGGATGCGAGGGGAGTGCCGGTGCTCGATCGCCTCGCCGCTTCGGCCGTACAGATTCGGGAACGCGGCTAGCGCGTCGACGCCGCGATCGGCGTGGGGGGAAGGAGCAGGCGAAAGCGCTCCTCGCTTCCTTCGCGCAGAAGGAAGTCACCGCCGATCGAAGGCGGCCCACCTTGCCCACCGAGGAAGCGCAACTTCGTCGTGCGGGCGCTGCCGGTCTTCTCCCGTCCGGGTTCTTCGAGATACCAGCGACCGAAGGTGAGGGTCGGCTCCGGCTCCACCTCGACCGTGAGGCGCAGCTCCAGCCAGGCGGAATCAGGCCCGGTGAAGAAGTACGACGCCTTGGTGCGCGCGCCATCTCTCTGCCCTTCCGCGCGATCGAAGCGGAACGCGGTCGGCGCCCAACCCTTCTCCGCCTTCGAGAGCAGAGCCGGTTCCGAGGGTCCGCACGCGGCCAGGAAAAGCAGCGCGGCCAGCGCGGAAAACCGAACGATGAAGGATCGCGGCGTCATGGGGCGATCCTACCCGCTTCGACCTTGCGTGGAGTAGTCGCGAGGTTCAGATTCTCGGATGCGATTCAGCCCTCGCGTGAGCCGCGAGGACCCAAGGAAGACACGACCAACCGTGAGGTGAAGGACCCCGATGAACTTGCTGCGCCAATCCTGGCCACTCCTCCTGGGCACCCTCTTGCTCGCCGGCTGCGGCGACGACGACACCGTGGTGACCCCAATCACCGACGATCCGGTCCCGCAGGGATCGAACGTGGTGATTCGCTGGAATAACGCCGCGCTTCAGGCGATTCGGGACACCAAGCCCGGACCGCCCATGACCGCGCGCGCGCTCGCCATCGTGCACACCTGCATCTATGACGCGTGGGCCGCCTACGACGCCAAGGCGGTTGGCACCGAGTGGGTCGGCGACATTCGGCGTCCCGAGGCGGAGCGCCTCACCGGCCGGAAGAGCAAGGCGATCAGCTACGCCGCCTATCGCGCGCTGGTCGATCTCTATCCGAGCCAGCAGGCGAAGTTCGCGACCCTGATGCAGGAGCTCGGCTACGACCCGAATGACAACTCGCGCGATCTGTCGAACCCGGCGGGCGTCGGCAATCTCTGCTCGGCGGTCGTACTGGCGGATCGTCACGTCGACGGATCGAATCAGCTCGGCGATCTCGCGGCGGGCGCGTACTCCGACTACACCGGCTACTCCTCGCTCAACCCTCCGATCAAGGTGACAGAGCCGTCCACTCCCGAGCAGTTCGTGGCGCCGGATCATTGGCAGCGGCTCACCTTCACCAACCCGGCCGGGACCGAGGTGACGCCAAACTTCATCGCGCCGCAGTGGGGCAACGTGCAGCCCTTCGCCATGACCAGCACGAGCCAATTCCGACCGACCCCGCCCGCCGCGCTCAACTCGACCGAGTATCGCGCGCAGGCCGAGGCCCTGATCGAGATCAGCGCCAACCTGACTGACGAGCAGAAGTGCATCGCCGAGTACTGGGCCGACGGTCCGAACTCCGAGCTGCCGCCCGGACACTTCAATCTGTTCGCCCAGATGATCTCGACGCGCGATCACCACACCTTGGACGACGACGCGAAGATGTTCTTTGCCTTGACCAATGCGGTGAGCGACGCCGGCATCGCGGTCTGGGAGGCGAAGCGCTTCTACGACTACTGCCGCCCGGTCACCGCCATCCGCTATCTGTTCAACGGGCAGACGATCCACGCCTGGGCCGGAGCCGGCCTCGGCGCGCGCGACATCGATGGGGCGGCGTGGAAGCCGTACCAGCCCGACTACTTTCCCACGCCTCCTTCCCCGAGTACCTGTCGGGGCACAGCGGTTTCAGCGCGGCAGCGGCCGAGGTGCTGAAGCGCTTCACCGTCAGCGACGCCTTCGACATGAGCGTCAACTTCGCCGTGGGTAGCTTGAAGGCGGAGCCGGGATTCGCGCCCACCGCGCCGGTGACGCTGCACTGGAGCACGTTCAGCGAGGCGGCGGATCAAGCGGGGATTTCGCGGCGCTACGGCGGGATCCACTTCGAGCAGGGCGACCTGGCCTCGCGGGCGATGGGACGTCGGTGCGGTGCTCAGGCCTGGAACAAGGCCGAGGCGTTCTGGAGCGGGAACGCCTCGGCCCTCGCGCAAGGAGACTTCGCGTCGAACTAGCGGCTAGCGCGAAACCACCAGCTTCCGCGCCATCGATCGGCCTTCCGCATCGGTGAGGCGCAGGAAGTAGACGCCACTCGCAACGGGCGCGCCTTGATCGGTGCGCCCGTCCCATTCCAGCGACGTCGCGCCGGGAAGATCCAGACTCGGCAGAGCACGCGTCACGCGACCATCCGCTCCCACGATTGAGGCCTCGAGCCGCATCGCTCGATTCGCGCTGAGCAGGAAGCGAGCGCCGCCGCTCATCGGATTAGCCGAGGTCAATCGCGCGGTCAGCCCCTCGATCGCGCCGCCATCGGCCACCGCGGCGGGTTCGGCAACGGTGCTGTACTGATAGGTCGTGAGCCCACTCGCCGAGATATTCGCCACCGCTAGCACCACCTGATCGTAGGCCGAACCGAACTGCGGCAAGTCGATCGAGCCCGCATCGGTCGCGTTCAACGAAACATCCTCCACCGCCAGCGGCACGCCCGCGAGGAAGAAGATCGCGCGCGCCGACCAGTCGGCCGTGTCACCGCCGTCGAAGTTCAAACGCTGCGGCACGCCGTTGATGAAGCGGATGTAGTCGGCGGCGTAGTGGTTGACCGTCGCATTGGTCGGCGCCACCGGGTAGCTCGACTTGACCGCGGCCGCGAAGGTCGGAAGGTCTTCCCCCACGTAGTTGTACTTGCCGCCGGCGATGGTCGGATCGTCCAGGTAGTTCGCGGTGGTCCAGTCGCGCACTACCTGCGCGAACGTGTCGGTGTATCCACGCGCGGTCAACATCGCCTGCACGCCGGCGGTGCTGTTGCCAGGTTGGTGCACCAGGTTGTAGATCGAGTCCCGCCCCCCGAAGTGCTCGTAGAGATAAAGGGTCCAGAGGTAGGTCTTGACGTAGTCGGCGAAGTTCGCGTTCCACGAGGTGAGGTTGTTGTCGGGATTCGAGGGGAAGGCGGTCACCTGATCCGGCTTCCCGAAGAGCCACATGGCCAACTCGCTCGCACCTTCGTTGACCCAGGAGGACTCGTCCTCATCGGCGAGCCAGTGGATCATGTGCTGAAACTCGTGGGCCTGCACCCCGATGAGATAGTCGCCGCCCGGATCGAAGTCGCTCGAGTTCATGTAGAGCACCTCGCACTCGTTCGAGGCGAAGGACTGCGAACCGTCGGGGTACTCGTCGAATGGCCAGAAGAACCCGTCCGAGGTCACGTCGAAGTCGTAGTAGAGCACGTAGACCTTGGGATCGGCGTCCAACTCGTCCGGGCAGTCGCCGAAGTTGAACGTGTCGATATCGTAGATACCCTGGGTCGGGGTCGGTCCAAACGACTGACTGTCCCAGTACAGCAGCATTCGATCGACGTCGGCCTGATCGACGCGGGTCCCCCATTGCGAGTCCTCGACCACGATGTAGACGTGGTTCCCCTCGCCGCGCACCGTGCACATCTTCTGCTCGGCCGTCGGAAAGCCGCCGAGCTTCCACGTGTACCAGAGCCATGAGTCGCCCACGCCCGGGTTCGGCGGCGGCGACATTGGATCGGCCGGTCCGTGGCTGCGCTGCATCGCGCCGGGCGCGACCGGTCGAATCACCGAGCGATAGGCGTCCACGCGACTCTGCGCGCAGTCGATGGCGAAGGCGCCGTGATTCGCGATCGCGGTCAGGGCAAGTCCGCCGAGCATGGCGGCGGCAGCGGCGGTCCGAGGGCGTTCCTGCCGCTTGGCCGCGCTACGAGTTCTCCTCATTGTGACCTCCAGAGTGGTGTGGCGCGAAGAACGCGCCCATTGAGGATAGCACCTCGCCCGCGGCCCTGGCCCGCCTACCGCGCGGGGGCCCCGCCCTCATGCCGCTCCTCCACCCACGGAGGGAGTAGCTTGACCAGGACCCAGAGGATCCCGAAGGGAAGCGCCATCAAGAGAATCGCGGGGAGCAAGCCCTCGCGCGCCGCGAAGTTGAGCTTGTAGGTGGTGTATCCGAGGAAGCTCTTCGAAAAGAGCTGCCCGCCGATCACCACGTTCCAGCGCATGGCGAAGATCCCGATCAGGGTGAGAGACGCCGCCAGGAAGGTGATCGTCTTCCGCGCCGCCACCGAGACCTTGGTCATCTGGAGGAGCGCGAGCAGCCCGATCGGCACCAGCGTTCCGCCGAAGATCTGAATCACGATCTGCGAGAGGAAGAGACGGCTGTGGACCATGAAGTCCAAGCTCTTGAATGATTCATCTGCCTCGTAGATCCGATGGATCAGGTCGAGCATCTCGAGCGTGAAGTCGATGATGAAGGCATAGAGCAGGTAGCGTCCCATCGTATCCACGCAGTTCATGTCGGCCTCGCGGCCGCGGAGCCACGAGGTCACGACGTAGAGCAAGAGCACCACCGCGATTCCCGACGTGATCGCGGAGAAGAGGAACACGATCGGCATGAGCGGGGTCGACCACCAGGGGTTGGCCTTGATCGACCCGAAGATGAACCCGACGTAGCCGTGGAGCAGAAAGGCCGATGGAATTCCCACGAGGGTGATGAAACGGCCCACCTTGTCATCCAACTCGAGTGCACGCGGGCTGATGTTGTCGGAGCCAAGGGTGAGCGCCTTGTACACAAGGCGGAGCGGTCCCCGGCTCGATCGGGACAAGAGCACGATATCCTTCCGATAGTCCAACCAGATTTCGATCGCCAACACCACCAGCAGGTACCAGAGGTAGACGAAACCAAACATCGCCATGGCCGACGTGGTGTGTGGGGTCAGGTACATCTCGAGCGAACGCTCCGGATGCCCCAAGTGCAACTGCAGCGGTAGCGGCGCGACCAGCAGGAATGCCATCGCGGTCAGGAGCGCGAGGCGGTAGGTCGGCTTGACCGCCTCGACGTTGAACACTCGCTCGAGCGACGCAAGGATGAAGGCTCCGGCCACGAGACCGGTGATGAACGGATAGAGCACGATGAGGATGCTCCACTGGAGCTCCACCTCGTTCGGGTACATGAAACCCTCGACTCCCGGAACATGCATGCTGAGGCTACCTTTCTCGCGAGAGTGATTTCCGCCTGGGCTCAGCGCACCGAGCCGTCGAGCCCGGCGTAGTAGACCTTGGCCCCGGTCGCCATTTGCGGCTTGAGCACCTGAACCTTGTGCTCCTCCAGGAATGCGTGGATCGGGTCGTCCGGGTTCTTGAGGTCGCCGAGCTGGCGCGCGCCGGTCGGACAGACCTCACAGCACGCCGTGGTCAGCCCCTTCGTGATGCGGTGATAGCAGAGCGAGCACTTGTCGGCGGTATTCGTGCGGGGGTCGATGAAGCGGCAGCCGTAGGGGCAGGCCTGTACGCAGTAGCGGCAGCCGAGGCAGTAGCTCTTGTCGACCAAGACCACTCCGTCGGGGCTTTCGAAGGTCGCTCCGACCGGACAGACTTGTACGCAGGGCGAGTGAGCGCAGTGGTTGCACATCTTGGGGACGAAGAAGCTCTTGCCGCCGTCTCCCTCGTGCAGTCGCTCGGGGAACCCGTTGTACCCGCCGTCCGGGGAGTCGACCTCGGGCGGTCGCTCTTCGTCGGCGTTGGCCGGATCCACTGCCAGCACGTGGTAGCGCTCGACCCAGGTTCGGCAATAAGCCGACTCGAGCGGCACGTCGTTCTCGGTCTTACACGCGCGCACGCAGTTGCCGCAGCCGATGCACTTGTCGATGTCGATCGCCATCGCCCACCAGTGTTGGCGCGCGTCGTAACCCGGGGTCGCGGGTGCCTCGCCCGCCAGCACTCGCTGGTAGTCTTCCGCGCTCGCCCCGGCCACCAGCAGGAACTTGCCCGCCGCCAGGATGAACTCACGTCGATCCATGCCCATCCTCGTCCTCCTAGGAAATGCTCGGTGCGTGCGGCGTGTGGCAGTCGGTACAGGGGCTCTCGCCGGCGTGATCCTCCGGGTCGACCTGCGGGAAGCTCTTCGGTCGCGCCACGCTCGTCTGGTGGCAGCGCACGCAGAGGGTCTTGACGTCGGGCAGCTTAGGCTCGAGTTCGTCCGGCGCGACGGCATGCTTGGCCAGGGCATCGTGACAGGCCTCGCAGTGCACGCTCTTGTGCGCGCCGGCGGCCTTTGCGTCGAGCACGTCCTCGTGGCATTCGGCGCAGGCCTTCTGCCCGGCGAAGTTCACCTCGCGGGCGCGAATGTCGTCGAGCGCTCCTGAGCGATAGTGTCCATAGGCGCCGAAGCCGGGCGGGACGAACAACCCGCGCACGACGATGAATGCCACGACCAATCCGACCAAGAGCCCGGCGGCGCGGAAGAGATGCTCGCGATCCTTGAATCCACCATCCATGGTTCAGCGCGCTCCTTCCGGACGGCGAGACGCGCGCACCATGCGCGTCTCGGAGGCAAAGGTGAGCATCGTCCAGTCGGCTTGATCGGCGGTCGGCGCGTGCTCGTAGCGCAGACGCACGGTCAGCTGAGCCGACGACTCTGGCGGCACCGGGAAGTGGAAGACCTCGTGGCGGATCTCGTCGGGTCGAATGCGCGAGTCTTCTCCGGCCTTGACCCCAGGTGCGAAGAAGCCGCTGTCCCGTTCGATCGGCGCTCCGCTCCCGTCGAGGAACGCGCGCGTGTAGACCCGCCGCGCCTCGAAGCTCTTCCCTTGTTGCGTGCGAAGCGTCACCTCGAGGATCACCCGCCGGCCGGGCATCCCGGTCGGGACCGCATGTCCGGCCCCCCGGTTCTTGAGGTCGATCAAGACCGCGAGGCTGTCGGCCTGGCGCTCGAAGTCGACGCCCAGGCCGAGGGCACGATTGAGCTGCTCGATCGAGTGGCCGCCCGGCACCGCGTGGAGGTTGACCTTGGTCTCGGGCGAGCGCATCACCTGCGGGTCGACGACGTCGGCGGTGACGCGGTTCATATGGCAGTCTTGGCAGCTCTGGCCCCGGGACTGCGCCTGACTCGCCTGCCACTCCGAGTAGGTGGTCATGATCGGCGTGCCCTGGGCGTTCGCGTACTCGTGACAGCCTGCGCAGACCAGCCCCTCTTGGTGGAGCGGGGAGTGCGCGACCTCGTGTTCGGGCGACTCGGCGTCGGCGATCGGGCCGCGCTTCACCGCCGCCGGGCCGTAGTGGATCCGCGGGCGCCCGCCGTCCACCTCGGCACCCTCGATGCGATGGCAGACATCGCACCCCACCCCCTCGGTGGTGATCGCCTTCTCCAACCCCCAATCGGAGTTCCAACCGGTGACGGGAGCGTGGCATCCCAGGCAGACCCTGGACACGGCCTGTCCACCGAGCGCGAGCGCGTCGCGGTTCGCGGCCAGGAAGACCGGGTCGGACGCGGCGTTGGCGTGGGCCGAGCCGCGCCACATCTTCCAAATGTCGCGATGGCAAGTGCCACAGCGATCGCTGCTAGTCCCCGTATCGGGGGACGGCCCGCCAAAGCCAGCCCGGGCAGTGAGCCCGACCAGCAAGGCGGCGACCGCTATCGGCCGGAGGGAAGGCAAAGAGCGCATACAACCTCCAGGAGCTCTCGCTCTGCGCCGGGGAGGTCAGAAGCGAGTGGGCCGATTTTGGAGGGAGTAATCCGCTTTGCGCAACGAATAGTTTCTCACACCGAAGAGCAGCCCTGCTTATAGAAGGGTTGTGGTGCGGAGATTCGCGTGAGAACCACTAACGTGTTAGACGGCAGCTCGCTTGGCCGCGTTTGGCCAGGTACTTTTGGTGGTACTCCTCGGCCGCGTAGAACGGACCGGCAGCCGAGATCTCGGTCGCGATCGGACGGCGAAAACGGCCCTCGGCGGACAGGCGATCGCGGACCGCTCGCGCCGTCTGCTCCTGCGCGTCGCTGTGGAAGAACACAGCAGAGCGGTACTGCGAACCCACGTCCGGCCCCTGCCGATCGACCTGCGTCGGGTCGTGCCACTGGAAGAAGAGCTCGACTAGCTGCTCGAAGCTGACCCGGGTGGGATCGAACTCCAGGTGCACCACCTCGGCGTGGCCGGTAGCGTCGGTGCAGACCTCGCGATAGCTGGGGTCCTTCGTCTTGCCCCCCATGAATCCGACCCAAGTGCGGAGGACGCCCGGGACGCTGTCGAAGTCGGACTGCACCCCCCAGAAACAGCCGGCGCCGAAGGTCGCGAGTTCGACCACGGCCGGCGCCGAGGTTCGGCTCTCCCCTTCGCGAAACGCGGCGAGCGAACGGAAGACCAGCGCGGCCGAGTTGAGGCAGTAGCGCTGCCCGGTCGGACGCGGGCCATCGTCGAACACATGGCCCAGGTGCGCGTCACAACGCGCGCACTCGATCTCGGTGCGCACCATGCCGTGGCTTCGATCCACCTTGGTCGTCACGTTCTCGAGCGCGAAGGGCCGGAAGAAGCTGGGCCAGCCGCTCCCGGAGTGGAACTTCGCGTCGGAGGCGAAGAGGGGGAGCTCGCAACAGACGCAGAAGTAGACGCCATCTTCCTCGTGATCGGTGAGCAGGCCGCAAAATGCCGGCTCGGTCCCGGCCCGGCGGGTGATTCGGTATTGCTCCTCGTCCAGCTGCGCGCGCCACTCCGCTTCGGACTTGATCACCCGCGGCGTGTTCGTGGGGTCACTGAGTCGACCGTCGGGGCCGAGCAGGCGGACGCGCACCTCGGTCGCCGACTTGTCCTGATCGGAACGCTTGAACATCAAAACCTCCTCGGGGCGTTGCCCCGTCGCGCGGTTAGACGTTGCGCAGGGTGGAGCGTTTCGTTACTTCCGCGTCTCTAGCGCGATCAGATAGGCGAGGTGCAACGCCTGGGGCGCGGCCACATGTCGGAACATGAATCGACGCACCATTGGCAGGAGCGACGGATCGCCGTCCGCCAGGCAGAGCCAACCCGGGACCGCGTCGACCAGCACCTTGTTGAACGAAGCGCTGCAGCCAACCTTCGCGAAAAAGACCCCGTCCCCCTGGTAGATCGAGCGGGTCAGGGTATGCGCGAATCGCGCGAGATCCCGATCATCAAAGACCACGCCGGCGCGGACCAGCTCGGGCACTGGTTCGATCGCGATCCATCCGTGCGAGATGTCATCGCAGACCGAAACCGGGAGCTTCTCCTCCGCGTGCTTGTGCTCCCAGCGGATCGGCTCGTAGTCCCAGAGGTAGGCGTCGTCGGGGGTAAGCTCGAGCCGGTTCTTGAAAAACCTGGCCAGCCGCTTCGCGCGGTCCATTCGCGCCTCGTCGCCCGTGAGCGCGTACGCGAGGTAGAAGTCCCAGGCCATCAGGTTCTGCCGATTGAACGGCTCGGGCGTGTCCTCGCGCGATTCCTCCTCGCGCAGAGCGACGTATAGCCCTTCGTCCTCCCCTGGACCAGGTCGCCACTGCTCTTCGAAGATGTCGAGCGACTCGAGCGCGCGCGCGAGAAGCTCCGCTCGCCGCTCCGGCGTGGCTTCCCGCCAGATCGGCGCGTCGGCCGGGGGCGGCGGCATCTCGGGCAGCTTGCCATCCAGAATCGCTAGCGTGGTCAGCAGTGGCTCCAAGATCAGCGCCGTGTGCACGAGAAAGGTGGTGCGCCGCCCGCTGCCGTATCGAGTGGTTCCCCATACCGGTCGCGATCGGCCGAGGAAATCCTGCTTCCCGACGAGGTCGTCCCGCACCGCCATCGCGGCGACCGAGAAGTGCCAGCAGCGCTCGAGTCGCTCGACGTCACCCGTGGCCTGATAGAGCACGAGGAGCGCCATCATGTCGTGGCTCCGCCGCCAAGCGAGCGAGCCGTCCTCGTTGGTCAGACCGCGGCGCAGCCAACCGGCCCAAAGCGTGTCGGGATAGAGCTGCGCGAAATGCTCGACCGTGGCATAGGCCAGGGTGTCTTGCGCGAGCGTGTCGGGATACGCCTCGTGGAAGGAGTAGACGGCCGAACGGTAGTCGGGCAGCGTGCGATCGATCGGCTGGTAGGCCTGCGCCGGACCCGAGAGAAGTCCCGCCATACCCGACGCCAGCGCGACCCACAGCGCGCGCGACGCGCTCCCCCTGTCAATTCTCGAGGAAATCACGCGACCGATTCCGTCGTCTCGGCAAAGAGCCGCCAATCGAGACTCGGGAAAATCGGCCAGCGCGTCTCCCGCTCCTTGAGATACGACATGTCGACTCGCTCGTTCACCAGCCCATCATACAGTCGATCGCAGGCATCGAGGTGCTCGCCCGCGCGCCGAGCCGCGTACTCGGCCGATGCACCCGACTTCAGGATGAATGGCCAGTCGGACGACTGCGCCAGGAGCAGTTCTCGGCCGAGTTGCCGAATCTGCCGCTCCCCTCCGGCCAGCTCGGGGGGTCGGAGCGACCAACGGGTGGCGAGCGCCACCATCGCTTCGCCGGCGCGGCGCAGCCGACGGAGGATCCAATCGTTCTCGCGGCTCAGCCAGTAGGCGCTGTAGCCCCCTTCTCCCCACGAGGAAGGCGTCGGCTCGGCCTGCTGCACGCGCCGCTCGAGCGCGTGTGCCTCGGACAGTCCGACCATTCGCAGGCGCGTGGATCCCGCGGCCTCTCGGAATAGCGCTTCCAAGAAGTGCGGGCCCTCGTACCACCAGTGGCCGAACAGCTCCGCGTCGAACGGCAGGGTGATCACCGGCAGTCGGTCCGAGAGACGCGAGAGCGAATCGGCCTGCTCCTCCCGCCGGGCCCAGAACTCCCGTGCGTGGCGCTCGGCCAGCGCGAGGCCCACCTCGCGTTCATACCAGTCCTTCTCGCCCGCTCCGGTCACGCGGTGGTAGCGAACCGCAAGAGGGTTGCGACGCGCGGCATCGTGCAGGAAGGGGGCGACGTAGTCGAGATCAAGGTCCCACCCGACGTCGCGAAAGAAGTCGCGATAGAGAGGATGCCCTGGGAGTCCCTCCCCTGCCGACCAAATCTCTCGCGAGGCGGCGGCGTCGCGGGCAAAGAAGAGAACTCCGGCCTCGCTCAGCACCGGCGCGTGCGCACCGTGACGCGGAGCTGGACGCGCGTGGAGCACGCCGTGCTCCTCCAGGACAGACGCCGCGACACCGCACTCCGCGAGCACGCGATCGAGTCCCGCGGCATAGCCGCACTCGGAGAGCCAGTGAGTCGACGGCTCCTGGCCAAAGTGACGGCGATGCTCGCTCCGCGCCGTCTGAATCTGGGCGCGCCAGAGGGGTGGGGCATCACCAAGGAGCGGCAGAAAACCGTGGGTCGCGTTCGTCGTGATGAGTTCGACGCCGTTCGCGAGTCGCGCAAATGCGGCGATGAGGTCCCGGCGGTACCGCGTCTCGTAGAGAGCGCGCGCGGCCTCGCTCTCGGCGAGGTAGTGCTCGGCGAGCGCCAATGCTTGGGGAAACCAGCGGAGCCGCTCGGTCTCCGCTTGAAGGAACTCGATGCGTCGGTCCAACCATCCGGCGAATCGATCGCGCAGCAGAGGGTCTTCGAACATCGCGAGCAGAGTCGGGCTGAGCGAGAGGGAGCAGGGAGTCGGAATCCCCTCCTCCGCCAATCGCTCCAAGCGGAGCAGCAGCGGAAGGTACACCTCGAGGATCGCCTCGAAGAGCCAGTCCTCCTCGAGAAAGCGGGGATGCTCGGGGTGGCGCACGTAGGGCAGGTGCGCGTGGAGGATGAGACAAAGCCGAGGCGCTGAGGCCTCGGCTCCATCGACTCGTCCATGCTCGGACGAAGACCGGTCACGCTTCCGGTGATTCCGCGGCTGGCTCACTCCGAGGGGATCGGACCTTCGCCCAACGGGGCTTCGGTGCTCACCTCGCTCCGGCGAGTGACCGCGGTCGAGATGCGACGCCCGGCGCGACCATCGCGGGAGACAGCGATCGCCGGCAGCACGTGCATCCCCTCGGGCAAGGCCACTCGCACGGTGAAGGTGCCGTCTGGGCGCAACGCAACCGGCTTCCCCTCGATCGTGACGCGCGCGTCCGGCTCGGTCGCGCCGTAGATCACAAGCTCCGTGTTGATCGTGAAGCGGAAGGCGCTCGCGCGATCCTCCGGGCCACCGGTTCTCGTCTCTTCGCCGCGTCCCGCGCCGGGCGACCAGGCGGCCGAGCGAGCGGTAGCCGCAGCCTCCGGCGTCCGACCGACCCGCGGGGAGAGCGGTGTCTCCGCCGACGCGTCGCCGCGTCCGCGACGCGATGCGTGACGATCAGGCCGGCGGGGCAGCTCCGGCAACGGCCGCCACACCACCTGCTCATCGGACCATTCGTCGCGCGCTTGGTATCCCACTTCGTCGACCCCCGACTCCCACTCGACGGGCGCGCGCGTCGGTGCGGCGGACATGCCCGCTCTGGCCTCGGGCGTCTGACCGGTCGCATCGTCTTGGGCGGACGCGGCATCTGGTTGCATCTCGTCCGCCGGCCGCGTCTCGCCCTTCGGCGCGGCCGAAGCCTCCGCGTCGGTTGCCTTCGCGCTCTCGGCCGCTGCCTTCCTCTCCGCGCTCCGCGCGATCTGCGCCGCCGCTTCCGGCGGGGGCAAATCGATCCACACCTCGCCGCCTTCGGGTGCGACGCGGTCGGACGGCGTGGTTACCGTGTTGCTCGCCGCGATCGGATAGAAGGTGCCGCTCGGCGTGAGCACGCCAACATCGACGCGGAAAGAACGATTGGGCACACCCGCGTGGATGTACCAACTAGTCGAGTCCTCGTCGACCTCGACATCGGTGAAGCCAGGAGGATCGGTTGGGCCATCGACGCCGCTCGGGAAGCTGTGCACTCGAAGGATGCCCTTGCAGCCGTCCCACTCGTTGCGCAGCTCCGACACCACGCGTTCGATCGTCGCCTCGGTGATCTCCCAGTGCGCGTAGAGCCAGTACGGATCGCGCGCCACCACGTGGATCTGATCACCCCCCGGCCCGACCGGACGTGCCGGTTCATCGCCCGCGCCCGGTCGACCCGCGTACGTCGCACTGCGGAAACGGAGCGCGTCACGCGACTCGTCGCCCGGCCGCACGTCCCCACGGCCACGGGCGCCATTGGGCCTCCGCCCCCACTCTTCATTGCGCGGGGCGGCACCGCGCGGTTCCATCGGACGCGGATCGCGTCCCACCGGCCGCTCGCTCGGGAGCGCCTCTCCCTGGGGGCGTGTCGGATCGCCCGCGCGATACGGTACGCCGGGTTCGCGTCCCGGGCGTCCAAACTGCGGCGTGTATCCCGAGCCCCGGCGCGCTTCACCGCTTCGCCTCAAGTCGTCACGCATCCGGTCGGCTCGCTGATCGGAGCGACCGGCATGCCGATCGCGCCCTCCGCGTCCGTGCTCGCCGCCGCGCTGACCCTCTCGGCCGGGCCCCTGACCTCCATGTTGCGGACTGCCCTGTTGTGGACTGCCCTGTTGTGAACTGCCCTGCTGTGGATTGCCATGATGCGGAGCCCCGTGCTGTTGGTTTCCGTGCTGCTGCCCGGGGTAGCCGACGTGTCCCTGCTGCGAACCACCATGTCCGCGCCGACCGTCGTCACGACGGTTGGAGCCGCGCTCGTTCCTGCCTTGATGCGTGCGCTCGACCGCGCGATTGCGTCCGCGCTCGGATCGATCGAGCAGCGACTCCGACTGCGGGGGAAGCGGACCACCTGGCCGCCGCATCGCGTTCGGGCGTCCTTGAGGATTGCCCCGACCGCCGCGATTCGCTCCTCGTCCTTGGAAGCGTGACGGTCCGAGCGCCGAGGGATCGTTCAGGAACCGACCGTAGTTGGGGTCGCGTCCGAGCTTGACCGAGTTCCACGGATCGCTGTCGTCGTCCTCGTCCTCGTGTCCCATGCCGCGCGCGTCGCGTCGAGGGTTACCGCGATGAGGATCGCCTCGCCGCGAGTCGTCGCGCCGCGGCTCGTCACGGCGCTGCTCGGGACGACCCTGCTCGGGACGACCCTGCTCGGGACGACCCTGCTCGGGGCGAGCCCGTTCGTGACGCCGGTGGTCATCGCGGCGCGGCTCATCACGACGCGCCTCGTCGCGCGGCGCCTCCTCGCGCGGCGGTTCACTGACACGCTCACGCATCGGCGCCTCGTTCCGCGGAGCAGCCGGCGCAATCGGCGCGGCCGCGACCGGAGTCGGGGCAACGCGAGGCGCCTCGGCCGAAGCGGGAGTCCCCGTCGACACCGCTGCGCTTCGCTCGGACACTTCGGCACTCCGCCCGCGCGCTCCTCGTGGCGCTGCAGCCTTCGGCGCCTCGGCCCGCGTCACCTCGGTCTCACCCCGCGCCCGCGCCCGTTTGGGCGCCGGCTTGGCGGCCGCCTTGGCACTCGCGGCGGTCGATCGACCGGTCTTGCGGAGGGCCGCGATCAGTTCATCCTTGGTTAGTCGGCTGCGATTCGGAACCTCGTGTTCCTTGGCCAGCTCGAGCAGCTCCGCGCGGCTCTTGTCCTTCAATTCTTCGGTCCGCATGCTACGAGCGTCCGTCTCCTCTTCTCTTCTCTTCGCGCCGTGTCGGCCGCTAGGCCGAGCGCGTCGCCGGGGGGTGGATGGTTTCCAGGTCGAGGTTCGCCAGTTGAGCCAGCCGCAGGATCTCCGGTCGACCCCAGGTCGACGCATCCAAGCGACGACGGCCGGCACGACCGTCCCCGACCTCTTCACATCGATCGATCTTCTGGACGAGCTCGAAGGCTCGCTCTTCGAAACGTGGCCGCGGCACGGCGATCGACACCCGGTCCGCGCGCTCCAGCAAATCGCACGCCTCGGCCACCAGCTTGAACGCCGACTCGGGCGCCGCGGTGGTCGCGGCAATCAGGTTGCGCTCGGCGCGACCAGCCAGCGCCAGGCCGAGTCGATCGAGCTGCGTTCGTAGCCTTGGCCGCGCGCCCACGCGCAAGAGCGAACGCAGGCGCGTCCACCAGTCAGGCGCGAGCGCCGTCTCGACCTCGAGCTCCGCGGCGAGTTCACTCAGTTCCCACCGCCGCACCGTCTGTTCGAGCGAGCGGAAGAAGGGCGAGACCTCCGCCGAGAGTTCGGGAAGGATGCGCCGGGGCACGTCGTGGAGCTGTTCGATCCAAACGCGGGTCTCGCGCAGGAGGATCTCCTGCAGTTCGCGCCCCGTCTCTCGCCGCAGATCAGGCGGCAGGCGACGCAGAATGCCCCGCAGCGGGATGACGGTGCGTTGCCCATCCTGGGTCAACACGATCTCCCGACCGCCGTCCTTCCCTTCCCGCACCTCGAGCGCCCACTGCCAGGCGCGCTCCAAAGAGTCATCGGCCAAGGAGACGCTGCCGCTCCAGTGCGATGATGTTTGAATCGTTCTTCCCCGTGTCGACTCGCCTCGCCCCGACTCCGGCCGAGCCGGGTCGAGCAGGGTGCGTTCGATCTCGCCCGAGACACGGAGCCGATGCACCTCGCGCTCGAGCGGGCGACCGAAGAAGATCGACTCGAAGGCGGCGCGCGCCGCGACCACCTCGGGCGCAAGCCGACGCTTGAGTCCGGCGCGGTAGAGCGCCGCGCCGTCACCCCAGCGCGGGAGGTTGGAGCGAGCGTGGGTCAGGTGATCGAGCAGCACCGTCTCGAGCGACATCGGCGTGTACGGTTGCGCGAGCTCGATGGCGCGGGCCGCGTAGGCCAGGTTCTGCCGCGTCTCGATCCCCGAGATGTCGGCAAAGAACCAGGCGCAGCTCGTGTACATCAGCATCGCTTGATGGCTCGCCTCGAGCAGGGTCCAGACTCGGGTCCGCTCCTCCGCCTTGAGCGAGCGCGCGGCGTGTGTCTTGAGGAAGGCCTTGCGCGCGGCGGCGGTCGGCTCGAGCAGCAGGTCGATGTACCCGTTTCGCGCCTCCCATGGATCGCGAAGCAGAGGTGCGGTCACGCTCTCGAACGCGCGCTGGATCTCGTCGCGCACCGCATCGAGCCCGGCGCGCAGCGGGCCGCGCCACGATTGGTTCCAACCCTGCTGGGCGTAGGTCGTGCAACCGCAGTCGCGGACCCAGCGGCCCACGCCGTGTGCGCAGGACCAGGCGGTGCCCTCGCCATCGCCGTAGTTCAACTCCACCTCGAACTCGGGCGGATGCTGCTCCAGAACCTCCCCGTAGTTCGTCAGCGTGATGCCGTGCCGCGGCGCCTCATGCTCTCCGAAATAGGCGAGGCACATGTCGGCGAAGCGCTCGTGATGGCCGTAGACCTCGCCGTCGGTGGCCAGGTGCACCAGATTGGTGTGCTGCGCGCGGGCCGCTCCTTCCAGACGATCGGCCAGGTCTTCCGCGCGCCTCAGGAGGTGATGGAAGGAGACCGCGCCGGCCAGCTCTCCGTCATAGAAGAAGACGTCGACGAAGGGCCGCCGGTCCGGGGCGATGCCTGCCCCGTCGCCGCCAATCGAACTGCCGCCGGTCGTACTGCGAGTCGCCTCTCGCGCGATCGGCAGATCGCCGCGCCCGCGCGTGCGTGCCGGTAGCGGCGTGAGTCCGGGACCGGCCAGGTGAACTGGCACGTAGGCGCGATAGGCGCGTCCGAGATCGAACGGCTTGCCCAGCACCTCGTGCCACGGACCGCCGCCCAACCCTCGGATGCGACGCGCCTGATGCGGCGCCAAGATGATGAAGCGCACCCCCTCGGCCGCAAGCACCGCGAGGGTTCGAGCATCGATCGCCGTCTCCGGAAGCCAGAGCCCTTCGCTCTTCCGCCCGAAGCGAAAGGCAAAGTCACGCATCCCCCAACGCACCTGGGTCACCTTGTCTCGATCGGAGGTCAAGGGGAGGATCGTGTGGTTGTACGCCTGCGCAATGGCGTTGCCGTGCCCGCCATGGTCCGCCGCGCTCGCGCGATCCGCTTCGAGAATTCGCGCGTAGGTCTCCGGCTGTCGACGCGCCAGGTCGCGCAACAGGGTTGGCCCAAAGTCGAAAGAGAGGTAGCGATAGTTGTTCACGATGCCCGCGATGTGTCCACCCGCGCCGAGCACGCGGCTCCAGGCGTTCGCGCGGTAGCACTCGTCATTGATGCGCTCGTTCCAATCGTGATAGGGACGCGCGCTGGCCTGACGCGGCACCGCGTCGGTCCACGGATTTTCCCGCGGCGGTTGATAAAAGTGACCGTGCAAGACGGCGATCACAGCTGGTGACTCTTCCAGAGGGTTCTTTGGTCGCGGGCCGCGGCGTGCGCTCCCTCCATGGAGCATTACTCCCCGGTCAACGGCGGATCACGCCGTTGCCGGCGCCGTGGCGCGCATCCTTCTGTTCGATCTACAGGCCCTAATCGCGGGAGACCCAATTCGCCCGAGACGCTATTCGCCTCGGACACAACTCGCGGCGAACCTCGTGAACCGTTTGTCTCCAGGCCAGGGGTCGTGTCCCCCGACAATGCTTCCCGATTCGTACGACTCGATCCGCTGTTGCCGGACTGAAGGGTCGTTCGTCGATCCCGTCCGGTACGCCCCATCCGGATCACTTGGCCCGTGATCTCGCTCACCAGGCTTGAAGGGGAAGGTCGCACTCCAACTCGAGGCGTGCACGTGCCGTTCATTCCTCGGCACGTCGAGATTCAAGCATGGCGCCCCGCGCGCGGTCAACGGGGCGCGTGCGCCATCCGAAAAAACAACGCGGGCGCGCGCCGGTCGGGAAACCAGCACTCGCCCGCGTCCCTGGCCCTCCTGGCGGACTAGGGCAACACGATCATCTTGCGCGCCGCGCTGGCGCCGCCCGACTTCAACTCGACCCAATAGAGGCCACTCGCCACATTCCTCAGGCGGATCTCATCGAGCGGCAACGTGTGGATCCCGGCGTCCCGCGGACCGCTCCAGAGCGTTGCCACTCGCCGTCCGGCGACATCGAGCAGCGTGATCTCGGTGTCGCCCGAAGACGGGAGCGCAAAGCGCAGCGACCCCACGCCACGGAACGGATTGGGCGACACACCCAAGATCTCGAGCTTCGCGATCGAGCGCGCGTCGGGCGACTCCGCGTCGGAAAAGCCACTCGAGCATCCGCCGCTGCAGAGCCCGGGCAGCGCGCCGTTGTAGATCCAGCTCAGCGCGGCTTTCAGTTCATTGGCCGCGGCGGTCACCATGTGCACCTCGTCGCTCACGCATTCCTCGACCGGATCGCGATCGGAGAGGTGGTGCCAGCTCACGCCGTCGAGCACGCTGCGATAGTTCGCGCCGTTGGCGGCAGTGACCGACTTCGTCACCTGCGAGTAGTTGGTGCGGACACCGGTACCGTCGTGATCGTAGTAGGCGCGATTGCCCACGCCGCCGGCGGCCGGAGCAAGCACGCTGAAGGGGAAGCCCTCGGGACAGAAGTTGCCCCAAGCGTCATAGGCGTAGTCCGATCCTCCCTGACCGGCAAGGCTCGAAGGATATGATCCTCCCGCCGCGTCCTCGATGCGGACACAGCGACTATCGTCGGCTGGCGTCGGACCACACCCGCCCTGTGAGTAGTTGTCGCAGACCGGATCCGCTCCCATCACGTTGTGCGAAAAACTGAGCATGACCGCACTGGAAACATCGAGGCCCTCTCCGGTGACGATCAGGCCTTGGCGTTCGCTGCCGGCGGGACAGAACTGGCTGGTGACCCAATCACCCAGCATCTGGAAATCTTGCTCCTCGGCCGAGTACGCGCCGTCCGTTCCCAGGTCCAGGAATATCCCGCGATACTCCAGCAGCTGGGCGAGGGTCGCGCCGTTGTTGCCGCCTGTGGACCGCGCGAACGGAGCATTCCAACAACTGCAACCACCGTAGTCGAGTCGATCCCAGCGGGTCGGATTCGGGATCGGATCGGTGGGGCCAGCGCCATTCAACACGACGTTGAGCGCGTGGTCGATGACGTAGCGTGAGTTCGCCGCGTTGATAAAGAGGAGACATGGGAACCGCGCGACCCCCGCGTCCATGCGGTAGCTCGGGAGGATCTCGAAGTCCTCGAAGTTCCCGCCCGAGGTGTCCGGCAGGTAGTACAACTCGCTCGGTGTGCAGGTGTAGTTCGCGGTGATGAAGTACTGAATCTGCGTGCCGGGGCCGAGAATGCCGTCTCGGATCATCTCGTTGTTCGGGGTGTTCTCACCGGCGAAGTCGTCATCGTCCTCACGGAACTCGGAGATGAATCGGTGCTTCGCGGGCGGCTGGGCGAGGGCCTGCATGGAGTCCATCCAACCGTAGGTGAATTGACCGTTGGCCCCCACGATCGATCTACCGTCCGCCACCGCGTTCTTCCACGGGGTGTACCCGACGATCGAGGCGCTGCCCGGGCCTTCGCGACGGATGCGCCACCACATCTTCGCCTCCCAGCGGGTCGAGGAGGTGACGATCGGCCCGGTAATCGTGAGCGAGTCACCCAGCAGATCCGGCAAGGGCAGGTCGCGATGAAGGTCGTACTCCACGTCCGCGTTGCCGGCGCTGGTGGTCGAGTTGAACAAACCCTGACCCCAGCCATCGATGAATTTCCCGCCGGTCTCGAAGCGGACGATGGGAGCGACCGCGAAGTGGGTCACGTCGACCTCGAGATTGTCGAAGATCGGCGTGAAGTTGGTGATGCCGGTGCAGAGGGTCGGTGGAATTCCGAAGGCCTCGCAATCGGAGGCGACCTCCATCGCGAAGCGATAGAGCGACGCGTCGCCCGGCACTCCATTGGACGTCGCTTCATCCCGCTGATGGAAGCAGACCGGATCGATCCCGATGTATTGGTAGGTGGACCGACCCTCGCGCGGCGACCAGATGCTAGCGCCCGACTGCGGGCAGACGTAGGGATAGTGATACCAACCCGGTCGGTAGAAGACGCCGTTGGCCTGCGGCATCTCGGCGTACATGTCAAATTCGGCCGAGATCGAGTTGTACACCGGTCCAAGCGCGCCACGATTTACGAAGGAGGAGGCGGCAATCTCGTACTGCCCGTTCGGGTGTTGGAAGTTCGCATCGTGGAACTCCATCACATAGCCGGAGAGCTTGCAGCCGCAGGGATCTAGGATGGCGTAGTTGCTGATGTGCGCGATGCCGAAGTTTGGCGGCACCACTCCGCAGGTCGCGGTGCTCCAGCCATCGAGGTCACTCTCGAAGCCGTAGGCTAACGGACCGCCCACGAACGATCCCCCGATCACCACCTCATCGACGCCGAGCGGACCGTACTGGCTGTCGGAGTGCCCATCCTCGTCGGAGTAGCCGCCGTCGCTGACGAACTGGAACACCACTTGGAAGCTCGAGAAGCCGGCAAGCTCCGACTCGTTCACGATCCGCGTGAAGGTCGGATAGTCGGCGACGGCGGGATTGCCGATCTGGCCCGACCATCCGTCCGGTCCGCTCAACGCGATCTCGTGAGTCGCGTCGAAGACCAGCTTCACATGGCTGTAGTCGAATCCTTCCTCGCTGTCGGTGAAGTAGCGGAAGGAGATGTCGACCGATCCGGTCCCGCCGTACTGCACGACCGGCGAGGCGAGGGTCTGGCACCAGTGGTTCCCGTAGCCGAGCCCCGAGGCGTAGCAAGAGGCGTCGGCCTCGCTATCGAACTTGCCGAGCCACGCGCTGCCGTTCCCGGCGATGATCGGGGCAGGCACGTTGTTGCCGTGGCCGGCCCAGGTCGCGGCGTCGATGCGACGGAAGGGCTGATCGCCCCCGTTCGATTGCGACTGAGCGGTCCACCCCTCGGCCGGGTCGGGTGCGTCGTGATCGAAGGTCCAGGTCTCCCCCACGACCGCATAGGCCTGCCCCGCGATCATCGTGTAGTAGCCGAAGCTCACCGTGTCGGAGCGCGACCCTTCGAGCGGCGTGCGGCCGGGCAGATCGCCCTGCGTCAGGCAGGATCCGACAACCGGCAGCGTTGCGGCGGTCGCGCTCGCTACCAAGCAGACTTCCAGAACCGTGATTCCGACACTGAAGGAAACGCGGAGACGCATGGTATCGGTCCTCCGTTACGTGTCAGGCGCCGGGTGTAAGGGGGCACATCGACTCGGCGTGAGATGGGGTGGAGACGCACCCACCCTCACGCGCGAGTGATGGCCGAGGCCCAAGGAAGGGGGGACCAACGAGACGCGTTGGGGGCCGCGTCAGATTCCCGTCGGAAGAGTGTAGGCGCCCGTTCGCGTGAACGGCAATCGCGAATTGCCCGCTCAGTCCACTTCCCGGCGCACTTCGATCGCGGGAAGCACTTCCAGATAGTCGGCGAACACCTCGTTGAAGAGAGCGCCTGGCCGAATACTTCGAAGGTGGGAAAGGGCCTCAGCACCGGACCATCCGAGGTAGGTCAAGGCGATCCCGACTACCAACGCCGAGCGGTTGTATCCCATCCGACAGTGGACCAGCACCCGCTCGTGCGCGGTCAGCGCCGCCGCCATCCGCGCGACCGCGTGCAGCTTTTCGAGGTCCGGGAGCGTGCGGTCCTCGAAGGGATAGTAGATATAGAGGAAACGATCCGGATCCGACGGAACCGCGTCGAGGGTGTGGTCGAGATCGACGATGACCGAAACCGCACGTCGCTCCAGCTCGGCCCAATCATCGATGTCGGAAGAGAGGAGAAGGCGCCCCTCCTCGTCGACCTGAACCACTTCCATCGCATCCTCCGCAGCATCGCGCGCGTACTCCAGCGGCGCACTGAATGAGCGACCCAGTTTAGCAAGGCCGCGTCGAACCCAGGACCCAGATTCCGCTCCCCACGGAAGGCGAGATCGGGCAGACTCACCCGGATGCAAACCAGTCCTCGGCAACTCCATCGGCTCGCGATCGCCGCGCTGGGATCGCTCGCGCTCGCGGCCTGCGCCGACGAAACCACCGCACCCACCTTCCCCTTCGCCGTCGACGTCTCGCCCCGCGCCGGTTCGACCGGAACCGACTTCGAGTGCAAGGCGGGGAGCGGCGCCGACCACGCCGACTCCGTCGTCCGAGTGCGCTGGGACTTCGAGAACGACGGCGCTTGGGACACCGATTGGTCGATCCAAAAATCGATCACCCACCGCTTCGCCACTGCCGGCAACAAGACGGTCCGGGTCGAGGCCGAGTTGGTTGGCGGCGCGACCGGCACCGCCACCGTCGGCGTCGATGTGCTGGCGGCTGGTTGGTGGAGCGGCTTCGCTCCTCCCCCGAACGGTCTCGGGTTGAACGATCAGTCGGTCATCGTCGGTGAGTGGAACGGATCGATCATCGTGGGCGGCGCGTTCACCGAGGCAGGCGGCATCGCGGCCAACCACATCGCGAGCTGGGACGGCAGCGCCTGGTCCCCTCTCGGATCGGGCATGAACAGCGGGGTGATCGCGCTCGGCGCCTACCACAATGATCTGATCGCCAGCGGGAGCTTCACCCAGGCGGGGGGCGTGTCAGCCACGCGCATTGCCCGATGGGACGGCGCCTCCTGGAGCGCGATGGGGGACGGATTCAACGTCGCGCCCTACGCCTTCGCGGTGCTCCGCGACACCCTCTTCGCCGGCGGGCCGTTCACCATGACCGGCGCGGACAGCGTCGACTACGTGGCGAAGTGGGACGGCACACGTTGGCGGTCGGTCCACACCGGTTTCAAGGACGACGTCTACGCGCTCGCGATCTGGCGCGGCCAACTGATCGCGGGAGGCGCACTCAACGCAAGCAACTTCCAAGGCAGCCTTGCCACCTACGACGGGGCGCGTTGGACCTACCTGCCCGGCCTCAACAACTCGGCCTACGCGATGACCGTCTGGAACGACGAGCTGGTGGTCGGCGGCTTCTTCCTCACCGCCAACGGCGCCACGGTGAATCGCATCGCGCGGTGGGACGGCGTGACCTGGCGCGGCTTCGGCGAGGGGCTCTCCGATTGGGTAACCGCGGTCACGCTGTATAACGGCGACGTCGTAGCGTGCGGCAAGTTCACGGTGGCCGGCACCGAGCAAGTCTCGCACATCGCGCGGTGGAACGGCACCCGTTGGCTCCCCTTCGGCAGCGGCCTCTCCGGCCTGGCCGAGACCATGCCTTGGTGGATGCTGAGTCTGAACGGCAAGCTCTACGTCGCGGGCGCATTCATCACCGCCGGCGGAGCTCCCTCGTCTTACTTCGCGCGATGGGAGGACTGATGCCGGGGCTCTCTCGCTTTGCCGCCGCGGTCGCCGCGACGACGCTCCTCCTGGCCGCGCCCCGAGCCGAGGCGCAGAGCCTGCGAATGAGCATCGGCGGATCGATCGGAGGATACGCCGCCGGCAGCACCCTGATGGCGGACGGCGCGCCCGACGGCTTCGTGCGCTTCGGCCACAAGAGCGGTTTCGCGGGCGGCGGCCGCGTCACCCTTTGGGCGAGCGCCCGAACCGCGATCGAGGTGGAGGCGATGGTGAGCGGCGCCGGCATCGAGTACTACGCGAAGCTCCCCGCACTGGCCGCGGCCGAGGTGACGCGCAAGGGCCAACTCCGCATCACTAGCGCGAACGTGCTTTGGGCCTTCTACAAGCCGCCGCTCGAACCGGTCGCCATGTACCTGACGCTCGGGGGCGCCATGGTCCAGCACCAAGGCGATTTCTTCGACGATCCCGAACTCAAGGACAACACGAGCGACCTCGGCTTCGTCGTCGGGCTCGGACTTCGCTACGGCGTCGCGCGCGGCGTCTACCTCCGCGGCGACGCGCGCGACGTCATCTCGACCTATCAGGCGAACGACCGCTTCGAGGCGCGGAAGCAGCACGACCTCATCACCACCGTTGGGTTGGACCTGATGGTGCTGCAGTAGCGGGTCAGTCGCGTTCGATCCGAAGGAGCTTCCAGTCGGCGCGACCCGACGCGTGCCCGAACGTGAGGCGGAGCTTCAAGTCACCCGGCTCACCCGAGGCAGTCAGGCGGAAGCGCAGCCGACAGCGTGACTCCATCGTCTCCTCGGCGCGCCCGATCTCGATCTTGGGCTCCCGGGGATCGAGCGTGACCTTCTCCGCCTTGTCGAAGATGCGCTTCAGGAGCTCACGATCCTCCGGCGGCACGTCTGACTGGTAGACCTCCCGGCCCAGAGTGAGGAAGTCCTCCGACTCCACCGCCACGCGAAAGGTTTGGAGCAGGAGCGCGATCAGCTCGTTGGGATCGGTCGGCGTGTCGACCGAGATGTTGGCCACGGCGCTTCCGACCCGCCCCTCGCGATCCCGCACCTCGATCCGAACGCGATGGGAGCCGAAGCGATCGAATGCTTGGATCATCACCTTCTCGCGCGACCAGTCGCGCTCGTAGCTCCCATCGCCGTCCAGGTCCCAGCGCACCTCGAGGTCGTTCGGCAGGTCGACGTCGTCGCTCGAACCGGACGCATCGAAGCGGAACTGGGTGCCACGGGGTCCGTGATCGGGTGCCACCTCGAGCCGCGCGGTCGGGGAAGACTCGCCCGCGACGGTCGGGCTCGCGCTCGGCGCGTCGCTCACCACGATCGGATGGGTGATGCGATCGACCTGGCCGCCGGAGTCGCGCACCTCGAGCAGCGCGTCGTAGCTTCCGGCCCGCGTGTAGCGATAGGTCGCGCGCTTCTGCCCGCTCCACGGCGTATCGAAGCGCCCGTCCTGATCGAAGTCCCAGCGCACCTCGAGGCCGTAGGACCCATCCTCCGGATCATCGGAGCTCGACGCGTCGAAGGAGGCGGGATCCGCCACGCGCACCGCGGTTGGGCCGAAGAACTGCGCGGTGGGCACGCGTCCCCCTCGCGGACGTGCCGGCGCGACGGTGCTGTCACGATCCACCCGCACGGTGGTGGGGACGGTCGTGGGGGACGGTGGCTTCGGCTTCGGTCGAGTGAGGAAGAGCGCGACGGCGCCGACCACCACCACCCCCGCCGCGATGCCGATCCCTCGCAGCAGTCGATCCGCCTTGGCCGCCGCGCGCGGCACGACCGTGGGAACCGGCGCCTCGAGCGCGCGGGCGAAGTCATCGAGCGTGGGGAAGCGCTCGTCGCGCGACTTCCGAATCGCGCGATGGATCGCGGCCCGCAGCGCGATCGGCGCGTCGCGACGCAGCCCGTCGAGGCTTTCCGCCTCGGTGTATTTGTGCTGATAGAGAAGCTCGGCCGGATTGACCGCGCCGAAGGCCGGCTTCCCCGCCAGCATCTCGTAGCCAATCAGGCCAAGGGCGTACTGGTCGCTTCGGCCGTCCAGGTCGGGCGCGCTCTCGGCCTGCTCCGGCGCCATGTAGCGCGGCGACCCCAAGGTGGTGAAGGTCGCGGTGAGGGTGGCGCCGCTCCCCTCGAACAGGCGCGCGATGCCGAAGTCGGTGATGAGCGCGCGCCCGCTCCCCGGCTCGATCAGGATGTTCTCCGGCTTCACGTCGCGATGGATCACGCCGACGCGATGCGCATAGGCCAGCGCCTCGCCCACCTCGCGGAGCACGCGCGTGACGAAGCCGAGTTCAGGACGCGGCGTCTCTTCCAGCTTGCGACGGAGTGTCGGCCCGTCGACGAAGGCCATGACGAAGTAGGACAGCCCGCCTTCTTCGGCGACGTCGATGATCGGAACGATGTTCGGGTGATCGAGCCGGCTCTGGGTGCGCGCCTCGCGGAGGAAACGCTGGCGGAGGCCCGAGTCGCCCGCCTGGTGCGGATAAAGCACCTTGATCGCGACCGGTCGATCGAGCTGCAGCTGGCGGGCGAGAAAGACCGCGCCCATCCCGCCGCGCCCCAATTCGCGCTGGATCTCGAAGCGGTCGCGAGTGACCAGGGCGAGCTGCGCGCGCAGATCGCCCGGATCAATCGGTCTGTCCTCCTGCGTGGCCATCGGGAGGCGGATTCTAGGCAAAGAAGAAGCGCCGGGCGAGACGTTCCCGACGCTTCTCTCGAACCCCGGCCTCGGCCGGGAAAGGTGCGGGGAGCAGACCCGCGTCGTTGTCCCCCTTCGGATCCCTGAGGGGCCGCAACTCCCCTCGAGGCCTTTGGACGACCCGTTCCCGCTCCCTTGCATCCACCTGCCAGTCGCCGCTCGGAGCCCGGGTCGCCGGACCCTGGCCCCCTTGCCGCGACAGGAGGAGCATCCCAGGCGGCACCAAAAGAATTCCCAAAACGGACGAGGAAAATTCCGGGCATAGAAAAACCCGCCCCACCGAAGCGGGGCGGGTCGTGATCCGAGAGTGAAAGAGACTAGCGGCTGAGCACGACGGTCCGGGTGATCGACTGCCCGCCCACCCGCAGGTTGGCGAAGTAGACGCCGGACGGAAGGTCGCCCGCGGTCATCGCGACCGTGTGCGTCCCGGCCGTCAGATCCTGATCGACCAGGCTCCGCACCAGCTGGCCGCCGGCGTTGTAGACGTTCAGGGTCGCGCGCCCGTCGAGCGGGAGCGAGAAGCGGATGTCGGTCGATCCACGGAACGGATTCGGGCTGGCACCGACGAACATCGGCGGGGTGGCGCCGATGCTCTGACCGAAGTTGCTCGACAGGTCGCCGGCCGGATTGCTGGGCGAGAAGGCGGCGTTCAGCAGGTTGGGCCGATAGGTCGGCACCATCGTGTCCATGCGCGCGTCCTGGCCCGAGGTGAACTCGGAGTAGCAGGCGTCATCGCTGTAGTCCATGTAGTTGTGAATCGGGTCGAGCCCGCCGCCCGCACAGGTGTCCTTGCCGCTCGGGCAACCCGAGGTCGCCGTGCCCTCGGCCGGGGTGTCCGCCACCGAGTCGCCCGAACCGGCACAGCCACCCTGGAAGGTGTGGTAGAGGCCAAGGTAGTGACCCACCTCGTGGTCGGCGGTCCCGCCGAGGTTGAATGGCGCGAGCGCTCCGCCCGGCACCGACGCGTAGTGGATCACGACGCCGTGCATCTTGCTGCTCTCGGCATACGACCACGGGAAGGTGGCCCAGCCGAGCAGGCCCTGTCCGGGCGAGGCGGAGTAGATGTTGAGGCGATGAATCGGGTCGAGTCCGAGGGAGTTCTTCGCCTGCGACTCGGCGCTCGAGCCCGGGGTCATGGCGAACCAACGGCGGTTGCTGGTGCGATCGACCGAAGCGAGCACGAAGGTGTAGCCGGTGTTCACGCCGCCGTAGAAGCCGGCGTAGGCCTTGTTGAGCTCGGCGATCGACGCGTCGATCTGCGACTGCGGGATGTTGCCGGTCGAACCGTTCGAGATGACATGCCACGCCACCTTGATCTGGCCGCCGGTCGCCAAGATCTGCGCGCCATGCTCGGCGATGTAGCGATCGACCTCGGCCTGGATCAGCTGCATCTGCTCGGGCGAGTCTTCGGGGGTGGCGCAGTTACGCGCGGTGATCTCGTCACTCGGTTGCAGCGCGTCGGCGGTGGGCTGTGGCGCGGCGCTGACGATCGACGCGGCCATGGCGGACAGCGTTACTGCGGACACGGCGGCAAGGGCGCGATTCAACGACATGTCTCCTCCAGTCGAGTTACGGGTGATCCTCGCCTCAGGTCTCCCCCTCAGGATGCAGCCCTGACATGACCTGAGAAAGTGCGGGCGATTTTGCACGAACGGAGCGCTCGCGCCTAGCACCTGAATGGAGGCGACGCGTTTTCTTAGCGGCGCATGTGAAGTGATTCACCCGCGCGGGCAATCAGAGCGGAGGGAGCGGATGCCCTGCCTTGATGCGGCGCGCCAGGTCGAGCGTCTCGGGGTCGGGAGCCGCCTGCAGCTCCGACTTCATCGCCTCGGCGCAACGCTTGTACTGCTCGATCGCCGCGCGCCGCTGGCCCAACGCGACGTGGGCGTGCATTGCCAGCCGATGCGCGCGTTCATCGAGGCTGTCGATCGCGAGGAGGCGATGCGCGGCGTCGAGCGCCTCCTCCGGTCGCCACGCCCCCAGTGTGAGCACGCCCAGGCGCCAGAGCGCACCCGCGTACGCCTGGCGGTAATGCTCGCGATGGCGATCGGTCCAGGAGAGGTAGGAGTCTTCCATGAAGTCGCCGCGATACAGCTCGGCCATTCGCCGATAGTGCGAGACGGCGAAGAAGCCGTTGCCGCGGCTCTCCGATTGCAGCGCCTCGCGGTGCGCGCGATCGAACTCCTCGCAGTCGAGCTCGACCGCCCCGTCCAGTTCGAGGTGGTAGCAGCCGCCGCCCTGCACCACCGCGGCCCACGGCTCCGCTCCCTCGCGTGGAAAGACGCGACGCAGGATGGCGAGCGTCGAGTGAAAGGTCTTCTCCACCGAATCGCCTGGGGCTTCCGGCCAGATCGCCTCCAGCACCCGCTCCTTCGGCACGCCGCCCGACTGACCACGCTGCAGGAGGAGAAAGGCGAAGATCGCGCGCGCCTTGTTCGATCCCCAGTCGCCGGGGGCGATCTCGCGTCCGTCGGAGGTGATCACGCGAAGCGGACCGAAGCAGTGCACGCGCGTGTGCGCGGCCGGCTGACCTTCGGTCCTCGGTAAGAGAAGCGAACTCACCGTGGATTCGGGCGGAAACACGCCGGCGCGAATCAACTGCTCACGCGCTCGGACCGCGCGCTTGGGCGCGCCCACCGACTCGAAGATCTCGAGCGCTTGCTCGGCGAGCGAACGCGCGCGTTCCAGCCGGTCTCCGGCGTCCCGCCCCGTCGAGGATGCCGGCGCCGCGCCGCCGCGCTTCTTCCCTCGCGCGCCGCCGGCCTGCTTGGTCGGAGCGGACGGGCTCTCCCCGCCCGCGAGGAGGATGGTCGCCTGGGTCACGAGGAATCCGGCGCGAGCCACCGGCCCGCCGGCGGTGATGGCGAGCGCCTCATCGATGGCGGCGGCCGCCTCTTTCACCAGGCCAAGGTCGCGCAGAATCGTGGCGTAAACGTCGTGGAGCGCCGCCTCGGCCGCGCGCTTCTGGAAGCGGCGGGCGCCCTCCAGACCGCGGTTGGCGGCAGCCATCGCCTCCTCCGAACGACCGAGGCTCAGGAGGATGCGCGCGCGCGTGGCGTGAAACTCCGGCATCAGATTCTCGACCCCGAGCTTCGTCGCGTCGTCGATCACCTCGTCGATCAGGGCGAGCGCCTCGTCCAGATCCCCCGCGCGGCCGTAGCAGGCCGAGAGCCCGTCGCGAGGAAAGAGCGAGCCGCGCGGATCCATCAGCGTGCGACGGAGCGCCAGGTCGGCTTGGTGGAGGCGAATCGCCTCGGTGTCCTCGCCCAAGGACTGCTCCATCGCCGCCCAGATGCCGAGGAGCACCGCCTCCGACCAGAGCACGCCCCACTCGCGCGTCGCGGCCAGCCCCCGTTCCAGCGCGAGTCGCTGCTCCGCGAAGCGCGAGAGATCGGCCAGCGCCAGCGCCTCGCAGGTGGCAAGCACCTCTTCCAGCGGATGACGCCCCCACGCGGCGAGGGCGCGCGAGGTCGCACGGTAGATGGCGAGCGCGTCCTCGGGACGGCCTTGCGCCCAGGCGAGGATTCCCTCGAGCGTGCGCGCGCGGCAGTGCTGGAGGCGCGACACTGGCGCGTCGAGCACCTTGAGCGCCGGCGTGAGCAACGCGAGGGCGGCCGCCGGATCACCACTTCGGTAGATGGCGTTGGCCTCGTGAAACTGAAGGAAGGCACGATCCCGCGCGGCAGCTCCCTTGCCCAGCAGCTCGACCGCGCGCGCGAAGTCGGCGCGCGCATCGACGTAGCGCCCCTGCCTCGTCGCCAGTCGCCCGCGCTGCACGTGGAGCTCGCTCTGCCGCGATTTGCTCACGATCTTGGGATGCTCAGCAATCAGCACCGACGCGCGGTCGAGCAGTTCACGTCCGCGCGGCAAGGGACCGGTCACGAAGTAGACTCCGCCCGCCGCCTCGCACAGATCGAGCAGTCGAGCCGGTTCCTCGTCGCCCATCGACGGGTCGGCGTCCGAAAGAACGAACGCCGCCTCGAGGTGCGCGCGCGCGACCGAGTAGCGGTGCGACTGCACGGCCGCCAACGCCGCGTCGCCGTGCGCCCGCCAACGCTCGCCCGCCGCAACGTCGTCGACCCGATCGAGGCTCCAGGCGCGTCGGGAGAGGCGCGTCGGTCCATCCAGAGATTCCAGCGAACCCCAGTACTCGGCCGCGCGGCGACGGGTGGCGCGCCGCGACTCCGGGTCATCCATCGCGAACGCGAGATCGGCGAGCCAGGTCGGACGCAGCCGACACTCGAGCGGCGCCTCGGCCGCGCGTGCCGCGGTCGAGGTCAGGTTCAGCTCGACCAGCCCGCCGGCGGAGAGCAGCTCGAGCGACGCGCGTACCGGAGCGTGATCCTGCGCGAGGAATCCGGCCAGGAGCCGCGAGTCGGCCTCCCCTCCGAGTGCGCCCAGACCGCGAAGCAACGCGAATTGCGCGGGGGGCAGGGCACCGAGGCGAAGCCGCAGCATCTCTTCGAGGCTCGCGGGGACGTTGGCCTGCGCCAAGTCGCGGCGCAGAATCCAGCGATCCGGGCCGCTCTCCCACATTAGCGTGCCGCCGTCGACCAGCGCCTGCAGCGACTCGCGCACGAAGGTCGGATTGCCGCCGGTCGATGCGGTGAGCCACGCGGCCAGCTTCGCCAACGAATCAGGCTCGACCGCGCCACGCAGCGCCTCCTCGATATCCTCGCGCCCGAGAGGTTCGAGCGCGAACTCGACCAGCCGGTTGCGTTGGATGAGGCTCCGGCGAAGCTCCTCGGTTGCCGCGCCGCCCGGCTCGGTCGCCACCACCAGCAGGAAGGAGCTGTTGCCGAGGTAGTGGAGAAGCGTGCCGAGCTGCGTCGCGACCGCCGCGCTCGCCCGCTCGAGCTCGTCGAGGAAGAGGAGCACCGGCAGCCGCTGCGCCAATCGCTCGAGCAGGCGCGCGAGCGCCGAGGTGAGCGAGTTTCGAAGCTGCACGGCATCGAGGCTCCCCCGCTTGCCCGGCTTCTCCTCCGCGACCGGCAACCACGGGACGAAGTCGCGCAGTCGTTCGGACGAGACGCGATCGAGCGAGGCGATGACGCTGGCGAGCGGAATCGACGGACGGGCGTCGGCGAAGATGCCGGCCCAGTTCAGCTCATCCGACTCCGCCGGGGGAACCAGGCCGGAGAGAAGCAGCGCCCCCTTCTCCTCCGCCTCGCGCGCGAGGGCGCGAAGCAGGCTGGTCTTTCCTGCTCCCGCGGCCCCCGAGATCCAGAGGCAGCCGGCGCGGCGGTCAGCGGCGCGGCGGAGAGCATCGTCGAATCGCGCGCCCGCTTCGGCGCGCGCGCGCGCGGAAACCGGCGACCAAGGAAGCTCCGGCCGCGGCGCAAACGCCACGCCTCATCGCCTCCCACTGAGCGAGATCACGCCGATCGGTTGCGGAATCACCTCGGTGGTGAGCTCGCGCAGAGAGATGACCGCGGCGTCGGGAAAATCGAGTTCGACCAGGCGGCGGAAGTAAGGACGCACCTCCGGTTCGGTCAACACCACCGCGCGGCCCGCGGTCGCCGGTCGATCGCCGAGCTGTCGGCGGATCGCCTGGAGAATCTCCCCCTGGATGTCCGGCGCGAGGGAGATGTACTTGCCGGTCGAGGTGTGTCGAATCGACTCCGCCACCGTCTGCTGAATCTCCGGGTCGACTTGATAGCAGATGAGGCGACCGTCGCCGCGGGCGTAGCGGAAGCAGATCTGCCGGCCCATGCTGCTCCGCACCAACTCGGTCAGCATGAGCGCGTCGCTCTCGATACGGCCCCACTCGGAGAGCGCCTCCAGCACGCCCTTCAAATCGCGGATCGAAATTCCCTCGCGCACCAGACGCTGCAGCACCTCGGTGAGCTGGTAGAGCGAGACCACCTTCGGCACCACCTCTTCGACCAGCTTGGGGTACGCCTGCCCGATGTGGTCGAGCATGGTCTGCACTTCCTGCAGGCCGACGAACTCCCACGAGTACTTCTTGAGGAAGCCCGCGAGGTGCAGCACCAGCACCTCGGGCGAGGAGTAGATCTTGAGCCCCGCGCGCTCCAGCACCTCGCGCGCGCTCGCCGGCACCCATGCGGCCGGCGTGCCGTTGGCCGGGTTGGTCGTCGCCTCCGCCTCGATCTGAAAGATCTGCAGGTTCTCTGCCGCCTCCCCGACCAGGAGCTTGTCGGCCGGGATCTTCCCCTGCACCACCGGCACTTCCTTGAGCTGGATGGCGAAGGTCTCGGGCGGCAGCGGCATGTTGCCGCGAATCTTGATCGGCGGCACCAGCACGCCGACCTCGTAGTAGAGCGAGTCGCGTAGTTCGGGGATCAGCCGCTGCAGTTCCTTGCCGCCATCGCCGTCCTTGTCGATCACCGCGGTGAGCGACTCCGAGACCTGCATCAGAATCGGCACCGCCAGGCTGAGCTGCGGTTCATCCGACTCCTCCGCCTTCGCCGCCTGCTCGACCGCCTTCGCCGCCTCCGCCTTCTCCGCGCGAATCAGGCCGAAGGCGAGGAAGCCGGTGATGGCCGACATCACGAAGAAGGGGACCTTGGGCAGTCCGGGCACCAGACCGAGCACGAAGAGCAGCACCGAGACGATCGCGATCGCCTTCGGCTGGGCGAGGATCTGCGTGCCGATGTCCTTGCCCAGATGGCTCTGCTCGTCGTCGGAGGCGACGCGCGTCACCACCACGCCCGAGGCGATCGAAATGAGGAGCGCGGGAAGCTGGCTGACCAAGCCGTCGCCCACCGTGAGGAGCGTGTAGGTCGAGACCGCCTTGCCGAATTCCATGTGCCGTTGGGCCACGCCGATCGCGAGGCCGCCCACGATGTTGATCAGCGTGATGATGATCCCGGCGATGGCGTCGCCCTTGACGAACTTCATCGCTCCGTCCATCGCGCCGTAGAGCTGCGATTCGCGCTGGAGCGACGCGCGCTTCTTCCGCGCATCCTCCATGGTCAGCGCACCCGCCCGAAGGTCGGCGTCGATCGACATCTGCTTGCCCGGCATCGCGTCCAAGGTGAAGCGCGCCGCCACATTTCGGCCACGCGCTCCGCGCCCTTCGTGATCACGATGAACTGGATCACGGTCAGGATGAGGAAGATGACGAAGCCGACCACCAGATTGCCCGCGGTGACGAAGGAGCCGGACCGCCGCCACCACCTCGCCGGCGTACCCCCTTGCCGAGCACCAGGCGCGTGGTCGACACGTTCAAGCCGAGGCGAAGAGGGTGGTGATGAGGAGGATGGTCGGGAAGCTGGCGAAGCGGGTCGCCTCCCCTCCTCCTTCTGCACGTAGATCGTGACCATCAGGATGGTCACCGCGATCGAGATGTTGATCGTGAGCAGAATGCCGAGGAGAAGTGGAGGAAGCGGACCAGCAGCATCCCGGATGATGCCGATCACGACCGCGGCCAGGAGCAGATCGCTGTAACGCGTGAGCAGCGCGTGCGCGTTCCCCGACTTCAGGTCGTTGGCGAGTGCGCGAGGCGCGACACCGTTTCCTCGCTGTTTCCCCATCTCCGCGACGAACTCCTCCTGGCGCGATCAGCATCCGAGGTCGGAATCCGCGACACCACACCGAGTCGAGGACTTCGGCGACGGTTGCTCCGCCGCTTGCCAAAGCGACGCCGGGCTGCCAGCATCCCGACCCACGCGAGAAAGGAGCCATCCCCATGGGAATCGAGATCCGCACCTGCCAGTCGACCGACGAGTTCTTCCAAGCCTTCGGTGCCATCGCGCACTACTCGGCGGCCCGCCGCCGGCCGAGGAGGAGAAGCCGTACATCGCGCGGGTCTTCGAGACGGGCACGGACGTGCGGGACCGGAACTGCTCGCGCGCGAGGGTGATCTCACCGTGGGCGGCGCCGGGGCCCACACCTTCGAACTCACCGTGCCCGGCGGCCTCGCGCGCACTGCCGGCGTCACCATCAATGTGTAGGCGTCGCGCCGATGAAGCGCCGCCGCGGCATCCTCACCTCGATGATGCGCGTTCAGCTGGACGACGTGCGCCGTCGCGGCGAACCGATCGCCGCGCTCTGGGCTCTCGAGGAGTCGATCTACGGCCGCTTCGGCTACGGCATGGCCTCGCTCATGGGGATCATCGACCTGCCGAAGTCGGAGTGCACCTTCGCGCGCCCTGCCTGCCGCGCGGCGAGCTGCGCTTCGTCGGCTTGGACGACGGCTACGTTCGATCGCGGGGATCTACGACGCGTGCGCCGCGACTATCCCGGCATGTTCGCGCGCAAGGAAATCCGGTGGAAGGCGCGCCGCCTGGCCGACCTCCCGAGCCGGCGGCGCGGCGGCGGCGAACCTGACCGCGTTGTGCTGTCGCTCGACGGCAAGGACGAGGGGTACGCGCTCTATCGCTTCAACCAGGGGCTCGAGGGGGCATCAGCTCGAGCGCGGTCAGCGTGCTGAAGCGGTCGGCGCCACGCCCGAGGCGACGCGCGAGATCTGGCGCTTCCTCTTCGAGATCGATTGGTGCGCGCGGGTGAAGGCGATGTGCCTGCCGGTCGACCACCCGCTCTTCTTCCTGCTCGGGCACCCGCGGCAGATGCGGATGTGGTTGGGTGACGCGCTCTGGGTGCGCTGGTCGAGGTTGAGGCGGCGCTCGCGGCGCGGCGCTTCGGGCAGGCCGATCCGGTCGTGCTCGAGGTGCAGGACACCTTCTGTCCGTGGAACGACGGGCGCTACCGGCCGGCCCGACGGTGCCAAGCGCGTCGACTCGGCCGCCGACCTCGCGATGGATGTGCAAGGGCTCGGCTCCGGTCTACCTCGGCGGCTTCAGCTTCACGCAGTTCGCGCTGGCCGGGCGCGTCGTCGAGAAGAGTGTGGGTGCCCTTCGGCGCGCCGATGCGCTCTTCCGCGGCGATCGCCTCCCCTGGTGTCCGGAGATCTTCTAGCGCGGCGAGACTTCAGCGCACCGAGAGCGGCAGCGACTCCGCGCGGGGCGAGAGACTGGTGCCGTCGAGCAGGCGCTGCACCGCATAGACCAGCGCCTGCTGAGCCGGGAGATTCGCGGCGTTCGTCACCGCGACGATCCCCTGATCGAGCGACGGCTGAATGAGCGCGATCGCGTAGAAGGTGCCGGCCATCCGTCGTGCGGCTCGCGGCACGCCGCACATCTCGGACCAACCAACCGAAGGCGTAGCGTTGCTCCGGCTGGTGCATGCGTGTGATCACGTCGGGGCAGGAGAGGCCCGTTTCGCCGCGCAGTCCCTTGAGGTGCAGCGCAACGAACTTGAGGTAGTCGGGGAGCGAGCTGTTGACGTCGCCCGCGGGCACGATCGCCTCCGGCAGCTGATACTCGCCGTCCGGATCGTGCGGCGCCACGCCGCCGGAATCGGGTTCGATGTGACCCCACGGCTGCGGGAGCCCGCCCTTCGCCGGCCAACCGAAGTGCGCGTCGATGCCGAGCGGCCCGAAGACACGGGCCTGCATCAGCTCTTGCCACGAGGCATCGCCCATCCGCTCCGCGATCGCGGCGGCCACGCCGTAGCCCGCGTTCGAATAGTCGTAGCTGCCGATCGTTCCGGTCGGCCCGCGCCGGAGGAGAAAGCGGGTGAAAGCGGCGCGCTGCTCGCGGCCCGAACCCGAGAAGCTCGGCAGCGTGAGGAGCTCCTCCCCCTCGGTGAAGGGCTGGATGCCGGCGCGATGCTCGAGCAGCTGCTCGACCGTCACCGCGCGGAAGGGAGCCGCCATCGAATCGGCGAATTCGGGGAATGCCGCGGCCAGCGTGGTGCTCCACTGGAGCTGGCCATCGCGCACGTAGGTCGCGAGCAGGGTCGCGGTCATCGCCTTGGTGAGCGAACCCCAATGCCAACGATCTTGAATCGTGACCGGCGTCGGGTCGCCCAGCTTGCGCACGCCGACGGCGGCCAGGTCGGTCGTGCCGCTCGAGGTGATGCGCGCGGCGGCGAGGGCCGGCGCCTGCTGCGCGGCGCGAATCGCCTCCAGGTCTTGCGCGAAGGTGGTGCCCGGCTCGGGGAGAGGCTTGGTCGAGTCGTTGCCGCAACCAAGAGCAAGCACCAGGACCAAGCAAATCGCGATCGACAGCGCCACCTGTTCGGTTCCTCGTGCCTCCACAGCCCGTCGCGAAGCAAGCAGCGTCGATCTCATGCCGCCTCTCCTCTCTACGTCTCGCCGACCGCCATCGTCTTCGCCCGCCAGGACTCGGTGCCGGGGCGTCCGAGTCTCGTGCACGCTCATGCTGTCGGCAAACACGATTCACGAGCGTCCCCAAGAGGCGAAATCCCCCGGGAAGCTCGACAGCTCTTCCCGGGGGACTCGGGTTCGGCGAGATCAGACCTTGAGTGGCATTCAGCGGGGGCTGCTCGTAGTTCGATCTCCCCGTTCCACCGAACTCTCTAAATTCGAAGGTCGCGCGGGATCCGGCTGCGTCGCGCGCCGCGCGTCGTCATTGGGTCCTCGATAGGCGAGTTCTCCCCCGGTTCTGGCGCGTCGCTCGAGGCGTTCCCGATCGGAGTGCCGATCTGCGTCCCGACCAGGACGCCGCCGAAGATGCTCCCCCACGCGGTGGGCGTTTCGCTTGCTTCGCGATCGTGGCTCAGAGAGGTCAACTCCACGAGGTCACCAACGAGCCGCGGAGAGAGAGGCGACCACGGCTCGGCAAGGGTGAACGCTTCCGACCCGCCGGGGATCGATGCGATGTGGTTGCTGGCGGATTCGATGCGCAGCATCTTCGCTTCTCCTGGTATTGCCTCACGCCCTTCGGGAGTCACTTCGCGGTCGGCAGGCCACGACGTGTGGCCCGCTCGCTGCTTGGTGACGCCCTCTTATCCGCTCGTGGCGGAGTTCGGTTGCGTGGAGAGTTCAGGCTGGGGTACGCCCTTGGCGAAACTCGGCGAAGCTCCGCCGCGACGGGCGCGTCAGAGGGACTCCCGTCGTCGACGCGAACTCATTGCCATCCACGCGGGCAGCCAGGCCGATTCCGCCAATCGTGGAGTCTGGAGGCAAGGGCGAATCGCTTGGTCGATGGCACCGTGGACGCGAGCTCAACGGAAGCCCGCGGCTCACGCCGCCGATCGCGTCGGCGCCTTCGTCGAGCTAATCGATGCTCCGGTGCGCGGGCGAGCGTAGTCAGGGCGGCAGCTAGAAGCTGGCGTCGATCAGCATCGGCGTGACGCGGATGTCGTCTTCGATCCACTTCACCAAATGCGCGGCCACGTCATTTTGGTGACACTCTCCGGACCACGACTTCGTGGAATGGAGGATGAGGCGGTGTCAGACGGTTCCATCCACAGTTGATGCCCGCGACGATGTCATCACCCGTGTTGATCTCCTGCGCGTCAAATCACGCGTGGACGCTGCGACAGGTGAGGAACACCTTTCGGCCCGAACTCATGCGCCCCCCGTTCTCACCCGCGCGGTCGCACTTGCCCGCGGAGTCGACACGCACGCGACTGACTTCTCGCCGTGCAGGAGCGGAACACGCAGCTCAACCTTCCTGAACTCGTAGCAACCACGAACGAGTCTCCGGAGCGCGGGGTCTGCGCGGAGCCCCCGCGTGCTCTCGACGTCCGCCCGCTTTGCCGGGCGAATCCAGCGACCCACCAGTCCATGGACGATCCGGAGTTCGTCCTCCAGACTGTGCGCGACCGATTGGAACCAGTAGGCGTGGTGGCACCACATCGCCCGCTGCAGATGCGGAAGCTCCGCGGATTCGATCAGCAGCCGATCGAGCTCGCGGCAGAACTCGAGGTACTCACCTACGCCCGCGACCGCCCAGTCGAGGGGATCGCGATCGGTCGGGGGCACGCGGACATGCCCGAGGTACGACTCGATCGAACGGAGCGCCTTGTGACAGTCGGGCAGGCCGTACCCGCCGTAGTATCCGTCCTCCAAAAACCAGAGGAAGGAATCGACCGCATCGTTGGCCTCGATCGCGGTCGAAACGTCGAGAAACCGAAGAAAGAGCGCTTCGACGCGCTTGGTCAGACGAAGACGAGGTCCGCGCCAGCCGGCGAGCCTCGCTTCGAGCATCGCGGGAAGCTCGAGCGGATAGAACTCTCGGTAGTACTTGATCAGCGCCGGGTGCGTGAGCTGCCGCTTCGCCCGGTCCCCGAGTTCCTGCGGGAGCGGCCACGGAACGTAGCCGGCCACGATGGCAACTTCGACGAGGCCGTAGAAGCCGAGGAGTTGATCGACAGCCTCTCGCCGTTCCAATTCAGCGGAGCTATCGACCTCGTCGGTCCGGTGATCGCGAAGGAGGCGGCCAAGCTGGGCGTCCTTCCCCGACTCGATCCAGCTGTCCAGCAGCTCGGCCGCGGTGTTGGCACTCGTGCGCGTGTGGTAGTGCCGCACCAGATCGGACAGGTTGAGTGCGAGGGTGGCGTTCATAGCAGCGCGAGCACCCGGTCGAGGGGCAGTCGAAACGAAGTGGTCGGTTGTTGGATGTCGGTGTGCCCCTTCTTCGGCACCCACTCGGGCGGATCAGGGTCTTCGCCGAATCGGGTGGTGAGCACGACACGCTCCTTGGCTCCAAAGACCACCACCTTGGCCTTGAGGTGATCCGCACCTCCCACCGCCAGGAGCTTCTTCGAATCGTCCAGCAGTTGCGCCAAGACAGGCGAGCCCGGGACGAGGTCGTCGAGCGCTGGAATGAAGTGCTGCGCGAGCCCGGACAGCACTCCTCCGATGGCGGGAACCAAGGCCACACCGCCAAGCGCCAGCTTGGGCGAGCGTGCCCCCATGTGCGCGGGTGCGAACAGGACGAGCGTGCAGCGTCCCTGCCACGTGCAGTTCTTGCCGTGCGCGCTGAGCAACGCTTTCCGCGTGATTACAGCGCCGAGCGAGTGCGCGACGATCACCACGCGCGTGTAGGCGAAACTGGGCGGTCGAGCTTCGCTCGGATCGACCAGGGGATTGATGAAGCTGCTCGGCGCGGTGATGAGCAAGTCGAGAAGCTTGTACAGCTCCTGGGCGTTCGCGCCGACCTGGCTGAACAGACTGTCATAGCCGAAGAAGACGAGGTCTGCTCCGGCTGCTTTGCGCTCGGCCAGCAGCAGCGACGGGAAGTCCTTCCAACACTTGACGGCACCATCGCCGAAGCCGTGCACGAACAAGAGCAGGGTGCCACTCGCGCGAGTGGACCAATAGGCGACCGACTTCACGCCCACACCGACGTCGTTCGCTCGGCTATGCGATCGCAGCATGCGCGGCCTCGTTCATTGGGTTCACTCGCGTTCCGCGCGAAGAGTATCCGGCGCTGTCGAACCCGAGGCAAGCCCCCAACGACGAAACCGCCGGCCTTTCGACCGGCGGCTCCGCGGGGATCAGATGTCTGTTGGATTCGCCTGGCTCGTTCGATCCCGACTAGGCCTTGAGGTTGCGGATGATCGCGAGGCTGGTGTCGTTGAGCGACTTCAGCATCTGGGTCATGGTCTGGAACATCTGGTTCCGACGCTCGATCATCTGCTGGAGCTGCGACTGGAGGAGCTGCAGGTTCGACTTATCGCTGTCGTTGCCCGTGCCGCTCGAGCCGCCGTTCGAAGCGCCGCCGATCGCGTTGCCGAGGGCCGAGCCGGCCATGCCACCGAGCGGGCCGCCGATGGCGCCGCCGGCGATGCCGCCGAGCGGACCGAGCATGCCGCCGAGGCCCGAGCCGCCCTGCGCGCCGCCCTGGCCGCCCTGCTTCTGCTTCGCCATCTCCGACTCGATCTTCTTCATCTGCTCTTCGATCTGGTTGTCCATGAACTTCGCCAGCTTGTCCATGAGGAGCAGGAGCTTGTCCTCGAGCGAGCCGGGGCCGCTCATGATGTCGCTCGCGCCGTCGGCGCCGGTGTCACCGGTCGCGGGGCTCGGCGAGGCGCCGCCGTTGCCGTTCGTGCCGTTGGTGCCGTTCGCGCCGCCGGGCTGCTGTCCGCCGAAGATGCTGTTCAGGATGTCCTGCGCGATCTGACTCGGATTGAACGGACCGAAGGGATTCGCCTGCGCGATGTCGCCCGGGTTCGGGAAGGACGGGAAGTGCGGGAAGTTCGGCACGCGTCCGGCATTGCCGTCGATCCGTCCGTCGCGGATATCGGAGAAGACGTCCTTGAGCGAGGCGTAGGTGCGGCCGTGGAACAACCACTGGTTGTCGTTCAGCTGGATCGGCTTGCTAAAGGAGCCGCTGTACTGACGGTTGGTGATCCGGCCCTGGCACTGGAAGGGTCCGATGTTGAAGTTGTAGCTCTGGCCGACGTGGCTCTTCCGACCGACGTGGCGACCGGCGTAGCTCGAACCGTGGTGCGCAAGGTGCGGACCGTGGCAGCGATGGCGCGCCACGTGGCCGCGACCGAAGGAACGACCAGCCTGCTTGATCAAGGAATCAAGCGCGCTGGTGGGAAGACCGCTCTGCAGATCAACCAGGTTGCGGGCCGCGCCGCCGAAGTCGCCGCGCCGCGCGTCAACCAACGCACCGATGGCATCGCCGAAGGCATCAGGCATTCCGAGGCTGTCGAGGTAGCGGTTGACGTTGGTACCGGCCGAGTTGATCTGCGACATCTGAGCTTCTCCTTGTTTGCCCCGGGTTCTCCGCCCGCGGGTCTTGGGTTTCTGGTGGGCTTCCGGCCTCTGCCGTCTGCCGTGACGCCCACTTATCCGGCGCGCATCCCGCCCGGTTGCTCGTGCCGAGCTCTTTTCTTTCGATCGAACTTTGGCGGTTGACGGGGTCGAAGGGGCGCCATTACAGTTAACCCAATGGTTAACCATTTGCCCGACCTCGACCGCGTCTTCGCCGCCCTGGCCGATCCGATCCGCCGGCAGGTGGTGGAGGAGCTGGCCCGCGGCGAGCGACCGGTCACCGAGCTGCACCGACCGCACGACATCTCGCTCCCGGCCTTCCTCAAGCACCTCCGCGTGCTCGAGGAAGCGGGGCTGTTGGCCAGCGAGAAGACCGGACGCGTGCGTCGCTGTCGCGTCGAGATGGCCGCGCTCTCGACCGCGGCCGACTGGATCGAACGACACCGCGCCTTCTGGGAAGGGCAGCTCGACTCGCTCGGCCGCTATCTGGAAGAGACCAAGAAGGAGAACAGTGCATGGCCACCCCGAACGAAGCGACCTTCGAGCTCGAAGTCCGTCGGACGTACCGCGCGACCCCCGCGAAGGTCTACCAAGCCTGGACCAGGGCCGAAGCAGTAGCGCGCTGGTTCGCGCCCTCGAACGAGTATCGGGTGGTGGTGCACGAACTGGACGTCAAGGTCGGCGGTCGCTACCGCATCGAGATGGCGCATCAAAGCGGGCGTTCCAGCATCGCTCTCGGCACCTATCGCGAGCTCGAGCCGGGCAAGCGCATCGCCTTCACCTGGAAGTGGGAGTCGCGCCCGACCATGCCCGAGACGGTGGTCGAGATCGACCTGCTCCCGCAGGGCAACGACACCGAGCTGGTGCTCACCCACTGCCTCGACGAGGCGGCCGATCGCGACAACCACGAGAAGGGCTGGTGCGGCTGCCTCGATCAGTTGCCCAACGCCCTTGCTTAGTCTGAACCGAATTCGTCACCCGCGCCCGTACGCGCAGCCACCCACAAGGAGGACCCGATGCCGATGATCGATTCGTTTCTGCAGGAGCTCGAGATGGAGGTCCCGGCGACCCGCCGCTTGATCGAGCGCCTGCCCGAGGACAAGTTCGGTTGGCCGCACGAGAAGGCCTACTCGCTCGGTCAGCTCGCGCTGCACGTCGCGACCACGCCGGGCAACGTCGCGCAGATGTCGCTCAAGGACATGACCGAGCCGCCGAACTTCCAGCAGCCGGCCGCGGAGACACGCGCCCAGCTGCTCGACGCCCTCGAGAAGTCGATCGCGACGGCCAAGCAGAGCTTGGCCGGCATGGACGATGCGAAGCTCCAGAGCATGTGGAAGTTCGTGCGCGATGGCAAGACGATGATGGAGATCCCGCGCGCCGGCGTGCTCCGCATGATCATGCTGAACCACCGGTATCACCACCGCGGTCAGCTCTCGACCTACCTCCGCTCGCTCGGCGTGGCGGTGCCGTCGGTCTATGGACCGACCGCCGACGAGAATCCCTTCGCCTAAGTTCGGCGCGACCCGCGGGGAGCAGGATCACGCCTGCCCACACCCCGCGGGTCACCTCCGGGTAGCGCGGATCCTCGCGCAGTTCCTCCCAGTGCACGAGTGAGCGAGAGATCACGACGAGCGGATCGCGTTCCTCGACGGCGCGCGCGGCGAAGCGCAGTGCTTCATCGCCCAGGCCGGCGGCCGACGCGGTCGTCGCAAGCCAGAAGGACCCGACGAATTCCTGGCGTGAGCGCGCCTCCAGTTCATCGTGCACCGCGCGCGCCAGGTCGCGTTGTCCAAGGCGAGCACGCAACCAGGCGTGCGTCCCCACCGCCCAGCTGTAGCGGCCGGAGGTCGCGAGCATCGCGGGGATCATGGCCAGCCCCTCGGCGTAGTGGCGCGCGACGCAGTGAGCCTCGAGCAGCATCCACTGCGCGATGAAAGAGTCGGGGTCGATCTCGACCGCGCGATTCCCCGCGGCGATCGCCTCCTCCACGCGGGCGGCGAATCCAAGCGCCAAGCAGTGCATGGCCATGCCCCAGGAGTTGAGCGGCTCGTCCGCGACGGCGATGGCGGTCTCCTCGACCGCTTCCCGATGGTGATCGCGCCCAGGCCGTAGGACCAGCTCGCGCGCTCACAGCGGCTCCGCACGTGACGCGGATCGATGCGAAGCGCGCGCTCCCAGTAGGTGGCCGCGCGCCGATAGTCGCGATCGTACTGCGCGGTCGCGGTGCCGAGGGTGGCGTAGGCCTCGGCGAGGTCGGGCGCCACCTCGAGCGCTTGCTCCGCCATCTGCTTCGCGCGCGGCATCACCTCGTGGGGGGCGCCATGCCCATGGTGCCGAGCAGGCGACAGGCATCGGCCAGGAGCGCCATCGCATCGACGTAGCGCGGATCGAGCTGGATCGCCCGCTCGAAGCAAGGAATGGCCTGCCGAATGAAGCGACCGCGCAGCATGAGGAGCGCCCGTCCCTTCAAGTAGAGCTCGTAGGCCTCGACGCTCGAGGTGCCGCGTCTGGCCGCGCCGCGATCCACGTCCCCCTTCGCCGTGCCGCGGAGGCGCGAGGCGATGGAGGATGCGATCTCGTCCTGCACGGCGAAGACGTCGGTCATCTCGCGGTCGTAGCGCTCGGACCAAAGCTGGTAGCCGTCGGCCGCGTTCACCAACTGCACGGTGATGCGGAGGCGCACGCCGGCGCGTCGCACCGTCCCCTCGAGCAGGGTCGCGACATCCAGCTTTTCCGCGATCGAACGGAGGTCCTGGCGATGCCCCTTGAACGCGAAGCAGGACGTGCGGGCCGCCACCCGCAGCCCCTCCACCTGGGCAAGCGCGTTCAGGATCTCGTCGGTCATGCCGTCGGCGAAGTACTCGTCCTCCGGTCCGCTCAGGTTGTTGAACGGCAGCACCGCGATCGACTTTTCGCGCGAAGGCGCCGCCTGCGTGCCGCCCGCCAAGATCTCCTGCAGCTCGAGCCGCACGTCGCGGATGTCGCGCACGCGGGACTCGGCGTCTCGCCTGAGGCAACGACGCAGGATCTCGACGACGCGCGGCGGCGTGGTGGCCGGGAGCCGGGTCCAGTCCGGCTCGCGCTCCAAGATGCGCGCGATCAAGTCCGAGACGGTCTCGCCCTGAAAGAGCGGCTCCCCCGTCAGGCACTCGAAGAGGACGCAGCCGAAGGACCAGACGTCGCTCCGCCGATCGACCGGCTTGCCGCGCGCCTGCTCCGGGCTCATGTAGGCGGCGGTGCCCAAGATCACGCCCACTTCCGTCGCCGCCATCGCGGTCAAGGTGGGCGAGTGGGCAAGGTCACCGCTCGGCTCGAGCGGCGCGCCCCCCTTGGCCAAGCCGAAGTCCAAGACCTTCACGCTGCCGCTCGGGGTCAGCATGATGTTCCCCGGCTTGAGGTCGCGATGCACGATCCCGCGCTCGTGCGCCGCCTCGATCGCCGCCGCGGTTTCCGCACCCACCCGGAGTGCCTCGCGGAGAGGCAGGGCCCCCTCCGCGAGCCGCGCCGCCAGACTCTCCCCCTCGATCAGTTCGAGAACGAGGTACGGAGTCCCTTCTTTCTCTTCGAGGCCGAAGATGCCGCCAATGTTGGGGTGGTTGAGCGCGGCCAACAGCTGCGCCTCGCGTTCGAAGCGCGCAAGACGCTCCGGATCTCCGGAAAAGGCGCTCGTCAGTCCCTTGATCGCGACCTCGCGTAGAAGCCGCGTGTCACGCGCGCGATACACCTCACCCATGCCGCCCAGGCCGAGCGGCGCGACGATCTCATACGGGCCGAGCCTCGACCCGACACCGAGCAGCATTCTTCCCCCCGATCGATTCGTGAGCCACGAGTCTATCGGCCCGCGCGCCACAGACGCCAGCCTGCTCGCGACCCGAGCGAGGGAATGACGCGAGGGGTCGGTTGGTGGCACCATGTTCGGTCGCGCTCCGATGACGAGGGGGCGGCATGGGGACGTTCGAGGAACGACGCATGGTCAGAGCACCGATTGATCGCGCGCGCCGACGAGCGAGCTCTGCGCGGACAACTTACGGTTCGCATGTGCTCCTCATCCTCGCCGGCATAGGCGCGCTCTTCTCCCCGGCGCGCGCGGCCGAGCGTTTGGTGCAACGGCTCGACGAGAGAGCCGGACTCCACGTGTCGGAAACCTGCCTCCTCGAGCAGGACTCACGCGGCTTCATCTGGATCGGAACGATCGGCGGCCTCGTGCGCTTCGACGGCACCGAGATGCGCGCCTGGGCGCCGGTGGAAATCCGCCACGTCCTCCGCGTGCTTTCAGCCGGGCCCAATGGCGAGGTGCTGGCGGCCGGCGAGTCGGAGCCGCTCTGGCGTGTGACGCCGGAGGGGGTCGAGGCGATCCTCGGCCCGAGCGGCGCGCCGATCGTCGGATGGAAGTTCGCCTGCCTCGCACGCGATGGCGCGCTCTGGGTCGCCGAGTCCGATACGCTCCGTTGCCGCGCACCGAGTGGCGGATGGTCGGCGTGGCCCGCATCGCGTTTCGATGCGAGCGGCCTCTATCGCGTGCAGCCGACCCTCGGCGACTCGATCTACGTCGGCACCCGCGATGCGCTCTACCTCTTCGCGCGCGAGCGAGCGCCGCGACGCCTCGCGCCGATTCCCAACGCATGGCAGGTCGCGCATCAGGAAGACGGCACGCCGGTCGTGCTCAGCGCTTCAGGGGGTCTCTGGCGCCTCCTCCCCAATGGACCGGAGCCGCTCGCGGTCGGCCATCGCCGCGGCGCCGCGCTCGCGGTGCGCGGAAACGACGTCTGGGCGCAGCTCGACGGTGTGATCTGGCGCTTCTCCCCTTCACGTCCGCCCGAGCAGATCGCGCCGACCGCGCAGCTCGACACCGGCCGCGCGCTCCTCGTCGACCGCGAGCGCACGCTTTGGATCGGAAGCTTGCGCGGCGTGCTCACCCTGCCCGAACCGAACACCTCCGCCCTCAACGCGGTCGATGGCCTCCCGCCGCCGGCCGACGCGCACCATCTCGAGCGCAGCGGCAATTCAGTCTGGGTCGTCTGCTGGGCCGGCACCGTGCGAGTCGACCTGGGTGCCAATCGCACGATCACTCGGCTTCCATCGAGCTCGGGACGCGTGCGAGCGGACGAACGCGGTCGCGTCTGGGCAGTGGAGAGCGAACGCGGTTTCCTTCGCTACGACGGAGCGAAAGAAACGCACTTCCCCGTGGCCGGACTGCACGGCATGTACGGCAGCGCGCGCCGGCCCGACGGCAGCCTGTGGGCCGCGACCGACGATGGGCTCTTCATCCTTCCCTTGGACGCGCGACCGCCTCGACGCATCACGAGCGCTCCCCCGCTCGCCTGGGGCCAGGGGTGGGACGAGTCGTGGCTCGAAGCGGTGCTCGAAGACCATCGCGGGCGCCTCTGGGTCAGCCGCCGCGACCACCTCTGGTCCTGCAACGCCGATTCGCTCGCGCGAGGCGAAAACGTCACTTGGCGCGCGTGGCCGATCCCTGATGCCGACCTCGGCAGCGAGCTACTCGAACCGGTCGATGGCGAGATCTGGCTCGCCACCACCAATGCCGGCGTTTGGCGCTTCCGCGGCGAGAACTGGGAGCCGATCCCCGGCAATGACCAGCTGCACTCGCTTCGCGTCTACGGCATGAGGTCCGCGCGATCGGGTGGGGTTTGGATTCTCACCGCCGGGACCCTCGTGCGCGTCGAGCCGCATCCGGAGCTCGCCGCGGGTTGGACCATCGTCGAACGTCTGTCGACCTGGCAGGGGCTGCCGACGCAGCAAGCGAGCGACATCGTCGAGGACCAGGGCGGCACCCTCTGGCTGGCCACGGTGGCGGGATTGGTCGAGGTGCCGCCCGAGGCGCGCCACGCGCCGATGCCCGCGCCGGCGGTCGAACTGGTCGAGGTGCGGGTCGACGGCGTGCCGCTCCCGACCGATCGCGACATCCGCCTGCCCTGGCGACGCAATCGACTGGAGCTGCGCTTCGCCGCACTCACCTATCGCGATCGCGAGCGCCTGCGCTACCAAGCGCGCCTTCGCCCCGACGCCGCCTGGCAGGAGTCGGACGAACCCACCTTCCGATTCGTCGACCTGTCACCCGGTCACTACCTCGCCGTGGTTCGCGCGAGCCTGGATGGCGAGCACTGGTCGGAGATGCCGCGCGCGCTCCGCTTCTCGGTGGCGAGGCCGTGGTGGCAGGAGGCGTGGGCCGTCGCGCTCTTCGTCGCGTTGGCCGCCGCCGCCTTGTACGGTGCGCACCGACTGCGGGTGGCGGTGCTGCTCCGCCTCGAACGTCAGCGCCTGCGTATCGCGATGGACCTGCACGACGAGGTTGGCTCCGGCTTGGGCAGCATCGGCATTCTGGCCGGCCTCGCCTCCGATCGGCACATCGACGAGGCCGAGCGTGCCTCCCTCGCCGCGCGCATCGCGGAAACCGCGAGCGAACTCGGGGCCGCCCTCGGTGACATCGTGCGCTCCCTCCGCGAGGCGAGCGAAACCTCGGAGTCCTTCGCGCGTCGCTTGGCCGCGAGCGCGCGTCGCCTCGTTCCGGATGGCCGCCTGGTCCTCGCCCTGCCCGCACGCTGGCCCGACCGCACCTTCACTGCCGAGGCGCAGCGCGAACTCCGCGCCGTCGCGATCGAAGCGATCCACAATGCGGTGAAACACGCCCACGCCTCGAGGATCGAACTCGGCATGGCGATCGGCGAATCGGAATGGCAACTCTGGGTTGAGGACGATGGACGCGGGCTCGATTATGCGCGCTCCTCGTCGGGGCGCGGCTACGGGCTAGTCAACCTCCGCGCCCGCTGTCGGTCGATCGGAGCGACGGTCAGCTGGACCCAACCGGTGGGTGGCGGCACCCGCATGGAGGTGCGGTTCCGACCCGACGCGCGCCGCTCCTCGCATGGTCATGCGAGGGCGCGGGCCGCGCGATTCCGGAGATGCTCACGCCATGAAACCAGTCACGAGTTCGAGGAGCCCCGTGCCGGTGGTCGTGGTCGAGGACGATCCGCGCTATCGCGAGAGTCTCGGCACGCTGCTCGAACACGCCGCCGACTTCACGCTCACGGCGAGCTTTAGCTCCGCGGTCGAGGCCCTGCCGCGCTTCCAGCAGGGGCTCTGGCCGAAGGAAGGCCCGAAGCTCGTGTTGATGGACATCGATCTCCCTGGGATTCGCGGTACCGAGGCGACGCGTCTGCTCAAGCGCGACTGGCCCGATCTCCTCATCGTAATGCTCACGGTCTTCGAGGAACCGCGCGACATCCTGGACGCGATCTGCGCCGGCGCCGACGGCTATCTGCTCAAGCGCACGCCGCCGCGCGAGCTGCTCGATCAACTTCTGGTGGTGGTCGACGGTGGCGCGCCGCTCACCTCCGGGGTGGCCCGCACCGTGCTCGATCTCCTGCGAGGTCCGCGCGGCCTAAGTGCTCCCGCGACCGACATCGACTTGACCGACCGCGAGCGGGACGTTCTGCGCTGCCTGGTGGAGGGACTCGCCTACAAGCAGACTGCGGCCGCGCTCGGCGTCAGCATTGACACGGTGCGCACACACATTCGCGGCTTGTACAAGAAGCTGCAGGTGCACAGCGTGGCGGAGGCGGTGAGCCGAGCACTGCGCGAGGGGCTGGCGTAGCGCGCCCCACGCGCGCTACGCGCACTACGCGCTCTACGCGGAACACGCGGACAGGGCCAAACGCCTCTGCCTGATTCACGATTCTGCAGGGATCGGCGGTCGCGCGGACTCCGCGGACGAGGGCCGACTCGATCCCTACTCGCGCCTACTCGCCGCCCAGCCAGACCAAGCGCAGGCTGCGCACTCGATCGACGGAAATCGCGAGGCAGGAGTAGATCCCGTGCGGCACGCGACGCCCGGCATCGTCACGCCCATCCCAACGCACGGCGATCGGCTCGTCGGCTTCGACGGACACCGTCCGCTTCGCCACCAGACGACCGGACGCGCTCACGATGAGCACCTGCGTGTTCCCCGCCGGCACCTCACCGAACACCACGGTGGTCGTTTCCGCGAATGGATTGGGTGAGGCCGTGGAGGCCACGTCGTCCCGCGGCGGCGAGGTGTCCGGTTCGACTCCGATGGTCGGCTTCGGCGTGACGTTGATGTTGTCGGCCATGAAGATCGGACCCCAATCGCCGCAGGCCGGGCGCTGGTCGTAGTGCACGACCGCGCGATTGAACCCGCTTGCGGCCGAAATGCTCAGCGTGCCGGTCGGCCAGGTCCCCGGCGGATACGCGGTGGTCGTGGCGGTGGCGACGAAGACCCCATCCTTGTACACGGTCACGCGCATGCGAGCCGAGTCGTCGCAGCCCAGCTCTTGCGGCGCGTACAGAATCGAAAAGTCGGTGAGGAGCACCGAGTAGTCGACGATGAGGTCGGCCTGGTACACGCTGCTCGGGTAGATGCAGTTTCCGCTGAACCCGGCGGGTGTGAAACCCATGGCATCGGCGCGCTGGATGGAGAAGCCCTGGCCGGTGCCGGAGAAGTGCGCGGTCACGCCCTCTACCGTGAGGTCGATCGGCAGCGGTGTGTGGAGCGGCGCGTTCTCGAAATCGAAGAGCACCGCATGGGAGATCCCCGGCACGAAGAGCGCAAGCGCGGCGAGCCCGAATCGCAAAGGAATACGCATGGCCGACTCCTGGGTGGAGACGAGGAACCTGCGCGGCGCGCGGCGGGCGCCGCCCTGACGAGTCAGCCGGTGGAAAGAGTCTACTGGAGCGCCGTGGCTTTCGCCGCGCGCGATCCCTTAACTTGCGGATGACCGCAGCTACTAAGCCGAGCGCAAAACGGGGAGGCCCGTCCGGCGCCTCCTCGCGTTGTGCCTTCGCCGTCGCGCGCGCCGGCGAGTTCGAAGCCCTACCTCACGACCACCAGCTTTCGCACCATGTGCGAACGGCCGTCAGTCACGTTCAGGTAGTACACGCCTGCCGGCACCGGCTGCTCGCGCTCGCCGACCAGCGATCGGCCAATCGAGTGATCCTCGGGATCCATCGTCTCGTCGACGAGTCGGCGCACGAGGCGTCCGTTTACGTCCACTAGATCCACTCGGACCTCCGCGGTCCGCGGGACGCTGAGGCGCAGCTCAACCTCGCGGCGCGCGGGATTGGGCAGCACGGTGCGCACGGTGAGCTGGTCCTCGACGCCGATCTCGCTGTCAACAGATGCGTTCTTTCCGCCGGGTCGCACCGCCTGGCACCCGCGCGCGCCCGAACCCATCAGGCCACAGCTCGTGGTCGTTGCCCACGGTTTCGGGATGCACGGAGATCCGGGCCTGAGATCGAACTTGCCGTTGGCCGCGTCGCAGAAGAGCGGATCGGCGGAGATGTTTCCGCGGACGCCGTTCTGATTGGCAAGGCAATCGGTGTAGTCGCCCGCAGGGTTGCCAAACACGTCGCAGCAGGCAAGGGTGACCGGCGCCCGCACGCAAGATACTGTCGATGAGCCCTGGTTTTCGCTCAGAACGCACTGAGTCAGGCGCATCGACTGAACCGCTGTGGTGGCGTAGACCGCTCCACCCTCCGCAGCCGAGTTCGCCGCAAAGGTGCACCGTTCGATCTTGCTCCACTCGTCGGCTTCGCTCCCGGCCGCGATCGCCCCCCCCTGCACCGCTTCGTTCGCCCAGAAGGTGCAGTCGTCGATGGTCACGTGATCGATGTAGGAGTAGACAATCGCGCCGCCGTACGTGTTCACCCCATCGGCGCGGTTGTGATCGAAGCGGCAACGCAGGATTCGCAAGTCCGTGGCAACCGCCGCCGACACGGCACCTCCGATCAGGTCCGCGACGTTCGAGCTGAACGCACAATCTTCAATGCTTCCTCCGAAGCCATAGAGGTAGATGGCCCCGCCCTGTACTGCCGCGTCGTTGAGTAGGACACATCGACTGATTCGCGGGCTCGCATTCAGGGCATAGATCGCGCCACCGTCGCCGGCTCTACCGCCCTGGATGGTGACCCCGCTGAGCAACGACGCCGGAGTTTCGTGCGAGTGGAAGTTGAATCCCCGTCCCTGCCCTGCACAATCGATCACGCACGCCTCGGCATTTCCACTCTGCGACCGAATCGTAAGATCCTTGCCGTGGGGGTCGATGTCGTGGTTGCCGCTCCCGCGGAAGGTCCCGTCAGCAAGGTCGATCGTCGCGCCTGGCGCTGCCGCGTTCACCGCCGCTTGGATTGTGGGCAGCACTCCCTGGCCATCGGGCGTCACGACGTAGTGGTCGAGCGCGCACGGCACCGGATCACAGTCAGCACCGTTCCACACATAGGTCCCCCCGTCCGCGTGGCACTCGGTTTCGGTCGTCACTTGGCAGATGCCGGCGGCGAGGCAACAGGCGCCCGTGCTCACGGAGCAGGGCTGCGGTTCACACGAGGTTCCCGCCCCGCCAAATGCACCGCCCGCCACGCCGCAAGCGTCTGGCGAGAGCAGGCGACACGAACCGTCCGATAAACAGCAGGAACCGAGCGCGCAGGGAGCCTGGTCGCACGCGGTGCTGCTTCCCAACCATCGCCCGACGCAGTTCGCGTGAAACGTCTGCTCGCAGGAGCCATCGGGCAGGCAGCACGCACCAATTGCCTCCGGGCAAGGAAGGTATCCAGGGTCAGTGCCGAACCCAACCGCGCCCAAGTCAGCGATGGGTTCTAGAATCGCCGGCGAAGAGTCGTCCGCAAAAATGGCCCCCTCGATCGGGTCCGGCGCGAGACGGAAGCGTACGTCACGCGCGTCGTAGGCATAGCCCGCAAACCAGTAGACAGGGGTCAGCCGCGTTGTCTGTGTGTTAGTCCAGATGACCGAGGTTCCGCTCCCCGAGGCCGGCCAGTCGGGCCTGGGGAGTTCGAACTCACCGCAGGCACCCCAACCGGAGAGCACAATCGACTCCGAGTCGTAGGACACCCCGAAGGCCACCCCCTTGAGTCGAGGTTGGGATCCCGGTGGGAATGATGCCACCGCCCACCACACGTGACTCACCCCCGCGCCGCTCGGGAGGTTGGTGTTGAATTGCGAGCAGGTGGTCGGAATTGTTGCCCCGCAGTAGCCGCTGTTGTCCGTCGTGAAAACCAATCCGGGGTCCGCGTGGATGACGAGTGTGCCCCCTGCGTTTGCGGCGGCGCTCGCGAGTGATGGAGAGATCAAGAGCCCAAGGGACACCAGCATGGCCAAGCGTTTCATGGAGTGGCTCCTTCCGACCGCCACCCGCGCATGCCTGGAGGATCGTGCGTGTCGGCGGCGACGGGTTCGAACGTTGTCGAACGTGCGGCCCAGCGGGGTCAGAGACCGCGGTTGTGCTCGGCTGGGGGGTGGCCATGAGCACCGGTGGACGGCGAGAGCGTACGCCTCGACGAACGCACAGCTCAATGGTGGATCTCAACGCAGCACCTGCAGGTATCGCCGCCACGGTCCCACTGTGACTGGTACCGCTTCGCCATCACCCTCACCACTTGTCCGATGTGTCCGAGATCGTGCGCGACCCAGGCCGCTAGATGCTGCCCTAGCGTGACGACTCCGAACTCAGGGTGCAGCCCACATCGCGCGAGATCAGCATCCGTCAGGCTGAGGGCGCGCAAACGCGCGAGGCTCTCCGCGCGCATCGCGCTGAACTCCGCGAGTAGTTCGTCGAGGGTGCGCCCATGCGAACTGCTGCGCATCGCGTCGCGGTCGAAGGGGGGAAAGGGCACGAGGTCGCCGTGCTTGAGGATGTGCTCGGCCCGCGGAATCCAATCGGTGCGCTCGCCGTGAATCAGGTGACCAACCACGTCGTAGGGGCTGTAGGTATCCGGCCCCTCATTCGCATCGGTCCACTCCGAAGAAAGCCCATCAAGGAGCGCACGCAACGTGGCCGGAGTGCGCTCGAGAATCGGCAGCGCCTCCCCCATTCGATACTCCTCGCCGCGCGGACGCGGCGTGCCCGCGGTGCGCTCACTCATGAAGCGAATCGTGTTGCCGTCGGGATCGCGCACGTACATCTCGCGATTGCCCCAGGTCTGGTCGATCGGCTCGAGCGCGATCGGCACGCCGCGCGTGAGCAGCTCCTGGTGCAGCGGATCGACGTCCTCGACGAAGAGATTCGCGGCGGATCCGAAGACGCCGTCGCCGGGAAACGAAGACACGTGGAGCCACACTCCGTCGCGCTCGTATGCGAGGTAGCAAGGTTCGGGCAGGGTGGGATCGGCCTGGTTGGACGAGCGCAGCGTGAAACCGAGTCGATCGCGATAGAACTCGAGCGCGCGCCGCGAGTCGGCGACGCGCAGCAACGGAACGGCGGTGCGAATCATGGTTCTCCCTCCGCGCGGACCGGAGAGTTACTCCGATTCGGAGGGAGAACTCAACCCCTGGTCACTTGGAGTTCCGAGTTTGAAGCGACGCCCGGGTCCGCATCCCGGCGTCACACGTCTAGCCCCAGCGCCCTCCTCGTCGCCTCGATGATGTTCGCCAGCTCCGAGCCGGGCATGACCCCAAACTCCGCGGCGACGTTCCTCGCCGCGTCGAAGGCCGCGTGCGCGGCAGCGGCGTTCCCATCGTCGTGCTCGACCTCGGCCAGGGTGCAGAGGGCCGAGGCATAGGCCACCTGATCGAGGTCCCGCATCAGCGCCATGCTCTCCTGCGCGCGCCGCCGCGCATCGGCGAGCCGCCCCTGGCGCCGATCGACGCCGGCGAGCGCGGCCAGCGCGATGCCGATGTTCCGCGAGTCGCTCACCTCTCGACTGATGACCAACGCCTGCGAGAGAAGATCGACGGCCTGATCGAGCTCCCCCTCACGGACGTGCATCTGTCCCAGGGTGCTCAAGACGGCAGCCTCGTTCAGGCGACTGCCGATCTCTCGATTGAGGGCGAGCGCCGCGTACCAGGCCTCTCGTGCCTCTTCGATCCGCCCCTCGTCGAGACAGATGTTCCCGAGGTTCGAGAGCATGACTGCTTCCTGCTGCCGACTGCCTACCTCGCGATTGCACTGAATCGACCGCTCCGCCTCGCGGCGCGCGTCGTGCAGCTTCCCCACCTGGCGGTAGAGGATCGCGAGGTTGCCGCGGGCGATCGCCTCGCGCCGTCGATCTCCGATCTCGACCGCCGCGTCGACCGCGGCCTCGAGCGTCGAAGTGGCCTCGGCGGTGCGGCCCTGATCGAGATGAACGATCCCGAGGGCGCTGAGTGCCGCCGCCTCGACCCGCAGATTCCCCAAGCCACGCACCGCTTCGAGCGCCGTCTCGTAGTGCCCGCGAGCCGCGTCGATGTTCCCCTCCTGGTGCTCGATGAAGCCAAGGGTCAGCCGCGGTGCGGCGGTCGCCGCGTGATTGCCCAGCGCCTCGAGCGCCTCCACCGATTCCGTGAGATCGGCGCGGGCCTCGGCCAGCGCGCCCACGTTGAAGCAGGCGGCGCCGAGCGAGGCGAGAAACTCGGCGCGCGGGCCGAGCGTGGTCACGACCGGCCGCACCTCGCGGCCGAGTTCGACCGACAGCTTCCAAGGGCCGTGCTTCACCAAGAAGCTGTGCGCCGCGAGGAAGAGCGGGACCGCCACCGCCTCGTCGTTCCGCGCCACGGCGCGGCGACAGGCCACCACGATGTTGTCGAGCTCACGCTCCAGGGTCGAGCGGGCGAGGGCGCTGCCGACGCGATCGAGGGCCGAGCCGCCCACCTCGCGACCGAGCGTGACGAAGTACGCGCCGTGCCGCGCCTCGCCCGTGGTCGCCTCCAGGACGTCGTCGAGCTTGGCCCGCGCGTACTCCTGCACCGTGACGTACATCGAGAAGCGTGGCGCGTCCGCCTCGACGCGCGCGCGCAACCAGCTCTTGTCGAGCAATGACTGGAGGACGTCGAGGACCATCGGCGCGTCGCGATGCGGCGCGAGGTCGATCACGGCCTCCGCCGCTTCGAGCGTGAATCCTCCCTCGAAGAGCGAAGCCTGACGCACCGTGGCCTGCTCCCACGGCAGAAGCAGATCCCACGACCAATCGAGCGTGGTGCGAAGCGTGGACTGCCGCCCGCGCTGTCCGCCGGCCAGGAGCTGGAAGCGATCGGCCAAGCGCGACTCGAGCTGGGTGAGGCTGAGCATGCGAAGGCGAGCGGCCGCCAGCTCGATCGCGAGGGGCAGCCCGTCAAGTCGTCGCACGATCGAGGCGGCGGTTGGACGGGTCGCGTCGTCCAGGCGAAAGCCGGCGCGCTGTCCCTGCGCCCGCAGTTCGAAGAGCTCGAGTCCCTCGTGCGTCGGATCGAGCGGTTCGAGCGAGAGAACGACCTCATCGCGAAGATGGAGGCGCTCGCGCGTGGTCACGAGGATGCGTGCCTCCGGCGCGCGCGCGATCCAGGCGCCGATCGTCTACTCGGCGTGAGCCGAGACCTGCTCGAAGTTGTCGAGGATGAGGAGGCACGGGCCGAGCGCTTCGATGGAGCGCGCGAGCTGTGCGATCGGGTCACCCGAGCCAAGCGTGGTTCCCAAGCAGCGCGCGACCGCGCCGACGATCCCCTGTACGCTGCGGGCTTCGCTCAAGTCGACGAACCACGCGCCACCTTTGAACTGGGCACCGCACGCGGACGCGAAGTGGATCGAGAGGCGGCTCTTCCCCGTGCCGCCAGCGCCGAGGAGCGAGAGCAGGCGCGCGGTGGGACGTCCTCCCTCGTCGGCCACCCCGAACAGCTCGCGCATCGAGTCGAGTTCGGCCCGACGCCCGACGAAGGCGTCGCGCTCCATCGGCAGGTTTCCGCGGATCGCGTCGGAGATCGCACCACGCCCCTCGAGGAGCCGGAGCACCTCGTGTCCACTGGTGGGCCGCTCCCTGGCTCGCGCGCGAGCAGCTTCTCGATCGCCGTCTCCCAGCGCGGATCGTCGACACCGTGCGCCGCCAATCGAGGCGCAGGCTCGATCAATCGAGCGCGCGCCGTCTCGAGCAGGGTCGCGCGATGGAAGGGAAGCGCGCCGGTCGTCATCTCGAAGAGGACGACACCGAGGGCGTAGAGATCACTGGCCGGACCGATCGACTCGCCGGTGACCTGCTCCGGCGACATGTAGGCCGGCGTGCCGACCAGCGCCGGGGCGCCCGTGAGGTACGAGGTTTCGAGTTCATCGTTCGCGCCATGCGGCGTGTGCCGAGGAGGCGACTCGGAGCTTTGCGGCCGCGGCGCGCTGCCCCGCGCTGCCTCCGCACTCGATCGCTCGAGCGCGATGGCCAGCCCAAAGTCGGTGATGACCGCGCGCTCCCCATCGTCCGACGGCACCAGCATGACGTTCGCGCTCTTGAAGTCGCGATGCACGATGCCGGCGCGATGGGCGGAGTCGAGCCCTTCGGCCAGCTGCTTGAGTAGGGCGAGGCGCGTCGCCTCGGGCAGCGGCCCCTCTCGCCGCACGCGCACGGCGAGAGTCTCCCCCTCGAGATACTCCATGGTGAGGAAGGAGAGGTCGCGCGCGCCGTCCCGCCCGAGGTCGAAGATTCGGCAGACGTTCGGGTGCGAGATCGAGCGCGCGAGCAGCACCTCTTGCTTGAAGCTCCGAAGCTCCGCCTGATCGCCGGCGAGGTCGCCGCGGATCGTCTTGAGCGCGATGGTCACGCCGAGGTCGAGGTCGGCGGCGCGGTACACCTCGCCCATTCCGCCGCGCGCGATGAACTGCTCAATGCGGTAGCGGGCGGCCAAGAGGTCGCCGATCGCGAGGGTCGGAGAGAAACTGCCGGCCGGCACGACGGCCGGCGAGCGCGGCCCCGAGGCTCTCGTCACATCGTCCGGGCCACCAGACGGAGAAGGTGGATCAGCGTCCATCGCACGAAGTGTGGCATCGAGGGCACGAGGTGTAAAGGCGGCGGCTCGCGCCTGGAGGCTGGGCGCGACCGCGCGAAGCAGCTAAGATCGACCGTCGCTTCCGACCTGTGCTCGCGGGGGATCGAACGATGGGGATGGGCCAGAATCCGCCTGATGCGCCGCGCGATCCGGCAGCCCCAGCACGCGAGCTCGCGGCCGTGCTCCTGGCCTCGGGGCGCACACACCTCGACGCGGGGCAACCGGAAGCGGCCCGCACCGCGTTGACCCACGCATTGGCTCAGGCCCGCGCGGGCGAGGCGTCGGACCTGGCCAACCAAGTCCTCTCCACGCTCGGACGCCTGCACCTCGTCTGCCGTGAGTTCGAAGAGGCGCGACGCGCGCTGGAGGAGGCGACCACCGCGCAGACCGGTGACGACGCCGAGGCCGCGCGAGCCTTCATCGATCTGGCCGAGGCCAATCGCCATCTCGGTCGTCTGGCGGACGCCGAGCACGCGGCTCGCCTGAGTTTGCTCCGCTCGAGCCATCTCGTCCCGGGTGAGGTTCGCGCGCGCGCCCTCGAAGAGCTGGCCCTGGTTTGTCGCCTCTCGGCCCGCGCGGAGGAATCGGTCACCCACCTCGAGGAGGCACTCCGCATCCACGAGGCGAGGGCGGATCGCCTGGGCGCGGCGCGCGCACTGACCGGACTCGGCAACGCGCAGCAGAAATTGGGACGGCTGCAGGACGCGCTCGAGCTGCACCAACGCGCGCGAAGTCTGTACGAGGAACTGGACCACCGCGAAGGACGCGGCAAGGCACACAACAACGTCGGTGGACTGCTCCTTCTGCTCGGCAACTTCGTGGGCGCGAGCGAGAACTTCGAGCAGGCGCTCGAGATCTTTCACCAGCTCGGGAAAGACGAGGTCGTGGCCTCGGTCGCCTTCAATCTGGGACTGCTCGCCTCCTACCGCGGCCAGGGCGACACGGCGAGGCGTCATTTGGAGGAGAGCCTTCGGATCTTCGAGGCTAGAGGCGACCGCGGCCACGCGGCGGCGGCGCGCAACAACCTCGCCCAGGTCGCGCGCATGGCGGGACGCGAAGAGGAAGCGGCGGCACACGCCGAGGCAGCGCTGGCGCTCCGCGAAGCTCTCGGTTTGTCTCCCGACGACCCGAGCTACGCGCGGCCGCTCTTCCACCTCGGCGCGGCGCTCCTCGCGCTAGGGCGGGCGCAGGAGGCAAGGGCCGCCTCGGATCGACTGAGCCGCGTCGCCGCGGCCGCCGCCAGCGCGGAGTTGATGGCCGAGTCGCTTCTTCTCGGCGCCTACATCCACCTGCAGGAAGGGGACGCGGGCGCGGCTCTCGCCTCTGCGGTCAAGGCCGAGGAGTGCGCGCGCCGTGCGAACACGCCGCGCGCCGAGGGTGAGGCGCTGCGACTGCGCGGAGAAGCGCAGCTCCGACGCGGCGCGCTGGCGGAGGCGCGGGAGGCGCTGCTCGCGAGCGAGACGCTCCTCCGCGGGCTGCGGTCGCCCGATCTCCTCGCGTTGACCCGGCTGACCCTCGGACGCCTCTTCTTCCAAGCGGACGCGGCGGAGGCGGCCGCGGAGAGGTTGCGCCGCGCCGCGGAGGCATTCGAAGCGATGGGCAATCACCGTCTCGCCCATCGTTGCCTGCTCGAGCTGGTCGAGGCGGAGTGGAAAGTCGATCGACGTCAAGCGCGGCAGACCCTGCGAGCGGCGGAGCAGGCCGCGACGAGCCTCGGCGCGGAGGCCGAGCACGAGGTCATGGATCTCTCGGCGCGCCTGGCCGAGGGTCGTGGTTCATTCGACGCCGATGCTCTCCTCACATTGCGGCGCCGCCTGCATGAGGCCTGGCTGCGGCGATCGCGCGAAGGAGCAAGCCTCGACTTCGAGGAAGTCGCGCGCGTGCTGCTCGAGTGGTGCGGCGGGCTCCCGGATCTCTCCCACGCATCGATCGTGCCGACGACGACGCATGGTCTCGCCTTCGAGTCGGCGATCGAATGGACCGCGACCCCGGAGCCGGCCGTCAGCCCCGGGCGCGAGGCGCGAAGCGTGCGGCGACGGGATGCTTGGCGCGGCGCCGCCCTCGAGGCGCGCCAGGCCGGCGTCGCCAGGCTGGTGTCGATCGAGCCGGGCAGCGTGGTTGGCGCGATTCCGCTCCTCGGCCTCGAGGAAGAATCCCGGGCGATCCTCCTCATCGACGCTTCGTCGAGTGGAGACGAGAGCGGCCAGCCGCGCAGCTGGCCCCTGCTCGAGATCGCAGCGACGCTGATCGGATTGACGATCGAAGCGATTCGATCCCCGGAGCCCGACGTTGCACCGGAAGGAGATGCGTCCGACACCACCGCGAGCGCGCCGCTGCTCGGCGGACTGATCGGAAGGAGCGCGCCGATTCGGCGCGTGGCTCACACGGTGGAACGCATCGCGCAGTCGGACGCGAGCGTGTTGATCGAGGGGGAAAGCGGTACGGGCAAGGAGCTGGTGGCAAGGGCGATTCACGCGCACAGCCGCCGCCGCGGCGCCTCCTTCGTCGCCATCAGCTGCCCATCGATCCCGCGCGACCTGATCGAAGCGGAGCTCTTCGGCCACGAAAAGGAGCCTTCACCGGTGCGCACGCCGCGCGACTTGGACAGATCGACGCGGCGCAGGGAGGCACGCTCTTCCTCGACGAGATCGGCGACATGGACCTGGCGATGCAGGCGAAGCTCCTTCGCTTCCTCGAGGAGCGCGAGTTTCTGCGCGTCGGCGGGCGGCAGGCGGTGCGAATCGATGTGCGCCTGGTCGCCGCCACCAGTCGAAACCTGGAAGCCGAGATCGCGGCGGGTCGCTTTCGCGAAGACTTGTACTACCGCCTGAACGTCGCCCCCATCCTCATGCCTCCGCTCCGGGACCGCAGTGAGGATGTGCTCGTCTTGGCCGATCACTTCGCGCGACAGCATGGGGATCAGGGGGTGCGGTTCACCCGCGAGGCGCGAGAGGCGCTTACCCGCTACGGCTGGCCCGGCAATGTGCGCGAACTCCGAAATCTGATCGAGTTTCTCTCGAGCCTGCATCCCGGCGCGCTGCTCGCGGTCGCCGACCTGCCGGCCAAGCTGCAATCGACGGCGCCGGCCCGAACGGAGAGTGCGAGCACGCTCCGACGCGGCGAGACCCTCGATGCTCGGCTCATGGGGGTGGAGGGCTCACTGCTGCGGGACGCCCTCGATCAAGCCGGAGGCAACCAGTCGGAAGCGGCGCGACTCCTTGGGATCACCGAGTCACGCCTCCGCCTGCGGCTCAGAAAGTACGGGATGGGCACCACCGAGGGCGCCGCTGGCAGAGCGAAGTCATCCGACACCCCCTCAAGAAAAGCCAGGGCATCCAAGCGCACGCGTCGTCATTAGTAGAAGACGCGTGTTGAACGAGCAGCTCGTTCCGTACAATCGACACGCGCGATCCCAAAGGCGAAGCGGAAGGGGACGACAGTGACGCGACTGTTTGAGGGGACTCGACGGTTCGCCCGGCGGTGGCTCACCCCAGTGCTCGCGCTCGCCTGCCTTGTGCCCGTAGCCCGCGCGGCCGACATCGACCAGATCTACTTGAACGAGGCGACGGTGCGCGGGCTCGAGCGGATCGAGCTCTACAATCGCGCGGCCAACGTAATCAACCTTTCGGGTTGGTCGATCGTCGGATCAAACGGCACCTTCACCCTTCCTCCGGGTTCGTTCATCGGTGCCCACGCGTACCGCGTGTTCTCGACGCCGGGCGATCACTTGGGAGACATCGGCGGCGAGATCATCCTGCTCGATCTCGTCGGCCACGGCGGCGATCGCGTTTTCTACGGCAATCAGGGGAGCGCGCCGCTGCCCCACGACAACCCCGACGTCTCTCTCGCGCGCGCGCCGGACGCGGCGTGGAACCCTGCTCGCGATCCCGGACCGGCCGGCTCGGGCCTGTGGTGGACCCTCGACTTCACCTCGAGCTTCGGGCAGTTGAACGATGCCAAGGTGCCTCTGCCCGGTGGATCGCTCGAGATCAACGAGGTCTCGCCGAAGCTGCCGCCGCTGGCCGGCGTCGGTGACTTCGTCGAGTTGTACAACCCGACCGCCGCGCCGATCAGCACGACAGGGTGGATCGTGAGCGTCGGCACCGGGATGGAAACACTCCTCGGCGGTGTCGTGCCGCCGGGTGGTGTCGTCTTCTTCGGCCTGATTCCCGGGACCTTCTCGGACACCGCCAAGCTGGTCTACCTCTTCGACGCCGACACGGTGCGCGTCGATCAAGTGGGTTGGACCACGGGGCCGCCCGCGGAAGGCGCGTGCTACGAACGCTGCCCGGACGGCGCGGGACCGAACCTCGGTTACGACTGGGTGACGACCGGCGGAGCGATCACCTGGTTCCTCTCGCCCTGCACCCTGGGGCTGCTCAACGTCCCCACCTTGCTCCGGCCGGCGTCGGCGACCCGCCGATCGAGCAGCAGAGTTGGGGCAAGCTCAAGGATCGCTACCGCCCCTGGCGGTTGCTCGTCGAATTCGATGGCTGTGTAAGCGAAGGCCAGCGCGGCTCCTGCGCCGACTCGTCGATGTCGACGAGCCAGCCAGCCTTGATCGTCGTCCAGCACTCCAGTCCGCGAGTCGCGCCAAGCCCTGCCGTCCGTGACGCTTCCACCTCGCGCGGCGCTTGGCATCCCGATTGTCTTCTCCTCCTCGAGGCCTCACGAGGAAACCCACCGCCATTCGAGTTCGGCCCTCCACCGGGCGAACGCCGGCCTCGGCCGGAGAGGAGAAGGCATGTCCACGAAGGATCGAATCAGGACTCCGCTCGCCGCGCTCGCGGTGTCGCTGCTGTTGCTGCCATTGCTGCCGCTCTGCGGCCTCGCCGCGGATCACGGCACCGCGACGCCCGCTCGAGCGCTCGAACCGATCACGCTCACGATCGAGGGACAATCGATCACGCTCACGCCGCAGGAGCACGCGATCGCGCTCTTCTTCCCCGACCGAACGAGCGACGCGCGACGCGATTCCGCCGCCAGCGCGATTGGGCTGGCCGCATCCCTCGATCGCGAACGTCTCCCTTATCCCTCACTCGACCTCTATCGCCTCGATCGGCCGGAGGACGAGATCCTCTTCCTCGATCGCGCGAGGAACGCGCGAAGCGGCGGAGGCGTTCGCCACGCCAGCGCGGTCTACCAGTGGCGCGGCATCACGCTGATCCCGACCGGCGATCTCTTCGTGCAGCTCTCGCCGGGCGAGGACGAGTCGACCCTCGATCGACTGCTCCAGGTCTTCGGCCTCGAGCTGCTCGAGCGCACGAGCTGGAAGAACGGCAACTTCCGACTGCGTCCGCGGGCCGACAACGCGCGCGACCTCTGGTCCATCGTGGAGGAGCTGGAAGCGCAGCACGGCGTCGCCTTCGCCGAGGCCGATCTCCTGCAGCGGCTGCCGGAGCTGAGCCCTCCCGATGATCCTCTCTTCGGCTCGCAGTGGAATCTCGACAATCCGGGCACCACGCCTTGGGCGGAGGACTGCGACCTCGACGCGCCCGAGGGATGGGAGGTCGCGCTTCCGACCGCGAGCGCGCGCATCGCGATCTTGGACGAGGGATGCGAGTCGCACGCCGACTTGAACCTCGGCGCGGGCTGGGACTTCGTCGAGAACGATGCCGATGCCTCGCCCAACTGGTACGACACGCACGGCACGAAGTGCGCCGGCGCGGCCGCCGCGATCCACAACACGATCGGCGTCGCCGGCGTGGCCAATGGCGCCGCGGTCATTCCCGTGCGGATCGCGTACAAGCCGGACCCGTCGTCGCACCAGTGGATCACCACCACCGCGTGGCTCGCGGGAGGCATCGCCTTCGCGGCCAACGCGGGAGCCGACGTGCTCAGCAACTCCTGGGGCGGCGGCCCGCCCTCCCCGGAGATTCACGCCGCCATCCGTCACGCGATGATCGACGGACGCGGCGGCTTGGGCGCACTCGTCCTCTTCGCCGCGGGTAACGACGACAGCCCCTCGCCCTCCTGGCCCGCGCTCTATGACGAGGCGATCTGCGTTGTCGCGACCGACCCGTGCGACGAGCGGAAGACGCGAAGCGCGGCCGCCTGTCAGATCGAGAATTTCTGGGGAAGCAACTACGGCCTGGGCTCCGACCTGGCCGCACCGGGCGTCGCGATCCCCACGACCACCAACGGCGGCGGCTACGTCACCGACTTCAACGGCACCTCCTCCGCCACGCCGCGGGCAGGCGTGGCCGCGCCCTCGCGCTCGAGTTCCGGCAGTGGCGCGGGACCGAACTCCCGCGCGTCTGGAGCAAACCTGTGACAAGGTGGGCGGCTACTCCTACGACGCGACCACCGGCGTGAGCTTCGAGCTGGGACACGGACGGGTGAACCTCTACCGCGCGCTCACCGGCAAGCCGCAGGTGCAGCTCGGTCCGTTGCCGAAGAACCCCAGCTCGTATCTCGAGGCGAGCGATCAGTTCGCCGGCATCCCAGCACGTTCCATCGCTCCGCGGCCTATGAGTGGTTGGGAGAGGAGTGGAGCCCCGAGGTCCTGTTCGACGATCCGAACGATCCGGACGGCGTGCGCAATCGGCCGGGTCGCGACGGCTTCGACGACGGCGTGACCTTCTATCCTCCATACATTCCGGGACAGCTTGGGAAGATCACGATCCAGGTATCGGTCGAGAACGCGAACAGCCGCCGCTACGTCACGAGCGACAATCCGAACCTGTACCTCAACGTCTGGTTCGACTGGCAGTGCGACAACAGCTGGAATCAGATCGACGACTGGATGGTGCAGAACTTCGTGATGAACCCGAGCACTTGGGGCGGCGCCAACTCACAGAGCGTCACCTTGCAGTTCGTCGTTCCCTCGAACGGCATTCAGTGCGCGTGCAGAGCCCCGCGGCGCAGCGCTTCCTCAACGTGCGCACGCGACTGACCTACGGCCAGACCCTGCCCGCGACCGGCGCCGGGCTGCTCACCACCTGGGGCGAAGTCGAGGACGACCGCATCCTGAACTTCGTCGAGATGTTCGACCAGGGCCCGGGCAACATGGTCTCCCTGCCGAGCGGCTGTGATCCTTGGCGTTGGTGCGATGGGCCGCAGTTCTGGTTGCCGGGATGTCCTCCGCTCTTTCTTCCGGACCAGGGACAGAACGGTTACATGGCGGTCTATTGGGACAGTCAGCCGCAGTACCTGGGCGATTCCTTCGATAGCTTTCGCACGCCAGACTTCGACCTCTCGGAACTGACCGAGGCGCACCTCTCCTTCCAGTACTCGGCGGTCGAGGTGGTCGAGAAGATTCGGGTCGTGCTGTACAAGAACGGCGCGCCCTTCGCGAACCTCGCGCTTCTCGACGGCATCGCGCCCAACGCCTATCCCTGCGGCGGGCCGCCGCACGACGCGCTCATCGATCTGTCGCCCTTCTGTGAGGACGGCTTCACCAACGTCGCCGTCGCCTTCGAGGTCGATTGGGACGAGCCGTGCGTGACGCCGCCGATGATCCCGCAGCACTACGTCGACTTCGTACTCGACAACGTCTGCCTCTGGGGCGAGGACAAGATTGCGCCGGGAGCGACCACCGTGACCGCCACCGCGACCAGCGAGAACACGACCGTGCTCAACTGGATCGCTCCCGGCGACGACGACCTGCGGCACCGAGCCGAGCTGTACAACCTGCGCTACAGCCCTTGGCCGATCGACGCGAGCAACTGGCGTCGCGCGATGTGGGTGCGCCGCGACATGGCGAACATTCCGACGCCCGGCGTGCCCGGCACGGTCGAGGGGATGACCGTCTCGCGTCTGGAGAGCGGCCTCCATCACTTCGCGGTCCTGACCCAAGACGAGGTCAACAACCTCTCCGTGCCTTCCGAGGGAGGTCTGAATCATCCTCCGACCATCACCTCGCCCGGGGCACAGCAGGTGACCGCGCGCAGCAATCTCACCCTGACCCTCTCGGCTTCCGATCCCGACTTCGATCGCCTCTTCCTCATTTGCACGCAAAAGCCGAGTGGCGCCGACTTTCAGGATCAGGGCAACGGCACGGCCACCTTCTCCTGGACTCCCGGGCCGAGCGATGTGGGCTCGACCACCGTCTCGGTGACGGCTCGGGATTGGAACGGAGCATCGTCGAGCACCGACTTCACGATCAACGTGCTGCCCGCGCCTTCCGGTGGACGCGGCGCCTGCTGCATGAAGAGCACCGGTTGCTGTCTCCTGCTCACCGCCGCGCAGTGCAGCGCGCAGGGTGCGAGCTTCCACGGGGTCGGCACCCCCTGCGATCCCAATCCTTGCCTGGCGCCGGGAGTCGACTTCGCGGATCACGCGGTGGGAGCGATCAAGCTGACCATGACCGACCAGGGGACGATCGGATTCATGGACGCGTCGCAGTCGCAAGGTTCGGGACTGCGCTATCCCAGCACCTCGACGAACCATCTCTACATCGGCGGCCTCTGGGTCGGGAACCAGAGCTTCGTCGCCAACCGCGACTTCGATGCCGACCCGAACAAGGACTGGGTGGTCTCGACCTGCCCCGACGGACAGATCACGTCCGCGAGCCAGGGCACGAAGCAGACCCTGACCTCGCGCTACATCGACGCCGGCGCGCTCGCGCCCTTGGGTCTCGCGGTGACGCAGGAGTCGTGGGCCTTGAGCAGTCCAGGGAGCGACGACGACTTCGTGATCGTGCGCTGCACCCTGTCGAACGACTCTGGCGCGCCGCTCGGAGGACTCTACGCCGGGCTCTTCCTCGACCTGGACATTCGCGGCAACGGCGCGGACGATCTCGGCGGCACCGATGGCGGGCGCAAGCTGGTGTACATCGGCGACGCGTCCAACACCTACGTCGGGCTGCGCACGCTCGACTGGAACGGCGGCGCGCCGCTGGCCAATCTGACGCTCATCCCCAACCTGACCTACGTCTATCCGAATGCCTACATCCTCGACGCGGACAAGGGGCGTTCCTCACCGCCGCCGATGCACCGCACATCGTGCCGAGCGGCGCGGCGCCGGGCGACTACAGCGCGCTGGTCTCGGTCGGTCCCTTCGACCTACCGGCCTCGGCGCGCGCGACCTGGTCTTCGCGGTGATCGGCGGTTCGAGCCTCGCAGCGCTGCAGCAAAATGCCGATCGAGCGCAGCAGGTGTGGACCGGCGCGGCGCCAACCGACGTTTCCGGCGACGCAGGCCTCACGAGCAACCTCAAGACGCAGATCCTCGCCAACCGGCCGAACCCATTCACGCGCGCCACCGCGCTTCGCTTCCTCGCCGAGCCCGGCCCGGCGGAGCTCGAGGTGATCGATGCCTCGGGAAGACTGGTGCGGAGCTTCGAGACGCGCGACCTGTCGGCCGGCACTCACACGCTCGATTGGGACGGCCGCGATCGCGAGGGGCGCGAAGTCGCGAGCGGCGTCTACTTCGTCCGATTGATCACGGGAGACCGGCAGGACAGTCGTCCGATCGTCCTCGCCCGGTAACGCGGTCACCTCGATCGAGACAGCGAGGACGGCGCGATTCCTTCGAATCGCGCCGTCCTCGCTTCCGTCCACATCGATCGCTCATCGCACCGTGACGGTCCCGCCCGTCGCCACCACCAGCCCAGCGCGGTTGAAGGTCTTCGCTCCCTCCGTGTAGGTCGCGGTCTTGATCGAGAGGGTGGTCCCATTACCCATCGCGTTGATCCCCTCGGTGACCGTGTTGTAGGGGTGCGTCTGCGTGCCGTCCTCCGTCCCGACGTTGGCGAGATCGACGTAGACCACCGAGAGCGGTCGCGCGCGGTAGATCCCGCGACCCCAGGTACCGACCAGCAAGCGATCCTGATAGAAGATCAGGTCGTCCACCTCGACATAGGCCGGACCATCGTTGTTCCCCCAAGCCGGGGTGACGTTCCAGTGCAGCCCGAAGTCGTTCGACGCGAAGACGCCGAGGTCGCTGCCGGCGTAGAGCCAGTCGGAGTTGACCGGGTGGTAGCTCACGCAGTTCATCTGAATCGAGGGAAGCACGTCGCTCCCTCCGCCCGAACGATCACTCCAGGTGGCTCCGCCGTCGAAGGTGGCCCAGATCTGCTGCGTGGAGTAGCCGGCCAGCACCACCACCGCTTCATTCGCGAAGAACGGACTGGCCTCGATGTCCATCACCCAACGATCGGGCAGCGCGGGCGAACCGGCATCCACGTTGGTCCAGTTGGTCCCGCCGTTCGTCGTGCGAGACACCGTCCCGTCGGTGTAGCCGATCCAGACCTCGTTCGAGTTTCCCGGCTTGACCGAGATGGCCGAGACGTAGGGCGTGCCTGAGATGGTGTTGCGCTTGGCACTCCAGCTCCCGGCGCTGTTGGTGCTCTTCCAGATCTGCACGCCGCCGGTCCAGGAGATGGTCGAGTTGTTCGGATCGAGCTCGAAGGGGGCATTGAAGAGAGCGGTACCCAGGCCGTAGAGGTAGCCGATCGTGGCGTCGCTGTAGCTCGCCCCGCCGTTCGTGCTCTTCCACACGTGCCCGTACTGGGTGAGTCCGTACACGATGTTCGAGTTGGTCGGGTCGATTGCCGAGCTCGCACCGTCCAGGTAGAGCGGCGTGCGATTCCAGGTGGTTCCGGAGCCGTTGCGGTAGGGCAGCCCGTTGTCCTGCGTGCCGCCCACGATCACGCTACCGGTGGCAGATGACGCCACGCTGTAGAACTGAGTGACCCCGAGACCGTTGTTCAGGTTCGTCCACCCCGAGAGCGTGTCCGCGGCGAAGACGTTGTTCGTCTTGTAGAGGCCGCCGTCGTTGCCGAAGTAAACGGTGTTGCTGTTCACGCCATCCCATCCGGTGCGCTGCACGATGCAGTGTTGGTCCGGGTGCGCCGAGGTGTTGTTGATCCACCCGTTTCCATTCGAGATCCACTGCCAGGTGTTGCCGTGATTGGTGCTGCGGTAGATGTCCACGCCGCCGATCACGATGCGATCGGAATTGGTCGGGTCGACCCAGATGACGTTGTCGTAGAACCCCTGCGCGCCGAACAAGGCCGGGGTCGTGGGTTGCTGGGTCCAGGTGCCGAGGTCGCCGTTCGAGGCGGAGCGATACAGTTCGCCGCCGTTCCGATCCATCAGGACGTAGACCGTGGTGTTCGATCCCAGGCCGATCTCGCAACGACCGGTCGAGGTCGGCAGGTTGTTGCTCCCGCCCACCGTCAGGTCGGTGAAGTTCGCACCGCCGTCGGTCGAGCGGTAGACGTGCCCGTTGGTGCCCGCGCCGTTCGGACTGGTGCCAACGAACACGCGGGTCGGAGTGGTCGAGTGCACGATGACCTGAGTCGTCGCCGAATTCGGCGTGAGCGTCTGGGTCCAGCTCGCCCCGCTGTCGCTCGACTTCCACACGCCGGTGGGTTGATCGGTCGCCGCCCAGAGGATGCCGCTCAGCGTGGGATGATGCGCGAGCCGATTGACGTAGGACCAGGTCGAGGTCGCCCCGAGTTGATCCCAGGTCACGCCGAAGTCGGTGCTGCGGAAGACGCCCGCGCCAGGTGAACGCTCCGCGTTCTTGTTGCCGGAGGAGAAGGTTCCCTCGCCGGTGGCGGCGTACATCACCCCCGCACTCGCCGGGTCGGAGACGAGCGAGGTGACGGTCAGGCTGGGAAGGAAGTCGTCCACCGGCGACCAGGTGGTGCCGCCGTTCGTCGTGGTCCAGATCCCGCCCGACGCAGCGCCGACCCACAGGCGATTCTGGTCGCCCGACCGGGTCAGGATGGTGAGGATGCGTCCGCCGACGTTGCTGGGCCCCAGCCATTCCCAACCCCAGAGCCCGCCGTCGCGGGTGCCGGCGCCGGCGCGCTGCTCGAGCTCTTCCTTTGCTTGGAGAAGTGCCCCGACCGAGACCGGACCGGCGCTCGAACGCTGCGCCGCGCGCTGCTCCATCTTTCAGGCTGCGTCGGTGAACTCGAGGTCGAACTCATCGCGGGACTCGCCCTCGCGCTCCACCTCGCGCGACAGCATGCGCTCGCGCACACGCTCGCCGCTCGCGACGCCGGCGAGCACGATCACACCCAGGACCAGCACGTGCCGCGCGCGCACGGAGAGCCTCATTGCAGCGAGACGAGCGCCAGCACCAGGCCGCGCCCCGTCTCGAGGGAGGACATCGCCTTGCCGAGCACCGCGCCGGCCGCGCGCGTGGCATCGGCCTTCATCGCGTGACCCGGCCGATTCGCGGTGGTGAGGAGATCGCCAGCATGGATCGGGCCGTTGCTCGCGTCGGCCAGCACGTACACCCGACCGGAGAGCGCGACGTTCTGCCCGCCCGCCTGGTGCTCACCCGGCGTCAAGGTGATGCCGGCGTCGATGCCGCCCGCGCCGCTCACCACGCCGGCCACCTTCGTGTCGTAGGCGTGACGACTGACGCGAAGCTGGCCCGGATGCTCTTCATCGATCACCAGCACCGTGCCCGTCTCCACCTGCGCACCGTTCGAGATCGTGAACGGTTCGGCCAGGTCGCCGCCGCCCGTGATCTGAAGAGCGGTCGTGACCACGCGCCCCGTGTTCGTCACCTCGAACTTGAGCGAGCCGCTCTTGAAGGCGCGGATGAGCGAGCCGGTGCCGTTCTGCTCGAGCACCTGGGTGGCGTCGCTGCTCGTCACCTTCCCCCAGTAGGCGATGCCGTTCGAGGTGGTGTTCTCGGAGTAGATCGCCGCGCCCGCCACGCCGCTGCCGAAGGGTGCCTGCAGCCGGATGCGCCCCGCGTTGTCGATCCGACCCTGCGGCGAGCCGATCGCGTCGCCGAATTGCAGGATGTCGCCGGTGCTGCCGTTCGAGAGCGCGACGGTCGGCCCGCTGCCGAAGGAGCTGGCCACGATCGAGGTGCCGGTGGTCGAGATGTCGTAGGCCGCGAGCGCGGGGCTCGAGGTGCTGCCCCCCGCGTGCAGGATCGTCAGTCGCCCGCCCGGTGAGGTGGTGCCGATGCCGATGTTGCCATCGCCGCGCCAGACCATCGCGTTGGTGGTCCAGGCGGTGTTCATCTTCAAGAAGTTGCCGGTCGAGCCGGTGCCGGCGAAGCCGCTCTCGAAGTGGAACTCGCCTCCCTGCCCCTCGTCGAAGGAGAGGAGCTTCGTCGTGTCGTTGCCGCCGACGTTCTCGATCGAGAGGCGCGAGAAGGGAGTCGCGGTCAGGCCGATGCCGATCGAGCCGTTCACCCGCAGTCCGTCGGTGCCTTGAACGCTGACCGCGCCGGCGTCGGCGGTGATGGTGCGCCCGGCCCCGCTGCCGCCGCCGTCGTAAGCCTGATCGAGTGTGCTCGCCCCCACTCCCGTCGCCGCGGTCGTCTGGATGGTTCCGTCGGGAAATTTGAAGCCGCCGCTCGTCGATTGAATCAAGCCGTTTGCGACGAAGGTCCCGAACGACCGCTCCGAGCTCTCCGCGTGCAGCGCGAAGGCGCTCGAGCCGAGCGCCTGGTCGGAGAGCTGCTCGATGCCGCCGCCCGTGTCCACCCAGATGCGGAGCGTCGCGGTCGACGCGTTGAAGAGCAGGTTGGCGGTGAGCGGCTGCATGCCGGAGCCGCCCAGGAAAACGCTGAAGATCCCCTGGTCGACCGTGACCGGCACCGCCGTGTCCGGCATTTCGCCGGTCGCGCTGGTGCCGTCGTGCGACCACAGCACCGTGCCGCCGCTCAAGAGCACGAAGCGCATCTGCGCCGTGCCGGTGAACGGATTGCCCGAAGCAAAGAGCTGCCCCTGGTAGCTCACTTGGGTCGGCTGCGCCAGCGCCATCCGCGCCGAGCAGAGCAGGACGACCGTGAGAAGAACCCATCGCATGCGCATCGTCTTCGACTCCTTGTTCTGGTTCACGGCCGTCAGGGAAGGACGATCACCTTGCGCGCGCGGTCGAAGCCGGGCGCGCTCATCTTTACGAGGAAGATCCCGGCGCCGACGTCGCGACCCTGGTCGTCCCGTCGATCCCAGGTGAGTTGCTTCCGGCCAGGTGCGTCGCTCGCGTCGAGCAGCGTGCGCACGAGGCGGCCGCGCACGTCGTAGACGCGGAGTGCGACGCGACCGCCGCCGGCCGGCACGTCGTAGCGCAGGGTCTGGGCGCCGCGCGTCGGATTCGGATAGGCCGCGTACAGCGCGAATCGCGTGGGTAGGCCATTGGCTTCCCCCTCCACCGCGGTTGTCGCGCCGCCCGGCGTCCAGAAGCCGGAGCGCAGGGTGTGGTTCGTCGCGCTGCCCGTCGACACGACCTCTTGGCCGAGCGTCGAGGCGACACGCACGTTCGCGCTCGTCGCCCCCATCGCTCCGGCGGCGATCACGGTGCGGCGGATCTGTGAAGCCCCGAGCGCGATGCCCGCGATCGCGAGCAGGCAGAGCGGGGCGATCCAGCGGATGCGTTGCATGTCGTCCTCCTCTCATTCAGCGGCGGACGTAAGTGAGGATCGACTTGGCGGGTTTCGAGAGGTAGTCGCACGATCATGCGAACTGGCGGGAGAACGCGATTGCGGTCGGTCCGTAGGCGGTGGGATGCTTGACCGCGCAGTTAGGGAGGGCCGTTCAGGTGAATTTGCCGCGCGCCGCCTGCATTCTCCTTGGATTCGCGAATCTCGTCGGGTGCAGCTCCGACCACACCACTCGTCCGCGAGGGGACGAAACGCCCCCGTCCGCCGTGACCGACCTCGCCGTGTCCGTGATCGAACCGTCGGATGCGCTGCTCTTCTGGACCGCGCCAGGTGACGATGGGATGCTTGGCCAGGCGGCCTCGTACGAGCTCCGACACTTCGATGCTCCAATCACCGAGGCCAACTGGGACTCCGCGGTGGTGGTCGAATCGCTTCCGCTCCCGCACGCCGCGGGATGGAGAGAGAACCTGCGGATTAGCGGTGTGAACTACGGACACCGGTTCTTCGCACTCCGCGCGCGCGACGAGGCGCGCAATCTCTCCGCGCTCTCGAACGTGCCGGGCGCGCAATGGACCGACGAGATCCCTCCCTCCGCGGTGGGCGATCTCGTCGCGAGCGACCGACCCGGTGGCGAAGTTCTTCTCGAGTGGACCGCCCCCGGCGGGGACGGCAATCTGGGGCGGGCTTCGGCCTACGCTCTGCGCTATTCGCTCTCTCCCATCACCGACGCAACTTGGGACGCCGCGACACCGGTCTCGGGTCTCCCCGCCCCCGCTGCGCCAGGGACGAAGGAATCGCTGCTGATCTCCGGGCTGCCGAAATGCCACTGGTTGAACTTCGCGCTTCGCACCGCCGACGAATGGCCAAATTGGTCAGCGTTGTCCAACCAACCGCGTCAGGCGCTCGGGTTCACTCGACTTCTCGCGGAGGGCACCAACCTTCGATTCCCCGGGCACGCGCGCTGGTCACCCGACGGTCGGCAGATCGCATTCGATGCGCGAGAACCGTCGCGGACCTCCGGGATCTACGTGATCGATCCAATCGACGCCTTGCCGGTTCGGGTCACGCCGTCCGAAGCCAGTGCGTTCTACCCCGCTTGGTCGCCGGATGGATCACACATCGCGTTCAGCGGCATCCTCTCGAGCGAGCGCGGGAGTCCGCCGGGCATATGGCAGGTGCAACCAGGCCCGGGAAGTACACCCGAGCCTCTTTGCTCGGTCGCTTGGGAGATGTACCAGCTCGACTGGTCGCCGGATGGAACGCAGCTCGCCTTCGGTGCGGGCGACTGGCCCTTCGCCTCGATCCAGGCGTGGATCTTCACCGTTCCGATCGGCGGCCGCGAGGCCACGCGACTCACCAGCGAGTTCTTCGTCGATGAGTGGAGTCCGCGCTTTTCTCGAGACGGAGCTTGGATTCTCTTCTCCTCCACTCGATCGAGCGGCGACGGCGTTCGTCTCTGGCGGGTTCCGGTCGCGGGCGGCGAGCCGACGCGGTTAGGCGCAGGCGCCCACGGCCAGTACACGCCTTCCTGGTCGCACGATGGCGCCTTCATCGCGTACTCCACCGGTCGCAGAGCAGGCAGCGATCTTTGGCGCGTCGCCGCCGATGGATCCGATCCGGTGCAGCTCACCTTCGGCGGCGCCGGCGATCGCGAACCCGACTGGTCGCCCGACGGCCGGCGCATCGTGTTCACCTCGGAAGGCTCGGGCAAGACCGAGCTCTGGATCATGACGCTCGAGGAGTGAGGCGCCGCCGCCTTCCCCTTGGCTCTCGCCCGCGCCTTCTCCGTTGCCTCGATCGCGCCCCGATGCCAACCTCCGCGCCGAGGAGGATCCATCACTGGCGACACGAGGCGAGACAAGCTGGACAAGGCCCTCGCTCGCCCTCCTCGTCCTCGCCTTCGCGCTGGTGATCGCCGGGAGCGCCGCCCTCTGGTTCGCGACCGTCGACGACGCCTTCATCTATTACCGCTGCGCGCAGCACCTCGCGGCCGGCGATGGGCCCACCTTCAATCCAGGCGAGCGGATCGAGACCTTTTCCTCGATGCTCTGGACCGCGCTACTCGCGGGGGGCATCAGGTTGGGGTGGGACCCCGAGATGCTCTCGAAGTTGCTCGGCCTGCTCTCGGCGCTGGGGTTGATCGCGCTCGTGGCGCGCGCTGCGGTGCGCTCGGCCGTGCGCCCCGCGATCGCCGGTACCACGGTGGTCGCACTGGCCTGTGTGCCGACCTTGCACTACTCCAGCGTCTTCGGATTGGAGACAGCCTTCTTCGCGCTCGCCGTGGCGCTGGCGTCTCTCGTCCCCGCGCTCGGCTTGGGCTTCCGCGCGGAGACCGCGCTGCTCGCCATCGGTCTCTTCGCCACGATCACTGGGCGTCCTGAAGGGGTTCTGGTCGCCGGCCTCGTGTCGTTCGTTGCGCTGCGCGAGCAGCGCGCGCAACGATGGGGACACGCGATTGGATGGAGCCTGGGGCTTTCGATCATCGCGGCACGCCTCGTGTACTTTCACACGCTGCTGCCAGCGCCCTTCCTGGCGAAGCCGACCCCGTGGCGCGGGGCGCTGCTGAATGGAGTGGAGGGTCTGGCCTTCACCGTCGCGCGTCAGGGCTACCTGCTCCTCGACGGACTCTTCGCCATCGGTGGCGGCGTGGTCGCGCTGCTGGCGCTCCGCGGCGTGCTCACGCGGAGCACCGACCTGCCCAGCGCGCAGCCCGCGGCGATTCGATCGGCGCGCGCGGCGGTTCTCGCCATGCTCCTCGTCCTCCTCTACGCCTCGAAGGACTGGATGCTGGGTGCGCGTTTCGCGCTTCCCTGCGCCGCACCGCTTTTCTATCTCGCCGCGCTTCAGGCAGAGGAACTTGCCGGCGCCTGGTGGTCGACGTCGCAACGGCGCCTCGCGCTCGCGGCGGCATGCTTCGTGCTCGCTTGCCTCTTCGGTCTGGGCACTACATTCGGCGTGCTCCGCGATCTCCGCCGCGGCTACCGCAACCCGGCGCTCGTCGGCAGCCGCTACGTCGAGATGGGCCGCTGGCTGCACGACCACGCCCATCCCGATGATCGCGTCCTCGCCTACGAGATCGGTGGGATCGGCTACGCCTCGGATCTCACCGTCATCGATCACAGAGGGCTCGCCACCGAAGCGGTGGCGCGGATCATCGAGCGCGCCGGCCGCTACTCCGACGTGCGTCTCGGCCGCGACGAGAGGGCGATGCGAGAGTTGGCCGCGACCTGCGTCGCGCTTCGTCCCGCGTGGTGCTTCGTCCGGGTGAACGCCGAGGTTTTCGCGCGATCCGAGGTGGGCTCGCCGCTTCTTCCGGCCGACGCGATCGCGCCGATCCAGCAGACTCTCGTCGAGCTGTTGGGGTCGGAGTTTCGGATCGCGCAGCGCTTTCCTCTGCGCGACGACGGGACGGGCGAGGGATACCTGCTCCTCCATCGCACGCCGAGCACGCTCGATCAACCGAGGTGAGTGCGATCGTCGTCCGGTGTGCTCCGTCGTTCGCGCATGGCATCCGCGCTCGGGTGGTCTAGCGCGGTCCCCTTGCGTTTCACTTCCCCGCCGCGATAGCTGCCTTGGACGAGCGTGCCGTCCACCAGGTAGTAGCTCAGACCTGACTCGCGATCGTGGTACAGAAACTCCTGGGTCTTCCGCACCGTTTGCAGGCGATCTCGCTGATTGCCGGCCTGGATCTCCAGCTCGGCCATGCGGGCCGCCTTCTCGGATTCGGGCGCGGTCGCCCGGGGCGGCTCCATCGCCCCCTCTCCACGCGGCGCGATGGAACTCCCCTCGCCGGCGGAATTCGACGCCTGAACCATCCCGGCTTCTGACGATGCCCGCGCAGCCAAGTCGATTGCCTCTGCCTCGCGCGGGGCCGCGGTTTGTATGGGGTGTTGGATTGGTTGCAGCATAAGCAGCCTCCGAGAGCGAAGGTGATCGAGAGTCGAGTTCTCTCGACCGACGTATCGCGCGAGGAGGCTCGCCGGTTGCTAGCGAGTGTCGAATCGGTGAGGAGAGCGCGGGACGGGCTCGGGACCAGCGTCGTAAACTCTGAGCATTCCGGTTCGACCCGGACCGGCTCCAGGGGGCGCCGCGCCTGGATTGGGGCGCGACGCCGAGGGCGAAGACCAGATCGAAGGACGTGATGGACCCAAGGGACGTCACCCAACTTCTCCTCTCCCTGCGGGCAGGAGATCGCCACGCGTTCGACGCGCTCATTCCACTCGTCCATGCCGAGCTGAGGCGAATGGCGCGGGGCAAGCTTCGCGCAGAGCGCGCCGAGCACACCCTGAATCCGACGGCGCTGGTCAACGAGGCGTACCTGAAGCTGGTCCGCACCGACGAATTGCAGTTCGAATCGCGCTCGCAGTTCTTCGCCCTGGCCGCGCAGGCCATGCGCAACATCCTGGTAAGCCATGCGCGTGGTCGGAAGCGGGCGAAGCGCGGCGGCGGCGCGCTCCAGGTCTCGCTTTCCGATGTCGAGGAGGTCTCCGCCATCGACATCGATCGCATCCTCGACCTCGACGAGGCGCTCAAGGAGCTCGCCGCGCTCAATCCCCGCCACGCGCGCATCGTCGAGTGTCGGTTCTTTGCCGACATGACCCTCGAGGAGACCGCCTCGGCGCTCGAGATTTCTCTCTCGACCGCCAAGCGCGACTGGACCCTTCTGCGCATCTGGCTTCGACGCAAGTTGGAACGCACGTCGTGACGCCGGAGGAGTGGGAACGACTGCAGGCGCGCCTGCTCGAGGCGCTCGACCTTCCACCCGAAGATCGGCCCGCCTTTGTCGAGGCGGTATGCCGCGACGACGTGACGGTTGGTCGAGAACTCCGTTCCTTTCTGGAGTCGAACGAGGGCGTTCCGGAAGCGCAGTCGCTCCCCGCGCCGTGGGCCAGCCTCATCTCCGGCGATGAACCACCGTCGTTCCATCGAGGTGATCGCGTCGCGGGCCGCTATCGCATCGAGTCGCTCCTGGGTCGAGGTGGAATGGGCGAGGTGTACGAAGCGTGGGACGAGGAGCTCTCGATTCCGGTCGCACTCAAGACGCTTCACCTCAAGGTCAGCACGGAGGAGGCACGCCGGCGACTGGAGATGGAAGGACTGCTCGCCCGCACCGTCTGGCACCCGAACGTCTGCCGCCTCTACGACCTCGGCTCGCATGGCGACGGCGACGACCTCGTCTGGTTCCTCACCATGGAGCTCTTGCGCGGGCGCACGCTCGCCGACCTGCTCGAGCGGGAGCAGCGCTTGGAGACAGAGCGCGCGCTGATCCTGGCCGAGCAGATGGCGGCCGGCCTGGGCGCGGCTCACCGCTCGGGGATCGTGCACCGCGACTTCAAGCCGGCGAACGTGATCCTCGTCGATCGAGAGAATGGCGAGCAGGCGGTGGTCACCGACTTCGGCATCGCGCGCGCGGAGTCGGCCGCGTCGGGCTCTTCTCCGTCCGATTCCGAAGGAGGTCCGATCCTCGGAACGCCGACCTACATGGCCCCGGAACAGCTTCGGGGTGGTTTGGCAGGCGCAGCCGCGGACATCTACGCCCTGGGAGTGGTCCTTTTCGAGATGGTAACCGGGAGATTGCCCTTCTCCGACGACCACACGATCGACGGGATCGCGCAGAACTCCGCGCGTGAGCTTGCGGTGGGTGACCTCGACGCCGCCGCGCGTCGACTGCACCAAGACGCACCATCACCCCGAGCGCTGCGCCCAGAACTGAACGAGCACTGGGAGCGCGCGATTCGCCGATGCCTGGACCGCGACCCGGCAAGGCGGTTCGCCCGTGCGGAGGAGGTGGCGGAAGCGCTCGCTGGTCGAGCGCCGGCGCTCGAGGTCGATCGACGTCCGCTCAGCGCCGGGCGATCCCACTCCCTGCCGGCGGAGCGAGATCCCTTCGTCAGTCGCGACGCGGAACTCGACGGGTTGACGCATGACCTCTCGAAGAGCCGGCTCGTGACCTTGGTGGGCGCGGCGGGCATGGGCAAGACGCGGCTGGCGATCCGAATTGGGTGGCAGACGCTCCGCGATTGGCCGGGCGGTGTCTGGTTCTCGGATCTGACCGAGGCACGCGACGAGGAGACCCTGGCCCTCGGGGTCGCGCGGGCTCTCGGAGTTGAGCTCCGGCCGATCGACCCAGTTGCACAGATCGGCCATGCCCTCGCCGCGCGCGGGAAGTGCCTGGTCATCCTCGACAACTTCGAGCAACTGCTCCCTCACGGTGCGCCAGTCGTCGCACGATGGCTGGCCCGCGCGACGGAGGCGAGATTCCTCGTGACCAGCCGCCAACGCCTCGCGCTGGAGGAACTGGAACTCGTGCAACGCGCGGAGGCGCTCTCGCCCGAGGCGGGCCTCGAACTTTTCCAGACCCGAGCGCGTCGACTCCGCCCGGGCTTCGAGTGCACCGGCCCCGACGCCGAGGCCGCGCGAGAGATCGTGCGCCTGGTGGATGGGCTGCCGCTCGCGATCGAACTCGCCGCCGGCCGGATTCGCGTGATGAGCGTCACGCAGATCGTCTCGGAGATGCGCCGAAGGTTCAGCCTGCTGACCGGCGGAGGATCGGCGCGCCACGCGACGCTGGCGGAGGCCTTCGAAGGATCGTGGGAGTTGCTCTCCCCCGCGGAGAAATCGGCGTGGTCGCAATTCTCCGTGTTCGAAGGCGGCTTCACCTTAGGAGCCGCCGACGCGATTCTCGACCACGAGCGCACGGCGGACGCGCCGAAGGCAGCGGAGCTCCTTGCTTCACTGGTGGAGAAGAACCTGCTCCGAACCTCGGTCCCGGCGCTGCATTCGGAGGCAAGCGCGGCCACGCTTCGGTTCGGCATGCTCGCGTCCCTCCAGGAATACGCGCGGACGAAGCTGCGCGCGGCGGCGGACGAGGCGACGGAACCGCGGCCGAACGGCGACGGTTCGGAGGCCGCCGCCCTTCGGCGTCACGGCGAGTACTACGCACGCATGGCGAAGGCGGCCTTACCCTGGCGCGACCTCGAATCCGAACTCGGGAATTTTACCCAGGCCTGTCGACGCGCGGTGGGGCGTGAAGACTGCGCAACCGCTGTCGCCGCGCTTCGTGCCTGCCAGGCGGTGATCTCGCGTCGCGGGCCGTACCGCGCCCTGCTCGATCTCGGACTCGAAGTGCTCGAGGCAACCACCCTCGACGAAGGGCAACGCGCGTGGGTGCTCTTAACCGTCGCTAGCGCCGAGACCCCGGCCGGACTCACCGCTTCGAGCGTTGACCACTGCGAGGCGGCGCTGACGCTGTATCGGAGCGTTGGCGATCAGGCCGGGGAGTGCGAGGCTCTGAGTTCCCTCGCGCTTCCGCTCCTCCTCCTCGGCCGGCAGCAGGAGGCCCGCACGTCCGCCGAAGCGGCAATCCTACGGAGCCGCGAGATCGGCGCCGGCAGGCCGGAGTGCGTTGCATTGGGCTTTCTCGGTGAGCTCAACGTCGGCGAGGGCCGCGCGCAGGAGGCACGCGAGAACTGGGAGCGCGCCCTATCCATCGCTCGCTCGCTGGGCGAACGCGGACTCGAAGCCTCGAACCTGATCAACTTAGGAACCCTCTACTTCGATGACGCGAAATTGCAGGAGGCCGAACGCTGCTTTCAGACGGCGCTCGAGATCGAAGGCGACGCAGGGGGGCGACTCGCTCCGGCCATCGCGATGGGCAATCTGGGACTCCTCTACCAAATGCGAGGCGAACTGGACGAGGCTCTGGTTCGCCTCGAGGGGGCCCTCGCGATTTATCGGGAGGTCGGATACCGGCGCTACGAAGCGGCGGGGCTCGTCGATCTCGGGAATCTTCATCGAGAACGCGGGGACATCGCGCGTGCCCGCGCTTGCCTCGAGAACGCGATCTCGATTCAGCGCGAGGCGGGCAACCGCGCGCTGGAAGGCCGGGCCACCAGCGATCTCGGTCTCGTCGAATTGGAAGATCGGCGATTGAGTGAGGCCGAGGTGCGTTTCGAGACCGCCCTCGCCATCGCCCGCGACACGCATGACCGCCTGCTCGAGGGGATGACGCTGTACCGGGTGGGCGCGCTCCGATGCCTGGAAGGCAGGACCGAGGAAGCGCGATCGGCGCTTTGGGAGAGCGAGGCAATCCTTCGGACGCTCGGCGAACTCTTCGAGCTTGCGCGAATGCTCTGCGTGCGGGCTGATCTCGAACTCGCGCGCGGAGACCGCACCTCGGCGGCGACCTTCTTCGACGAAGCCGTGCTGCTCGCGAACCGCACCGGGTCGGGACCCTTGACGGAGATCGGCCGGATGGTCGCGACGCTGCGCGGAAAGCTCGGGACGCTCGATAGCGACTGACGCGAGCCCGGACCGCCTCCCCAGGGCCGAGGCCGCGGAACGGCCGCAGGGCCTTTCCTGGCGGCACCGACCCGCGGGAAGCGACGCGTGCGTATCGTCACGGGGGTTTCGGTGAACGCGCCGCCGTGATCCGAGAGGGCCTACCCTCGAACCGCGGTCTGGTTGTGATTCGCCGAGAGCCTGGCCTGGGCGAGGGCCGGCAGGAGCGCCAGCACCGCGACGACAACCGCGATCAGTACCTTCTTCATTTCCTCTCTCCCTTCTTCGAGACGTCGAGCGGACCACGATCGGATGTCGGCCGTACGAGCGCCAAATCAGGGTCGAGCAGCTCACCGATTCTTTCGACGGAGCGCGAATTCGTGGAGCCCGACCGACCCAGCGCACACGGGGCGGCCCGATCGGAGGCACGAGACGAGGATGGGTGGAGGGAGAAACGAGAAGAGCCTCCTCTGGCGAAGGACCTCGGACGGAATCGCCCGAGAGACCTGCGCCCGAGGAGGCTCCTCGGGGATTCGCGCGTCGCTACTTCGTCAGCGCAAAGCGCCGGACGATCGTCTTGCCGTTGGCCTGAAGCCTCAGGAAGTAGACGCCGGAGCCCAGGCCGTGGTCGCTCGAACTCGGGAGCACCACCGCGTGACGGCCGGCGGGATACTCGCCCGACGCCAGCGTGCGCACCACGCGCCCGCGCACGTCGAGCAGCTCGACCGACACCTTCGCCGACTGCGGCAGTGCGAACTCCGAACGAGCGCCGCCGCTCGAGGGGTTCGGCTGCACCGGCGCGAGGGCCAGCTCGGTTACGACCGGCTCCGCGACGGCCGAGGAGGCCGCGAAGGTGGCGACGATGTTCAGGTCCGCGTTCATCACCACGACCAGCGGGTTCTGCGTGCTGGTCACATCACCGCTCCAGCCCTGGAAGTCGAACCCTGGATCCGCGGTCGCGGTCAGGGTCACCGAAGTGCCGTAGTCGTAGCTCGGCTGATCCGGGCTCTTCGCGACGCTGCCGCTCCCCACGATGCTGATGTTCAAGAGGTGTGCGTCGGGCGCGAAGCTCGCCTGGATGGTGTGATTCGCGATCACGTCATTGAAGGTGTAGGCGGTCAGCGGTCCAACCGATCCGCTGTCCACCAGCACGTCGGCCACGTGATGTCCGACCGCCGCCGTCATGGTGAAGCTTTGGTTGGCGTGCTCGACCACGCCGACGGCGCCGCTCGGCGCGATCGAACCGTTGGCGCCGGCACTCGCGCTGATCACCCAGAGGTCGATCGTGAAGTTGGCGTCGCTCGCGTCCGCCGCGGAGTTGGAGTTGGCGTCACGCGCGGTCGCGCGTACGCGGGCCGTGCCGGTCGGCGCGTTCGGCACTGTCCAGGCGAAGGACCCGGAGTTGGTCAAACCGGTAGCGATGACGTTGGGGAAGGTCGCCCCACCGTCGCTCGACCAGGCCAGGTCTACCGCGGTGACGCCGGTGTTGTCGTTCGCGGTCCAGGTGATGTTGTGGGACGAGCCGGCCTTCCACACTTCGCCGCCGTTCGGCGAGGTCAGCGTGACGGTCGGCGCGATGTTGTCGGGCGAGTTGACCGTAAAGACCTGCGGGTTCGAGGTGCCGCCGGCCGGCGCCGGGGTGAAGACGGTGATGTTGTGCGTGCCCCCGACCAGCATGTCACTCGCCGGGATCTGCGCGGTGAGCAGGTTGGCGCTGAAGTAGGTGGTGGTCCGATCGCTGCCGTCGAGCCGCACGACCGAGCAGGGCAGGAAGTCCGAGCCGTTCACGTTCATGGTGAAGGCGCCGTCGCCGACATTCTTGGTGTTGGGAACGATCGACGTCGTGGCGGGCGCGAGATGCGACGTGGCCACCACGAAGACGTTGTTGCTCGAAGTCTGCGCGTCGGTCAGGTTCACCTGGATGTCGCCGGCATTGATCTTCGTTTGCGAGTTGCCGCCGCTGCCCGGCAGCGCGTCGACCGTGCTTCCACCCGCCGGGGCCGTCACCACGATGTCGTACACGCCCGTGTCGAAGAATCCGAAGCTGTACCCACCGAGAGCGTTCGTCACCTTGGTCGCGAGGACGGTCGCGCCCTGCTTGGCGGTCACCGTCACGCCCGCGAGCGGCGTGCGATCGCCGGTCGTCCCGCTCAAACCATCGCAGTCGGCCAGCACCGTTCCGGAGATCTGCCCGTAGGTGTAGGTCAGCTTGTTCACCCAGGTGCCGAACGTGTTCGTCCCCTTGGTCCACTGACCCGCGTACCACGCGCTCGAGCCGCCCGGCCCGGAGAGCGAGGCGTCGTTGTCGATGCCGGTGTAGTCGCCCCAGCGGCTCTGATTGGTCGCGGAGAGTCCTGACTTGAGCAGCGCGCTCGTTTGGAGCGCCGCGTCGACCCGGCGCTTCCCCGTCGCCCAAGCGGAAGGGAACTCGGTCGAGCTCGAGCGATCGAAACCAAGGAAGACCGTGCCGACCGAGTCGACCGTCGCCGCCGGGTAGTAGTAGAAGACGTTGGTCGCACCATAGGTCTCGTCGGTCAGCACCGCGCGATCGCTGGTGCGCATCTGGAAGAGGCGGATGGCCGATTCGGTCGCGCCGCCGCCGAAGTTGGCCGAGGTGTGCCACGCGATCGTGAGCACGCCGTTCCGCACGTAGAAGTCGCCCGGCCGACAGTCGTTGGTCGCGACCAAGCCGCCGCTCCCCTGCTGCACCGCGTCGGGCGGCGGACTATACGAACCGACCGTGACGAAATTGCCCGAGGAGAGAGTCGGCGCGGCCGGAGTGCCGGTCACGGTGCGATACGTCACGCGCGTGCCGCCGTTCGTCCGCACGCAAAGCAGGTGGATGGTGGCATCGCCCGCCGTGAGGTTGCGTGCCCCCTTCGTGACGAAGTTGTCGTTGGAGTCACCGCCGCTCGGCGGGGAGAAGTTGAAGAAGTCGACGTAGCTGGCCGAGCCGCCGGCGTAGACCACCGCGCGGTCGATCACCCGCACCTTCTGGTACCGATAGCTATTGGTCGAGAAGGTGAACTGCTGGCTCGTCATCACCAGCTTGTCGTCGCTGATGCCGAGCGACTCGTAGTCGCCCCAGTTCGACGTCGAGGTGTTGCCGTCCTTGGTCATGTCGAACTTGTAGTTCCACCAGGCGCCGCGCGCGTCGTTGGTCTTCGAGATGTTGAGGTAGAAGTTCGAGTGCTGCGGCGAGGTGCCTTGCGTGAAAGCCAAGGCGACGAAGCGACCCCGAAGCGCGTCGTAGTAGCACTGCGCGTCGCTCATCCCGCCTTCGCTCGCCGGCGCGTTGAAGAAGGTGCTGCCGTTCGTCTCGACGCGGTTCGAACCGTCCTTGTTCGTCACGGTGACGCTGACGTTGCCGGCGGAGAAGATGTTGAGCGGGCCACCGGCGCAGGTCGGCTCTCCCGGAATGAACCCCCCCTGGGTGATCCCCTCGAAGCCTGTGCCTGGCGTGGGTGCGGCGGTGGAGATGCCGCCGATCTGATCGAGGGTGACTTGACCAAGCTCGGAGAGAGAAATCGACTGCGGGTGCTCCTTCAGCCAGCGCAGCTCCTCTTCGATCTCGCGATCGAAGCCCTCCTGGTGCGGCTCGCGGAGTTCGCCGCCGCTCGGCACCTGCGCCATGGGCGGCAGCTCGGAGAAGACGATGGTGGTCGGCGTGACCCGCTCGGTCGAGACCGCCATCAGACCATTCGGCCGAGCCGCGGCGCGCACCGCCGCGATCTCCGCGATCTCGGCCGGGGTCAAGGCCGGCAGCTCGTCTTCCTCTTCCTCCCAAGCGCGCGCGGGGGCGACGAGCGCGAGCAGTGTGAACACGACCGCGAGCGAGCCGCGGAGTACGCTTCCATGAGCACAGGGGCGCGGGGCCAAGCGATCCGACATAGGCACCACCTCTTGAGGGGCAGGCGAACGACACAGGTGCAGAGGGTGCGACGCGCGGACGACGGCGCCCCGGGATCCGACTTCGTGCGGCGATTCGGTTGAACGAGTATAGCAGAGGAGCGCAGCACTTCGGCGCGTGGGCGTGGCCCAAGGGTCGATTGGCCCAATTGCGGTAGGAAACAAGCAGCGTGCCCCTCAAAGGTGCGAGGAGCACGCGTCGTCTGTAGCGTTTGGGCTGTGGTAGGCAGACGGCCCTGCAGTGGGCCGCGCCCCGGATCCCGGCTACCTCGCGCCGGTCGCGACCGTGAACTGCATGTCGTTGCTCCTCCGCGGACCCGCCTCGACGCGCACCGGACCGTCGATCGTCCCGATCGGAACCCAGACGCGAATCCCGCGCTCATTCCACGCCGTGACTCGACCCTCCAACCGACCGCTCGGCCCGGTGAACGTGACCTTCATCTCGGGCGTGTTCCGCGGAAAGACGAAGCCTGAGCCGACGATCGAGATGATGGTGTTGACCGGTGCGCGCGCCGGGTCGAGGTGATCGATCACGAGCTGCGGCAGCGCCAGAACCACGGTGTAAGGGAGCTTGTTGCTCCGCTGCCCCCCGACTTCGACCGACACCGAGTCGTCCACCGCGGAGACCGGCACCTTGACGACCAGGCGCCTGTCGCTCCACGACACGACCCCGGCCTCGTGCGCACCGAAGCGCACCACGCCCGACTCCGTTCCGAAGTGCGCACCCACCAGCGCCACTTCTTGCCCTGCCTCTACCGAGTCGGGATCAACCGCGGAGAGGGCCGGAATCTGCGCGACCGGCTCGGGTGCGCTCACGTGCTCCCGGCTTCCGCAGGCGGAGAGCCCCAGGGTCAACACGATCGCTAGAACAGCCAGATGGATCATGCCGCGCAGCGCGCGGGCATCAATGCGACGGGTCATCTTCGTACCTCCTGTTGCGTAGTGATGAATTCGAGAGGTACGGAGCGCGGCGCAGCGCGCCCGTCACAGAGAATCTCCAGAAACGACCGAGGCCGCCGAGGGGAAGTCGGCGGCCTCATCGTGCTCGAGGCGAGGGGTGTGCGGGGGGTTCGTCTCGAGTGGTCCTTCCTTCGAACTAGGCCTTGAGGTTCCGGATGATCGAGAGGCTGGTGTCGTTGAGCGACTTCAGCATCTGCGTCATGGTCTGGAACATCTGATTGCGGCGCTCGACCATCTGCTGGAGCTGAGCTTGGAGGAGCTGCAGGTTCGACTTGTCGGTGCTGCTGGAGCTGCTGCCGCCCTGGCTCGAGCCACCGGCCGCGCCACTGAGCAGGTTGCCGATCGCACCGCCCGCCGCCGCGCCGATCGGGCCGCCGAAGATACCGCCGGCCACGCTGCCGATGCCGCCGAGGATGCCGCCGAGGCCGCCGCCCTGCGCGCCGCCCTTGCCGTCCTGCTTCTGCTTCGCCATCTCCGACTCGATCTTCTTCATCTGGTCTTCGATCTGCTTGTCGAGGTGGTCGGCCAGCTTGGCCATGAGGAGCAGGAGCTTGTCCTCGAGCGAGCCGGGGCCGCTCATGATGTCGCTCGCGCCGTTCGCGCCGGTGTCGCCAGTGGCCGGGCTGGGGGACGAGCCGCCAGGCGCCGGGTTGAAGCCGCCGTTCTCCAGGATCTTCCGGATCACGTCACCGATGTTCTGGCCGGCTTGCTGCGCCACGCCGAGCAGGTTCGCCAGGCCACCCGCCACCGCGGCGATCGGGTTGAACGGGAAGACCGGCGCGCCGCCGACCGGAAGGGTCGGGAGGTACGGCAGGAACGGAACCATCGGGGTCGGGAAGCGGAAGTGCGTGGTGGCCTGCCCGTCGACCCGCCCGTCACGGATGTCGCGCGCGACGTCGTTCAGGCTGTTGTAGGTCCGGCCATGGAACAACCACTGATCGTTCTTGAGCTGGATCGGCTTGCTAAAGGAGCCGTTGTACTGGCGACCGGTGATCCGGCCCTGACACTGGAAAGGACCGACGTTGTAGTTGTACTTCTGACCGACGTGGGCGTGACGACCGACCTGGCGCGAGACGGCGTAGGTGTTCGACCAGGGGCCGAGGTGCGGACCGCTGCAGGTGCAACGCGGAACGAAGCCGGGGCGGAAGGCCGGGCCGGCGTTTTGGATCGCCGAATCCAAGGCGCGGGTCGGAAGGCCGCTCTGCAGGTCGACCCGGTTGCGCAACGCACCGCCGAAGTCACCACGACGAGCGTCGACGAGGGCGCCGATCGCGTCGCCAAAGCTATCCGGCATTCCGAGGCTGTCCAGGTAACGATTGACACGGGTTCCGGTCGACTCGGTGAACGACATTTGGATCTCTCCTTGGGTTTGGTTCGGCGGGCTCTGCCGCCTGGCCTTGGGTTCCTGTTCCGCCAACCCCTTGTTGGCGTCACGCCCGAGTTATCTGGAGGGGGGCGGAGAGAGTTGCGCGGCGGGTCGAGGAAAATCGCCGGGGGAGCGGCGCCCGGCCGCCGGCGGGACAAACCAAAGGTCTCCCCCTGCGCCGCCTGACCGCGTAGAATGCCCGCTTTGCTCGGGGCGCGCGTTCCCGCGCGATCGGCCCGCTTCTCGGCCGGCGCGGATCTTAGGGCGGCCACCCATCCCCACTCGCACAAGGAGGCTTCGTGGCGCAGCAGTACATCTTCACCATGAAGGGCCTGGGCAAGGTGCACCCACCGGAAAAGGTGGTGCTCCGTGACATCTGGCTCTCGTTCTATCCCGACGCCAAGATCGGCGTGCTCGGCCTGAACGGCGCGGGAAAGTCATCCCTCCTGCGCATCATGGCGCAGGTGGATCAGGAGTTCATCGGCGAGGCCAAGCCGGCCGACGGCATCCGCATCGGATTCCTCGAGCAGGAGCCGCAGCTCGATCCGACCAAGACGGTCAAGCAGAACGTCGAGGAGGGAATGGCCGAGGTCCGCGACATGATCGCCCGTTTCAACGAGATCAGCGCGAAGATGGCCGACCCTGAACTCGACGCCGACGAGATGGACTCGCTCATGAACGAGATGGGCGAGCTGCAGGAAAAGATCGAGCACGCCGACGGCTGGGACTTGGATCGGAAGATCGAGATCGCGATGGACGCGCTCCGTTGTCCGCCCGGCGACTGGGAAGTAACGAAGCTCTCGGGAGGCGAGCGCCGCCGCGTCGCGCTGTGCCGCGTGCTCTTGTCGCAGCCCGACATGCTTCTGCTCGACGAGCCGACCAACCACCTGGACGCGGAGTCGGTGGCCTGGCTCGAGCGGCACCTGGGCGAGTTCCCCGGCTGCATCGTCGCGGTCACGCACGATCGTTACTTCCTGGACAACGTCGCGGGTTGGATCCTGGAGCTGGATCGCGGCACGGGCATTCCCTGGGAGGGCAACTACTCCTCGTGGCTCGATCAGAAGCAGGAGCGCCTGCGCCAAGAGGAGAAGTCGGAGTCGAAGCGGCAGCGCACCCTGGCGCGCGAGCTCGAGTGGGTGCGCATGAACCCGAAGGCGCGCCAGGCGAAGTCGAAGGCGCGCATCCAGGCCTACGAGGAGCTCTTGCAGCAGGACCAGGAGAAGCGCCAGGAGATCGCCGAGATCGTGATCCCGCCGGGGCCGCGCCTCGGAGATGTAGTGGTGCAGGCCAAGAAGGTGCGGAAGGGCTTCGGCGACAAGCTCCTCGTCGACGACTTGAATTTCAATCTGCCGCGCGGCGGCATCGTCGGCGTGATCGGCCCGAACGGCGCCGGCAAGACGACCCTCTTCAAGATGATCATGGGAATGGAGCAGCCGGACTCAGGGGAGCTGATCGTCGGCGACACCGTTGTTCCGTCCTACGTCGATCAGGTGCGCGACGCGCTCGACGCCAAGAAGACAATCTGGGAAGAGATCTCGGGTGGCGAGGACAAGATGCTGGTCGGCAAGCGCGAGGTGAACAGTCGCGCCTACGTCGGCTCCTTCGCTTTCAAGGGGCCGGATCAGCAGAAGCTGGTCGGCGGCCTCTCCGGCGGTGAGCGCAATCGCGTCCACCTGGCAAAGCTCTTGAAGGCGGGTGGCAACCTGCTTCTCTTGGACGAGCCGACGAACGACCTCGACGTGGACACGCTCCGCGCGTTGGAAGACGCGCTGCTCGACTTCGCCGGCTGCGCGGTTGTGATCTCGCACGATCGCTGGTTCCTCGACCGAATCGCCACGCACATCCTGGCCTTCGAGGGCGACAGCCAGGTGGTTTGGTTCGAAGGGAACTTCCAGGACTACGAGGCGGATCGTCATCGTCGCCTCGGGCGCGAGGCGGACCAGCCGCACCGGATCAAGTACAAGCCGCTGGTGCGGAGTTAACAGGACAGCGGAGGGAGCATGTCCAACACACGCACATCCGAGATCACCCGCGAAGCCATCGTGAAGGACATGCTCGCCCGCCGCGTCAGCGCGATCATCCGCACCGAGGATCCTGCGGTCGCGCGCGAGGCGATGGCGGCCGCGGTGCGCGGCGGATTCACCATGATCGAGTTCACCCTCTCGATTCCGGGAGCTCTCGGCCTGGTGGCGGAGTTCGCGGCCGATCCCAAGCTGCTGGTGGGCGTGGGTACGGTGATGGATCGGGACCAGACGCGCGCCGCGGTGGCGGCCGGCGCGCGCTTCATCGTGTCGCCGGTACTCGAACTCGAGGTGCTGGCGGAGGCGCAAACCTTGGGGGTTGCGGGGCTGCCCGGCACCTACACCGCGACCGAGATGTGGGCGGCCCACCGCGCCGGCGCCGACTTCGTCAAGCTGTTCCCGGCGCCCGCGGACATCGCGAAGTACATCGTGCAGCTACGCGGGCCGATGCCGTACCTCCGCGTCTTCCCTACCGCCGGGGTCACACGCGACAACTTCGTCGAGATCCTGGGTGCGGGCGCCGCCGGCGTCGGCTTCGTCAGCAGTCTGTTCGAAGCGGCGGAACTCAAGGCGGGCAACTTCCGCGCGATCGAGGAACGGGCCGCGAGCATCATCGCGCGGCTCGCGCAGGTCTAGCCGCTCGAGCCGCGCTCGGAATCCACTCCCCTAGCCGACCGGCTCAGGCCGTGCGGTGCGCTGGCCGCCCATCCCCTTCGCCTGGTGAAGCGCGGTCGATTCGTCGAGCAGACGATCGACCCAGCGCCTCGCCATGGCCACACCGCAGCCCACGAAGACGAGAACCGTACCGAGCCAGAGCAGCCCGATCAGCGGCTTGTCACTTACTTCGAGGAGCATCGACTCGGCCTGCGCCGCGGAGGGATCGGCCGCCGAAACACGAATGAGCCCCTGCTCGACCGACATGCCCTGAAGCGAGAGAGCGAGGCCCGGCGAGAGCTGGCTCTCGACCACCGCGCCCTCCATCTTTCCGCCGTAGAAGCGGACCGGCAGGGTGAGTGACTCGGTCTGTCCGTCCTTCACCACGTCGACCACCGCCGAGAGGCTCATCTCCTCGTGCGTACCTTCGCCCATGTCGAAGCGCTGGAAGGTGAGGGTGGCGCCCGCAAAGTCCTGGGGTTCTCCCTTCACCAGCTCGAGTCCCGCGCCCCCGCGATTCCGCCCGATCTCCTCGGGCGAGACATAGATGTCCCCCATGGCGCGACGCAGGATGGCGGGCTTGCGGAACGATTGACCGTTCTCCAACTGATAGAAGGTCATCTCGAAGCGCTTGGTCTGCGCGGCGGAACCCACCTCGATCGCCCAGCGGTCCTTGCCGTCGGTCCCGGCCACGTGTCCGCGATAGATCAGCGTATGCCCCAACACCTCGGTCGCCTCGTCCTTCGGCAGACGCGCGCGGCTGGTCGAATCCCACGACTCGCTTGCCACGATGCCGATCAGCATGAGGGCAAAACCGATGTGGGCGATCGACGCGCCGGTGGTGAGCAGACGATGCGGCGCCAGGTTGGCGAAGCGGATGATGTTTGCGGTCAGCGCCATCATGCCGGCGAAGAAGAGAAGCAGTTGGCCGACCCCTCGGCCGCCCAAGAGGTAAGCGGCAAGGGTGGCAAGCGAGGCGACCACGATCGGCAGCGCGAAGCGGCGCACCCATCGCGCGGCCGGCAACTCGACCCAAGTGAGGAAGGGACCGAGCCCGAGCAGCAAGCCGAGCAGGATGTAGATCGGGAGGCTGACCTCGTTATAGAAGGACGAGTTGACCGTCCCGGTCTTGCCGAACCAACCGGTCAGGATCGGCCAGGAGGTACCGACCAGCACCAGGATCGACGACACCACGAAGAGCACGAGCGTGATCGAAAGGATGAGCGGCCAGGCCAGTACACCGGACACGCGCGGCGTCTGCTGCATGCGTCGACGAAGCACCGTCACCACCGACACCAGCGCGACCAGCGCGAGACCGGTCACCAGCCAGCTGTAGACCGTCCCCTTGGGGAAGGAGTGCACGGAGAAGTCGGCCAGCACGCCGCTCCGCGTGAGAAAGGTGGCGTAGATCGTGGTGAGGTACCCACCCATCGCGAGGAGCGTGTTCGAGAGGCGAAGGCTGCCGGTCATCTGCTGCACGAGAAGTCCGTGGACCAATGCGGTCACGACGAGCCACGGGATCAGCGAGGCGTTCTCGACCGGATCCCAGCCCCAGAAGCCACCCCATCCGAGAACCTTGTAGGCCCAAAACCGCCGAGCGCGATGCCGATGCCGAGGGTCACGAAGCCAAAGAGCGCAAACCGCAGTCCGGGACCAACCCAGCGCGTCTCGTCTCCCTTCCAGATCGCGACCATCGCGAGCACCGCCGGCACCGCGAGCGCGGCGTAGCCCAGGAAGACGATCGGCGGATGCGCCGCCATCCACGGATCCTGCAGGAGCGGGTTAAGCCCCATTCCATCGGCCGGCACCTCGGCCGCGAGGCGGAAGGGATCGGCGTTCGGGTGCAGCATCAGCAGATTCAGGAGCCCGACGGTTCCGACGTACGCGGTCATCACAGTCGGTCGCTGCCATTCCTCTCGGTAGAGCAGCCAGTAGCCGAGCGCCATGCCGAAGATGGACCAGAGAAGATAAGTCCCCTCTTGTCCTCCCCAGAATGCGGAGATGAGGTACAGCGTCGGGAGGTCGCGCGAGGAGTAGTGGATGATGTAGTCGTAACGGAAGTCGTGGCGAAGGATGGCGGTCATGAGCGCGATGCCGGCGAATCCGAGGAGGATCGCGATCCCGTCGTAGCCGCGACGGAAGAAGCGTTCCGCGCCGCGATCACCGCGAGCCCAACGAATGCCGAAGACGAAGACGATGACGGTGAGAGCCGCTGCCAGACGTATCAGCCAGCTACCGGGGTTCATGCCTCGGGCCTACCTTTCCAGCCCCATCTTCGCGCGAAGCCTGTTGCCTCGCGGCAAAGGGGCGAGTGATCGATTCACTTCGCTCCTGAACCTCAACCCGATCTGCTTCCGCAGTCGAGAGGCAAAGCGGCCGACTGCTGGTGGAGCGATCCAGCAGATCCAGAATCCGTTGCGATCCGAACGCGCCTTCGACCTGAGCCGCCACCGCGTCCAACCGTTGGTGCAACGCGCAGAGCTTGCCGGCGTGTTCCTCGACGCCGAGGGGGCAGGTTCGAATGCGCTGCACCGGATCGACCGCGTCGAGCACCTCCAGCACGGTCAGCTCACTGGCAGGACGCGCGAGGGTAAACCCTCCCTTGAGTCCGCGGCGCGAGTGAAGAATGCCGGCGCGAGAAAGCGCCATGAGTACCTTGGCCATGTAGCCGGGCGGCACCTTCCCGATCGCGGCAATCTGCTGGGCGGTCATGGCCGAATGCTCCGTGTCCGCCAGGCAAACCACGGCTCTGAGTGCGTACTCCCCAGTCTGCGAGATCATGGCGACCCCCACTTTTGGACCTTAAGACGTTGACATCCGAAATAAGGGACAATACTGTTTTCGACGTCGGGATCAGTTTCTCCTTTTCCAGAGATGCGATTCAACCACTCGTTTCTTATCCTCGGCCTAGCTGGATCGGCATGGCCAACCCGTCGGCCGCGTGGTCCCACCGGGCCGGATGTGGCCGTATCTATATGAGGCAATTGTAATTGGAAGTCAGACCGGAGCAGAGGGCCGCACGGGCTGGCGAAGACACGGCAGCGCCCGCTCCGGGGGCGCGACACAGGAGGTTTCTATCATGACGTCCTACGCGGAAGTCGCGGTCGGCAAGCTGGTGATCGAGCGGCCGGAGCGCGCGCGCGTCTTTGAGCGACACGCGATCGACTATTGCTGTGGTGGGAAGGCCACGCTCGCCCAGGCCTGCCAAGAGCGGTCCATCCCGCTCGATCAGATGGAGGCAGAACTCGCTTCATCGGACGCCACACCCGCCGTGACTCCGCCGCCCCCGAACGAGGCGGTAGCGTTGATCGAGCACATCCTCGCTACCCATCACGTCTTCTTGCAGGAGGCGTTCGGACGGATCAGCGGACTCGCGGAGAAGGTGAAGCGCGCCCATGGTGAGCGTCATCCCGAGCTCGACGCGGTCGCCATCACCTGGGAGAGGCTACGCGCCGATCTCGAGCCGCACCTCATGAAGGAGGAGCAGGTGCTCTTCCCCTGGATCCGGGAGCTCAAGAACTCTGGGGGTCAAATCCCCGGGCGGCCCTCGGTCGAAGCTCCGATTGGGATGATGGAGTTCGAGCACACGCAAGCCGGCGAACTGCTCGCGAAGCTACGCCAATTGACCGGTGACTTCACAGTGCCAAGCGACGCCTGCCCCACCTTCCACGCCTTCTACGCCGCGCTCGAGGAGATGGAGAGGGACACGCACGAGCACATTCACAAGGAGAACAACCTGCTCTTCCCGCTCGCGCTTGGCTTGGAACGATAGTCACGCGATCCGGGGAAGGAGCCAGTCTCGGATGACGGCGACCTGGGCTCGTCCCAGCGAGTGTCCGCTCGGGAAGGTGTGAAGCTGAACGGAGAGGCCGGCGGCGTGGAGCGCGGCCTCTCCCGCTTTCGCGCCATCCAACGCGACCGAGGCGTCGCGCTCGCCGTGAAGCAGGAGCGCCTCGAAACCCGCGGCGGCGGCGCGCTCCATCTCCGGACCGAGCACCTCGTGCTTCACCCGTGCGCCCGAGATGATCATGCCGCGGAAGCGCTCGGGGTGACGGAGCGCGATGACCGCGCCGGCGTAACCTCCCTGTGAGAAGCCGAGCAGATAGCGAGCCCTTGGGCGGAGGCCGAGCTCCGCTTCGGCCTCGACGACCGCCCCGAGCAGTGTTTCCTCGATCCGCGCAAGCTCGACGAGGAAGCGCTGCTGGTCGCCATCGTAGTCGTACCAGCTGGCGCCCTTCGCCTCATTGATGCCCGAAGCCGCGATCGGCGCGCGCAGCGTAAGAAACCAGGCCGGCAACGAAAACGCGGAGTGGAGCAGCCGCGCGAACGCGTCCTCGTTCATCCCGAACCCATGGAGGGAGATGATCAAGGCCGCATCGGGAGATTGCGCCGCGCCATCCAGCCGCCAGGACAGCTCGACACCCCTACCCGAGCGACCACGCCGCCCCGCTTCCTGCATCTCTCCCTCCCGCCAGCCGATTCGACGCGCGCTCCGACCGAGCTGACACGCTATACTGCCGCTCGATTTGGCTCCATTCCATTCCCACGGGCGACCGGCCCCTCAAGGAGACCCATGACCCCGAAGCAGAAGATCGCGGCTCTGCGGAGCCTCCTGCACCAGAGGGGGCTCTACGCCTTCCTCGTTCCCTCGACCGATGCGCACCAGAGCGAGTACGTGCCCGCCTGCTGGCAGCGACGAGCGTGGGTCTCCGGCTTCACCGGGTCGGCGGGAGAGCTCTTGGTCACGTCCGACACCGCGGGGCTCTGGACCGACGGTCGCTACTTCATTCAGGCGGAGAACGAGCTCCGCGGCAGCGGGATCCGCCTCTTCAAGCAGGGACAGCCCGGCGTCCCGACGCTGCACGAGTTTCTCGCCAAGTCGATCAAGCGCGGCGAGGTGGTCGGCGTAGATCCGCGCACCATTTCGCCGGTGGACGCAACGGCACTAGAACAGGCGCTGGCGGGGGTCGGCTCTACCGTGCAGTACACCGAGCAGAATCTGGTGGATCAGATCTGGAGCGATCAGCCCAGGCCGTCGGATGCGCCAATCCACATTCAACCGCTCGAGTTTGCCGGAGAGACGGTCGCGTCGAAGCTCAAGCGGCTGCGGCTGGAAATCAAGGCGAAGGGCGCCGATGCCCACGTCCTCTCGACGCTCGACGCGATCGCGTGGTTGTACAACATTCGCGGCCGTGACATTGAGTACAACCCGGTCGTGATCGCCTACGCGATCGTCACCCAGAAAGAAGCGATCCTCTACCTCGCCACCGGGAAGGCATCGCCTTCGACTGCACGGAAGCTCGGGTCGCAGGTGACCATCCGCCCCTACGACGAATTCTCCGAAGGGCTCCGCGACCTGGCGGCGCGGAAGCTCAAGGTCTGGGTCGACACCGGCGCGGCTACCCGCTGGATCGTCGACCTGCTGCAAGGGGCAGCCCTGGTGACCGGTCAGAGCGCGGTCACGCCGATGAAGGCGCGCAAGAACGAGGTCGAGATCGAAGGGATGCGCCGCGCGCACGTCGAGGATGGCGTCGCCATGGTGCGCTTCCTCCACTGGCTGGAGCGCGAGTTGCCGAAGGGCGAGCTGACCGAGATCTCGGCGGCCGATCGCCTGGCGGAGTTCCGTTCGGAGGGCGAGCACTTCCAGCAGTTGTCGTTCCGCACCATCTCGGGATACGGCCCGCATGGAGCCTTGCCGCATTACTCGGTCGACGCGAAGTCGAACGTGCCGCTCAAGCGCGACGGGCTCTACGTGCTCGACTCCGGCGGGCAGTACCTCACCGGCACCACCGACATCACGCGCACGCTTCTACTGGGCAAGACCGCAACGGCGGAGCAGAAGGATCGGTTCACGCGGGTGCTCAAGGGACACATCGCGCTGGCGCGGGCGAAGTTTCCCGCCGGGACTCGCGGGATTCGCCTCGATACCTTCGCGCGGCAGGCGCTCTGGGAGGCGGGACTCGACTACAACCATGGGACCGGCCATGGGGTGGGCGCATATCTCAACGTGCACGAGGGACCGCAGTCGATCAGCCCCACGCGCGACATCTTCGGCGCGCCGCTCGAACCAGGGAATATCCTCTCGAACGAGCCGGGATACTACGAGGCCAACGCCTACGGCATTCGCATCGAGAACCTCATCCTGGTGCAGGTCGAGCCGAAGCTGTCCAAGAACGGCGCCACCTGGCACTGCTTTGACACGATCACCCTCTGCCCGATCGAGACGAGGTTGATCGAGAAGAAGCTGCTCACGACTGAAGAGCGCGGCTGGTTGAATGACTACCACGCGCTGGTGCAGAAGAAGCTGTCGCCCAAGCTCGCGGCCGCCGACAAGGTGTGGCTCAAGCAGGCTTGCGCGCCGATCTGATTCCGCCCCCGCGCTGATCGATGGCGTCCTAGGGCTGCGCGGCCGACCCGGTTTCCTCGGGCGGATCGGGAATGATGAGGTCGACGCGGCGATTGTGCTGCCGCCCCTCCGCGGTGTCGTTCGGCACCACGGGTCGCGATTCGCCGAACCCCTGGTGGGTCATCTGCTCCGGATCGATGCCCGCTTCCGAGAGGAAGTCGTAGACCGCGGTGGCGCGCTTCTCCGACAGCGTCTGGTTGTAGGAGTCCGATCCAACGTCATCGGTGTGCCCCTCCACTTGGATGTGAATCGTCGGGTATTGAAGCAGCACCTGCGCCACTTGATTCAGCGTCGACTCCACCTCGGGCCGCAGCGTCGCCTTGTCGAAGTCGAAGAGGATGTCCGGCAGGCTCACGATCAGGCCGCGCGCGTTCTCCGTCACCGTGCGGTTGTCGCCGGAGAGTTCCTCGGCGAGGGATCGCTTCTTGGTGCGGGCACTCGATCCGGCGCAGCCGGCCTGGACGATCGCCGCGGCGAGCGCGAACGCCCCGAGATAGCTGGCGACGGAGTTGCGTCGTGGCGATCGAGCAGCACTGAGGTACTTCACTGGCTCTCCTGAATCACAAGGTCGACGCGCCGGTTCTTCGCCCGCCCCGCCTCGGTGTCGTTGTCGGCGATCGGTCGAGTCATGCCGTAGCCCTCTACGGTCATGCGCTCCGGCGCGACCTCCTGATCCGCCAGGAAGTCGTGCACCGCCGTCGCCCGTCGCTTCGACAGTTCTAGGTTGTAGTCGGCCTTGCCGACGTTATCGGTGTGCCCCTCGACTTGGATGCGCATTTCCGGAAACTGATTCAGGATCGTCGCGACCTTGACCAGGCCGAACTCGACGTCCCGCTTGAGCGTCGCCTTGTCGAAATCGAAGAGGATGTCGGCCAGGCTGACGATCGTACCGCGCGCGTCCTGCGTGATGCTCAAGAGCTTCCCCTCGAGCTTGTGCAGAGCGTCGTACATCTCTTCCTGCCTCGATTGCGCTTCCGCGCGCGACCGCTCGAGCTCGGCCCTGAGGTCGTCCCGCAGATCGCGCTCCAGGTCGAGCATCGCGCGAAGCGCCGTGTCGTTTGCCTGGGAGTAGGCGGCGGCCCCGCGGTTGGCCTCGGCGCAAGCCGAGCGCGCATCGTCGATCCGCACCCTCGATTCGAGCTCCTGGAGTACGCGGCCCGCAACGTAGAGGTTGCGATCCCGGGCCTCCGGCTTGGCCTTGGGATCACCGGCCAGCGCGAGCGCCTCGCCCAACCGCGTGTCGAGATCCGCGGTCGCGAGGGTGCGTGAGGCCGCGGCCGCGCGCCAGGCGTCGTAGCGAGTCTTGAGTTCGGACTCGGTGCCGGCAGGCGGCGCGGCACTCTCCCAAGCGGTGGCCGGAAGCTCGGGGGGCGCGGGGGCGTTGTAAGGAGCACTGCGCGCGACCGTGTCGGCACGACGCCCCGAGATCTTCTCCGTCTGCTCGAGCTGGCGGAGCGAGCGTTCCCACTGCTGTCGCACCCCGTCAAGGTTGCGACGGCAATCCTCGGCTCCCGACTCCGCGTCCTGTGTGTTGGCCGCGGCGATCGCGGCTCGAGCATCGGCCAGCGCCACGCGGTAGAGCGCCGCCGCCGCCGCGTCCTTCTTCTTCAGGCGAAGCGCGGCGGCCTCCCCGCTCTTCGCTTCGCCCGACTCGAGGGCGTCGCGGGCCGCGTCGCTCGGTTGCAGCGCGCGGGCGTCCCGCCGATAGCTCTCGAACTCCTGCGCGAGCGGCGCCACCGCGACCCGCTGCGACGCGCAGCCAACGATCGACACGACGGCGAGGGCGGCGAGCATCCAGGCGAGCGGGCGACTGCAGCCATCGATGGTTCTGCGCATGGTCGGTTCCTCCGAAGGGGAAAGGCTAGCAAATAGGGGCGATCGCCCGCAGCATCGCTGCCACGTTATTGTCGGGCCAGGTGCGCGCGGACGGCCTGATTGAACTCGGTCGCCCGGTGTTGCGCGGCATGCGAGGCGCCGGGAACGGTGAGACGAGCCGAACCAAGAGAGTGCGCGAGCGCGTCAGCCACTGCGCGGAGCGCCGCACCACCCAAACGTCGCGCCTCCTCCGGGGCGCGCGCCCAATCGCCCGACACGATCAGGACCTTCGGTCCCAAAGAGGGATCGACCACACCGGGCAGCGATGCCTCCCAGGGGGGCCGCTCCGTCATGGCGGCGCACGCGCACTCTCGCCATCCGGAAAACCGAGGCGACGGCGATCCCTGCGGATAGCCCAGGGCAGAGCGGAATGACTCCCAATACTCCGCCGGCCGCGCGGGGTCCGCCGCGCGATACACCGCCTCCAGCCGCGGCAGTAACGCTCGCACTGCTGCGTGATCGGCGGCCGCCCGATAGAAGGGTGGCTCGATCAACACCAGGCCGCGCACCTTCTCCGGTCGCGCGAGTGCCGCGAGGAGGCAGCCGATGGCGCCGTAGGAGTGCCCGATCATGTGCGCCGGTTCGTCCAGCAGCGCGCCCAGATCACGTGCATCCACCGCGAAGTCGACCGGGCCGACGCCGGGTGTGACACCCGCCCCTCGCCGTTCGATCCACACGAGCCGATGATCGCGCTCCAGTTCCTCCTGCGCCGCGAAGGCCGAGTGTGCGGTGGCCAAGCTGCCGTGCACCAGTATGAGGCGCGGTCCCCGGCCGCTCTCCCGGAGCAGCAGATCGCTCGCGCTCGCCTTGGGCATCGACTAGGGGCGAACGGGCCAGCGCGGGTTGGTGAGGGCGGTCATGATGTGATCCTCCCAGCGCCCGGCGATCTCCAGGTATTCGCGCGCCACCCCCTCGATGCGAAAGCCGAGCCGCTCGAGCAGGCGCGCGCTTCGCGCGTTTCGCGGCATGTAGTTCGCCATCACTCGATGAAGGCGGATCTCGTCGAAGGCAAAGCGCAGCGTCGCGGTCAGCGCTTCGAACATCAGTCCCTTCCCTTCGCTCTCGGGCGCGAGGTGATAGCCGAGGTAGCAGAACTGAGCCGGTCCGCGAACGAAGACGGTGAGCCCGATGTGTCCCTGGAGTCGCGTGGGGCGCGCCCGCTCGTAGAGCCAAAGGCGGAGACCCAGGTCGGCCTGCCACTCCCGTCGCCAGGCTTCGATCTGTCGCAGCCAGTAGTCGAATTGCAGCGAGTCGGGAGCGCGCGTCGGTCGCCACGGATCGAGGAACTCGGCGTTCTCCTCGTAGAAGCGGCGAAACTCGCCGGCGTCTTCCAGCTCGGCGGTGCGGACCACGAGCCGATCGGTCTCGAGGCGAACCGGGTGGCGTGGTGCGATCACCATTTCGGGCCTCGCGTTTTCAAGATCTCGCCGATCGACTCGCGCCAGGCGTTCACGCTCTTGGACTCGGGCAGCACCGCATCCAGATCACGCTTCAGCGAGAGCATCTCGCGACGCGGCGGTACATCCGGGTGCGCCTGGTCGGTAATCTCGAGCACTCCGGAGAGCGTCGACTCCTTGAGCGTGCCGCGAAAGGAGTAGAGATCGCGCGACGGGACCTGGCGCCCTCCCGCGCCGACCACCGAGCCGAGTGTCAGCTTTGCGCGGAAGGAGAGGGCCCCGCTTGCGGCGTCGTACTGAATCGACTCGAGTTCGCCGGCGGGCGGCTCCTCGGCCGGTCCGACGTAGACCAGGAGCAATCCGAGCAACTTCTCTCCCGAGCGAAAGAGCTGGATCGCGTGGCCGTAGGCATGTTCGCCGGTCATTTCGACGTGCGAGAAAGCGCCGAGCGGGGTCACCGAGGTCGCGACGGCGGACGAGCCGCGCGCCTCGACCGCGGGCGGCGGCGGCGGAGTCGTCACCACCGGCGGGCTCGGCTTCTGCGCGCACGAAGTGATCACGCTCGCGAAGAGCGCGACCACGATCGTCGAGACAGCGCATCTCGCCACGATCAGCGCTTCCGTCCGCGCCTCGGCTTGAGCCAGCGGTCGAGCCAAGCGAACACCTCGCCGTACCAGAAGAGGCTGTTCTTCGCCTTCAAGATCCAGTGGTTCTCATCCGGGAAGACCACCAGGCGCGCCTTCTTCCCCATCGCCTTGTACACGTTGTAGGTCTCGAGCGCGTGACCGTACGGCACGCGGAAGTCTTGTACACCGTGCGAGATCAACATCGGCGAGCGAAATCCCTTCGCATGCCGGAGTGGATTCCACCGATCCATGCCCTCGATTCGATCCCACGGCTCGCCACCCATCGAGACGCTACGCCCCTGCGTCACATCGGAGGCGTACTGCGTTTGCAGGTCAGACACGCCAGCGTGATTGATGATGCAGCGGAAGCGATTCGTCTGCGAGGCGATCCAGGCCGCCATGTAGCCGCCGTAGCTGCCGCCCGCCGCCGCCATCCGCTTGGGATCGGCCAGGCCGCGCGCGATCAGCCAATCGGTCGCGAGCATGATGTCCTGATACGGTTGATCACCCCAACGACCGAGGATCGATGCGCAGAACTCCTCGCCCCAGCCGGTCGATCCGTGGAAGTTGACCATCGCGACCAGATACCCCTGCGCGGCGAAGGTCTGCGCATTCCAGCGCCAGAACCACTCGTTGCCAAAGGCGCCGTGCGGTCCTCCATGAATCACTTGGAGGAGCGGAAGCCGCTTGCCGCGGGCGCCGCTCTTGACGCGCGCCGCCTCCCCCGGCGGATAGACCAGGTACATTTGCACCAGATCCCCCTCCGCGCCGCTGAAGATGACGCTTTCGCTGGCAGAGAGGGTGAGGCCGCTCAGGATCTCCTCGGTGAAGAAGGTGAGCCGCGTGAGTTCGCGGCCGCGGCGATCCATGGAGTACGCCTCGGGCGGCGATTGAATGGACGCGAGCGCGAAGAAGAGGCGCCCGCCCGCCGCCTTCGGTGCGCTCATCGACATGCCGCCGACTAAGTGCCTCGGCTTGACCTTGCCTGGGCGCTCGATCGCGCGACGCCAATCGAAGGTGAAGGTCGAGCTCGCCCCCGCGTCGTCGACCGTGAGGTAGATGAGATCACCGCCCTCGTCGAAGCTATAGCTCGAGACCGACCGATCCCAGGCGGAGGTGAGGATGGTTCGCTCGCCGCTCGTGAGGTCGATGACGGCGAGGCGACTGTTCGCCGCGTAGAAGTCCCAGCGCTCCTGCAGCACGAAGAAGAGGTAGCGACCGTCGCGGGAGTAGAGCGGATTGAACTCGTGGCCGGGGAGCCCGCGGATCAGCGCGCGGATCGGGCTCGGCTTCGCATCGGGGCGCGGTCGCGCCGGAACCTTGATTCGATAGAGCCCGAACTGCCACGGGCTGTGCGGCGGCTTGCTCTTGGTCGCGCCGAAGATGATCTCCTCGCCGCTCGGCGAGATCTTGTACTGCCCCGTCGGGTCGTCGGGATCGAACATCAGCGCGGAGGTTGGCGTCAGGTCGACCACCTCGCATGTCTTCGTGTCGAGGACGAAGAGATGGAGCGCGGTACCGTCGGTCAGCCAGTGATCCCAGTAGCGGTAGACGCGATCCTCGGTCACCCGCGCTTGCACCGGGTCGGTCGCGCGCTCCGCCTTGCGCTTCGCGGTGGCCTCCAGTGCGGGCGCGTCGGTGAAGACCGCGGAGAGGAAAGCGACCCGCCGACCATCGGGAAACCACCGCGGGTCGATCACCGCGAAGGGCATGTCGGTCAGCCGCTCCGGCTCACCCCCCTCGAGCGAGAGTCGATAAAGCTGCGCTTCCCCCTCGTTCTTCGCGCCCGAGCCGCTGCCCGGCTTGCGCAGGAAGAGGATCTCCGCGCGAGTCGGATGAAAGACCGGATTGCTGCTCGACACGTCAGCGCGGGTGAGCGCTTCCGCCTTGGGCCGCGCGCTTCGACCGGCGCGGCGCGCAGTCGGCGGTTGGACCAACCAAAGCCGCGACGTCCCGGCGTTGGTTTCGAGCGAATAGGTAGTGACCGGAACGATCGCGCAGCGACCGTCGGGCGACGGCACCGGTGCGCCGACCCGCGGCAGCTTCCAGAGATCCTCGGGCGTGATCGATCGTCCGGCACTGGCGCGAGTTGCGCGCGGGCGGAGGCTCTTGGGTGAACGAACCTTCTGGGTGGCCATCGTTCATCCCCTCCTTCCGGCACGTCGCGCGCCCGATCCGGTCCAACGGTCGAGCCAAGCGAACACTTCGCCGTACCAGTGGCGGCTGTTCTGCGGCTTCAAAATCCAGTGGTTCTCGTCGGGATAGATCACCAGCCGCGCCGGGAGTTCCATCGCCTTGTAGATGTTGTACATCTGGAGCGCCTGCACATAGGGGACGCGATAGTCGCGCTCCCCGTGAATCACCAGCATGGGAGACTTGAAACCCTTCGCGTGTCGAACCGGGTTATACAGATCGACCTTCTCGATGCCCTTCCAGATGTCGCCGCCTGCCTCCGGAGTGAAGTCCTGCGTGATGTCTGTGGCGTACTGCGGTTGAAAGTCGATGCACCCGGCGTGGTTCACGATGCAGGCGAAGCGATCGGTTTGGGACGCGATCCAACCGGAGAGATAGCCGCCGTAGGAGCCGCCGGTCGCCGCCATGCGCTTCCGATCGACCAGGCCGCGCTCGATGAGGTAGTCGGTCGCGGCCATGATGTCCTTGTATGGTTGATCGCCCCAGCGGCCGAGGATCGACTCGCAGAACTTCTGACCGAAGCCGGTCGAACCGTGGAAGTTCACCAGCGCCGCGACCCGCCCGCCGGCCGCGAAGAGCTGGGCATTCCAACGCCAGTGCCATTCGTTGGGGAAGGCGCCGTGCGGGCCGCCATGGATGAGGTGCACCAGTGGGAGCGCCGCGCGCTTCCGCCCGGCGGCCTTGGGCAGCGCCTCCTTCGGCGGATGCACCACGTACATCTGGACTCGGTGGCCACCCGCGCCCTTCACGTACAGCTCCTCGGTGCGTCCCATCGCCACCTCGGACATCAAGGCCTGGGTGAAGGCGGTGTGGCGAATCCAACGCTTGCCGTTCGCGTCGAGGCTTCCCGCTTCGGCCGGCTCGCTCAGCGACGAACGGCTGACAAAGAGGCGCCCGCCCGCCGCGCGCGGTGCGCTGTAGCCGAGCCCGCTGGCCAATCGCACCGGCAGAACGCGCCCCGGCCGCTTGAGCGCGCTCGCGAAGTCGAGCGCGAAGATGCCGTTGCTCCCGCGGTGCTCCGCGTGGATGTACAGGGTGCGCGCGTTGCCTCCGAAGCTCCACGCGTGCGGCGAGTAGTCCCACGACTCGGCCAGGACCACATGCCTGCGCGTCCGCCGCTCGTAGGCGGCGAGCAATACCCGATCGGCGTAGAAGTCATGGCGTCGCTGGAATCCGTAGACGATCCACGCGCCGTCGGGCGAATAGCAGGGGGAGATGGCATGCGAGGGTAGCTGCTTCGTGATGCAGGTCGGAGTCGAGGCCACTCCCTTCCGCGGCACCTTGCAAACGAAGAGCCCGGAGATCATGGGATCGTGCGGCGACGACGTGCGCTCGGCGCTGAAGGCGATTTCGCGCCCGTCGGGCGAGATCTGAAACTGCCCACTCGGATCCATCAGGTCGAAGCGACGCGACCAGCGCGGCATGAGATCGGTCACCACGCCGCTCGCAACGTCCACCGTGAAGATGTGGTGCACCGCCTCGCGGGTGAGCCAACGATCCCAGAAGCGGTAGACACGATCCTCGGTCACCCACGCCTGCACCGGATCCTCGTTCAGCCGCTTCTCCTGGGCGGCGGTTCCTTCGGCGGTCGGCGCGGCCGGATGGATCGCCGAGAGGAACGCGATGCGCGCGCCATCCGGAAACCAACGCGGATCCTCCACCCCGAGTGGCAGGTCAGTCAGGCGCCTCGCCTCGCCGCCGTGCAAGGAGAGGAGGTAGAGCTGCGGCTGCTCCGCATGCTTCACCCCCTTCGCGCCCGCGCCCGGTTTGCGCACGAAGGCGAGCCACTGGCCATCGGGACTGAAGGACGGCTGGGAGCTCGAGGCATCCTCGGCGGTGAGCGCGCGCGCGGCGTCGCGCGGGCCGCCGCCTCCGCCGTCGCGGGCATCCGCGGGCAACCAATACAGGCGAGTCGTGCCGCGATTCGCTTCCATCGAGTAGGTCGTGACCGGCACCACCATCGCCGAGCCATCGGGGGAAGGAACCGGCGGCGCCACTCGCGGGATGCGCCAGAGATCGAGCACGGTCATCGGACGTTTCGACATGGTCGGACCTCGCAGAGTTCGCGGACGCGTTCTGACCGGACGATGCGCGAAGGAATAGAGGAGGGAACCTAGGCGGTCAAGCTTTGCCGGGCCGAGGCGAGCCTCGCAGAAACGCGGTGAACTCGCGCGGGAGTGGCGTCTCGAAGCGAAGAGCCTCGTGGGTCACCGGGTGGCGCAGGGCGAGCAGGCCGGCGTGGAGCGCGAGACGTGAGTGCCGCCACCGCGGATGCCGCGCCAGCTCCGGCTTGTACCGCTGATCCCCCAGGACTGGATGTCCTGCCTCCGCGAAGTGCGCGCGAATCTGATTTCGCCGTCCCGTCTCGAGCCGCGCCGCCACCAGGGTCGCATCGTCGAGGCGAGCCTCGACGCGGTAGTGAGTCACCGCTCGCTCGCCTACCCCCGGCTCGTGCGTCGAGTAGCGCGTGAGGCTCTTGCCGGTCAGGAGCTGCGTGTCGAAGGTGCCCTCGTCGCGCGAAAGGAGGCCCCGCACCAAGGCGTGGTACACCCGCTCCGGCGTGTGCGCGCGAAACTGCGCGACGAGATCCTCACCCGATCTGCGATCTCGCCCGAACGCGAGGAGCCCGGAGGTCTCGCGATCGAGCCGGTGCACCACGGTGAGCCGCGGCCCGCGACCACCTCGATCGAGAAAGCGCTCCAACCGCTGCACCAGCGTGTTCTGCTCTCCCTTCGGAGTCGGCACGGTCAGCAGCATTGCCGCCTTCTCCACCACCACCAGGTGTCGATCTTGGAAGACGACGCGGAAGGCAGCGCCGCCCTGCGGATCGAGCGGCGGCCGACGCGACCGTTCGCGCGGAGTTCGAGGCGTCGAGCCCGGGCCGGGTCTCCGCTTCGGTCCCGGCGTCACCTCACGCTCCCCGCGCGAGGCGCGCTTCGAGCGCGGCCCGCACCGCCGGCCATTCGTCGTCGAGGATGCTGTAGTACACCGTATCGCGGACGCGTCCGGTATCGGTGATGACGTGGCGCCGGAGCGTCCCCTCCTCGCGCGCGCCAAGGCGGGCAATCGCGGCGCGAGAGCGGGCATTCAAGGCGTCGGTCTTGAGCTCGACTCGCGCGAGTCGGAGCGTGTCGAAGGCATGCCCCAGCATCAAGAGCTTCGCCTCGGTGTTGGTCGCGGTGCGCTGCCAGTCGCGCGCGACCGTAGTCCATCCGATCTCGATCCGCTTGTGGGTCGCCTCGTAATTGCCGAAGCGGGTGGAGCCGACGACGCGCCCGCTCGCGCGGTCGATGGTGGCGAAGGGAAGCGCCGATCCCTCGTTCCACTGGCGAATCGCCTCGACCACGTACGCGCGTAGCTCCTCCACGGTGGTGACGTTCGAGACGGTCCACTCCCAGAGGAGCGGATCGAGCGCGAGCTCCGCGAGCGGGGCAACGTGGTCGAGCGTGAGCGGCTCGAGGCGCACGCGCGCTCCCTCGAGCACGACTGGCGCAAGGCGTTCGGACATCCAGCCCTCCTTCGAGTCGATCGCGATGCGGCGTCATGTTACGGTGCGGCCGCGCGTGCCCCCGAAAGGGAAGCGGGCAGGCGCGCCGAGCCGCTGGCAATAGTAGCGCGCAACGCAGGGACGACACAGCATGACCGGCCAACGCTACAAGGGACCCGCCACCGGCGCGAGCCCGTGGAAGACTCGTTTCTCCTTCGCGCTGCGCGAGGCGATGCGCGACGGCTACAAGGCGCGCGACCTGCGCGCCGATCTC
>JAXLXQ010000089.1:0-5158 GCA_046327845.1 Candidatus Eiseniibacteriota bacterium | reverse complement strand
CCAGTCGATCTTCTCGCGCTTCCAATCGTCCAACGTCGCCACCAGCAGTCCGTCGACGCCCATCTTCGCGCAGAGTCCGCTCGCCAGGAATTGATCGATGGTGTGCGAGTTCTGCCAGACATCGACGAGCCGCTTGAAATCGTCCTTCGCCCCGGCGCGCTGCGCGCGCTCCGCCGCCGTTTCGCGCGGCAAGAGCAAGAACCGCGTCTGGCTGCTGCGGAGCTCCTGCTGCACGATCCCTTCGGCGGTCTTTCGATCGTTCTCGTCCGACGCGGGGGCCGCCAACCCGACGAAGGCCAGCGTCGAGATCTTCTGGTCGGCCCAATCCGGCGCAATGAAGGCCTTGGGCGGCTCGACGCCACCCCCGGTCGTCTTGCACCCGCTCGCCACCAGTGCGAGCGCGGCCGGAACGAGCAGCAACCACGTCCGGATGCGTCCAACCCTTCCGCGCACGGCGCGCGGATCAGATCCAAGGAGAGCCGACTTGCGTCGAAGCATCGAAGCACCTCCTTGGGGTGTGCCCCTCTTCACGCCCCCCGGTTTGATCTTCTGACCGGCGGATCGCCCCTCCGCTCGGGCAGACGAATCCCCGGCACTTCATCCCGCGACGGACGAGCCGTCGCCGGCAAATGCCGGGGCATCGGGCCAGGCGAACCGCGACTCACGCCGCGAGAGTTTCGCCCGCGCGACCACGAGCATCACGATCACGCTCGGGGTCGAAGAAGATGTGCGCCCAGGAGGAGTCGAACCCCCAACCTTCTGATCCGTAGTCAGACGCTCTATCCAATTGAGCCATGGGCGCACAAAACGTCAGCTGCGGCGCGCCAGCTGCAACAGATCAACCAAACGCGCCAACCGAACCAATCGAACCTGCGGAGAGGGGGGGATTCGAACCCCCGGTGAGTTTTAGCCCACAACACTTTAGCAAAGTGCCGCCTTCAGCCACTCGGCCACCTCTCCGGCAACACCTCCTCCTCGGGAGCCTCCGCCCGAGCCCGCGCGATGCGCTAGACGCGGAGGGAGTAGGATTCGAACCTACGGGTCTTTCGACCTGCGGTTTTCAAGACCGCCGCCTTAAACCACTCGGCCATCCCTCCCGGGAGCGGCAAGTTAGCAGCAGCGCCGAAAGCGTGTCAACCAGCGTCCTGGGGCAGGGAGCGAATGCCCGTCGCATCACTGCTCCGCCCTTCCAGCGCGCGCGCGCAGCAGTCACATCGCCCGTCAATTCGCCCGCCGCCCAGCAGTAGACCCTCGCGATAGAGCACGCACGACTGCCCCGGGGCCACCGCGCGCTGCTCGTCGCGGAACCGCACGTGCACGCGGTCGCCCTCGAATCGCACCTCCGCCGGCGCTGCCTCGTGTCGATAGCGGATCTTCACCTCGACCGGCCGGCCGGCGATCGCTTGTCGATCGAGGAAGAGGTTCAAGTCCGACGCCCACACGCCGGACGCACCGAGATCCGCTTCGTCGCCGACCCGGAGGACGTTCGTCGCGGGCTCTATCGCCAAGACGTGCCGTCGCGATCCGCCACCCAGCCCGATGCCTCGGCGCTGACCGACAGGTAGCCCGCCAGACCCTGGTGCCGCCCAACCGGTCGGTCTTCGCCATCGAGAATCTCGCCCGGCTGGAAGATCGCGTAGCCCCTCCCCAGGGCGTCGCGCAGGACGTCGGTGTAATGTCTGCCCTCGACGAAGCAGATGTCCTGGCTCTTCCATGTCCCCGCTCAATCCAGCTCTTGAGCCACCGCGCGCGCTTCAGGCTTCCCCAGTTCGCCGAGCGGAAACAAACGGAGCGGAGGACGTCCGCGGCCACACCCCAAAGCACCCAGCTCTGGTCCTTGTCTCCACTCTCGGCGCGCGCGAGCAGCGCCGGGCCACGTCCGCGCCGTGCGGTCGAACTGAACGGCCGCAGCGTGTCCAGTGGCGATCCGTTCGTAGCCGTGAGCGCGCGCCAGTCGAGCAGCGGAGCGAACTTCACGTGGGTGTTGCACTGCGCACGGATTCGAGGGTGACCACGCGCGTGTTCGGCGGCGAAGTCGTCGTAAACCGCGCGCGGAAGAGCTCGGAGAGGTCGAGCACCACGTGCGGAATGCCCAGTCGACGCGCCGAAGCCTGGGCGTCGCGCACCACCGAGGCCGCAACAGGCCTTGGCCGACGCGCCGGCTTCGCCGTAGCAGAAGAGCTTGAAGGTGACCCCGGCCACCTCGTGCCCCGCGCGTAGAAGGAGCGCGGCCGCGACGACGCTATCAACGCCGCCGCTCATGGCGACGAGCACGACTCATCCGTTGCCCCCGCCGGCCGAGATGATGGGTCCTGGTTGGTGCCGTGCAGCATGTCCTGGAGCACCTTGATCCCTTCGCTCGCGCGTCTTGGCCGCGTCGGTCGTGGGATCGATCTCGACCACCTTCTGCCAGTCGATGACCGCTTCGCGATAGATGCCGGCATCCACGAAGGCGATGCCGAGGTGTTCTTGCCGAGCTGGCGCTCTTCCGGATCGATGGTGATCGAGCGGCGATACAGGTGATCGCCTCGTTGTAGCGCTGCAGGGCATAGAGTGCCTGGCCCTTGTTACAGAGCGCGGTGACGTCGTTGAGGCGATCTTCGAGCGCGCTTGTCGAACTCCACCAACGCTTCTTCAGTTCCCCGCCTCGTTCAAGGCGACGCCGAGATTGACGCGCGGGGATCATCTGGCCGCAGGCTTCAGCACCTTGCGGTACGCGTCCTCGGCCTCTGCGCCGCTGCTGATCGTAGTAGAGATTGCCGAGAGCGCGTAGGCGGCGTCGGCATCCTTCGGATTCTTGGCCACGGCCGCCTTCAGGTCCTTCTCTTTCTTCTCGAGCGCGGCAGGATCATTGCTGGTGTCGGCCAGGCGCTCGCCGCCGGAACGCCGTCGGCGAGCGGCGCGGTCTCGGCGTGGCTCGCGCAAGCCGGCCCCAGCGCGAACGCGAAAGTCAGCGCGACGACCCATGCAACTGGCGGAACTCAAGCACTCATTCGATATTGATCCGCACGTCACTCCTCCTGCAGGACCAATGGACTCGAAGCGCGCGAGGGTATCGAAGCGGGCGGGAACGCTCAAGGCGCATTCTCGTCGTCGCGATCGTCCTTGTCCGCGGGGCGGGGCGCCCTCGCCCAGCCAATACCGCTCGATGTCATCCAGGCCGGCTTGGCGCCCAGCACCGCCGGTTCGCTCCGGGCTGTCGCGCCAGGACCACGCACCAGAAACTGGTGCGCACCTCATCCAGCGGACGCCGGGCGGGAGGCTCGGTGCCAGGGTGCGACGATCGGAGGTCACGACCACCGGGCCGGCTCCGCGCGCAGCTCGGCTTGCGCCAAGTAGCGGATCACGGTGATCATCGGCCTCTTCGGGGAGCGAATAGACGCTGCGGAGGTGCGCGCGGTCGACCGCGTCGGGATTCCGTTCGAGTTGATTCCCGTCGTAGACCACCAAGACCTGGCGAGCTATCGCGCGGCCGAACTCCTCGAGTCGACGCTCCAGCCTTTGCCTCGCCTCGCGCTTCTGACCCGCGAGTTGGAGACGCTCCCACTCCTCGACCGCGAAGATGGCGTTGTGCCCGTCGACGATCCAGGAGTAGTCGCCGGGGCGTTCTTCCTCGGCGCGGCGCGCGCGGCTCCTCTGCTTCATTGCCGGATCTTACAGGAAACGAGGAGGAGAGCCTTTCGGCTCTCCTCCCTTCCGCGGTCGGCCCTTGGTCTCGAGGGGCATGGTCCAACCTCATGCCGACTCGCGAAAACGTGCTAGGGGCAACCCACGCACCAGTTGCCAGTGAAGAGCCCGTGGCCGTTGGCCCCGGATGACCAGGCGCCGCGCAGCCGGCCGAGATTGGTCGGCGCGTCCTCGTCTCCGCCTTGGATCCGGCCCTCGAGGGTGCCGAACGCGCCCTGCGCGCCGGCGTTCGACTGCTGATAGGTCCCGTTGATCAGCCCCATGAACTTGCCGCTCGGGTCGATCCACTTTCCGTAGAAGACCGCGCGGTTCTCCGCGTTTCGACCGAAGACCCCGCGCACGAAGCCTTGGGTGGTGCCGTCGGGGATGACCCAACGCCCTTGGAAGTGCCCCTCGATCGAGCCCGCCGGCTGAACCCAGCGGCCGATCACCAAGCCCTGCGGAACACCGGCGCCTTGGATCTCGACCGCCTGGATGCGGACCTGGTGACCGTCCTGATCCACGTCGAAGGTCGCTTCCAAGTTCGCAAGCTCGGTGAGCGCGAAGGAGTGAACGAAGAGCGGGGTCTCGATCGTCAGGCTGTCGTTCGCGCCTCCATTGGTCTCCGAGGGCACGACCATCACCCGCAGCCCGTCGAAGCGCTTTCCGGTGTGGCTGACCCACTCGACGCTCACCTGGTCCCGTCGCGGGAGCAGGTAGTCGGCATGTTCGAAGGCGATGGTGCGACGCACCAGGATCGATCCGTCGGTGAGCTGCATGCCGCCCGACCAATCGATCGGATTGGGTCCCTCGTCGTCACCCAGATCGCCCTTGGGATTTCGATCGAATCGTCCCCAAAGCAGGGTAACCGCGTATCCGGTGCGCCCAATGCCGCCCGCCGCGAGCTGGTCACTCAGGGGATCGCTGACCTCGGCTTCTTCCTGTCCGAGGGCCGCGAGGTCCTGGTCGCCGAAGGCGGGGGCTTCATCCGAGGTCGTGAACCCGCCGTTCGCCGCGTTGAGATCGTAGGCCCCGGGGCTCGACGGAGGTTCCGGTCCGGTCGTATCTCGACTGCAGCCTCCAAAGGTCGCAAGCGCGGCGACGAGCGCTGAACAAAGCACCGCGCGGCGCGAGATGGTCGTGTGCATGGGTACGAGTCTCCTTTCCTTCCGCCGCCCCGGCTCGAACCGTTTCGAGCAACCTCGCGGAATGCTCCTCTTGCCCCAGGGGGCGAGTAGCACGGCTCGTGCCAAGGTGCGCCGCACGCGGCATCGCGGACGAAAGCTGCTCGGGGAGCTGCGTTTGGTGGGAACGGCTCACGCGCTGCGTGAGCCCGTGGGCCCGCCCCACGGGAGGATGGTGCCCGCAGAGGGACAGCCCTGATCTCGAGTTGACCCGAATGGTCGTCCTGGTTGGCCGGTCGAACTCAGCGGACGCGAAGCACGCGTGCGGTCTTGACGCCGGATTCCGCCTCGAGTCGAGCGAAGTACAC
>JAXLXQ010000088.1:0-6172 GCA_046327845.1 Candidatus Eiseniibacteriota bacterium | reverse complement strand
CCCTCTGCCTCCGGGATCGTGCCCCCGTGGTGCCAGTCGCGCGGGCGTTACACGCCGGCGCCCTCCGCGCGATCACGCGGATGCTCGAGCTGAGCTAGCCCTCGGCGGCCTGCTTTTTCTCAGCGTCGCGCGCGGGGCGGTCGATACCTCCCGAGTACCGCGACCCGCATCCAGATCTCGAGCCAACGGTGCAGCCCGCGAACGAATACGAGAGCTGGAGCGGAGCGACTTCGCAGGGGGTTGATCGGGGATGCTGCGCGACTCGATCCGAGCGCTGATGCTTGGGCTTTCCACCGAAGAACGCGCCTGGTGCGAGACGCAGCTCGGATCCGATGCTGACGCCGCGGTCGAGTACCGAGGCGTCGACGATCCCTCGGCCCTTGCCGCCGGTCACGAGTGGCCGACCTACGACGTCGCCGTGCTCTCGCTCGACGCGGATTCCTCTTGGGCCCTCGCACTGCGCGCCGTCGACCTGCCCTTGCCGCGCGTCTACTTGTGTGCGTCCGAAAACGCCGCGGCGCGCGAGCGGGCCCGTGATCTAGATGCGAGTGAACTGGTCGGGCGCGACCGCGCCGGCGCCGAGGCTCTCCTTCGCGCGCTCCGTCACGCGGTGGAGCTGGCCCGCGCGAGGAGCTCGAGCGCAACGGTCGCCGACTCCCGTTACCGCACCTACGTGGAACGATCGCCCATCGGCGTCTTCGTGCTCGACGCCACCGGCCGCTACCAAGACGTAAACCCGGCCGGCCGGGAGCTGGTTGGCTACGACCTCGAGACCATGCGCACGATGTGCGTCTCCGAGATCATGCCCGAGGTGACGCCGGAGTTCTTCGCCCGCGAGTACCGGCGGCTGGTCGAGGTGGGCTACTTCGATGCGGAGATGCGGGCGATTACTCGCGACGGGCGCGAACTTTGGATCGACATCCACGCGGTCGGACTGGAGAACAACACGCTCCTGGCCTTCGCGCAGGACGTGACCGAACGTCGTTTGGCGGAGCGGGCGCTGGCCGAGAGCGAGGCGCGCTTCCGCTGCTACGTGGAGAACAGCATCACCTCGATCTTCGTGACCGACGGAGCGGGCGTAGTGGTTGACTCCAACCCCTCCGCGCGCGCCCTGCTCGGCTGCGACGCGGAGCAGCTGCACGGTCGCGGCGTGGGAGACATCGTGGCCGCGGTGGATCGTTCTGCCGCCATCCACGCCATGGCCCGACTGCGCTCCGGACGGCCCTACGAGGGAGAGTTGCGGGTCAATCGCGCCGACGGCTCGGAGGTGTGGATCTCGGTGCGCTCGATCCCGCTCAGCCCGTCGCGCTTCCTTGCCTACTGCCGCGACATCACGGCCAGCCGTCGGGCCGAGGAGGAGCTGCTCGAACGGATCCGGCTGCAGGACCAGCTGGCGCAGGTGGCGGCGACGGTTCCGGGCATGATCTCTTCGGTCCAGCGCTCGCCCGATGGGCGCATGTCGATGCCCTACGTCACGTCGCAGATCGAGGACATCTACGGGCTCTCACCCGAGGCGGTGCGCAACGACTTCACCCCGGTCCTCGAACGATGCCATCCCGAGGACCTCTCGAGGGTGCTCGCCGAGATCGAAGCATCCTCACGCTCGCTCGAGGTGCTGCGCTTCGACTTTCGCTTCCGCCACGATGTGAAGGGGGAGCGTTGGATCGAGGTAATCGCGGTGCCGCGCGCAGAGGCGGATGGCGGCGTTCTCTGGCACGGCTTCGCCCAGGACATCACCGATCGAAAGCGGACCGATGCGGCCCTGCGGGAGAACCAGGCCAAGCTGCGCGCCGCACTCGACAGCATGACCGACGCCGTTTTCATCTCAGACGTGCATGGTCGCTTCGTCGAGCTCAACGACGCCTTCGCCAGCTTTCACCGCTTCGGCTCGAAGGACCAGTGCCTCGAGACGCTGGCGGAGTACCCCGACCTGCTCGACGTCTTTCTGACCGATGGGAGCTTGGCGCCGCTCGAACAGTGGGCAGTGCCGCGCGCGCTGCGGGGTGAGACCGTGGTTGGCGCCGAATACGGCATTCGGCGCAGGGACACGGGAGAGCGGTGGACCGGAAGCTACAGCTTCGCCCCGATCCGCGACGCGAGTGGGGAGATCGTCGGCTCGGTGGTGGTGGCCCGCGACGTGACCCAACAAAAGCGGATCGAGGCCGCGCTTCGCGCCAGCGAAGAACGAGCCCGCGGCACCCTCGACTCGATGATGGAAGGGTGCCAGATCATCGGCTTCGATTGGCGCTACCGCTACGTCAACGAGGCGGTCGCCCGGCAGGGGCGCTCCACCCGTGAGGCACTCCTCGGCCGGAAGATGACCGAGGCGTATCCCGGCATCGACAAGACGGAGCTGTGGGCCACGCTCGAACGGTGCATGCAGCAGCGGGTCTCCGCGCAACTCGAGAACGAGTTCGTCTACCCTGACGGCACCCGCGGCTGGTTCCAGCTCAGCATCCAGCCGTCGGCCGAGGGGCTCTTCCTACTCTCGCTCGACATCTCCGAGCGCAAGCGTGCGGAGGCGGCCCAGCGGGAGAGCGAGGCGAAGCTTCGCACGGTGTTCGAACTCCTGCCGACGGGCGTTGCCCTGCTCGACGACGCCGACCGCATCGTGTACGCCAACGGCGGCATGCGTCGCATGCTCGGTGCCAGCAGCGAACTCCTGCGCATCGGCGGCTTCCGTCCGCCTCGCTACGTCTCGACCGACCGAACGCCGCTTGAGCCCGGGCAGCTACCGGTCGCCATGGCCCATGAAACCGGCTGCGCGGTGCACGATCAGGTAGTCGGGATCGAGGGGAACGACGGCACCCTGACCTGGTACAGCCAGAGCGCCGTGCCGCTCGAATTCGCCGATTGGAAGATGGCGCTGGTCTCGACCGACATCACCGCCCGCATGAAGGTCGAGGAGGATCTGGTCGCGCGCAACGTCGTCCTCTCGGCCCAGAACGAGGTGGCGCTCGACGGCATTCTGGTGGTTCGGGAAGGTGGACAGGTCGCCTCCTACAACCGTCGCTTCCTCGAGATGTGGGGCCTGTCGAAGGAGCTGGCCGCGACCGGCGACGACGAGCGTCTTCTCGGCGGAGTGCTGGAGAAGCTCGCCGATCCGCACGGTTTCATCCGGCGCGTCCAGGAGATCTACCAGAACACACACGAGGCGACGCGCGACGAGGTCACCCTCGCGGATGGGCGGACCTTCGCGCGCGACTCGGCGCCGATGTTCGACCCGCGGGGTCGCTACTTTGGCCGGGTCTGGTACTTCCGCGATGTGACCGACGCGCGGGTGGCCGAGGAGGCGCTCCGCGAACGAGAACAGAAGTACCGCACGCTGTTCGACGGCATGGCGCAGGGCGTCTTCTACCAAGGGGCCGACGGCGCGATCCTCGATGCCAATCCCGCGGCGCAATCGATCTTCGGATTGACTCGGGAGGAGCTGCTGGGGCGGACCTCGGAGAACCCGAACTGGCTGGTGGTGGGAGAGGATGGTCTCCCCATCCCACCGGCAGCCCATCCCTCGATGCGCGCGCTAAGGGCCGGCCTGCCGGTTCGCGACGTCGTGCTTGGGGTGCGAAACCCGGCTCTGGATCAGCTGGTCTGGCTCAGCGTCAGCGCCGAGCCGCAGTTCCGCGACGGCGAGGCGCAACCCTATCAGGCGTTCGTGACCATGCACGACATCACGGAGCGCAAGCGGCTGGAGGCTTCGCTCCACGCCAAGGTCACGTCGTTGGAGTCGCTGGCTCGAGTCGGCCGAGAGATCATGACCCAGAGCAATGTGGACGCGGTGCTCCAGGTGGTCTGCCGCGCCGCGATCGATCTGGTCGGAGGAAGTGGCGCGAACGTCGCGCTCCGCGACGCGACCGGTGCGCTCGCGCCCGCGGCGAGCGGAGCGTTCTCCGCGGACCTGACCGTCGGCGAGTTCCTGATCGGCCGCCTCTCGGTGCACGGCGAGTGGCCTCTCGGCTTCGACGAGGACGACCAGAGACTGCTCGAGCTCTTGGCCGCGCAGGCCGCAGCCGCGATCGAAAACGCTCGGCTCGACGCCGCCCTCGCGTCCCACGCCGCCAACCTCGAGCGTCGGATCGAGGAGCGAACGGCGGAGATCCACCGCGAGCGCGCCCGCATCCAGGCGATCCTCGACGCACTCGGCGAAGGGGTGATCGTTGCCGATCCCGAGGGCCGAATGGAGTACATCAACTCGGCGATGGAGGCGATCAGCGGCTACGGCGCCACCGAGGCGATCGGTCAGAAGCCCTCAATGTGGGCGAGCGGTCACACCCCACGCGAGCGGACCGCCGAGCTCTGGGCGATCATCCTCTCCGGAAGGACCTGGCGCGGCGAGCTGGTGAATCGACGGCGCGACGGCTCGCTCTACGACGCGGACATGACGATCGCGCCGATCTTCGACCCGGAGCGGCCGGACCGCATCATGGCCTTCGCTGCCGCCCTCCGCGACGTGAGCCTCCGTAAGAAGGCGGAGGCCGATACGCTGCGAGCGCTGGCGCGCGAACGGGAGCTGGGCGAACTCCGCTCTCGCTTCGTCTCGATGACCTCGCACGAATTCCGCACGCCGCTGGCGACGATCCTCTCCTCGGCCGAGCTGCTCGATCACTACGGCGAGGCGTGGTCTCCGGAGAGACGGAAGAGCCATCTGGAGCGGATCCGCCAGGCGGTGCGCGGCATGACCGAGTTGCTCGAGACCATCCTGAGCTACGGTCGGACCGACGCCGCGCGAATGGCCTTTCAACCACAGCGGGTCGACGTCGGCGAAATCTGTCGCGCGCTCCTCTCGGACTTCCAGCTTACGGCGGGGCCGGAGCACACCTTCGCGCTGGTTGGCGCGGACGCCCCGATCGAGGCGGAGCTCGACGAGGCTCTTCTGCGGCAGATCTTGAACAATCTCCTTTCGAACGCGGTGAAGTACTCCCCTCGTGGGGGCACCGTGGTGCTCGAGCTCACGATCGACTCGGAGCAGGTGGTATTGCGGGTGCGGGATCAGGGAATCGGAGTCCCGAGCGAAGAACAGCCGCGCCTCTTCGAGGAGTTTCACCGAGCGAGCAACGTCGGTTCGATCACGGGCACTGGGCTCGGACTGCCCATCGTCAAGCGCTCGGTCGAGCTGCACGGCGGCACGATCGAGGTGGTGAGCGAGCTCGGGGTTGGCACTGAGGTGATCGTCGCCCTGCCGCAGAGGCGCGCGGCCTAGGAGATCGAGGAGCTGCCCGAACCATGCCCAAGATCCTGATCGTGGAAGATGAGGCCACCGTGCGTGCGAACCTGGCCGAGCTACTCGACGCCGAGGGCTACCAGGTGGTGCAGGCAGTCGACGGTTTGGAAGGGCTGCGCGTGGCACGGGGCGAGCATCCCGACCTTGTCCTCTGCGACATCATGATGCCGAACCTCGACGGCCGAGGGTTGCTCGAGGCGATTCGACAAGATGCTGAGCTCGCCGCCACCCCTTTCGTCTTTCTCACGGCCAAGGCGGATCGCCGCGATGTTCGGGCCGGCATGAACCAGGGGGCCGACGACTATCTGGTCAAGCCGTTCACGCGGGCCGAGGTGCTGAGCACCCTCGAGGCGCGGCTCAGGCGCGAACAGACCACTGAAGCCCGCGTTCAAGCCGGTGTGCGGAAGCTCGGCACCACCATCGCGCAGTCGCTCCCGCACGAACTCCGCACCCCGCTCAACGGCATTCTCGCCGGCTCGCAGCTCCTGATGGAGTTCGACGAGACCGGATGCCCCGAGGATGTGCGCGAGCTGGCAGCGTGTGTCTTCAACTCGGCGCGCCGGCTGGAGGAACTGGTGATGAGCTTCCTCCTGCTCACGGAACTCGACCTTGCGACGCTCGACCCCGCGCAGGCAGCGCGTGTGCTCGTCACCGAGCGCCACTCGGTGCGCGATCGCGTTCGGCATGCCCTCGTCGGCCTCGATTCCGAGATGAACCGACCGGGAGACCTCGAGGTCGACGTCGAGGAAGCGGAGCTGCCGCTCAACCCGCTCCACTTCGACCGGGTGATCCGGGAGCTGGTGCGGAACGCCTTCAAGTTCTCGCCCCTCGCCACGCCGGTGTGCGTGCGCGGCCGCCTCGAGGTGGACTCCTATCGCCTGTCGGTGGAGGACCAAGGTCGGGGACTCTCGCCCGAGGAGCTGGCGGAAGTCGGCCCCTTCGTGCAGATCG
>JAXLXQ010000087.1:0-6797 GCA_046327845.1 Candidatus Eiseniibacteriota bacterium | reverse complement strand
AGCGATCGATCGCCTCGGCCGAGAGCGGGATCGAGTGGTTCTTCGGGTTGTACGACGGAATCTTGACCACCGGCCCGCGCCAGATCTTCTTGCCGTCCGGCTGCAGGATCGGAATGCCGATCGCGGTGATGGTCTCGCGGAGCGCGTTCTCGCGAAGGTAGAAGAAGAACATCTCGGAGAGTTCCTCCGCCTTCACCGCGCGCTGCCCGCTCCCGCCCAGGATCTTGCTCAGGGTGCCGAAGTTCGCACGGAAGAGGTGCGCCTCGTAGAGGTACTTCGCCAGCTGCGGCGGGCCGAGTTGACCCAGCGCCACCGACGGCACGCCGGTCTCGTCCTCCAACTTCGCCAGCTCCTCGATTGCGACGTGGCGAATCATGCCCGCCTTGTAGGTCGGCCCAAGGATCGAAGAGTCGATCGCCGAGATGACGTCGCGGCCGGTGTTGCTGCCACCCAGTTCCAGGATCGCGATCTCCGCGATCTCCTCCGGCGTGATGAACTCCATCTGGTCGACCGCGGTGATCACCTCGAACTCGCCCTTGGTGAAGAGGCCGTTCTCGCCGGTGTTGACGCAGGCGACCTGCACCGAGCGCGGCTCCTGGTAGTCGTTCATGCGCAGCTTGAATCGCTCCGGCGCAGGCGTGGTGTCGAAGGTGGAGGCAAGCGTCTCCTCCTGTGACTCGTAGATGAGGTAGGGCTGCCCCGCCTCCAACTTGAGCGCTCCCTCGCGACGCCGCCACTGCGCGCCGCGCGCCACCGCGAACTCGATGTCCTTGTAACCGATCATCGCGGCCGGCTTGAGCTCCTTCACCACCGGGCCGTCGGCGGTGCGCGCCATCAGGAAGAGGAGCCCGGTCTGCGCGAAGGCCACCGCGTTCTTGCTCATCAAGGTCGGGCTCGGCTTGTCCTCGCCGTGGGTGTAGGGGAGGTTGAGCCCCATGCCGCCCGTGCCGGTCGTGCCGACCTTCAGGTAGATCCTCGAGTGCACCTCGGTCATGGCGCGATCGAGCACGCGAATGTGAAAGATCATCTGTGGGATCGCGATCGAGACGAGCAGCTTCTCCAAGTCGACGCCGAAGCTCCCTAGGCGATCGACGTCGACGGCGGTGCCGCCGACCAACTCGGCGAAGCCGCGCGCCACCACGTCGCTGGCCAGCGTTTCATCCTGATAGCTGATGCCGGTCGCGGTGTTGACGCAGTCGACCACCGCGTCCGGCTTGGTCTCCAGGATCAAGCGCGCGAGTAGCGACTCGCGATAGCCGCTCTCGAAGTCGCGATAGGTGTCCTCGAAGAGAAGCCGCCGCGTGGTGCCGTCGTCCTTTTGCTCGCGCGGCGAGACCTGCGGGACGTTTTCGGTCACCGGGATCGGCTTTCCGCGGAGGAAGATGTTCCCGTAGTAGCCCGCGGTCTTGACCTCTGGATACTGCGCCGCGAAGTCGGCCAGCATCTCCTCCACCTCGCGGCGATAGAGCGAGGCGATCACGATCCGCTCCGGGCGCAAATGCTCGGCCGCCTTCTTCGCGACCTGAGCGCCCACCAACCCCGCGCCTCCCAAGATGAGGAGGCTTCCAAAACCCCTTTGGCCCGATGTCATGGCAATCCCTCCAGTGGAGCGCGCCCGTGGATGCGCCGGGGCGGCGAGGGCGAATTCGGCTCCGCGCCGATGCTAGTCCTAAGGGGATGGACTGCAACCGGAGAGTTTCCATTCCCCCGCGTCGGGACGATCGGCCGAATGCAACGCGGGCGACGGGATCTTGGGTTGAGCAGTCGTGGAGCGGAGCGTACGCTCGGCGTGCCGCGACGCGTCCCCCAATCCCCCCACCCGCGGCGGATCGTCAACCTACTCACGACGGGCGCAAGGCCCCGCACGGTCGATCGCCCAGGGGAGGATTCCATGCATCGCGACCAGGCAGGCAAAGGGCTCTCCAGGCCCAGTGCCGACTGTGCTCACCTCGGAGCGCGGACTGCGCGCTCCCTGCTCGCGCTTCCACTTCTGCTGCTCCTCGGCCCGCTCGCGGCGCGGGCCGAGGTCATACGCGTCCCGGAGGACCGGCCGACACTGCCCGCGGCACTTCTCGTCGCCACACCCGGTGACACCATCTCGATGGCGGACGGCATCTATGACATCCCAACTACGGTAATCGTGACGACTCAAGCACTGTTGATCACGGGAAGGAGCCCGAACGGCGCCGTTCTGCGGCACCTGACCTGGGTAGACCCCTTCATCGAAGTGCGGGGTGATCAGGTTCGTCTGGAGGGCCTGTTCCTCGTCGCGAAGGGAGGCAGAGCGGTTGCCATAGCGAGCACCGCCGACGGCACCTCCATCCACGCTTGCGAGATTTTCGGGCTTGCCTACACGACCGGCGTGGGTGACGCCGGGACGAACACGCGTGTGGAAGGCAGTGGCTTCGAAAACTGCTACTGGAGTATGTCCCTGGGCGGGAGCGGTTGCCGAGTTACAGACAATACCTTCTCCTCGGGCCCCATGTACGTCGCGCGCGGCGGGATCATCGAGAACAACACGTTCTTCGGCTGCCACGGGAATAGCGATGCTTCCAGCAGCTGGGGTGGGGCGATGTATCTCCACGGCGTGACCGCGCCAGTCACGATTCGGGGCAATCGATTCGAGTCGTGCGAAGTCGATGGCCCTGGGAACTCCACGGGTCGGGGCGGGGCCATCTACGCGCTCGATGTCGCCGACTCAGAGTCGAGCGCCGGAAACGAGTTCGTGGGACAAATTCAAGCCCAGAGCGGCGCGGCGCTCTATGTGCGGAGAACACGCACGTCGCGATCGAGAGTAACCACTTCTTCGCCAATCGCGACTCCGTGTCCTGGGATGACAACGTCGTCCACGGCCAGGAGCAGGCGTCTATCTCCTGAACGTCACAGCTCGGCTTTCCCCCCTGGCCGTCGAACACCTTCCACCGCAACCGCTCCGTCCTGGGCGGCGCGTCGATCTACATGACCGGAGCCTCCGACCTCGAGGTGAGGAACAACCCGATGACCGAGAACGCAAGCGACGTCGCGGGCGGCGTGATGGCCGAAGCGCTCACCGGCACCGTGACATTCGAGTGCAACGATGCGTGGAGCAACGACGGCGCGAACTACGTGGGTCTGGTCGATCCCACCGGCACAGGCGGCAACATCGCGCTCGACCCCGAGTGCTGCGACGGCGACCTGGGCGAAGCGATCCGCTCCACCTCGCCCTGTGCGCCTGCGCACCCTCCGACCGGCCGCGGCTTGATCGGCGCCTTCGATGTCGGCTGCTACGCACCGGCCGCGGTCGATCCGGGAGCGGCGATCGGTCCGCGCTTCGCGATCGTTCCGAACCCGGCCTGCGCGCAAGCGACCATTTCGCTGGCGGGCCTGCGCACCGCGGGGCCCGGCGTGATTACGATTCACGACTTGGCGGGCCGCAAGCTGCGCGAGTGGCGGTGGTCCGAGACGTCGGGCGCGGTGCAGTGGGATGGCCGGGATGACTCGGGTCGTCTGGTGCCGTCCGGCGTGTACGCAATCGAAGGACAGATCGACGGCGTCCGCGTCGCTCCGGTCGAGTTCTCGATTCGCTAGGGCCGCGGAACGAGCCGCACGCGTCGCACACGCTGATCTGAAAGCAATCCGCGCGGTGCCGGTAATCGACGAAGCCCGCGCGGATTTGCTTCTCCTCGGTAATGCGCCCGTGCCCCAGGCAATCTCGGCGTCAGTGCGCGACCAGGACCACGCGTCGATGCACCGCGCCCGAACCGGTTCGAATGGCGGCGAAGTAGATCCCCGACGCCACCGGCTCGCCGATCGTCGGTTCCATCCCAGCTCCAGCTCAGACACCGCGCGCGTGGTGCCTGAGCCCAAGCTCCGCACGCGCCGCCCGGCTGCGTCGAAGATGGAAAGCTCGGCGGGGCCGCTCGCGACGCCGCGCAGCATCACACGGGTCTCGTCGGAGAACGGATTGGGTGCGACATCCACGCCGAGACCCGCGCCGCGCGGCGGGTCGACGCTGACCAGACCGGAGCACTGCGTTCCGAGCCTCGCGTTCACGAGCGCCAAGTCCGCCGCGTCGACTAGCCCTGATCCGTCGACGTCGGCGCAGAAGTCGAGTCCGCCGAGCCTCGCCTCGACGTAGTCGTAGTCGCTCGTGGTCACCGCGCAATCGCCATCCACGTCGGGGGAGTGGGCGCCGGTCCACGTCACGAGCCCCCAGCCTTCCCACGAAATGTCTGCGGTTCCCGCAGGCCAACAGCCGCCGCCCTGAAGCGCCAGGTCGATGACGCCGTCTTCGGGGATCGCAATATCGAGCGGGGGAAGCGGCTGGTCCCGATCCCACTGGAGGTGCCCAGCGAGGTCATTGCTCATCAGGAAACGAGCGATGCCGGGCACGCCGTGCCCCGGGTCGTACCCGTTCGTCAGGCGGACAATGGTCGGCAACGATCCATCCGGGCTCAAGCTCAGGGTCTGTGCCGCTTCCACCTGGACCGACACGCGTGCCGCGGTCTTGCTCGTGCTGGCGACGAGGGTCGGCGTTCCCGAATGGTTCTCGACCCAGAGGCTCATCAGTTGGGCGTAGGCCCCGTGGACCGTGGCGCTGATCGCACTCGCGGTCATGCCGACGGTGGTCAGCGAAGTCGCCGGCCCCGCGGACTGCTCGCAGGCGTGGTGATCGGCGACCTGGTTCGTCGTCCCCTCAGCCCAGGTGGTGTACCAGCGGCCCACGACGCCCGCGCTGTTTTCGACCTCGACTTGATAGCCGTGACCCGCGACCGCCGGTCGCGGGGAGGCAACGTGGTTGTCTGCGGAGAGTCGCGTCACGCTGTACACGGTGTCCTCTTCGATGCAGGCGATCCACGACTCCGGAATCCCCAGCGCCTCACTCTCGAAAACGACCGCGTAGACCCGAATGCCGAGGTCACCGCCTGTGATCTCGCCGTGCACGTCGGGATTCGTGCAGGCGCCAGGGAGATTCGTGATCCGATTGTTCGGGCCCCACACTCCGTTGGCACCTCGGCGCGCGAAGTAGATCTCGGCCGCCCCGTGTCTCGTGTCGGACCAGACCGCCATCTCCCCAGACACCGACGGCTGCGCCGCGCGCGCGGGACTGCTCGAAACCGCTTCGTTCGCGCCCCAACCGGTCGAGGTCCAGCGACGCGCGAGGATCCGAGCGCTCGCATCGGTGCCGTCCTGCCAGACCAGCAGCGCGGAGAAGGTCGCCGCGCTCAGCGTCGGACAGACCGACACGGTGCCGTCAGCGGTGAGGCACTCCGGCGCACTCCAGGCGGCGCCATCCCAACGCGAGGTCCAGATCTCGCTGTGCCCGGAGCGATCGTCCTCCCACACGACGTGGAGCTTCGCGCCGGCAAAGGCCAGCTTCGGATTGCGCGAGTCTGCAGCGCTCTGGCTGAGGTTCTCCTCGGCGTGCCAGCCGCCGGCGTCGCGCATGCGGTGATACACCTCGCCGCCGCGGACGTAGACCACGTGCCACTGATCGAGCGCGGACCAGGGCGACCATGACGGCGTATACGACGCGATCGGTCCCGCTGACGAGGAGAGCGCGGGCACACCGGTCGCGACGACCCTCGGGCGCGCTCCAATCGACGGCACGGACGGGTGAGTGCGAGGAGAAGGGAGGCGAGGAGGGCGATGTGCAAGGGGAAAGGATGGCACTTCACGTTCATGGTTTCCTCCGACTGTTCTATCAGACACGCCGCGTGTCGACCGGGTCATCAGTTGAGGATCACGATCCTCCGCGTGAACTCCCGCCCTCCGATCGAAGCGCGCGCGAAGTATAGCCCGGCCGCGAGCGAGTGCTTCCACGAGAGCACGCGCGGGCCGTCCGGCTCGATTGCGTCGATCGGGGTCGCCACCAGCCTCCCGGCGGCGTCGTAGATTCGGATCGTGCGGCGCCCGGGGAGTGGCGTCTGCATTGAGAAGAGCACATCGCCTCGCGCCGGATTGGGCGCGATCTCGAAGCGCACCGGAAGTGCCGTCAGGGTGAGCGGGCCGATCCGCACCGCAGGCTGGGCGCCGCTTCGGAGTTCGAGCCAGTACTCGAGGCGAGTGCCGGGCGCGGTCGAGTCCGCGTAGCTCCCGCTCGTGCCGGTGAGGTCGTGGGCGAGTGTGACGGGCGCCGCGCCGTCGACGGAGCGCAGGACCGCGACGCGCGCGCGTTGTTCCGGATCTTGGAGCGCCCACCAAAGAACTGCATCGCGTTCACGTCGCTCGATCGAGTAGTTGGTGATCGCGGCACCGCGCGCAATCGCATCGATCGGGTCGGTGAATAGCGGATCGGTGAAGCGGCCGTACACCTGGCGAATGCGATAGCGCAGAGTGTCGGCGGTCGCGCTTGGGTCCAGGTATTCGTTCGATTCACGCGCGCGGAACGTCGGCGGTCCGATGTGGTGCCAGGCGCCCGCGCCCTCCTGCCGTTCGAGCGAGAGACGCGCGGCTTCGTCGCCGCCCAACGCTTGCCAGGTGAGCCGCACGGTGTCGCCGTTGCGTGTGGCGGCGAGGCGCGAAACCTCCGCGGCGGTGGCCGGCTCGTCCCAGCGTGCGACGTGTCTGCTGGGGATCCCGGCCACGTTGTCGAAGAGTCCGCCGACCCAGAGGCATCCGCCGCCGACATCGAGAGCGCTGATCCCGGCGATCCGGTCATTCAGTCCGGACCATCGCGTTCCGTCGAATACCACCGGTGCCTTCAAGCCGAGCGATGGGATCGATGCGCCGACCACGAGCACGGAGTCGTTGCCCGCGAGTTCTGAACCTCCCACCGTGGTCTCGACTCCGCCGATGGACACCCAATGGTCGACTGA
>JAXLXQ010000086.1:0-7080 GCA_046327845.1 Candidatus Eiseniibacteriota bacterium | reverse complement strand
TCGTCGCCGCGCGCCTTCGCGACGTCGAGATCGGTCTTCGCATACAGCGCGTTGCCAGGCGCGAGCCGGCGCGCCTTCCCGATCAGGTCCTGCGCATGCTCGAGATCGCCGTGCTGCAGAGCAATCTGCGCGCCGCGCCAGGGATAGTCTGCCATCTGTGGGTTGAGATCGAACGCCTTCGCGTAATGCTCGACGACGCGCGGCCAGAGGCTCGGGTTTGCCTGGTAGAGCTTGGCGGCAGTCTCGGCATGCTCCTCGGCATCCTTCAGGCGCTTTTGCTTCTGCTCCGAGGTCTCATCCCCCAGGAACGACGAGAGCGTGCTGGCGGCGGAGTCCCGGATGGTGCTCGTGTTCTCCCATTGCGTGCGGGCGAAGTTGGACACGATCGGCAGCCCGAGCTCCGCGAGCTTCACGCGCCAGTCCGCGGCGACCGTCTTGCTGTTCAGCTGGTCCTTCAGCTTGCCGGCGAGATAGTTGTTGTGGTCGATCTTCAGGGCGGCCTCCACGTCACCGCGCGCCATATCCTGGTAGCGGACGGACTCGTCGCCCGCGTCCTTGGTCCGCTCGAGGCAGATCTCGGCCCGCAGCAACAGCGCCTCCACGCCGCTGTGGTCGATGCTCACGGCCTGGCTCGCATGATCATAGGCACGTTCGAGGAGCTGGATGCGTTGATCGCGCGGGAGATCGAATCCCAGCGGGAGGTATCGGTAGTAGCGCGCCGCACCCAGCTGGACCCAGTAGCTCTGGGGCGCCATCTGCAGCGCACGCTCCATGGTCTTCAGGCTCTCCGTGAGCTTGTCGACGCCGACCGTGTGCACCAGCGAGTCGGCGAGGCCGACGAATATCTCGGCATTGGTCGTGCCATGCGCGGCGACTCGTGCGAGCTCCTCGTACGCCTTGCTGAACAGCGGTACCAGCTCGTCTCGCGAGGCCGGGCTCGCCTCCTTCGTGGCGGCCTGATAGTAGTGGGCGAGAGCCCGAGCTTCCACCGCCTCGGGCGCGTTCCGCCTCATCAATGCCGCGCCATCGCAGAACGCGAGTGCTGCCTCGTAGTTGCGGGCGCGGATGCTGCTCATCGCGTTGGTCAATGCCATGCGGTACTGCGTGTCGAGCTTGCTGCGCTGGCTGCTCAGCGTGGCGCCGATGGCGACCATGACGAGCATGATCACCGCGAACGCGAGCCAGGTGATCGTCTGGTGCTTGCGCATCCGCTTCCACGAGCGGTAGAAGATCCCGGACGGTCGTGCGAGGATCGGCTCGCCGGCGAGGAAGCGCTGCAGGTCGTCGGCCATCGCCAGCGCGGTCTGGTAGCGCCGGGCGACGTCCTTCTCCATCGCCTTCAGCGTGATGACCTCGAGCTCCCACGGGACGCTCGGACGCACCTGCGCGGCGCGCGTGGCTCGGTCTCGAGGATCCGCTGCGGGATCTCCTGCGTGGTGTTGCCGCAGAAGGCGGGCTCGCCCGCGAGCATCTCGTAGAACGTCGCACCGAGCGAGTAGATGTCCGTGCGCCGGTCGATCTCGTCGCGCGACGCCGCGCACCTGCTCCGGGCTCATGTAGACCGGCGTGCCGACCAGTGCGCCCGACTTCGGTGATGGTCGCCGACTTCTCCTGGCGGGCGAGGCCGAAGTCGGTGATCACGATCCGGCCGCTCGCCTCCGACCAGGATGTTGCTCGGCTTCAGGTCGCGATGAATGATGCCCTGCTGGTGCGCGACGTGGATCGCGCGCGCCGCCTGCAGCGCGAGCCGCGCGCTCTCCTCGAACGACAGCTGCCCGCGCAGGATCAGGCGATCGAGGGGCTCGCCCTCGATGAACTGCATCGCGTAGAAGTAGACGCCCTGATCGTGGCCGATCTCGTAGATGGGGACGATGTTCTCGTGGCTCAGGCGCGCGACCGACTCGGCCTCGCGCAGGAAGCGCTGGATCACCTTCTCGGTGAGCGTGAGGCTCGGCGGCAGCACCTTGAGGGCGACGCGGCGCTTGAGCGACTGCTGCTCGGCCTCGAACACGACGCCCATCGAGCCGTGGCCCACGACGCGGCGGATCCGGTAATCGCCCAGGCTCTGGCCGACGAAGGCGCGCACCGGATCGGCGATCGAATCCGACTGCGGCCCCTCGCCGCCAAGGGTCGATTCGGTGCCGGGTTGTCGCGTGCGATCCATCGTCTTGCGAGGCTCACTTCTTCCCGGTGCTCATGACACCGCGGCATCGTCGCATCAAGGCGCAAATCGGCCGCACAGAGCGCGCAGCTCCTTCAGGGTCGCGAGCAGATCCGGCAGGTCCGCGAGCCGGATCATGTTCGGTCCGTCCGACAGCGCTTTCTCCGGCGTCTCGTGCACTTCCATGAACACGGCGTCCGCGCCTGCGGCGACGGCGGCACGCGCGAGTGTCGGCGCGAGGTGCCCTTCCCCGCCGCTCTTGTCGCCGAGCCCGCCCGGCTTCTGCACCGAATGCGTGGCGTCGAAGACCACCGGAAAGCCGAGCTTCTGCAGTCGCGGGATGGCGCGCATGTCGGCCACCAGGTCGCCGTAGCCGAACGTCACGCCTCGATCGGTGAGCAGGATTTCGCGCGCTCCGGACGCACGCGCCTTCTCCGCGATCGGACCCATCTGCTCGGGAGACAGGAACTGCCCCTTCTTGATGTTGAGCGCGCGGGCGTGACGTGCGGCCTCGACCACGAGGTCGGTCTGCCGGCACAGGAACGCCGGGATCTGCACCAGATCCACGACCGCACTCGTCGGCTCGGCCTGCCCGGGCTCGTGGATGTCGGTCACCAGCGGCAGATCGAATTCCTCGCCGACCCCCTTCAGGATGGGCAACCCCTCCTTCATTCCCGGTCCGCGGAAGGAGTTGAGCGAGTTGCGGTTCGCCCCGGCCGAAGAGGCCTTGAAGATGAGCAGCGAGGTCAGCGATCGCGTCAGCTCGCTCAGGCTCTTGGCGATGCGGCGCACGATCGCCTCGCTCTCGATGACGCGCGGGCCCCGCGATCAGCGCGAACGGCCGGCCGGCTCGATCTCGATGCCGCACCTTCGCCAGCCACCAGGCTCATCATCTGCTCCTCGCGCGCCGCCGCCGATTCCAGCGTAGCGAAGGCCTCATCTTAGGTCTTGACATTTCACGCCGCGTGGCGACTTCCCATTCTATCCTGGCGCCGGAAGTTGCCCCTGAAAGAGCGGGAATCAGCCGGGGGCCTTGGGACGCTCGATCGGACCCAGCTTCCCGCTACATCGGGACCACGCTTGCCAATGAGACGAAATCCGGCGCGGGAACGTGAACGGCGATGCCCGAATCTGATCACCGGCGTGACCGGTTCCTTGGATCCCACCTGGCGCGGAGCCCTCCCGCGCTCGCGGCTTTTCAAGGATCCTGGGGACGTCGCGGGGGCCAGCATCGCCGGAAGGCGGCATGACCACTTACCGCTCGATCTTGCTGCGCTCGCTGCGCTCGATCGCGCGCTGCTTGCACACCGGACCTGGTGATCCATGCCGGGGCGATCCTCGCAACCGCGAGCAAGATCCCGAGCTGGCGCGGCGCGTGGACGTCCTTGCCTCGGAACGGCTCGCGCAGCTCGCCGCCCCAGAGCGGATGCGGCTTCGTCCTGGTCAGCGTCCAGGTCTTCGACGGCAACCGCGGCGCCTATCGCGAGGAGGATGGGCCCCGCCCGATCAACGTCTACGGGCGCGCAAGCGCGAGGCCGGAGGAGCGCGTGCAGCGCATGCATCCACGCGCGCTCGTGCTGCGCCTCGCTGCTCTATGGCTCCTCGCCGACCGGCGATCGCGGTGCGAGCGACGCGGTGCTCGCCGCGCGCGCGACGCGGCGAATCGCTGTTCGCCGACGAGATCCGCAGCCCAGCGTGCGCGAGATTGCGGCGGCGATCGCCGAGCTGGTGGAGTGCAGCGGCCTCCTGCATCTCGGGGGCCCCGAGCCGATGAGCCGCCACAGGCTGGGCGTGCTCGTCGCTCGCAACGCGGGCTTCGACCCTGCGCGGCTGATCGCGGGGCGCGCGAGCGATCACGGTGGTCCGCCGCGCCCGCGCGATGTCGCTCAACTGGCACCCGGGCAGCACGATGGCGCTGCTCGAGAGCCGCTGCGCTCGCCGCGCGTCGTCCTGCCGGCATCGAGTTGAAGCCGACGCTGCGCGCTCCGGGCTGTGCGCAATTCCAGCTCGAACAGGGTGTGGCCTTGAAGTAGACCTTCAGCTTGAAGCGCGGGGTTCGCGTTCTGGCTCTGGGAAGCCACGGTGAACTCGAACGTCGCGACGTCGACCTCCTCCGCGGAGGGATGGACGAGCGCGTTCGCAGGCTTGCCATTCGTCACCATGATCGCCTTCGGCATCCTCGCTCGCATGAGCGCGTCCGTAGAGAAGATCGCCTTGGTGCGCTTCCTCGGTCGGCCGGTCGGCACGTCCGCATAGGCGGCGATCTTGCCGTTCGGGGCCTTGAACAGGAACACGTCGTGATCGAGCGGGTACTTCACGTCCTCCTGGACGTCGCCGCCGCCGCGGATCCGATCGAGCTCGGCCTGCGCCGCCGCCTGGTCTTCCGCTTCCTGCTTCGCTCGCGCGGCTTCCTTGGCGGCTTCTTTCGCCGCTGCAGGATCCTTCGGTGCATCCTTGGGCGCCGCCTTCGGCGAGTCCTTGCCGCCCGACTTGGGTGGATCCTTGTCGCCGTCCTTCTCTTTCTCTTTCGCCTTCGCCTCGTCCCTGGGCTTTTCCTTGCCGGCGTGATTCTCGGGCTTCTTCTCCTCGGCCTTGGCCACGTCTTTCTTCTTCGGCGTGCCCGCCGGCTTGAAGAGGATCGCGTACGAGCCCGCCGACAGCTTCGGGTACTCGAGCTTCTCGGTGGTCGTGAGCACGGCGACCGGGATCGGATTCTCGATGCCGTCGGTCAGGAGCTTGATCCACGGTCCGCGCAGCGTGTCCATGTGCCCGAGCGCGAGCGTCTTGTAGCTCGTGATCAGGTAGTTCTGCGCCGGATCGAGCTGCAGGATCTCCTGTGCGCACACGTCCTTCAGGTTCATCGGGTTCTTGGTGACTTCGGACGCGAGCGGCAGATCCTCGATCGCCCACTCGAGCGCATCGACGCCGGGCAGCCGGCTCTTCGCGCAGCGGAACCCGACCATCTCCAGTCGGTTCGAGAGGCCGAGCGAGTTGCGCGACCAGACGTTGCAGAGCAGCTGGTCCGCCACGCAGTTGCCGCCCTTCACCACGTACATCAGGGAGCCGAAACCCGGCCGCACGGTGATCTGCTTCTTCGAGACCGGATCGACGACCTCGGGCGGCTTGAACCCCGGGTAGCCCGTGTAGACGCTGCTCGTCCACTCGCTGACGTTGCCCATCATGTCGAACACGCCGAGCGGGCTCTTGTCATCCGGGAACGACCCCACGGCCGCCGTCTGTCCGCCGCGTGTCGTGCGCTGGTTGGCGCACTTGGTGTGATCCCAGGTCTTGCCCCAGCTGAAGCGATTGGCCTTGCCCTCGGGATCCGGACCCCGCGCCGCCGCCTCCCACTCGGCTTCGGTCGGGATGCGCTTGCCCATCCATCGCGCGCACGCCTTCGCCTCGAGGAGGTTCACGGCGGCGACCGGATGATTCTCCTGCCCCTTCGGGATCTCGCCGTTCGGCCAGTGGTACTCGATCAGCTTCGCCGAAGGCTGCCGGTTGGTCGCCTGCAGGAACGTGCGGTACTGGAGATTCGTGACCTCGTAGAGGTCAATCAGGTAGGGCTCGATCTCCGGCGGCTGAAACTCGGGTGAGCTGCCCGCGATCAGCTTGCGCGGCTCATCCGCCGGGTACTTCTCCATCCACTCGCGCGTTTCGTCCTTCGGGATGCCGAGGGTCGGCCGCGTCTTCGGCAGGGGTCCCGCCATGCCGGGCAGGTTCTCGTCGCCCTTGAGATCGCCGCCGATGGACGAGCGAATCACGATCTGGGAGCCTCTGGTCGGGGTCGGGGGATCCGCCGCGCGGACGGGCGCGCAGACGAGGACGAGGAGAGCAGTCGCGAACGTCATTGTCACTCCGCTGGCCAGACGTGTCGTTGGTACGAGGGAGTCTGTAGATTCGGGTGTGGCGATGGTAACCACAGCCGGATCGAAGTCAAGGCCAGCAAGCATCTTGGAGTCGAGCCGCCGATTTTTCTACGGCTCAGCCCGCGATCGCACCGCTGGTCGTTTCCGGAGCCGGCCGGCCGCGCAAGCTCTCCCAATCGCGACGGATCAAATCGACGAAGACGGGCGTGATCTCGGGATCGAAGTGGCGCCCCGACTGACTCTCGAGGAAGTCGATCACCTGCTGGCGCGGCCACGCGGGCTTGTAGGAACGATGGTGCGCGAGCGCATCGAAGACCTCGGCGAGGATCAGGATCCGGCCACGGATGCTCACCTCCCGCCCGCGGAGCCCTCGCGGATAGCCCGTTCCGTCCCACTTCTCGTGATGCTCCAGCACGCACTGCCGGACCTCGTCGAGGTTGGGAATGGGCTGGAGGATCGAGTTGCCGATCTGCGGATGCTGCCTGACCAGCGCCCACTCCTCGGGCGTCAGCGGCCCGGGCTTGCGGAGGATCGCGTCGGGGACGCCGATCTTGCCGACGTCATGCAGGATGGACGCCAGCCTGAGGATGCGGCGGTCCTCTTCGCTCAGCCCGAGCGCGGCGGCCACGCGCCCGGTCACCTCCACGACGCGATCGCTGTGGCCGCGGGTGAAGGGATCCTTCGCCTCGATCGCGTTGGCCAGGCCGTGGATGAACTGATGCAGCTGGGAGTTCTCGCCCCTGAGCTGCGCCTTGGCGATCGCGCGCTCGATCGCACGGCAGACCACCGGGAAGTTGAGCGGCTTGGCGAGGAAGTCGAACGCACCCCGGCCGGGGCTCCGCGCGTGATCGTGCGGGTCTCCCGACATCAGGATCACGACCGCATCCGGATCCTGGTCGAGCACGCGCTCGAGCACCTCCTCGCCGCACATCTCCTCCATCACCAGGTCGAGGAGGATCGCGTCGAACCGAGTGTCCTCGAGGATCGCCAGCGCTTCCTGAGGTCGCGTCTTGGTACACACGCGGAAGCCGTTGACCTCCAGCGCGGCGC
>JAXLXQ010000085.1:0-7133 GCA_046327845.1 Candidatus Eiseniibacteriota bacterium | reverse complement strand
GGCAGCACTCGCCCTCGTACTGGCGGAACCACCAGGTGCGCGTCCCATAGCTGTCGGTGAACGGGATGAAGGAGTCCCCATCCTGCAGGCAGACGCCCAGCCAGATCGTCCCGTCACCCAGCCCGTTCGGATAGCCGAGCTGCGTCAGATCGACCATCAGCTCCGCGGTGTAGCCGGTGTCGGGGCTGAGGCCGAGGGTGTCGACCGTGGTGCCGCTCTTCAAGTGGATCGCAACCGACGCACCGCCCGAGCCGATCAAGGTCGAGAGGTAGTCGTGGTCGATCGCCGCGCCGGTCGGCCCGACCTGGAAGCCGAGACGACGGCCTTGGATCTGGTTATCCGCGCCGCGCAGCGTCTTCTCGTTGATCAAGACGAGCGCGCCGTCATAGCGGTCGAAGTTGGCGTGGTACTGGACCACCTGGTCTTTGAAGTCGAACCCCATGTAGAGCTTGTTGCCCTTGAAGAACATCTTCACCTTGGCGTCGGCGGGGTCGACGACCGGAGCCTCACCGCCGTTCACCGTCGCCTGGAATTGCCCGGCGCGATACGGACCGACCGCGGGATATTCCTTCCGCAGGTTCGCGTCGTTGTAACGGATGTCGAAGCCGGTCAGCGTCTGCCAGACCGACTCGGTCAGGTTGCCGTCGATGGTCGGCGCGGCGAACGCGGCGCCGTTGGCGATCGACAACTCTGGCCCAACCACCGGCAGCGGTCCGGACGACGTCGTGACCGAGGGATTCGCGTGGATCTTCACCTCGTTGAACCAGGCGGTGTTTCCCCACGGGCTCTGGATCCAAACGCGGTTCGAGCAGAACTTCGGCACGTCGAGCGGCCAGAAGTAGTCGTTGTCGTAGATCGAGCAGTTCCACTCGACCACGTCCCCTTCCTCGCGATCGACGTGGTAACCCATCGGCGCCAAGTTGAAGCGCATCTCGATCGTGTAGTCGGTGTCGGTTCCGGTGTCGGTGTTCGAACTGCCGTGCACCACCGTGACCGCATCCCAGGCGGCGATCATCTCCGGGGTGCGCGGATCGGGCGAGTTGGTTGCCCAACGCCCACGGAAGCTCGGTCCCTGCCCGACTGGTTGCGGATCGGTGGTACCCGGATACCACCAAGAGTAGAAGTACTCCGACGGCGGCTTCGGCGCGCCGGCATCGGCGTGATCCTTGATCGCCATCAGCAGTCCATCGAATCGATTGAAATCCTTGGAGCCGCCGATCGACTTGTCCCGACAGACCACGCCCATGTAAAGCTGGTTGTCCTTGACCAGGAACTTGAAGGTGGCGTTGGTCGGGTCGGTCGGATTGGCGATGCCGCCTTCCGACTTCCAGCCGCTTCCGGGCACGCCGGCGTCGACCGCGTACTGCACGGTGAACTGCTCAGCCGCCGCCCACGCCGCCTCGTTCAGGTTGCCGTCGAGCGTGATCGTCTGCGTGGTGGTACGCGCCCAGATCACGTCTGCCCGCGGCGCCTGGGCAAAGGCGGGGAACGCCGCGCCGAGAGCCACGCCGGCGGCCAGGGTGGTGATGAGTCCTCTCTTCATGGTTCGTGCCTCCTGATTGCTGTTCTCTCTCGTTCGATCGTTGCTCTCGTCTCGCGAACCAGACTCGCGGGCTCAGCCGGGTTGCTTTCGACTCCGGCGCTTCCCGCCCACTGCCTGCACGGATTGGGCCGACGCGGCCCGACGTACTCTGTTCGGTTCGCCGCCGACCGAATGCGGCAGGGTCGATCCGCACGACCGGCGGACGACCAAGGTGGCGGCCAGAATCTCGTGCTTCACCGGCTCCCGGGCGTTCGCGCCCAGGCGCCCCAACCACTGCATCACCGCGCGATCGCCCAACTCGTAGGCGTCCACGTTCACGGTCGTGAGCGCCGGCGTGACATAGCGCGAGATGGCGATGTTGTCGAAACCGGTCACCGCGATGTCCTCGGGCACACGCAGCGAGGCTTCGCGCAGCGCGCTCAAGAGGCCGATCGCCATGTTGTCGTTGGCCGCGAAGATCGCGGTCGGCCTGGGCTTGAGCGCCATGATGTCGCTCGCGCGTGCGTAACCGGACGATTCCGTGAAGTCGCCAGTCAGCTCGAGCCGCTTGTCGAGCGGAATCCCGGCCTCGCGCAGCGCTGCGCGGTAGCCCCGCACTCGCTCCTCCGAATCGACGTTGCCCGCGGGGCCGCTCAGCATCGCGATCCGCCGGTGACCAAGGGAGAGGAGATGACGCACCATCGAGTGGGATCCGTCGTAGTTCGCGATCGAGATCGCGCCGCATCCCTCGACCTCGACGCGCGGATTGAGTAGCACGACCGGGAAGCTCTTCGCGATTTGCTTGATCGCGGCGGTCGAGGCGGCGTCGGGCGCCATCGCGATCAGCCCATCGATCCGGCCGTGCATCGATCGCGCCGCCGCGATCAACGCCTCATCGTCGGCGTGGGAGCTCGAGACCAGGATTTGGTACTTCTCGCGTCGCGCGGCCTGATCGATTCCGCGGATGACTTCGCTGAAGAACTCGCCGTAGAGGTCGGGCAGGAGGACGCCCAAGGAGTGGGTGCGGCTGGTGGTGAGGGAGCGGGCCGCGCCGTTCGGCCAATAGTCCATCTTGGCCGCTACGGTGCGGACCTTCTTCCGGGTCTCCTCGCTCACCCGCGTGCTTTCGTTGTACACGCGAGAAACCGTCGCGATGGAGACGCCGGCCACTCGTGCTACGTCACGGATGGTCGCCACGGTCGACTCCAGGGGATGCCGATCCGCCCCCCTGCTCCTGCCCGGCTCGAGGCCGACCCCGAGACCGACTCGGGGGTGCCGAATCGACGCGTGTAAACGGTTACATGCCGGTTGGGGAGGTGTCAAGGGGCGACCGGCCCGCTGAGGGATTTCTGTCCGGGCGGGCCGGGAGAAGCTCCCCCGGCCCGCGCTCCCGGGTGGCGAGATAACCGATGGACCCGCATCCGCCTACGGTGCGGAGCCGCCGGCCAGCCCTTCCGGTGCCCCCCGGCGACGCCCGAACGAGGCGTTTGCTCCGCCCGGGAGCTGAGCTATTTTCTCGCGGACCAGGGTCCACCAAGACCCCCTGTTCCCCGTCGATCGCCTCCCGAACTGGTCCCCGGCGTCGACGTCGACACACGCTGACAGGGATCACAGTTCGAGGCACATTCCCACGATGCAACCGTCGACCGCGCGCAGCGGAGTCAACCCCATGCCGAGAAGCGAGCCGATCATTCTCGGCAGGGGCGCTTATACAGTTCGCCTTGCGCCGAGCGGCGCCAGCGACTCGACTTGGCAGGGCATCGCACTGACCCCGCCTCTCGGCGATGTATTGGCCCCGAGCGATGGCTTCACTCTTCTGGCTCGTGATATCGAGGATCCGCTCGCGCGGTTCATCGCGCGCGGCGATCTACTCGAAGAGAGCGCCGATCTCTCGTCCGCTTCGAGCGAACAGTGCGTCATGTTTGTACAGCACGCGGTCGAGCTCGACGTCACACTGTTGGTGGCGGCGCCCCTCGGCGTGGACGGCGAGTTGCGTCGTGTTCTGCTGCGTAATCTCGGCGCGCGCCGCCGGAAGATCGAGTTGACCGCCTACCTCGAGGTCGCCCTCAATCAACCTGCCGCGCACGAAGCCCACCCTGCCTTCTCGAAGCTCTTCGTGCAGACCGAGCGCGACGCCGAGAGCGGTCACCTCCTGGCGCGACGCCGTCCTCGTGGAAACGACGAGCGGCATCCTTGGCTCGCTCTCGGGCAGACCGGAGGCGAGATCCGCGGCTTCGAGACCGACCGCGGGCGGCTGCTCGGACGCGGCAGAACGCTCCGTCGCGCATTGATGCGGCGAAGCGATCCGCTCGAGGGCACGCTCGGCAACGTGCTGGATCCGGCACTGGCGCTACGCGTGTTGGTCGTTCTCGCGCCGGGCGAGACGAAGGAGATCTCCTTCGCCGCTGCCGCGGGCATCGATCGAGATTCCGTACTTCGTCAACTCGAGGCGGCGTTGGGCGCGTCGATCGAAGCGCCGCGCACGCCCGTCATGCGCCACGCGCAGCCGAGGCCCGCGCTGATCGCTGCACGATCGAATCCGGCGGACCCCAGCTCCTTCAGCACGGAGCCGCTGGTCGAATGGAACGGCATCGGCGGATTCAGCGCGCGTGGCGACGAGTACGTCCTGCGACTCCCGATCGGCTCGGACGGCGTACCGACTCTGCCGCCGCGCCCCTGGTGCAACGTGATCGCCAACGATTCCTTCGGCTGCCTGATCAGCGAGGTAGGCGCCGGCTGCGTGTGGTCACGCAACAGCCGAGAGCATCGCATCACGCCGTGGACCAACGATCCTCTCGTCGATCCGCCGAACGACGCGATCTACCTGCGCGATGAAGACTCGGGTGACCTCTGGTCTCCCCTGCCGGCGCCGCTGCCGAACGGCCGGGACTACGAGGTGCGCCACGGCATCGGATTCACGCGGTTCCATCACGTCAGCATGGAGCTCGAGCAAGAAACCACCTGCTTCGTTCCTCCAAACGAGCCGGTGCGCGTTCTTCGCCTCACCCTGCGCAATCGTTCTCGTCGCACCCGGAGGATTCGCGCGGCGGCCTACGCGCGGCTCGTGCTTGGCGTCCTGCCCGAGAATCAATCGCCGATCGTCACCGAGGTCGTCGGTGCGGCTTCCGACCTGCTTGCCTGGAATCCGCGCGCGCTTGAGTTCTCAGACGGCGTTGCCTTTGCCGCGCTCCGTTCCGCGTCGTCGGTCGGCGCGCCGGAAGCCACGACCGATCGCTCCGAGTTTCTGGGAGAGTGCGGCGGCCTCGAGGCTCCTGCCGCGCTGCTGCGACGCAGCACGCTCACGGGCCGTGACGGCGAAGGGTTAGATCCGTGCTTCGCGCAGATTGTCTTGCTCGAGATCGGCCCCGGTGAAACCGCGACTCTCGACTGGCTCCTCGGCGAGGCGATTGAAAGCGACGCGGCGATTGCTCTCCTGCAACGATTGACCCGCGCGGGAGAGGTGGATCGTGCTCTCGCGGAAACGCGGGAGCAGGATCGCGTTCTGTCGCGGCTTCGGATCGACACCTCCCGCGACCTCGACACGATGGTGAATGCCTGGCTGCCGTACCAGGTGCTGAGCTGTCGGCTGTGGGCGCGCACGGCCCTGTATCAGTCGGGTGGAGCCTTTGGATTTCGCGATCAACCGCAAGATGCGGCCCGCTCTTACTGCTTGATCCGCGCCTAACCCGCGAGCAGCTGCTGCTGCACGCATCACACCAGTTCGTCGAGGGCGACGTACTGCACTGGTGGCACCTGCCCCTCTCCAAGGGCATTCGCACGCGCTTCGCGGATGATCTCCTTCCTGGCTTCCCTACCTCACCGCGTACTACGTGCAGGCGACCGGCGATCGTGCCGTGCTCGGCGAGACGGCCCCATCTCCACAGCGGCGCGGCTCGACGAAGGCGAGGACGAACGATTCCTGACGCCGACCGCCACCAGGCACCCAGGCGACCTTCTACGAGCACTGCTGCCGCGCGCTCGATCGCTCCCCACGCGCGGAGCGCACGGCCTGCTCCTCTTCGGCACCGGCGATTGGAACGACGGCATGAATCGGGCTGGTCGCGAAGGCCGAGGCGAGAGCGTTTGATCGGCCTTCTTTCCCTACAAGATCCTGGGGGACTTCCTGCCGCTGGCTCGATCGCGGAACGACGACGAGCGAGCGGAGCGCTATGACAGGGTGCGCTCCGAGCCCGGCAGTCGATCGAAGCCCACGCCTGGGACGGCGCATGGTATCGGCGCGGCTATCTCGCGTGACTCGGGCGCACTGCTCGGTTCACGCGATAGCGATGAGTGCAAGATCGACGCGCTGGCTCAGGCTTGGGCCGCGGCTTTCCGGCGCGGCCGACCCGGAGCGCGCGCGCCAAGCGATGGCCTCGGCCGAGGAGCATCTCGTCTCCGAGCGCGAAGGGCTGATTCGCTTGCTTACTCCACCCTTCGAGCACACCGCGGAAGACCCGGGGTACATCAAGGGCTACGTGGCGGGAGTTCGAGAGAACGGTGGGCAGTACACCCATGGCGCCCTCTGGGTGATCAAGGCGCTGGGCGAATTGGGACGTCACGAGCAAGCGGCGCGTCTTCTCGAGATGATCGGCCCGATGCACCACTCGCGGACCCCGGAAGCGGTGGCCCGCTATCAGGTCGAGCCGTACGTGATCGCAGCCGATGTCTACGGAGCATCGCCGCACGTCGGCCGCGGTGGCTGGACGTGGTATACCGGCTCGGCCGGATGGATGTACCGCATCGCCATCGAAACGATCTTGGGCCTCACCATGGGTGAAGGCACCTGGCTCCGCCTCAAGCCATGCGTGCCGCTGGCGTGGAAGCGCTTTCACATCAGCTATCGGCTGCCGGGGGAAGACACCTGCTATCGCATCGAGGTTAGAAACCCCGATTCGAGCGGGGCGGAGGTCTTGTCCGCGACCGTCGATGATCAAGTCGCCCCAGTCGATGCGCGCGGTGCAATGGTCAACTTGGTGCACGACGGACGCGAGCACCAGGTCGTGGTCAACCTGGGCACGAGGATTCGGCCGTGAGTGCGGTAGATCCCACGCTTTTTCCTGAGGACTTTCTCTGGGGCGCCGCCACCTCCGCGTACCAGATCGAGGGCTCGCCGCTCGCTGACGGCGCGGGCGCGAGCAACTGGCATCGCTTCTCGCACACGCCGGGGATGACCACGAACGGTGAAACCGGCGACATCGCGGCCGATCACTACCGTCGCATGGAATCGGACGTCGCGTTGATGTCGCGCGTCGGCCTCAAGGCGTACCGCTTCTCGATCTCTTGGAGTCGCGTGTTGCCGACGGGACGCGGCCAGGTCAACACGCACGGGCTCGACTTCTATTCTCGGCTGGTCGATGCGCTCCTCACTCGCGGGATCACTCCGGTCCCGACGCTCTTTCACTGGGACTATCCAGCGGCGCTCGACGAGCTGGGCGGTTGGCTTCACCCCGACAGCGCCGCTTGGTTTGCCGACTACGCGACGCAGATGTTCCGCGCGCTGGGAGATCGCGTATCGATCTGGACCACGCTGAACGAGCCGTGGGTGGTGGTCGACGCGGGGTACCTGCACGGGGTGCACGCACCGGGACACCGGAGTCCCTACGAGGCCGCG
>JAXLXQ010000084.1:0-7289 GCA_046327845.1 Candidatus Eiseniibacteriota bacterium | reverse complement strand
CGCCTCCGACAAGGAGGAGACCAACCGCATCCTGAACGACCTGGGCTTGCCGGTGCCGAAGCAGCGGATGGTCTATAGCGAGGACGAAGCGATCCGCGAGGCGCGGCGCATCGGGTACCCCGTCGTGATCAAGCCGCTCGACGCGAATCACGGGCGCGGCGTCTCGCTCAACCTGACCGACAGCGAGCAGATCAAGGTCGCGTTCGAGCAGGCGCGGCAGCACAGCCGCGGCGTGATCGTGGAGAGTTACGTCCACGGCTGGGATCACCGCATGCTGGTGGTGAACGGCGAGCTGATCGCGGTGGCCAAACGCGTTCCAGGCCACGTTCTGGGCGACGGCACGCACACGATCGAGCAGTTGGTGCAGTTGACCAACGAGGACCCGCGGCGCGGCATCGGGCACGAGAAGGTTCTGACCCGGATCGAGTTCGATCACCAGGCGGAGCGACTGCTCGCGAACAAGGGACTGACCCGCGACTCTGTGCCGCGCGAAGGGGAGATGGTCTACCTCCGCTCGACCGGGAACATCTCGACCGGCGGCACGGCGGTGGATGTCACCGACCTGGTACATCCGGACAACCGCGAGATGGCGGTCCGCGCGGTGCTCGCGATCGGATTGGACGTGGCCGGCGTCGACTTCCTCTGCGAGGACATCTCGATCTCGTACAAGGAGGGGGGCGGCGCGATCTGCGAGTTGAACGCGGCGCCCGGCTTCCGCATGCACGTGGCGCCGAGCGAGGGGCAGCCGCGCGACGTGGCCGGTCCGGTGATGGACATGCTCTTCCCCGCGGGAACACCCAGCCGCATTCCGATCGCGGCGATCACGGGCACCAACGGCAAGACCACCACCGCCCGCATGCTCGCGCACATCTTCAAGCTGAACGGTCACCATGTCGGGCTCTGCAGCACCGACGGCGTCTACATCGACGGGCAGCTCTCGGTGAAGGGAGACATGACCGGTCCGATTGCGGCGCGAATGGTGCTGCGCGATCCGCAGGTCGACGTGGCGGTGCTCGAGACCGCGCGCGGCGGCCTCCTCCGAAGCGGTATGGGCTATCGCTACTCGACGGTCAGCGCCTGCCTGAACGTGTCGGCCGACCACCTTGGACTGAAGGGTATCGACACGCTGGAGCAGCTGGCCGAGGTGAAGCGCATCCCGATCGAGGTGGCGCGCGACACGGTGGTGTTGAACGCCGACGATCCCCTCTGCCTCAAGATGGCCGATTACGCGCAAGCGCGGCATGTCTGCTACGCCACCATGAACTCGCAGCACCCGCTGGTGCGGGAGCACATTCGCGCCGGCGGCCGCGCGGTGGTGCTGGAGGAGGGGATCAACGGCCACATGATCACCCTCTACGACAAGGGCGCACACATCCCGCTCCTCTGGACCCATCTCGTTCCGGCGACGCTCGAGGGGAAGGCGCTCTTCAACGTGCAAAACGCGATGTTCGCCGCGGCCATGGCCTACGCCATGGGGCAGAAGCTCGAGGACATCCGCCACGGGCTTCGCACCTTCGACACCACCTTCTTTCAGGCACCCGGACGGATGAACGTCTACGACGAGCATCCCTTCAAGGTGATCTTGGATTACGGCCACAACCCGGCGGCGGTCGCGGCGATGGTGCAGTTGGTCGAGCGACTCGAGGTGAAGGGGAAGCGGATCATCGTGCTGGCCGCCCCCGGCGATCGTCGCGACGAGGATGTGAAGGAGATCGCGCGGATCGCGGCGGGGAAGTTCGATCGCTACATCTGCCGGCGCGACGACTCGCCGCGTGGGCGAAGCGATGAGGAGATCCCGCGTCTTCTCATGAGCACCCTGCGCGCGGCGGGAGTCCCGGAGTCGGCGATCGAGGTCATCGCGGACGAGCAACGGGCGACCGAGGCGGCCTTGATGCACGCGGCCGCCGACGACCTGGTGTTGATCTTCGCCGATCAGGTGGCGCGCACTTGGAAGCAGATCGTCTATTACCGACCGCGCGGCGGGCTCACCATCGTCGACACCGCGGCGCCGGTGCGGATCGAGATCCCGAACAACCCAGGTGCCGCCCTCCGTCCGGGCGAGACCTTGATCCGGGACGAGCGCGGCGTGCGGGTCGCGCGCGAATCCGAGGACTAGCGTGCCCCTGCGCGACTCGCGCCGTCTGACCGGAGCGAACCTGCTCCTCCCCACGGCTGGCGCGATCGTCGAGGTGGAATGCGCGGAGGAACACGCGACGGCGGCGATCGCGTCTTGGCGCCGTGCGCTTCTCGAGGGACTGAACGCGTTGGGCTGGTCGGGCGCGCGGATCGCGGAAAGACGCGTGGCAGGCGGTGCGCTCCTCGCCTTCGCGGCCCCGGTCGACCTGCTCTACGCCGCCACCGAGCTCAACGAGTGGGCCTGGGCCTGCGGCGAGGCCGCGTTCGATGACGCAGCGATCCGTGCTTCGCTCGCGACCGCGCTTCCCGATCTCCGAGCCGCGGTGGAGCGGGAGGCGAGTCCACGGCTCCGATCCCTCGCGGAGGAGGCGCGTCGACGTGAGATCGCCTGCCTGATCGACGAGGAGGGGATGACGCTTGGGCTCGGCGCTGGATCGCGCACCTGGCCGCTCGCCGCGCTTCCTTCCGACCTCGAGATCGATTGGCCCGAGCGGCGCGACGTGCCGGTCGCGCTGGTCACCGGCACGAATGGGAAGACCACGACGGTGAGGCTGGTCGCGGCGATGCTGCGCGAGGCGGGACATCACGTCGCCTCGACCACCACGGACGGGGTGCGAGTGGATGAGCGCTGGCTGGACCACGGCGACTTCTCCGGGCCGGGCGGGGCGCGGCAGGCGCTCCGCGATCGTGGGGTCGAGGTGGCGGTGCTCGAGACGGCGCGGGGCGGAATCCTCCGGCGCGGACTCGCGGTCGAGCGCGCGGCGGCGGCGCTCCTCACCAACGTGGCCGAGGATCATCTCGGCGAGTTTGGAATCGCGACGCTCCACGATCTGCTCGAAGCGAAGCTGGTGGTGGCGAGCGTGGTCGTGCCGTCGGGGCGCGTGGTGCTAAACGCCGATGACCCCTTCGTCGCGGCGGAGGCGCCAGCCATCCTCGCGGCTCGCGGCGTCCAGGCTCCCGTCGTCTGGTATGGAAGCGAACAGAACGGCACGCTGCGCGCGCACGTCGATCGCGGAGGAGAGGCCTGCTTCGTGAAGTCGGGGCGATTCGTGCACGTCGCCCGCGGGCAGGTGAGCGAGCTCTCCGCGGTGACCGACGCACCACTCACCTTCGGCGGCGCCGCGTGGCACAACGTGTCCAATGCCCTTGGTGCGATCGCCCTGGCGCACGCGCTCGGCACGCCGTTCGCGGCGATCGATACGACCCTTCGAAGCTTCGGTCGGAGCGCAGAGGAGAATCCAGGCCGCGGCGCGCGCATCGATCTCGGCGGGGTCACGCTCTTGGTCGACTTCGCGCACAATCCCCACGGCATGCGCGCACTGGTTGATCTCGCGCGTAGCCTGCCGGCCCGGCGACGCGCGCTCCTGCTCGGTCAGGCGGGCGATCGAGACGACGGCACCATTCGCGAGTTGGCGCGCGTGGCCTGGACGCTCAACCCCGATCTGATCCTGCTCAAGGAGATGACTGCCTACCTGCGCGGCCGTGAGCTGGGGGAGGTGCCGGAGCTGCTCCGACAGGAATTCCTGCGACTGGGCGCCGCGCCCGACCGGATCCTCTCCGCGCCGAGCGAAGAGGCGGCACTTCTTGCCGCGCTCCGATGGGCCGAGGCGGGCGATCTTCTGGTCTTGCCGATCCACGCCGAGCGCGAGACCATTCTGGAGCGCATCCACGAACTCGAGGCGAGCGGCTGGCGGGCGCCCGCCGCACACTGACCGGCGACCGGTGGAAAGAACTTGCCGTTGGGAAAGCTGCTCCACGCGCCGATCATGATTCTGGTTCCCCGGCTAATTCGTGGCGCGGAGCAAAGCCGATGACCGCACCTCCACCACGAGGGCGCAGCCTGCTTGCAGTGCGACCGGGAATGGTCATTCCCCTCGCGGGTGCCGCGTCGTTTCTCGCCCTCACCTGGCTCGGGCGGATCTTCGCCACTGAACCTCTGGGCTTCCCCACCTTCTGGCCGGCGATTGGGATCGCCCTCGGCCTCTTCATCACCCGGCCACTCAAGCGCTGGCCAATCCACGCACTGCTCCTCGCGATCCTGAGCTTGGCTGATGGCTTCTTCCGCGGAGTGGGACTCCGTTCGATCGCCGCCTGGGCGGCGGGAGCGACCATCGGACCGATGTTGGGCGCCGCGCTCTTCCGCGCTTCCGAGTCGAGGCACACGAAGTTGGATCGCGTGCACGTACTTGCGCCGCTCCTCCTCGCGATCCTTCCCTCCGCGCTGATTTCGGGTGGGTTCATCGCGCTGGCGTCGCCCGGAGTCCTGCGCGGCAGCGCGCTCTTCGAGCGTTGGCTTCCCTGGGCCGCCGCGGCGGCGCTCGGCGCCCTGACGATCGTCCCGCTCCTCCTCACCCGATGGAGTCGGCGCCATTGGCCGGAAACCGGGCGCGCGCGCCTCGTCGAAGCGGTGATCGCCGTCTCGCTCCTAGTGGCGGAGGTCGCGATCTTTCTTGGGCCGCTCGAGTCGCTTCGCCGGCAGACGCCGATCTTCGAGTTCCTCTTCGTCCCGATCCTGATCTGGATTCCGTTGCGCCTCGGCGTGCCGGGGACGGTGCTGTCGAACGCTTTGCAGACCGGGCTCGCCGCCTACTGGGCCAAGCAAGGAACGGGACCGTTTGCGCTCACCCCCGGGAGTCACGAGAGCCACCTCGTCGAGCTGCAAGCGATCGGGCTTGCCTTCACCACACTCACGCTTGCCCTCGCGCTGGCCGCGCACGAGTGGCGCGCAGCCCGCGCCTCCCTTCGCCAGAGCGAGGAGCGATTCCGACGCCTCTCGGAGCACGCGCCGATCGGGATCTTCCACGTCGACCTCGCCGGGCGCGGACTCTACGCGAACCATCGCTGGATCGATCTCCTGGGGGTCAGCCCGACGGAATCGCGCGAAGTCGCGTGGTTCGAAACGGTGCATGTTGACGACCAGCCGCGCGTGCGCGAGGAGTGGACCGCGGCGGTGCTCAGACACTCGGAGTTTCACACCAGCTGCCGACTGCGGGAGCGGCACGGCACCAACCTCTGGATCGAGGCGCGCGCCGTTCCGACGATCGATGAGAACGGCGAGATCCGAACCTACATCGGCACGGTCGAAGACGTCACCGCGCGCCGTGAGGTAGAGCATCGTCTGGTGCAGATGGCGCTCCACGATCCGCTGACCCATCTCGCCAATCGGGTCTTGCTCCGCGATCGTCTGACCCAGGCGGTGGCGCGCCTCGAGCGCGAGCGCTCGATGGTTGCCGTGCTCTACCTGGACCTCGACTTCTTCAAGAAGATCAACGACGAGCACGGCCACGACATCGGCGATCGGCTGCTGGTCGAGGTGGGTCAGCGGCTGGTCCGCACCAGTCGTCCGACCGACACGGTGGGGCGGATCGGCGGCGATGAATTCGTCATCCTCTGCCCAGGCCTTCGCGACGCGGAGGAGGCGGCGCGCATCGCCCGGCGCTTCGAGGCGGCGCTCGGACACCCGATCGTCATCGACGGGAAGACCATGAGGGTCGGAGGCAGCATCGGCATTCGTCTGGTCGACAGCTCCGGGGTCGCGCCCGATGACCTCATCCGCGACGCCGACGCCGCGATGTACGTGGCGAAGCGAAACGGCCGGGGGCGAAGCGAGCTCTCGCCTCGGATCGACTCACCGCGCGCGCTCAACCTGGAGCGGCACCTGGCGGCGGAAGAGGGACGCGCGATCGCCGAAGAGCCGCTGCCGAAGCCGCCGGAGGAGCAGCCGAAAGAAAAGCCTCGCCCCTCGCGCTCCGAGCGCCCGCGCCGCGCATGAGGTTCCTAGATCCGCGCGTGCTGGGCCGTGGCCTGAGGCGCTGGCCTGTCCTCCTCCTGCTTTTCCTCTCGGTACTCCGATGCTTGCCCGTCGGCGCGGGCGAAGTTCCGAGCGCCGCGCGCACCGACTCGCTCGCGGAGGCGCGGGTGCTCCTGGTGGTGACGAGCCGCGCCACCTTGGACGATCCCGGACTTCCGACCGGCGCCGACCCGATCGAATTGCTCGACGGCTTCGAGCGATTCACCACCGCCGGCTTCGCGGTTGACCTCGTCAGTCCCTTGGGTGGTGCGGTGCCGCTCGAGTCCACGGCCACGCTGGATCCACACCGCAAGACGCTCCTCGAGATGCCCACCATGCGCCGCTCGCTCGCGGAGGCCGGCAAGCTGTCCGACGTGAGCCCGGCGCGCTACCGCGCCGTGTACATCGTGGGCGGCCACGGCGCGCTCTGGGACTTGGCGCGAGACGAAGCACTGGGGAAGATCCTCCTCGATCTGGCCCGTCGCGGCGGCGTGATCGGCGCGGTCGGGCATGGGGTGGCGGCACTGCTCGAGGTGAAGACCGATGAGACGTGGCTCGTCTCCGATCGAACCGTGACCGGAGCCACCAACGCGGAAGAGGCCGCCGCCGGCCTCCTTCCGCGCCTGCCCCTCTCGATTCAGTCGACTGCCGGAACGCGGGGCGCGCGGTGGAACGACAACGGACCGGGCAAACCGAACGTCTGTGTAAGCCGCGGCATCGTGACCGGACAGAACGCGATCTCGGCCGGCGGCGTGGTGCACTTCATGCTCCAGCTCCTGGAGAAGGGCGCGGTGCACTCGGGTCGTTAAGCTCGCGCCGCGCCAAGCGCCTTTCTTCCTTCCCTTCGATTCGCTACTGTCGATCCGCCGCGAACTACGCGGTGCCAGTCGTCCGAGAGGGGAAAGGAGTCTCCCATGCCCATGTCGAAGCGCCTGCTCGCCGAGTTCATCGGGACCTTTTGGTTGGTACTCGGAGGATGCGGTAGCGCGGTGCTCGCGGCCGCGTTCCCCAAGGTCGGAATCGGATTGGTCGGCGTCTCCTTCGCCTTTGGCCTCACCGTGCTGACCATGGCCTACGCGATCGGTCACGTGTCGGGCTGCCACCTCAATCCCGCCGTGTCGTTCGGACTTTGGGCGGGGCGACGCTTCCCCGCCGGCGAACTGCTTCCCTACATCGTGGCGCAGGTGATCGGCGCGGTCGCCGGCGCCGGCGTGCTCTACCTGATCGCGAGCGGTGCCGCCGGCTTCGAACTCTCGGGCGGATTCGCCTCGAACGGCTACGGCGCCCACTCGCCCGGCCAGTACTCAATGATGGCCGGCTTCGTCTGCGAAGTGGTCATGACCTTCATGTTCCTCATGATCAT
>JAXLXQ010000083.1:0-7534 GCA_046327845.1 Candidatus Eiseniibacteriota bacterium | reverse complement strand
CACTCTCGCTGCCGGAGCGCAGGCGCACCTCGGCCCAGCCGTCGGCGTCGGTGGTCGCGTTGACCGGGCCCCACCCGCTGCTGTTCAACCTCTCCCCGGCGTTCGGGCCGGCCACGATGCGGAAGGTGACGCCGAAGCCTGCGCCAACCGCGCGGCCCGCGCCGTCCTTTCCTTGCGCGCGGATCAAGGCTTCCTCGACCCCGCCAACTCCCTGCACGTTGAGCTCGTTCAGATCGCTGTTGATCTCGAAGGAGCTGATCGCGACGGCCTGGCCTTGACCGAGCTGAATGTTGACGAACCCGGTCGCGACCGAGTTGTCGGCGGTGCAGGTGACGCGCGCGATGTAGTCGGTGTTGGCCGCCGGCCCGAGGCTCTCGTAGGTGGCGGAGGCGACGCCATTCTGCGTCTCGCTGAAGCTGGTGCCGGCCTCGCCGATCACCACTCCCTCATCGCAGCTGAAGCGAATGACGGTGCCATCCTCGACTGCGTTGCCGTAGGCATCCTGCACCGCGGCCTCGATCGTGGTGTTGGACCAGAAGTCGATCTGCGATGCGTTGGCGTGGGCCACCAGCTTGGCCGCCGGGCCCGCGCCGACATAGACGGTGGTGGTGCGGGCGGTCGTGCCCGAGGACGCGCGCACCGTGATCACGCCCGGCTTGGTGCCCGAGACGAGCACGGCGGTGGCCACCCCTTCCGCGTCGGTGACCGCGTTCAAGACGCCCGCGGTCGCGCCGTCGATCTTCTCACCGCCGCCCGGTCCGCTCGACACGCTGAAGGCGACGGGAACGCCGGCCGGGACCAGGTTGCCGAGGCCATCACGACAGGTGGCGCGAACGGTGGCGTTGTCGGCCCCGCCGCTGCCAAACACCTTGAGCGAGGTCGAGGAACTGCCAAGCTCCATTGCCAAGGTCGCCGGCAAAGCCTGGAGCGTGACCGCCACGTCGCTTCCGATCTGATCCGCGGTGGCGTGAATCCAGACCGTTCCGGCCGCACTCCCCGCCTGGTAGTCGAAGAGGAACGAACCGTCTCCGCCGGTGCTGACGACCGAGGGTACCGTTCCGTTCGCGGTCCACTGACCATCGTGGTTCGCGTCCTCCAGTAGCACGTCGGTCCCCGGCGTGAAGACACCGTCGAAGTTGACGTCGCGGAAGCGATCGCCCGCGACCAAGAGCACCTTCTTGCCCGCGAGGGCCAGGCCGTTGATGTCGCGCGCCGTCACGCCCAGTCCCAGCTTGGAACGGCCATCGGCGTAGAGCGAGGTGCCGTTCTCGGAGCTAAAGACGATGGACCCTGCCGGCGGCACCGTGACCAGGCGGATCGACGACTCGGCCGCGCCGTTCGAGGTGGTGGCGCGGATCGTGACTTCTCCGGCAAGGAGGCCGGCGGTGTAGGTCGCGAAGACCGTGCCGCTCGGCGAGGTCGTGCCGGTCGAGTTGATCGAACCGATCGCGTCCCACTGGCCGTTGTGATTCGCGTCCTCGTAGCTGTCGACCCGCGCGGTGTAGAAGCCGTCGCCGTCGACATCGGTGAAGGCCTCGCCCGCGACGAACTTCACCACCACGCCGGCGATCGGGCTGCCGCCCCAGTCGACCACTTGAGCCTCGACACCCGACGCGCTCACGCCGTCGGCCAGCAGCTCACGATTGCTCGGCGTGACCGTGACCTGAAGCGTGGTCGGATGCTGGTAGAGCTTGAAGTCGCTGCTGACCCCTCCGCCGGTCGCCTTGAGCCAGAGATCGCCGACGTTGGTCCCGGCGCGATAGAGGAAGGTCGCGCGGCCGTTGGCGTCGGTGGTCACCGCCTCGGGGAGCGTCCCCTCCGCGTCCCAGAGGTGGTTGCCGTTGCGGTCGCCCGCGCTGGCCAGCTGATCGTTGCCGCTAAAGACGCCGTCGCCGTTCAAATCGACGAACTGGTCACCGGCGGTCAGCAGCACGCGCAAATTGGGCGTGGGGGTGTGGGCCACGCCGCTCGTCGCTTGCACCGTGATCGAGAGGGTCGCCACGCCGTCGGCCGCCAGGCTGGCCGCGCCGGTGTTGGTGGTGAAGGTCAGGTTGCTGCCGGAGGTGCTGCTGCCCGAACCAACCTGGATCGCCACATACTCGATGTCGCTCCCGGCCTTCACCTTCAAGGTGACGTTGCCGCTGGAGGCCGCGGTGGGGATGTAGTTCACCTTGGCCCAACCAGTCAAGTCGGTCGCGGCCTCGGTCTTCGAGAAGGTGCCGAGCGCGCGCGTCGAGAGCTCGCTGAAGGTCACGCTCACCGCGGGTGCGGGCGTGCCCGGAGCCGCGCCGGTCACCACTTCCACGCGCACCTCGGTGGCGTCGCCCGGCGCCACCACCTCGTTCTCCACCTCCACGGTGGCGATGCGCGGCCCGGAGTCGGGCGCCGGTTTGGTCGGTGAGTCCTTCTGACACGCGGTGGGCAGAAGAAGGCCCGCGATCAGTGCCAGGGTCGTCCAGAGCCAGGTGCGGGGTAGGCGATCGAACACGGCAGACCTCCAGGAACATGGGCCCGTTCGAACCGGCATGCTCGTCGCACCGGCTCGACCCTAGGGTCATCCGAGAGCACACGCGGGCCTCCTCGACGCCCCACGCGAGGACAGGCCCACTCTCGGTCCCGTGTTCTTTTCGACGTCGGCTTCCGGGGTCTGCACAAATAATCGTCCACCGGACGGGAGAGCGCCGGTCGATCATTGATCGGCGCGCGAATCGAAAGCGTTTCGGGGAGAAAAGAAACGACCCGACGGGTCGGTCGTCGGGTCGAAGCTCGTGAGAGAACTGCTCCGCGCCGCCAGGCGGCGCTTGGGTCAAATGGCGCGACGCGTGCGCCTAGGCAACCGACTTGCGGACGACGGTCGCTTGCGCCCCCTTGGGCCCCTCGCGCACGTCGAACTCCACGACCTGTCCTTCCTCGAGCGTCTTGTAGCCTTCTTGATCGATGACCGAGTAGTGCACGAACACGTCGGTCTGACCGTCGCGCTCGATGAACCCGTACCCCTTACTTTGATTGAACCACTTCACACGACCCTGAGCCGTCATGGCTGCTCCCTCCATACCGCGGGGCACACAGACCATTCCCGATTCCCTCGCGGGGCGCGGGCTCGCGCGGCCAGGGTGCCGCGGGGCATGCAGACTCGAGAAAGCGAATCGGGGGGAAACAGATCTCCAGCGCGTCCCGGAGATCGAACGAACGACTGAACCATGTTGGCACCGGGGAAGTGGCAATGATGCGCGGAGACCGCGATGGCGCCCACGACACTCTGGTCGTGGCCCACCCGCTGTCGATCCCCACTGCTCCCAACACAGCCCATCAGCAGGTCCCTCACGAAGGTCGGCAACGAATCTATGAAGCGCGCACTCCCCTGTCAATTGTCCATTCGCGCGGGGTGAGGAACTCGCTAGGGCATGACGCGAAGGCCGAAGGCCAGCGGCCAATCATGGAAGAGGAAGCTCAGCCGCCCGATCAGGAGCGCGATGCGTCCCATCACGGTGAAGCCGTACGACGCGCCGAAGGAGATCATGAGGAACCAGATCCCGACGCGGGCGGTGACGCCGACCGCGCCGCGGTGCTCGGTCGAGAAGAAGAAGAAGATGAGGCAGGCCAGGGTCCCCACGATCAGGATGAAGTTGCCCAGATTGCGGAGTGCCGAGTCGGTGGTGAGCGGCAGCATGTTCGCCTTCACCTGCGCGATCAGGTCGCCTTGCAGCGCGCCGATCAAGGCCAGCCCGGCATAGGCGCCGACCATGAGCCCGATCGACCAGCGACTGAGCCAGGCCAGGTTCGGAATGAAGCGCGAGAAGAGGAGAAGCGCCAAGGCGAGCGGGATCAGGTTGACGATCTGACCTTCGCGCGTGAGCGGATGCCACAGGTTGGGCAGGAAGACGGTGTGGAACTGCAGGGCGACGTAGTAGCCCGAGGCCAGTCCGACGAAGAGGTGCTCCGCGAACTTGTAGATGGGGTTGTCGCGGAACAGGAAGCTGAAGATGGCCAGGGTGAGAAACCCCGCCAGGGTCGCGCCGACCATGCCGCTCATGGTGACCTCAGGGTTCACGCGAGACCCTCCCTCTTCCGCAGGAAGAACACGATGTTGCCGCCCAGAATGAACAGGATGATCGCGAGGTGGCCGAGCGACTGCGCGTCCATCCCTCGCGTGGCGGTGCCGGATTGGCCCGAGAGCTTCTCGAACTCGGCCGCGCCGGCCAGTCCACCGAGCAATCCGGAAAGCTGCTTGCTCTGGTAGTAGGAGAAGTACTCCGGCGTCGAAACCGCGGTGCAGCCCGAGACCATCGGGACGTTGTAACGATTGCGCACCTGCTGCACCCACTCTTTGGTCCCGGGGTAGCCGGCCGAGATGTTGACCATCAACGGCATGTCGCCGAGACGCCGAATGTTCTGCATGATCGGCAGGGTGTCGAGCGCGCGCCCCTGGGCGTCGGTCGGATAGGCGCGCCGAATGTCGTCGCCCAGCTGCACCATCACGACCTCGCGACCTTCCTTGAAGCCCAGGTTGACGTAGTCGACGCCGTCCTTCTTGCCGAACTCGCCCGCCGCGATTCGACGGAACGCGCCGTCGACCAAGGGTGGACAGGCCGGCCAGAGCGAGCCGGCGACGATCTTGACGTTGCGCCGGCGAAGTTGCCGGATCGCCGTCTCGAGCATCGGCTGCAGCTCCGGCATCGACCCGGGGTCGTAGTCGGCCGCGAGGTAGACGGTCGACCCTTCGGGCACCGCGTCGATCGCCTTGGCGAAGCCGATCGCCGCCTGGCTGGGCTCCTCGGCAAGCCGATCCAGCTTGAACAGCAGGATCAGGATCGCCAGGAGGACCTACGAAGATCACGCGGCGATCGAGGTTCTCCAGTCGTCCGAGGACGCTAGACATGATTGGTGTCTCCTCCCCCTTCACGGACTCGCTCCATGGCCATCGCTACTCCCCTCCGATCGCCTACTCGCCACCGATGGCGCTGCGCTCGATGCCAAGAATGATCTTGAGGCCGGTCGAGATCGCGCCGAGGGCCGCGCCAATCTTGATCGCGCGCTGCGCCGCGGTGTTGGGGTAGTCCATGATCGCGTTCGCGATCGTGGGGGAGCCGTCGGATCGGCGTGGTCGGCACGCGCCCGATCATCACGAAGAGCGCGGCGATCGCGAGAAGTCCGGCCTCGACCTTGCGAATGCGGAAGGCGCGGAACGCCGCCGAGGCGACGTAAAGGCGAGCAGGCTGAACATCGTCCCCTGCATCAGGACGTAGGCGTTTTGATAGAGGAAGTCGAAGGGCGAACCCTCGGCCACCCCGCCGGCGCGCCAACCCATTCCAGTCCACACCCCCGCCGGCATGAGGCCCGCGATCAGCATGATCACGAGTCCGCCCAACGGCGGGTAGCTGTACTTCCAGTCGGTTTCGCGTTGGCTCAGGCGCTTGAGATGGATGCGTCCCAGGTTGGCGACGCCGAGGACCGCCGCGGCCGCCGCCACGGCCACAGTCCAGGCTTCGAGGCGATCCCCCACCGCCGCCACCCAGGGGTGCGGCACGAAGAAGCGAATCACCATGAAGCATCCGAACAGGATGGTCAGGATGAGGGGCATTTCCCTACGCAAGGACGAGTCCTCCCCTGGTCATGGAAGTGTCAGCGAACCTCGAACCACTGGGCGAAGGCGGTCACGCCCGCGCTCTCCAAGATGGTGCCCAGCACGAGCAGCACGATCAGGAGCAGCTTCATCGCGTCGGCCGCCTTGAGCGTGCCGACCAGCATCGGTTCGCGCGAGAGGTAGGCGGAGCTGGCGAAGAATTCCTCGCCGATCATGGTGTAATCGCAAGCCACGACGAAGAAGGGGAGCTGGTGCACGTTGGCGGTGCCGGCGATCTGCACCGCGCCGGTCGAGAAGCCGGTCTCGGCCAAGACTAGGCTCTCCGCGAAGAAGGATCCGAGGAAGAGGTTCGTGGCGGGACGATCGCGCAGCATGATGCCGTTGACCGCCGCGGTGAAGGCGAACTGCTCGTCGGAGAGAAAGCGGATGTTATCGGGCTGGAAGGCATCCGGTCGACCGGCATCCATGTAGCCGGCGCGCACCGTCTCTTCCGCCAGCGGCACCACGAAGGACTTCGCGATCGGCACCACCAGCGGCGTGTCGTACTGCGCCACCATCTTGGCCACGCTGTTCAGAATGACCATCGAGTAGATCGTCTGGATGTTGTTGGCGTCGTCGATGCCCGGGACGTAGAGCACCGACTTCCCCATCTCGGTGGCGCGCCCCACCGATTCCTCGATCGCGTCGAGCGCGGCGATGCGGCGGATGAAGAGGCTTCGCCCCTGTCGCGCGGAGCGCACGTACCAACCGATGAGGGCGGTGAACACGAGGAGCACGAGAAAGAGATTCACGCGATCCGGGTTGAACCAACCGCCCGGCGCCGGCGGAGCGGCCGCGGCGCCCTCCTCCTGCGCCCAGGCCAATGTCTGGAGCAGCATCCCCGAGAACGCGAGCGTGACCGCGCCGATTGCGCGCCTCATGACTCGATCGCCTCGACGTTGGCGCGCGGCAGCACCGCTTCGCTCCCGTCTTGGAAGCGCACTTTCAAGATGCGCACCTTCGCCTCGGTCTCGAGCGGCTGCAACTCGGGCGGGAGGTCGACCACCTCGCCGAGGCGGCCGAAGTACGGCATGCGGATGACGCGCAGAGGGCTTCCGATCGTGAGCCCGAGGTTTTCCTCTTCGTGGTGCGACGCCTCGGTCGCCCCCTCGAGCGGGATCACGATCTCCGGGCGCATCACGCCCGCGCGAATTTGCGTCGCCCCGTTGACCGAAACCTTCTTGCCTCGGAAGCGACCGAGGAGGGTGAACGTCCGGCCCGCCATGGTCATTCGCCCAAAGCCTTCGGTCACCACCACAGTGGTGCCCAGGTTCTCGTGACCGGTGATGGCGACCCCGAGGTCGTAGCCCAGGATCGACCGCAGATCTTGATCATCGATCCCGCCGACCACCACCGCCTTCACCCCAAGCGCGCTGGCGCGATCGACTGTCTCCTTGCTGACCCGGGAACCGCCGACCAGCACCTTTCCCCTGTGCTCCGGCTTCAAGAGGTCGCTCGTCAATTCCCGCGAGGGATCGTCGACCACCACTTCGAGCAGGCCGGTGGTTTCGCCGCCGACCCCGAAGATCCCCTGGATGAAGGCGCCCATCGCCTCGACCACGACCCCTTCGCCCTCGATCACCTGGGTGACGACGCCGTCGATGTAGGCGTGCACCTCGACCGGGATCGGTGGTTCGCGCAGGATGACCTGACCGGTGACCGGCGACACGCTCTCGACCGTTCCGGTGCAAGGCGACTTCACGTTCGACTTGAAGAGGCCGAAGAAGCTCTTCGACTCGGCGATCACCTCGTCCTTCTGGACCGGATCGCCCTCCTTCTTCTTCATGTACTCGAGCAGGTCCTGCTGGTGCACGCCGAGGATGCTGGCCGCCTTGACCGGTTGCACGTTGCCCGGAAGCTCGGTCCGCGCCACCACCGTCTCCGCGGTGACCACGTCCCCCTTCTTCACCA
>JAXLXQ010000082.1:0-7757 GCA_046327845.1 Candidatus Eiseniibacteriota bacterium | reverse complement strand
CGCGCAGGCCGAGTTCTCGTTTGCGAGGGCCATGGCTCTTCTGGAGCGCATGGCCCTCTGCCATTCGTGGGTTGCCCGGTGCGGTCGCCGTGGTTAGCATCGGCCTTCCTTTCGCCTCCTCCGTTCGCCCCTCGTGCGCCGATGGACAAGACGCCGTCCGATCTTCCGGTTCAGCCGTACTACGAGCCCTTCCCGATCGCACCCGAGAAGCTGGGAAAGCCCGGGCAGCATCCCTACACCCGCGGCGTGTACGAGGACATGTATCGCAAGCGCGTGTGGACGATGCGCCAGTACGCGGGGTTCGGCAGCGCCGAGGCCACCAACGCACGCTTCCGCTATCTGCTGGCGCACGGGCAGACGGGGCTGTCGACCGCGTTCGATCTGCCGACGCAGATGGGGTACGACCCCGACCACCCTCTGGCCGAGGGAGAGGTCGGCAAGGTGGGCGTCTCGATCGCCACGGTCGATGACCTCGATCTCCTGCTGCGCGACATCCCGCTCGAGCGCGTGTCGCTGTCGATGACCATCAACGCCACGGCCCCGATCCTGCTCGCGCTGCTGATCGGCGTCGCGCGGCAGCGCGGCGTGCCGGAGCGGGAGCTGCGCGGCACCACGCAGAACGACATCTTGAAGGAGTACGTGGCGCGCGGCACCTACCGGTTTCCGATCCGCCCGTCGATGCGGCTGGTCACCGACACGATCGCGTACACGGCGCGGCACCTGCCGCACTGGAACCCGATCAGCATCTCGGGCTACCACATGCGCGAGGCGGGGTGCACGGCGGTCCAGGAGGTGGCGTTCACGATCGCGCACGGCATCGCCTACGTCGAGGCGGCGCTCGGAGCCGGCCTGGTGGTGGACGAGTTTGCCTCGCAGCTCTCGTTCTTCTTCGCCGCCCACAACGATCTGTTCGAGGAGGTGGCGAAGTTCCGTGCGGCGCGCCGGCTGTGGGCGCGGGTGATGAAGGAGCGCTTCCGGGCGCAGCATCCCGACTCCCAGAAGCTCCGCTTCCACACGCAGACCGGCGGATCGACGCTCGCCGCGGTGCAGCCGGAGGTCAACGTCGTGCGCGTCACGCTGCAGGCGCTGGCGGCGGTGCTCGGCGGGACGCAGTCGCTGCACACCAACGCGCGCGACGAGGCGCTGGCGCTGCCGTCGGAAGAGGCGGCACGGCTCGCGCTGCGTACGCAGCAGGTGATCGCGTTCGAGAGCGGCGTGACGCGCACCGTCGATCCCCTCGGCGGCTGCCCCTACGTCGAGTCGCTCACCGACCAGATCGAGGCGGCGGCGGAGGCGCTGATCGCGCGCGTCGATCGAGCGGGCGGCGCGATCGCCGCGATCGAGGGCGGCTTCATCGAGCGCGAGATTCTGCACAGCGCGCGCACCGTGCAGGAGCGGATCGAGTCGGGCGAGCAGGTGGTCGTCGGGGTGAATCGGTTCACCGAGGGCGAATCGCCGAGCATCCCCGTGTTTCGCGTGGACGAGAGCCTGCGCGACCAGCGCATCCGCGAGGCGAGCGCGGTCCGCGCGCGCCGCAACCAGGTCGCCGCCGATCGCGCGCTCGCGCGACTGGTCGCGGCCACGGCTTCCAAGGACAACTTGCTGCCGCTGCTGGTGGACTGCGTGGTCGAGCGGGTCACGCTGGGCGAGATTTGTACCGCGCTCGAGGGGGCGTTCGGCAAGTACAAGCCGGCACCGGTTCTGTGAGGCCGCCCGCGCGCGTACTTTGAGCTTTGAAGTTCCGTCGCCCGTGGTAGAACACCTCGATCCGGATCTGCTGATAAGCCCGTGCCTAACTCCGAATTACATCACTTGGCCATTGCCGTCCGCTCGCTCGACGAGGCTCTCGCACTGTGGCGGGACCAGCTCGGGCTCGAGCTCGCGGGCCTCGAGGAGGTCCCCACCGAGAAGGTTCGCGTCGCGATCCTCAAGGCGGGTGCGGGACGCATCGAGCTGATGGAGCCGACTGCGGCGGACTCCCCCATCGCCGCGTTCCTCGACAAGCGGGGCGGCGGACTGCACCACGTGGCTCTCCGGGTCGACGACGTGAGCGCCGCTTCGCAGGCGCTTGCGGGCGGCGGATGCCCACTGATCGGCGCCGCGGCTCGCCCGGGGGCGCACGGCACGCTGGTTTCTTTCCTGCACCCCAGGGGCACCGGCGGCGTGCTGGTGGAGCTGGTTGAAGAGCATGGTTGATCTGAACGTGCCGATGTCGCTCTCCCCCGAGCTGCGGGACCGCTGCCTGCTGGGGGTGGTCCGGCTGCGCGATCTCAAGGTGGCTCGCGCCGACGACCAGGTGCAGAAGCTCCTCGACGAGGCCCTGAAGCAGATCGAGGAGTCCTATCGCGGGCTCAAGCCCGGCGATATCGGCGAGCTCGAAGCGGCGCGCGAGCTGTATCGATCGCTCTCGATCGATCCCACCAAGACCCGTCCCTCGTCCGAGGCGCTGCTGCGCCGGGTGATGCTGGGCAAGGGCCTCGCCCGCGTGAACTCGCTGGTCGACGCCGTGAATCTCTGCTCGCTGCGCTTGCTCCTGCCCTTCGGGCTCTACGACGTCGATCGCCTGGCGCCGCCGATCGTGATGCGCCTCGGGCGCCAGGGCGAGGCCTACGAAGGCATCCGCAAGGAGGCGGTGCACATCGAGGCGCGGCCGGTGCTCGCCGACGAGAAGGGGCCGTTCGGCAATCCCACGTCGGACTCGCTGCGCACCGCGATCTCGGAGGGGACGCGCAAGGCGCTGGTCGTGATCTTCGCCCCGTCGTCCTACAACCCGGGGAAGCTCGAGAAGGGGGCGAACCAGGTGGGCCAATGGCTCGAGGCGATGGGCTTCCAGACGTTCGGCCGCGCCCAGCTGGTCGGCTGATCAGCGCGCGCTCCGGCACGCGTCCTTGCCGTTTCCCTTGACGCGGTACATGGCGGCGTCGGCCGCCTTGAGCAGCTCCTCGCCGCTCGCGGCATCGCCGGGGAAGGTGGCGATGCCGATCGACGCCGTCACGTGGATGCCGCCCGCGAGGTCGAGCTGGTACGGCTCGGCGCGCAGCGAGGCACGCAGGCGCTCCCCCCACGCGAGCGCCGTTTCCGCGCTCGCTCCGAGGAGCACGATCGAGAACTCGTCGCCGCCGAACCGAGCGGCGTGCTGCTGGGGGCCCAGGAGGCGCTGGATGCGATGGCCGATCTCCGCCAGCACGCGGCTCGCGGTGAGATGACCATGCGTGTCGACGACCTGCTTGAAGCTGTCGATGTCGAGGAAGACGACCGAGAGCGGGCTGCGATCGCGCTCGGCGAGCGCGATCTGATCGTTCAGCAGCTTGAGGAAGCTGGTCGAGTTGAGCAGGTTGGTGAGCGGATCGCGCCGGCTCGTCGAGCACCTGAGCGTGGGTCCGCGCGTTGTCGACCGCCACGCCGGCATAGTCGCACAGGAGCGCGGGAACGGCAGGTCCTCGCGGCAGGCGTCCTCCTCGAGCACGTTGCACAGCTCGACCACGCCGACCACGCGGTTGCGGCTCCGCATCGGAACGGCGACGATGGAGCGAGTCCGGTACCCGCTGATCGCGTCGAACCCGGACTGGAACCGGCGATCGTTCTCGGTGTCGGGGATCAGCACCGCCTGCGCCTGGTCCGCCACCCAGCCGGCAATGCCTTCGCCCTTCCTCACCACGAGGTCCGGAGCGTCTCCGCGACGCGGCCGAGCGTGAGTGCGAAGCGCAGGTCGCCGTGCGGCTCCTCGACCAGCGGGACCGACCAGTCCTCGGGCGAGAAGAGGCGCGTGACGGCACCCATGACGTGGGCGAGAACGTCGTCGAGCGAGAGCGACGCCGACGTGATCTTTCCCACCTCGGACAGCACGTCCAGGTGGCGCTGCAGACGGTCGAGATGGACATCTGAGGCAGGCCTCGGGTAGGAACGACCCCAATGAGCTAGCAGGTCGGGCTGCGAATGACAAGTGCGAGGGAGGTCGCATGATCGAAGTGGAGGCCAAGGTGAGGCTCGAGCGCCCCGACGAGGTCCAGTCTCGACTCGAGAGCTATGCCAGGTTCCAGCGTCTCCGGGTGAGCGAGGACGTGTACTTCGGTCCGGCCGGCGTGGCGCCCGAGGACGTCGAGCCGGGGACGCACGTCGTGTTTCGCATCCGGACGATCGATGGCCAGCACGAGCTGACGACCAAGCGCGAAGCAGCTCGTGAACGGAATCGAGGTGAACGAGGAGATCGACTGCCCGCTGGCGGATCGCGAGGCGTTCGTGCGCTTCGCCGCGGCGATCGGCTTCCAGCCCTTCGTGACCAAGCGCAAGGAGAGCCGCATCTACGCCCGGGAGGACTTGCAGCTCGAGCTGAACCACGTGGCAGGGCTCGGCTGGTTTCTGGAGATCGAGCTGTTGCTGGATCCGGGCGAGGGCCGGATTGCGGCGGCAGCCGAGCGGGTGGAGCGGGCGTTCGCCGACCTCGGATTCGACCGGCGCCGGTTCGAGCGGCGTCTCTACATCGACCTTCTGCGCGGCCGGTCCTGATCGGCGTCCGAGTACTTGCCTCTTGGCGAAGCGCTCATTCGTTGGTAGGGAATAGGCCAAGCCTTGGAAACCCGGCGGGAGGTTTCGGTCTTGGCCCGCACGAAGAGCGGGCTTGTGAAGCTCGAGTCATGTGGGAGTACAGGATCTTCGTCGAGGGCCAGCAGCTCGGTCCACAAAGCCTCAACATGGGTCTGGAGACAGTGAAGCCTCGGGAGAGGACGGTGACGCACGCCCTGCTGGAGGATCCTGCCGTGTTGCTCGCCGTCGAAGAAGGGCTGGTCGAGCTGCGCCTGCGCGAGTGGGTCGAGCACGACGTGCAGCTGTGGCGGCGAGAGCTGCGGGAGAAGCTGCCCTTCCTTCAGGACACGGTCCGCGAGGTCGCCGGCGTTCTGAACGGCGATCCGAACATCACCTGGCCGGTCGAATCCGTGGAGGACATCGAGGCGCTGCTCGACGAGTGGAAGCTCGCATTCCGCCTCGTGAAGGTGACCGAGCAGCGCCGGTTCGTGCACCGCGACCGGCTGTGCATCGAGCACTCGCAGGTCGAGATCGCCGGCCAGCCGTTCGTGACCGTGTGCATCCGCGGAACCACGCGCCGGCGGGTCACCGCGCTGTGCGAGCGCCTGGACTTGCCCGAAGAGGCCTACGTCATGAACTGGGCGGAGGCCTTGCAGGAGCTTGCGCGCGAACCCTCCGAGGGGTGAGCGCCTCCTCTCGAGAGCGGGCGTCGTCTTTCTCCCCCACACTGCAAAGGCCAGGATGATGAGCCCCGCCGAACGCGAGCCGACGTCGCAGGACGCCGGCGTTCCAGAGAAGCTGACGCGTCTCGGCGAGCTGCGCGAGGCGTCGCTGCGCGGCGGCGGTCCGGAGCGCGTGGCCGATCAGCACAAGAAGGGCAAGCTGACCGCGCGCGAGCGCATCGACCTCCTGGTCGACGAGGGCTCGTTCGTCGAGCTCGATCGGTTCGTCGTGCATCGAGCCGACGCGTTCGGGATGGGCAAGAAGCGGATCCTCGGCGACGGCGTGGTCACGGGCCACGCGCTGATCGGCGGCCGGCCGGTCTATCTCTTCTCGCAGGACTTCACCGTGTTCGGCGGATCGCTCGGCGAGGCGTTCGCGGGCAAGATCTGCAAGATCATGGACATGGCGATGAAGGTCGGCGTGCCGGTGATCGGGCTCAACGACTCCGGCGGCGCGCGGATCCAGGAGGGCGTGGTGAGCCTCGGCGGCTACGCCGACATCTTCCTGCGCAACACGCTCGCGTCGGGAGTGATCCCGCAGATCTCCGCGATCATGGGGCCGTGCGCCGGCGGCGCCGTCTACTCGCCAGCGATCACGGACTTCATCTTCATGGTGGAGCGCACGTCCTACATGTTCGTGACCGGTCCGAACGTGGTGAAGACGGTGACGCACGAGGAGGTGAGCGCGGAGGATCTGGGCGGTGCCCACACGCATGCGACGCGCTCCGGCGTCGCGCACTTCACCGCGCCCAACGACGCCGACTGCCTCGCGCAGGTCCGGCGCCTCCTGAGCTTCCTGCCGCTCAACAACCTGCAGGATCCGCCGGTCGTGCGCAGCGACGATGACCCGCTGCGTGCGGACCCCTCGCTCGACACGCTCGTCCCGGAGAACCCGAACAAGCCGTACGACATCAAGAACGTCATCACGCGCATCGTCGATCTCGGGGACTTCCTCGAGGTGCAGCCCGAGTACGCACGCAACCTGGTCGTCGGCTTCGCGCGCATGGACGGGATGACCGTCGGCATCGTCGCGAACCAGCCCGCGCATCTCGCCGGTACGCTCGACATCGACGCGTCGCTGAAGGGCGCGCGCTTCGTGCGGTTCTGCGATTGCTTCAACATCCCGATCGTCACGCTCGAGGATGTCCCCGGCTTCCTCCCGGGCACCGGACAGGAGTACGGCGGGATCATCAAGCACGGCGCGAAGCTGCTCTATGCGTATTGCGAGGCGACCGTGCCCAAGCTCACGGTGATCTGCCGCAAGGCGTACGGGGGTGCCTACGACGTCATGTCGTCGAAGCACATCCGCGGCGATCTGAACCTGGCGTGGCCCACGGCCGAGATCGCGGTCATGGGTGCCAAGGGCGCGGTCGAGATCATCTTCAAGAAGGAGATCGCCGAGGCGAAGGACTCCGCTGCCGAGGAGGCCCGCCTGGTGCAGGAGTACACCGAGAAGTTCGCGAACCCCTACGAGGCCGCCGCGCGCGGCTACGTCGACGAGGTCATCGAGCCCAAGCTCACCCGCCGCCACCTCGTCGCCGGCCTGCGCCTGCTCAGGACCAAGCGCGAGAAGAACCCGCCACGCAAGCACGGCAATCTGCCGCTGTGAGGTAGGGAATCGAGCCCATTCCGGATTCCCAGAGTCCCAACGCGGGCGCGATGGAACCTTCAACGCGGGTGGACTCATTCCTCGAACGATCGGGAGTGAACATGTTTGCGACGACGATCGGATTCCTGATCGTGGTCCTTGCGCCCGGGCACGATGGCGACTCGTCGATCTCGATCACCGACGTGCAGCGGGAGATCAAGCAGGGGCTCGTGGTGCAGATCCCGACTGGCTCGTCCGATTACTTCAACGTCGCGCACGCGGTCCAGCCGGGGATCGGCAACTCCGACGAGGTGGTCGACGGCCTGCCGGTCACGGGTATCTCGGTCAGCGTGGCAGACTTCGGCTCGGGTCGAACGTATCCCACCGTGGGCATCTTCGCCTCGAACCTGGGCCTCGATCCGACCGGAGCGACGCCGGATCTCGCGAGCCCGATCGTCGCGCTGGCGAGCCCGCCGAACCCGGCGCCGCCGCTCTTCACGTCCGTGTTCTTCGACACGCCCGAGGGGACAATCGCCGCGGGCAGCACGCGCGCGCACGCGACGTTGCAGCTGCCGCCGGGCGATTCGGGCTTGCTCGCCGTGGGGGGCTCGAGCGGGACCGTTCCCACGGGAACGAGCTACTTCACGTCGGATGGTTACGCGACCACGGCAAAGCCGCTCGTCGGCTTCGATCTCGGATTGAACGTCGAGCAGGACAATAGCGCGACGACCTCGTGCAAACCCGCCGATCGCAAGCCGCACGGCCGCTTGCGCGTGTCTTCCGGAGGGCCGATCGAGCATGGCAAGGGCGACGTGCTCGCGACGGCGGTGAAGGTGGGCGACCCGTTCGAGCTCGCGTTCTTCGGTCCGCAGCTGGGGGATCGACTGCGCCTCTATGTCGCTTCCGGATGCACCGGGTTCGCG
>JAXLXQ010000081.1:0-8182 GCA_046327845.1 Candidatus Eiseniibacteriota bacterium | reverse complement strand
GCCGTGCTGATACGGGCTCATCGTGCCCGGATCGACGTTCAGGTACGGGTCGAACTTCTGCAGGGTGACCGAGAGTCCCTGCTCCTTGAGCAGGAGGCCGAGTGAAGCGGCCGCGATCCCCTTGCCGAGCGAAGAGGCCACACCACCGGTGACGAAGACGAAGCGCTGGTCCCTTTCCATCGACTCCTCATGCCCGCGTCGCGGGCGGTGCCATCCGTGGGGTTCGGTCGTTTGGATTCTTCCGTGGCTCTTTCTTGATTACCGCGCGCCGCCGTCAGCCCGAGGCCGCTTCGAGCGCCTCGAGGGTGGGATACGCCTCGAGCAGCCGATCGAGATCGCCCGGAGTATCGATCCCCGGGCTCCCCTCTGTCGAGAGGACGAGGTGAATGGGAATTCCCGCCTCCAGGGCGCGCAGCTGCTCGAGCTTCTCCAAGCGTTCGAGCGGCGACGGCGGAAGCGCAAGAAAGCGGGCGAAGGCCGCGCGGGTAAAGCCGTAGATCCCGATGTGCCGAAGCGGCGCGGCAACCGCGTCGCGGGCGAGGGCGTCGTGCGGCACCGGCGCGCGCGAGAAGTAGAGGGCCCGACCATCCTCGCCGCGCACCGCCTTCACCACCGAGGGTCGGAGATACTCCTCCTCCTTCGTGATCGGCGCGGCCAGGGTCCAGATCGCTTCTCGCTCGCGCTCCCCCGCCATGGCGCGCAGCATCTCCTCGACCGCCGCGATCGGCAGGAGCGGTTCGTCCCCTTGCAGATTGAGGATGAAGTCGGGTGGCTGCAGGCGGCGCGCCACCACCTCGCCGATGCGATCGGTGCCGGAAGGATGATCCCCGCGCGTCATCTCGACCGCGCCGCCGAATGCGCGAACGGCCTCGGCGATCCGCGGGTCGTCGGTTGCGACCAGCAGTTCGTCGAGGCCGTCGATCCGGAGTGCGCGGCGCACCACATGTTCGATCAAGGGTCGGCCGTGAAGAGAGACCAAGGCCTTCCCCGGGAACCGGGTCGATCCGTAGCGTGCCGGAATGACCCCGAGGATCATGCGCGGTCTTTAGGCCGGCAGCTCGGCGATGGCCGACTTCACTTCCTGCGCCGACTTCTCGAGCGCGGCGCGCTCCTCCGCCGTGAGCGGCACCTCGAAGATCTTCTCCACTCCCTTCTCGCCCAGGATCACCGGCACGCCGAAGTGGAGGTCCTTGAGTCCGTACTCGCCGTTCAGTCCTGCCGCCACCGGCACCACGCGCTTCTTGTCCTTGAGGATCGCCTCGACCATCTGCGCGGCCGAAGAGGCCGGCGCGTAGTAGGCCGAACCGGTCTTGAGCAGCGCGACGATCTCGGCGCCGCCGTTCTTCGTCCGATCGACGATCTCCTTCAAGCGCGCGGCGGGGATGAGCTCCGAGACAGGGATTCCCCCGACCGTGGCGTAGCTCACCAGCGGCACCATGGCGTCGCCGTGGCCGCCCAGCACCATCGCCATGACGTCCTGCACGCTGACATTGAGTTCGGCCGCGATGAAGGAGCGGAAGCGGGTCGAGTCGAGCACGCCGGCCATGCCCATCACGCGCTCGCGCGGGAAGCCGGTCTTCTTCCACATGTAGTAGGTCATCACGTCGAGCGGATTGGTCACGACGATGACGAAGGCGTTGGGTGCCTTGGTGCGGATCGCCTCGGCCACCGTGCCGATGATGTCGGCGTTGGCCTTCAAGAGGTCGGTGCGGCTCATGCCGGGCTTGCGCGGAAAACCGGCGGTCACGACCACCACGTCGGAGCCGGCGAGATCGTCGTAGCTGTTGGAGCCGGTCATGCGCGCATCGGCCCCGCGCACCGGGCTCCCCTCGAAGAGGTCGAGCGACTTGCCCTGCGGCACTCCTTCGACGATGTCGACCAGCGTGACATCGCCGACTTCCATCTCCGACACGTAGAGCGCGCAGCTCGCGCCGACGTTGCCCGCACCCACCACCGAGATCTTCTTGCGCATCGTTCCTCCTTCCCCTCTTCCACCCTTCACGTCCTACGCCCCGCTTGGGGCACCCATGCCTTGGATCATCGCCGGGGAGTCGCGGCAAGCAAAGACGGCTCAGGCTAGCACTGCCCGAGCCGTCGCGTCTCGCTGTCTCGGCGCACGTCGCGCTCGAGAGCTGCCGCCCATGTTCGAGACTAGTTCGAGAGGGCGGCGATCTCTTCCTCGGTCAAGGGGGCGATGGCAATGGTGCGGCGTCCCTTGCTCAGCTTGAACTCGACCCGCCCATGCACCTTGGCAAAGAGCGTGTCGTCCTTGCCGCGTCCCACGTTGACCCCGGGGTGAAACTGCGTCCCACGCTGGCGGACGATGATCGAGCCGGCATGCACCAGCTCCCCGCCGTACGCCTTGATCCCCAGCCGCTGCGAGTTCGAGTCGCGGCCGTTGCGGGAGCTGCCGACTCCTTTTTTGTGCGCCATGTCTGTTTCCTCGTTCCGCTCTTAGGCTCTAGGCCTTGATCGCCGCGATCTTGATCTCGGTGAAGTCCTGCCGGTGGCCCTTCTTCCGGCGGTAGTCCTTCCGCTTCTTGAACTTTCCCACGATGATCTTCTTGCCCCGGCCATGGCGGATCACCTCCGCCTCGACCGTCGCGCCGGCCACGGTCGGAGCCCCGACCTTGGTCGAGTCACCGCCCGCGAGGCCGCCGATCAAAAGCACTCGATCGAGGGTCAGCTTGGCGCCCGGGTCCGCGTCGGTCAGCGGGATCTGGAGCAGCTGGTCGGGCTCCACCCGATACTGGAAGCCCTTGCATTCAACGATGGCGTACACGCTCTTCTCTCCTCATGACTCGCGCGGGATCGCGGGGTGCTGAATCGACATGCAAAGGGGGCAAGATAGGCGTCGAGACCGAAGGTGGTCAAGTGCTGAATCTGCGCCTTAAGCGGGACCCAGATCGATCTGCCGCCCGTCGCGCCGGCGGTTTCGCCGGAGCTCGAGCTGTTCGCGACGGCGCCGGGCGAGCGCGCTCGAGCCCTGGGTGTTGGCACCGCCGCTCGAGCCGCTGGTCGATGCCGCACCGGTGCTGGTCGATGACGACCTCCGGAGCAGGCTCTCCCAGCTCGTCGTGCTCGACACGCCGATGCTTCCGATCGCAGTCATGTGACCTCCCTTCCCGCGGTGGGACGATCGGCCGGGGTCGAAGTCCCGGGTCGCCTCAGGCATCGACGGCTGGGCGCGGGTTCGGAATGCGCCGGCGTCCAAAAGAACTTCGCGTTCGTCCGGAGCGCCGCTACTGTCCAACGCCGCAAGGGGGGACCGTGAACAGCGCGCGCACTCGATCGAGCATCGGCGGACCGCTCCTCCTCTTCTTTCTCTCGGGCGCCAACGGACTGGTGCTCGAGGTGGTCTGGTCGAAGCAGCTCTCCTTCCTGCTCGGCAACTCGCTCTTCGCCGTCTCGACGGTGGTCGCGGCCTTCAGGGCGGGGCTGGGACTGGGGAGCGCCCTGGCCGGTCGAATCGGCGCGCGCCTGCGCTCCCCGCTGCGCGCCTACGGTCTCCTCCAACTCGGGATCGGCCTCTGGGGGATCGCATCGATGCCGGTGCTGAAGGGCACCGCGCCCCTCTTTCGCGCGATCTACTCGGCAAGCGCGGGCGGCGCCGCGATGTTCCTGGCCGCGCGCTTCGCCACCGTCTTCGCCCTCCTCGTGCTGCCGACCATCGCCATGGGGATGACCCTCCCGCTCTTAGTCGGCGCGCTCGGGCGCGGGCGCGAAAGCTTCTCGCGCGAGGCGGCGCTGCTCTACGGCATCAACACGATGGGCGCGGTGGTGGGAACGTTGAGCGCCGGCTTCCTCTTGCTGCCGCTCCTCGGACTGACGCGGAGCGCGGTCGTGGCCGGCCTGCTCGATCTCTTGGTCGGAACCTTGGCGATCGCGTTGGCGCGACGTCGGGACTCCGCGCCTGCCAACGCCGCATCAAGTGCGGAGGGAGCGCTCGACGGCCGGCGCGCCAAGCTGGTCGCGCTCCTCTTCGCGGTGTCGGGCTTCGCCGCCTTGGCGGTCGAGGTGGCCTGGTTCCGCCTCCTCGGGCTCACCCTCGGTCCCTCGACCTATGCCTTCTCCTCGATGCTCGCGGTCTACCTGGCGGGGATCGGATTGGGGAGCGCGGCGGTGGCACGATTGGCGGGACGACCCCGCGTGAGCGCGCTCGCGACCTTGGCGCTCTTCGAGACCGGCGCCTCCATGCTGGTGATCGGAGAACTCATTTTCGCCAACCGCCTCCCGAGCTGGAATCTCGCGCTCCATCACGCGGCGGAGGGGGCGCTCGGCGCGAACGCCTTCGTCGCGGCGCACCTCGGGCTCGCCGCCATCCTGGTCTTCGCGCCCTGCCTACTCCTGGGCGCGATCTTCCCCTTCGTGATCGGAGCACTGCGCGAGGCATCGCCGCGGGCGGTGGCACCGGAAGCGGCGGTCGGGCGCCTCTACTTCTGGAACACGGTCGGCTCGATCGCGGGGAGCTTGCTGACCGGATTCGTCGGGCTGCCGCACTTGGGCGCCTGGCACTCGATCGGCGCGGCCGGCCTGCTTTTCGCGCTGGTCGGCCTGGGCTTTTGGGGACTCTCCTCACGCAGCGCGCGCGGCGTCACGCGGATCGCTCCCCTCGTCTTGGGCGGGCTCGCGCTCCTCCTCCTCCTCGCCGCACCACGCTTCGATGCGGCGCAGTTCAACCGCGGTCTCTACCGCAGCCTCTACTCCTCGGGCGCGGCCGACCCCGCGCATCAAGGGGGCCGCTTGATCTTTCAGCGCGAGGGGACGAACGTGCCGGTCGCGGTCTACCGCAGCTACGGCGACGCCGCGCTCTTCCTCGGCGGCAAGCCGGACGCCAGCACCAGCGCCGGGGATCTTCCGACCCAGCTCTTGAGCGGGCACCTGCCGGTCTTCGCCTGTCGCTCGCCGCGGCGCGCGCTCATGATCGGCTACGGCAGCGGCATGACCGCGACCGCGCTCCTCGATCATCCCGAGGTGGAGTCGCTCGATCTCCTGGAGCTCGAGCCGGGCGTGATCGAGGCATCGCACTACTTCGACTCGATCAACCACGATCCGCTCTCCGATCCGCGTCTTCACCTCAAGCTGGAAGACGGGCGCGTGCACCTCGCCTACACCCGCGAGCAATACGACGTCATCTCCTCCGAGCCGTCGAATCCCTGGATGGCCGGCACCGCCAACCTCTTCACGGTGGAGTTCTATCGACTGGTCGCGGCACGGCTCGCCCCGGGCGGCGTCTTCGCGCAGTGGGTGCAGAACTACGACATCTCGGCCGAGGTGCAGACCGCGCTCCTCGCCTCGATTCGAAGCGTCTTCCCGCACCTCGTCCTCTTCCGCACCGGCCCCGGCGACATCATCGTGTTGGCCTCGATGACGCCGTTCTCTCTCCCCTGGAGCGAGGTGGAGCGTCGCTTCGCGGTGCCGGCGGTGGCGCGCGGCTTCCGGGAGATCGGAATCGACGAGCCGGCCGAGCTGGCCTTCTTCCTGCAAGTGCCGGAGTCGACGGTAGAGGGACTGACCCGCGGCGTGCGCCCGTTGAGCACCGACGACAGCGTCTGGCTCGAGCACCGCATGCCGCGCGAGATGTTCGCCAGTCGCGGCCGTGCCCCGGGTCGCGGGATCGGACTCACCCGCGCGGGGAGCGAGGCGCGGCTGGCGGCCCGGCGGCGTTTCTTGGCCGGGTGCTCCCCTGCCGCACCTCTGTCGCGCGTCGGTCCTCTATCCCTATCGACTAGAACCGGAACGGCAACTGATCCGCGGGCGAGCGCCGATCGCTGGCACGAGACGCGTCATCCTGCTCGACGGGCTGGTGCAGGCGCTTCGCGCGGAGGGTGCGCTCGCGCTGGCCGATAGCGCGGAGGCCTGGGACCGCGAGGGCCGGGCCTATCAAGCGGCGAGGGTCGAGGCGACGCGCGAGCTCACCACGTCGCTGCAGGCAGCGTCCGGGCCCTCGCCCGAGGGCGTGGCGGCCGCGCTCGATCGCGCGCCCGATCTGCCGCTCGCGCGAAACACGATGGCGCGTCTGCTCGATCTGGCCGGGAAGGATGCGGCCGCCGAGAGTCTCTACGTGTCGGTGCTGCCGGAACTGGCCAGTCCCTATCGCTATGACGCGCTCTTGGGGCTCGCGGTCTTGGCGCGAGAACGCGGCGACGGCACCGGCCTGATTCGTTACGCGGAGGAGGCGGCCGCGGCGAATCCCTACCTACCGAGCGCGCACCTTCTCTTGGCGGAGGAGGCGCTGCGGCGCGATGACCCGGCGGCCGCGCGAGCGCGCGTCGCTCGCGGCCTCGCGTTCAATCCCGACAATCGGCAGATGGCGGAGCTGCTTCAAACGCTCCCGGCGCCGGGCGGCGCGGTGGGGCGCTAGCGCCGCGTCCCGATCAGGTCCCGAACTCCGCCGTCACGTCGCGCTGGATCCGCGGGAAGAGCACCCGGATGTCGTCCCGCCGCATCCGCGGGTCCTCGCGGATGTCGACCCGGATGCCGAGCTCCTTCTCCAGCTCCTCGAGCCGCTCGGCCCGCGAGTCGAAGAGGTGGGTCGCGGCGTCGGGATGGAGCTTGAGCTGCACCAGCTTCTCCTTCGACTTCGCACCGACCCGCTTCAAGTAGCGGTCGACCTTCATCGCGACGCTATTCAGGGAGAGGGTCTTGCCGGAGCCGCCGCAGTACGGACAGGCTTCGCTGAAGTAGTGGAAGAGCGACTCGCGCTCGCGCTGGCGCGTCATCTCGACCAGGCCGAGATCGGAGATGCTGAAGACCTTGGTGCGCGCGCGGTCCTTGCGCAGCGCCGAGCGGAGCGCGTCGACCACCTGCTTCTTCGACGACTCCTGCTCCATGTCAATGAAGTCGACCACGATGATGCCGCCGAGATCGCGGAGGCGCAGCTGTCGCGCCACCTCGTCCGCGGCCTCGAGGTTGGTCTTCAAGATCGTGTCTTCCTGGTTCTTCTTGCCGGTGAAGCGGCCGGTGTTGACGTCGATCGCGACCAGGGCCTCGGTGTGATCGATGCAGATGTAGCCGCCCTTCTTGAGCCAGACCTTCCGCTCGAGCGACTTCTCGATCTCGGCCTCGATCCCGTACTCGTCGAAGATCGGTCCCTCTCCCTTGTAGAGCTTGACCCGATTCTTGAGCTCCGGCGAGAAGGCCTTGAGGTAGGCCATGATCGACTTGTAGGCCTCCTTGGAGTCGATGGTGAGCCGGCCGATGTCCTCGGTGAAGAGGTCGCGGATCAAACCGACCGTCATCTCCATCTCGCGGTGCACGAGGGCCGGCGGCTCGACCGAGGCGCTTGCCTCTTCGATCGCCTTCCACATGTCGACCAGGTACTCGACGTCGGCCTCGAGCTCCTTCCGCGTGCGCCCCTCCGCCGCCGTGCGGCAGATGAGCCCGGCGTGCTTCGGCTTCAGTTCGGAGAGGAAGCTCTTGAGCCGTGAACGCTCATCGCGATCCATGATCTTGCGCGAGACGCCGATGTGGTTCATGCCCGGCATCAGGACGAGGTAGCGACCCGGGAGCGAGAGGCGACCCGACACCTTCGGCCCCTTGGTGCCGATCGGCTCCTTGATCACCTGGACGATCACCTCCTGCCCCTTCTTGAGGTGGTCCTGGATGTTGAGCTCCTTCGCCTGCTCGCGCGGCGTGCTGTCGGGGTCGTCGATGTCGAAGACGTCGAAGTCGATCATCGACTCCAGCATGTCGGAGCTGTGGAGGAAGGCGGTCTTGGGCATGCCGATCTCGATGAAGGCGGCCTGAATTCCGGGCAGGACGGCGTTGACCACGCCCTTGTAGATGTCGCCCACCAGACGCCGCTCGTCCGCGCGCTCCACGAAGAGCTCGACCAGGCGAGCATCCTCCAGCACGGCGATGCGGGTCTCGTTCGGGTCTGCGTTGATGACGATCTCGCGGAACATCGCACTCCTTCGCGGGTCGGTTCACTCCATGAGTGGTGAGACTTTGGGCGAAGCTAACACACGATTTCGAGCCCGGGCAACGACTCGGCCGGGCGGGGTCCGGCTCAAGGCGAGGGCAAGGGTGGGCCGGGCCCCCAACTCGATGAGGCAACGCGCCGCGGCGGCGAGCGTGGCCCCGGTCGTGATGACGTCGTCGACCAGGACGATCGCGCGCCCCGCGACGGCCGGCGCATCCGCCCCGCCGACCACCGCCCGCTCCATCTCCGCGCGACGCG
>JAXLXQ010000080.1:0-8930 GCA_046327845.1 Candidatus Eiseniibacteriota bacterium | reverse complement strand
CTCCGTGGAGCATCGCCTCCTGGCCAAGCGCGCCGAGTGGTTGCGACGGGAGAAACCGGTGCTCCGCGCCTACGGGCCGCTGCTCGCCGACTACGACTCGCTGCTTCTCCGCGCAGAGCAGGCCCCGCAACAGGCGGCCGAGGCCAAGGCACAAAGCGCGGAGAACAGCGTGCAGCGACTGCGCTCCGAGCGGGACGATCTGGCCCGTGAGCGGGATTCGATCGAGCCGGAGAGTCGCGCCATCATCCGGCGGCCGGATGCCGGTACCAACTTCCTTGAACTCTACTTGGAAAACTTCCCCAACTCCGGGGACGCCGCCGCCATCCGCTACCGCTTGGCGGAGCAGTATCGACTGGCCGATCGCGCCGACGACGCGGCCACCCACTTCGATCGTTTGGTGCGGGAGAGCTGGAATGCCTCGGATGACGACTCGCTCGCGACCTGGAGAGCGCGCAGCGTGGCCTCATTGCGACAGGTGCTGCCCGACACGGAGGAACTCTGCACCGTTGAGCGCATCTTGAGCGACACGCCCTCCGACTCGGTGCGGACCTGGGCGGGCGCCCGATTGCAGGAACAAGCGGTATCGCTCGACTCGCTGGAGTTGGGCAGTCGCTTCCTCCAGCGCTACCCCGAAAGCTCGGTCGCGGCCGCAGTCAGTGCGAGAGTCGAGGAACTGGCGATGAAGCGCTACTACCAGGGGCGGCTCTACGAGTCGCTGCACCGATTCCAGGAAGCACTCGACGAGTACAACAAGCTGCTGCTCCTCGCGGGTCGCACCCAGGCCGCGACGCTTGCGCGCCAAGGCATCGAGCGCGTGCAAACCCTCGCCGGAAAGTAACGGCGAGCGGGAGCACGGCGACTGGGGATCAGAGCACCTTGTAGTTCGGCGCTTCCTTCGTGATCGTAATATCGTGCGGGTGACTCTCCCGCACGCCGGCTTCGGTCACCCGAATGAACCGGGTGTCCTTCCGCAGTGCTTCGATCGTGCGCACGCCGCAGTAGCCCATCCCCGCGCGCAGCCCGCCGACCAGCTGATAGACCACCGCGGAAAGGCTTCCCTTGAACGGCACTCGCCCCTCGATCCCCTCCGCGACCAGCTTGGTCGAGCCGTCGGCGGCGGTGCCGTCGTTCTGGAAGTAGCGATCGGAGCTACCGCGCTGCATCGCGTCGATCGATCCCATGCCGCGATACACCTTGTACGAGCGACCTTGGAAGAGGACCGTCTCTCCCGGACTCTCCTCGGTGCCGGCGAAGAGGTTTCCGATCATGACGGCGGACGCACCGGCGGCGAGCGCCTTGGAGATGTCCCCCGAGTAGCGGATCCCGCCGTCGGCGATGATCCGCACTCCGCGCTTGTCCGCCTCCTCCGCGCAATCGGCGACCGCCGTGATCTGGGGAACGCCGATTCCCGCGACGATGCGGGTCGTGCAGATGGCACCCGGTCCCATCCCGACCTTGATCACATCGGCGCCGAGTTCACACAGCTCACGCGCGGCTTCGCGGGTGGCGACGTTCCCGCAGATGATGTCGACGTCGGGTAGCGACTTTCGCAGCACCGCCAGGCACTCGAGCACACGTTTCGAGTGGCCGTGGGCACTATCGAGCGCGAGCACGTCGACGCCCTTCACCGCCAGCTCTTGCGCACGCTCCAGGAAGTCGGCGGAAATCCCGATAGCGGCGCCCACGCGGAGCCTTCCCTTGTCGTCCACGCAGGCGTCGGGGTACTGGATCTTCTTCAGGATATCCTTGACCGTGATGAGGCCGCGCAGCTGCCCTGCTTCGTCCACCACCGGCAACTTCTCGATCCGGTGTTGGTGCAGAATCGCCTTGGCCTTGTCCAAAGTGGTGCCGACCGGCGCGACGATCAGCTTGTCCTTCGTCATGATCTTCTCGATCGGAATCGAGGCATCGTCGACGAAGCGCAAGTCGCGGTTGGTGAGGATTCCGACCAGACGGCCATCCTTGGTGATCGGGATCCCAGAGACCCGGTACTTCGCCATCACATCGAGCGCTTCACGCACCGAGAGGTGGGGCGGCAGGGTGATGGGATCGGCGATCATGCCGCTCTCCGAGCGCTTCACCTTATCGACCTCGGCGGCCTGGTCCGCGACCGAGAGATTCTTGTGCACGATGCCGATGCCGCCGGCGCGGGCCAGCGCGATCGCCAGGCGCGCCTCGGTTACGGTGTCCATCGCGGCGGAGACGAGTGGGATGCCGAGTGCCAGGCGTCGCGTGAGCTGTACGCGCACCTCGACCTCGGAGGGAAGGATCTCCGAACGCGCCGGCACCAGAAGGACGTCGTCGAAGGTCAGGCCGTGGCCGATCACGCGATGTTCCATCGAAGGGTCTCCTCCCACCGACCGACGGGCCTCGTCGGTTCAGGTTCTTCTCGCAGGATACGCGAGAGGCCGGAGTCGCCCCCGGCCTCTCGATCCGTCCTAGCCATTTCGCGCCGACGTCACTTCCCGGCTTGCCCCGAGGTGAGTCGGATCTTCTTGCTCTCCTTCCGTTCCCAGAGAATGCCCTCGTACGGCGAGAAGTGGTAGTGCACGCCGAAGCGGAGCCCGACGAAGGAGTGATTGCTGTCATAGAGCGATTCGAACCGGTTGGCGCCGGTAAAGACATAGTGCTGCTGCAGCGCGGCGGTCACCGTGACGTGACGCGTCGCACGACGCTCCAGCTCGGTGCCGAGGAACAGACCCGGGACGAATCCGCGATAGAAACGTTGCGTGATCGGATCCCTCACGCTCTTCCCGCTGATCTTGTAGTTCCAGCGGTACATGCCGACGCCGCCGCCGGCCCGCCAAATCGCCCCCTTGACCAGACCCACCTGGCGCAGCGCGCCGATCGAGCCGAAGTTGAACGTCGCGACGGTGTCGCCCCGATCGGCGAAGGAGTTCCACCCCATCCCGAACTCGCCGGTCGCGATCCAGCGATCGGTGAATCGATAGCGGAAGGCCGCTTGGAGGAGCGGTCGCACCTGCGCACCCTTGGCCAAATCGCCGCCGAAGACGCGCATGCCTCCGAGCGTCGCGCCGTAGGAACTGAAACCGTTGAGCGAGCCAAAGGCCTTCTTCGCCTCGACCTTGTCCTCGCGCACCGCGATGTCGGTCGCGACGGTCGGCGAGTCCTGTGCCTGGGTGCGCGGGGCCCAGAGGCCGCACGCGGCGCAGGAAAGCAGGAGCGAAAGCAACAGTGCCCGCGCGCGCCGCCCGGAACGGGGGCGACCTCGAAAGCGAAGCATGGATCGATCTCCTCGAGTCTCTTCGGAGGGGACTGGGGTCCCCCAAACCCCGGCTTGGGCCGGCAGTCTAAAGGAGGTGCCAGGGTCGGTCAAGAAACCCGGCGGCTCGGTGTTGTAGCAACGTGATTCTGTCGTCCTAACTGCAACGTGATTCTGTCACCCCCCGGTTAGAGTGCAGCTTCGATATCCGGCCGTTTGTAGGATCCTCGCCACGGATGCTGCGGTCTCGGCGGCGTGATCCGCTGCGGCGAGGGGAACGCTCGATCTGCCTGTGCGGCCTTGGGTCGAGGAGAGGGGTTGTCGATCCTTCGCGGCACTGGATGTTTGCGTGGCACCAGCTGGAAGGTCGGGCTTGGACAGGCCTGCGTCGCGATCAGCTGGTTGTCGTGGAAGACGCACAGACGGCCATCGAGCAGCTCTCGGACCTCGACCTTGGCCGGATGCCAGGAGGCGCCACCGCGGCGCTTCGGAAGCTGCATCCAGCGTCCGGCAACGCTCACCACGTTGTCGCGTCCGACCTTTCGGCGGTAGCGGCAGCTCAGGATCTGATCGAGCTCCCCCGGCGGTTTGCGCCAGACCGCGACCGTCTCGCGTGCCGGCAGGGCGAACCGTCGGTTGTGATCCGCGATCATCTCCGCCAGGTGCTTGCGCGCGGTCTCGGGATCTCGCACCCCACGGAGGCGGAACTCGACCGGCCAGCGGTCTTGCAGCGTGTTCCAGAGCCGTTCGATCCGCCCCTTGGCCTCGGGCGAGTGTGCCTTGAGGTAGTCGATGCCGAGCTCCGCGAGCATACGCCCAAAGTGCGTGGGGTCCTGCTTACCGCGAAGTTCCTCCTCTCGCGTCCAGTGCGAGTCGTTGCGGACCAAGATCCCATGGCGATCGCCGTAGAGTCTGCGCGGCAGACCCAAGCGCTGCGCCATCTCCTCGAGGAGCTGGGTGTAGCCGTGGAGATCCTCGGTCGGACGCAGCACCAGGGCGCAGATCGCGCCGGTGGCGTCGTCGATCGCTCCGATCAAGGTCTGCTTGCCGTGCTCCGGGCCGAACCAGGCGTGGGCGCTGCCATCGATCAGAACCAGGGCGCCGGCGTGCGCTTCTCGCTCGCGCCGACGGCAGTGACGCGGACCCCGGCGCTTCCGCTTGGGATCGATCCCGGCCGCCCGCCGCAGGCGACGGACCGTCTCTCGGCTCACCGCGATCCCCTCCACCTCGCGCAGCTTCTCGGTCAAGTGCGAGTCGTTCATGCCCGCGTACTGCCCCGCCAGAAGAGTGAGGATCCGCTGCTTGGTCGGCTCGGCCAGCCGTCGAGGCGAGGCCCGACCTCGATTGCCATGACAGAGTGACTCCTCCCCGTGATCACGGAAACGGACACGCAAGCGTTGGAACTGTCGGACACTGATCCCGAGCAGCCCGGCGGCCACTCGATTGGGCATCTCTCCGGCAAGCGCAGCCTCGACCAGTCCAGGCCGCCTCGCTTCCTTCTTGCTCATGGTTAGGCATCCCATGGGGGGATGACATAATCACGTTGCAGTTGGGGGGTGACAGAATCATGGAGCACCGACAGAAACCCGGCGGCTCGGAGCCTGGGGGTGACTCGCTGCGCGGCCGCTCCGCCCTAGTCGAGCCGCACCAACGGAACCTCGGCGCCCATCGAGGCTCCGGCCAGACGAGCGCGATAGACGCCCGCCGGGACGCGCCGGCCCTCAGCACCGAGCCCGTTCCACCGTGCGATCGAGCCGTCGCGCGTTGCGGTCGCTGGTAGCGTGGCTACCCGCCTTCCCGCGACATCCAGGATCTCGATGCGAGCGAGATCCCCGCTCCTCGCACCCTCCGCGAGCCGGATCACGACACCGGCGCGAGAAGGATTCGGCTGAACCCGCAGCGATACCGATCGGTCGATCAGGACCCCGACCCCCGCAGTGGTGCAGGCGCCGCTCAACCAGGCGGAGACCTTGGGCGGACTCAGCCCAGCATCGTTCGGCGCGACCAGATCGACCGTGCCGTTCCGATCGAGATCGCCCAGCGCGAATCGCACCGGCTCGTTGTAGCTCGTGAGCGTCCCCTGATAGGCGAAGGTGAGGGCATTGTGCCCGGCGTAGTAGGTGATCGCGTGGTTGTTCTTGTGCGAGACCGCGAGGTCGAGGGCACCGTCCTGATTGAGGTCGGCGAGGGCGAGGGCGCTGGGGCCCGAAACCGCCGGTTGGAAGCTGCTCGCGACGAAGCCACCAGCTCCGTCCCCACTCAGCACGGTGAGTGCGTTGGTGAAGATGCTCACGGTGATGAGGTCGAGCGTGCCGTTCCGATCGAGGTCGCCGCTTACGATCTGCGCCACCGCGATCCCGCTCGGAACGTTCACCGCTGTGAGAAAACCTCCCGAGTGATCCGCCAACAGGATGCCGACACTTCCGAGGTTGCGATAGCCGATCGCGAGGTCGGGGTAGCCGTCGCGATTCCAATCTCCCGCGGCAATTGCACTGGTCGCGGTGCCGATGGCGATGGGCGCGGCCGCCGAGAGGTTCCCCGATCCATCGTTGTACAAGAGCTCGATCGCGCTGCTGTTGGCCCCTACCACCGCGAGATCGAGCGCGCCGTCGCGATTCAAATCGACCGCGGCGAGATCGGCCGCGTCCACGCTCAGGAAGTAGTTGGTCGGCGAGAGGAAACCGCCGCTGTTGGCGCCGAAGGCGACCGACACGCTGCCGCCCTGGTTTGCGGTGACCGCATCGTCGCGGCCGTCGCGATTGAGGTCGGCCATCACGACTGCCACGGGGGAGCTCGAGACGGTCTGCTCATTGGGCGGATCAAAGGCGCCGTTCCCCTGCCCACGAAGGTGGGAGAGGCGATTGATCGCCTGCGACGTGACCGCGAGATCGAGCTTCGCGTCGCGATCGACGCGACCGAGTGCCACGGCGAGATTGTGTGCGGCGACGTCGAAGTCGCTGCGAGGACCGAACCGGATTGGCCCGCAGGGCCCAATGTAATCGTTTCGAAGCACCGTCAGGTTGGATGAGCCGCCGCTCCAGACCATCAGGTCGACGCCGCCATCCTTGTCCATCGACGTCGCCTCGAGGAGGGTTGGTTGTACGCTCAGATGGTACGTCGCCAGCTGGTAGGCCAGGCCCGAGCCGTCGTTCAGAAGAATCGCGATCGACGAGTCGAGCATGTTCGGCGTCACGATGTCGAGCGAGCCGTTCCGATCGACGTCGATGAGTACCGGCTTCTGTGGGGTCTGTCCGACGAAGATCGGCGCGAGCGACGTGAACGCGCCATAGCCGTCCCCCACCCAAACCTCGACCGAGGTTGAGCCGCCGAGCGCGACGACGAGGTCGGGCGCGCCATCGCCGGTCACGTCCCCCGCGCTCAGCCCGAACGCAGGGGCGCTGGGTGATCCGCTCCAGGTCAAGCTGAAATTTCCCGAGCCGTCATTCTGCAGGAGCCGCACCTGCGCCGCGCCTGGATCGAGGGTCATTAGATCCAGGTCCCCATCCTCATCGACGTCGGAGGCCGCGAGGTCGCGCACGTCGGTATCATTGGCAAGAACCGTGGGCGCGAGGAACGATCCAGCACCATCTCCCAGCTGAATCGCGACGTGTCCGAGGATCGTGGAGACGGCGAGATCAGGTCGACCATCGCGATTCCAGTCACCCACCTCGACGGCGTAGGGCGCGAGGTCGGTCGGAATCGTCGCGGCAAGGCTGAACCCGCCGGCGCCGTTGTTCCGAAAGACCGCCAGTCGATCGGTGCTGACCACGCTCGCGACGAGATCGAGGTCGCCGTCGCGATCGAAGTCCGCGGCCGCGACGTCGATCGGCACACCACCGCAGGCGTAGGTCTGCGCGGCTCCCAGTTGTCCCGCCGCACCTCCCTGGTGGACCGCGATCACCCCCGCGGTCTGTCCGACCGCGACGACGTCCTGGAAACCGTCCCGATCGAGGTCGGCCACCAACCCGAAGCTCGACCCCACCGCCGTGTTGACTGGAGGCAGGGGGTAGAAGATGGGCGCGCCGCACACTCGCGCGGCGCCTCCGATCGAGACGAAAAGGACGAGCCAGGGCACGCCCGCGCGCGAGCGGGTGATTCGAAACAAGGAGACCTCCCGTCGTTGGTGGAGCAAACGAAGTGGGTCGAGTATAGGGAATCTCGCCGCTTGACACCTAGAAGGAGCGTTAAGGAAGATACGCGCTCGTTGCCGTGGCGGCGTAGCTCAGCTGGTAGAGCGAGTGAATCATAATCACCAGGTCCGGGGTTCGAGTCCCTGCGCCGCCACACCTTTTTCTTTGCCCGGTTCATTGCCCTGCAGTCCGCCCCGAGGCGCTCCCCGCTCGAGCGCCGCTCGACCAGAGGCGGCCACCACGATGCAACCAGTTCAACGCTTCCCGCTCGATCGCGACGACTTTCGCCTGCGCGCCCGCTTTCGCCACGGTATGCGCGGCGTGTCCGACCACGCGTCGCTGCTCGTCGCCTGCTCCGGCGGGTGCGACTCGATGGCGCTGCTCGCGCTCTGTGTTCGAGAGGCCCCCTCGCGGCACTGGCGACTGGTGATCGGGCACGTCGATCACGCGCTCCGGCCCGACTCGAGTGACGACGCGGCGTTCGTCAGCGCCAGCGCGTCCGCGCTGGGCCTCGAGGCTCGAGTCACGCGTCTCGCGGCGTCTCCCCCGGCAGGAGTGTCGATCGAAGGGTGGGCGCGTGCGGCACGACGGGGAGCCCTCCGCGCCATGGCCGCGGCCTCCGGCGCGACGCTCACGCTCCTGGCTCACACCGAGGATGATCAGGCCGAGACGGTGCTTTTGAACCTGCTTCGGGGAAGCGGCCTCTACGGACTGACCGCGATGCGCGGAGCGGGGAGTGGATTTCGGAGGCCCCTCCTCCGGGTGGCTCGGGCCGAACTCCGCGCCTTCGCCTCGCGGCACCAGCTGGCCTGGCGCGAGGACGCGAGCAATCAGGATCGCCGATTCCTGCGGAATCGAGTTCGACTCGATCTCCTGCCGATCCTGGCGCGCGACTTCACTCCGGGCGCGGCCAAGTTGCTAGCCCGCACCGCGCGGAGCCTCCAGCCGGTCCGCCGGCACCTCGAGACGGAGGTTCGGGCAGCGTGGGAGGCGCTCCGTGTCGACCGGCCGTGCCGGGGGATCCGCCTTGAACGCCCGCAACTCGCCTCCTATGATCGGGCCGTGATCGAGGGGTGCCTGCGCCTTGCCGTGAAGCGGCTTAGAGGATCAGCGCGGGATCTCAAGCAGGCCCATCTCGGCTCGCTCACGGACGCGGTGCTCGTGGGTCGACCGGCCCGCTTTCATCTTCCGCACCGGATCGTCGCCACCGTCGACTCAGCGGCGATCCACTTCGAGCTCGGGGACGAACCCCGGGGAGCGATCGGATGAGGACATTGCATGCGGGGGATCGGGTGCGACTTTCCGGCACCGGTCTGCGCGTGATTCTGACCGAGGACGGGGTGCAGACTCGGGTGCGCGAGATCGCGGCCAGCCTCCGCGAGCGGATCGGGGACGGCAACCCAGTTTTCATCGGCCTTCTGAACGGCGGCTTCGTATTTCTGGCCGACTTGGTCCGGGCCTTCGACGCGCCGCACGAGATCGACTTCTTGAAGGTGTCGCGGTACGACCCGCGACAGCGGGATCCGAGCGCGGTTCGGGTGGTTCATGACCTCCGCGCCAACATCCAGGGTCGGAAC
>JAXLXQ010000008.1:0-120112 GCA_046327845.1 Candidatus Eiseniibacteriota bacterium | reverse complement strand
TGCAGCGCGCCGGCTTCGTCGCGACCACCGATGTGCCGAACTCTCCGACCTTCGCCGCGAACGGGCCGACGCTTCACGGCAACGATCCGAACCCATTCCGCCGCGGCACCGTGATCACCTACCAGCTAAGGGACCCGGGGCCAGTCACGCTCGAGTTGGAGGATGTGACGGGTCGGCGGGTCAAGAACCTGTATTCCGGCGAGCAGAGTGCCGGCACGCACACCTTTGAATTGACGTCCGAGGACCTGCCGAGCGGCGTCTACTACTACCGTTTGACGCAAGGACGAGTGAGCCAGCGACACGCCTGCGTGGTGCTGCGCTGAGAAGGGAGGTGTCTTAACCGACTCGAACAAACGCGAGCAGACGTCTTGGAAGAGCGCGTCGGCGCTCACCACGCGAAGCTTGGCCGAACTACTCATGCGGCCCGGCGACGGCGCGGGAGCAGTTGACATACGCGATGGCTTGTACTCGCCATGTGGGGTCCCCCGCGCGCGCTTCGTATAAGCATTCAAGGATGAGAGTCGTGTGTGCAAGAGAACGCGCGACGTCTGCGACGGGTGAATCGAGATACGCATTGGTAACGCAAGACGCGAAGAGTAAGATTGTCACGTCGCAATGCCAGCGGAGAAAAGTGCTGACAGAGAGCAGTGCTGAGTCCGTGGAACGTGATTGAATATGACAACTGGTAACCAGGAGGACTTGCAACCATGAAGCGGATCAACCTGATTGGCGCGGCTTCGCTGGCGGTGATCTTGCCCGCGATCGCGCTGGCCTCGCCCAATCCGAACAGCGCGGTTGTGCACCTGCGCGTGTTCAACGATTGCCCGGGCACGTCGCTCGGCAGCACGAACAACTATCCATCGATGGTCTCGATCTCCGAGACGCTGCAGGGTTGCGGCGGTGGCTTCGCCAACCTGCACGCCTGGCGCCTGTCCGAGGACGGCATCAACTCAGTTCCGTTCAACAACGGCGACAGCTTCCGCCTCGGCTTCGATTTCGAGCTGAGCGGCAGCAGCAAGGGCGAGGGCGGCCTCTCGGTCGCTCCGTGGTGGGCGCAGGATGTCGACGGACGCTTCAACGTGCGCAGCACCGACGGCGAGATTGCGTGCTTCAGCGGCCGTCTGCCGTTCTACAGCTTCACCGCGTCGCATGGTCTGACCTATGCGGGCGGAGTGATCCACCTCGAGGTCACCTACCTGGCCAACGACCTCTCGATGGCCAACCCCGCGACGATTGAGTACAAGGTCACGTACAACAGCGTGACCTACACCAGCGGCCCGAAGCCCTTCGACGAGGGGAATCCGAGCGAGGATCCTCCCTACGGCCTCTGGGGCATGCTGAACGACGCGCGCGTCGGTGGCTACGTGCAGCACTTCGTTACGCAGTCGCCTGACGGATCGGACCTCAATGCGACGTGGTCGAACATCGACTACGAGTCGCTGAGCAACCCGGTCGCGGTCGAACCGACGACCTGGGGCAAGGTGAAGGGACTCTACCGCCGCTAAGATCCGCACGGATGTCGTGACGCGGGGACCGCTCGGGGTAGACTCTCGAGCGGTCCGCCGTTTTTTGCGCAGGGATGGGAGGGAAGCATGACCGGGCTCAGGCTGGAAGGGGTCGAGAAGGTGTTCCCCGGCGGCACCACCGCGGTGGCCGGCGTCGATCTCGAGGTCAAGCACCGTGAGCTGGTAGTGCTGCTCGGGCCATCGGGCTGTGGGAAGAGCACTCTCCTCCGCATGATCGCGGGCATCGAGAGCCCGACGCGCGGGCGCATCTGGGTTGGCGAAGAGGATGTCACCGATCTCCCGCCGCAACGCCGCGACATCGCGATGGTGTTCCAGAACTACGCCCTCTACCCTCACATGAACGTGCGCGAGAACCTGGGCTTCGGCCTCCGCATGCGTGGGCAGGCACGCGAGCACGTGACCGCGCGGGTCGGGGAGGTGGCGGAGAGCCTCGGCCTCACCACCCTGCTCGATCGTCGCCCCGCGCAGCTCTCGGGAGGACAGCGCCAACGCGTCGCGTTGGGCCGCGCGATCGCCCGCCACGCGAAGGTCTTTCTGCTCGATGAGCCGCTTTCCAACCTCGACGCGCAGCTTCGCGTGAACACTCGCCTCGAGCTCGCTCGGCTGCACCAACGGGTCGACGCTCCGATGGTCTACGTCACCCACGATCAGGAAGAGGCGATGACTCTCGGTGACCGCGTCGTGGTCATGCGGGCAGGTCAGGTTCTTCAAGTCGGTACCCCGATGGAAATCTACCAGCGCCCAGCGACCGCCTTCGTCGGCGGTTTCGTCGGCTCGCCGCGCATGAACTTCGTCCCTGGGCGCCTGGAGCAGGGATCCATCTCCCTACTCGGTGTGCGCGTGTCGAGCACTCGCGCGGTGGATCGAGTCCGCGAGGTGACGTGCGGGATTCGCCCGGAGGACCTCGGATGCGAAGCCGCTTCTGGCGACGGCATCGCTGCGACGGTCGAGGTGATCGAGCCCCTCGGTCGAGATCAGCTCGTGCACGTAGCAGTGGGGGAAGGGTCCGCATCCACCTCGCTTCGCGCGCTACTGCCATCGACCAGGACCCTCGACGTCGGCCAGCGGGTCACGCTGCGCATCGAACCCGCGCGGCTTCACCTGTTCGACCCCGCGGGCGAACTCCGCATCGACTGAGCTCCCGGCCGCGGCGACGAATCCCCCGTTCAGGGGAGGGCTCCCCAGCGCGGGGCACCTCTACCCTTTCCCGTGAACCCATGCTCTGCCGGGCATCCCGCACGGGAAGGGTCGGCGATCCATCGCCGACAGGAGGTGTCGATGCAAGAACCAGCTCATCGCGCAAGCAGCCCATGGAGCCGCCGCGCGCTGCTCCTGACCTGCTTCATCGCCGGCGTTGCGGCCGCGGACGCCGCCCACGCGACCCTGCTCTTCACCAAGGTCACCGACGCGTCCAACCCGATCGTGACCGATCCCGGTCCGGACCAGCAGAAGTACTACGGCGCCAGCTGGGTCGACTACGACGGCGATGGCGACATCGACCTCTTCGTCGACAAGGATCTGCTTTACCGCAATGACGGCGGAGGGGCCTTCACGAAGATCACGACCAGCGGCATCGGCAGCCAGCAGGTGACCACCCAACCCTTCAGCATGGACGGCAACAGCTGGGCCGACGTCGACAACGACGGCGACCTAGATGCGTTCTTGGTGGGAGAAGCGGGCTACCTCTACCGAAACGCCGGCGGCGCGTTCACCGCGGTTCAGTCCGGCGGCATCGGCAACGGATTCGCGAATCGAGGTTGGGCCTGCGCGTGGGCCGACTACGACAACGACGGCTATCTCGATCTGGTGATGGCGCTGCCCGACGGCTTCGTACCCGGCCCCTCCGACTCGAATCACCTCTTCCACAACGACGGACCGCCGCGTTGGAACTTCACTGCGGTGAAGGGCACGCCGGTCACCGCCGACACCTCGTCATTCACCTGCCCGACCTGGGCCGACTATGACGACGATGGCGACCAGGATCTCTTCATCGGGAGTGGCCCGGCCAACGGCACGGTGATCCCGGACTACCTCTTCCGCAATCTCCTGAGCGAGACCGGCCACGCCGGCTTCGCGCGCATCTTGGATCCGCCGATCGGCACCGACGGGCAAGACGGCCAGGTGTGGAACTGGATCGACTACGACAACGACGGCGATCTCGACGCCTACCTCACCAACTACGCAGGTGTCTCCGGCACCGGCATGGCGAACCGTCTCTATCGCCAGGAGTCGGACGGAAGCTTCACTGCGATCACCGGGCAAACGATCGTGACCGATGCCGACGTGTCCCTCGCGTCGACCTGGAACGACTTCGACAACGATGGCGACCTCGACTGCTTCGTCGCGACCGATGGACCGAACCCGGATCGCCTGTACGAGAACAACGGGAACGGAACCTTCACTTCGGTGACGACGACCCCGCTCACCTCGACCGCCTTCGCGACTCGAAGCGCAACGGCCGGCGACTACGACAACGATGGCGACGTCGATCTCTTCGTGAACGCGCCGACCACGCGACGGGCGCTCTATCGGAACGAAACGACAGGTCGACACTGGCTCGAGCTGCGCCTCACTGGCACCGTCTCGAATCGGTCGTCGATCGGCGCGAAGGCGCGGGCGAAGGCGGTGATCGGAGGGCAATCCGTCTGGCAGCGACGCGATGTGTCCGCGCAGAACCAGTTCCAGGGACAGAACGAACTGCGCCAGCACTTCGGTCTGCGCGACGCCACCTTGGTCGATTCGCTCGTGGTCACCTGGCCGAGCGGGCGACAGCTCGTGCTCACGCACGTGGGCGCCGACCAGGTGCTCAACCTGACCGAGCCGACGAGCGCGGCGGTGCCGATCGGCGAGCGCACGAGCGGGTCCTTGGAAATCCTCAAGACCTGGCCGCAGCCGTTCTCCGCGGGGGCCCGGATTCAGCTTCGGCTTCCGCCGAACGACCGCGGCGTGCTTGTGGTGCACGACGCGACCGGGCGCGTCATCCGGCGGATCGAGATCGAAGCCGGCCCGAGCGATCGCGTGCTCGAGTGGGACGGCACCGACATGCACGGTAGGCTCGCGCCCGCCGGGATCTACGCACTCGCCCTCGAGGCCGACGGGCGAATCGCAAACGGAAAGCTGGTGCGCGCGCGATAGGCGCGAGTGGTGGGCAGGGGGCTCCTCCTCGTCGTACCCTTTGCGGCGAGGAGGGCCCATGACCGACGAGCCCAGTTCGATCACGATTCGAGCGGCGCGCGAGCCCGATGCGCCGAGCGTGTCGGACCTGCTCCGTCAACTCGGCTATCCCGCCTCGGTCGAGCAAACCGCCGACCGACTGCGCCGCCTTTGCTCCTCGGCCGCAGTGAACGACGCGATACTCGTCGCTTGCGCGAATGACGAGCCGGTCGCCTGGATCCAGGTCAGCGTCGTGGACTCGCTCGAGAGTGGACCCTTCGCCGAGATTCGGGGCCTGGTCGTCGGCGAACTGCATCGGGGCGCCCGGATCGGCGAGGCGCTGGTCCGCGCAGCCGCGGCCTGGGCGCGCGACCGCGGTCAGACCCGCCTCCGCGTCCGCAGCAACGTGATCCGCGAACGCGCCCATCGCTTCTACCTGCGCCTCGGCTACCAGCGGGCAAAGACCCAGGCGGTCTTCGTGCGGGAGCTGACCTGACCCCCGGACTCCCCTCCGTTAGAACTCGGGCTGCTGGCCGTATCCCCCACGATTGAGCTGTGCCTCGACCGATCCGGCCAGGGCGGATCGGATCGCCTCGGAGGCCCCCACGCCGGATGTTCCACTAACCGGAGACGTAACCATGAGCCACGTGCCTAACCCGACAACACCTCCGTCTCCGCGTCGCCTCGCCGTCGGCGTCGCGGCGTGCCTTGCACTTCTCGCCGCCCTCTCGGGGAGCGCGACTACCTCGGCGACCGCCCAGGACTGCTTCGACTACTCGACGTCCATGCATTGGATCGGCGGGCTTCGATACCCGGCCGACGGGACCGATATCGCGCTCGCCGGGAACGTCGCGTTTCTTACGACGAGTGCCCCGAGTCTGATCGCGCTCGACGTCTCGGACCCTACCTCGCCAGTGCTGCTCGGGGACGTGACCGCGCCCTCCATCCCGGTCTCGCTCGCCATCCAGGGAAACTATGCCTACGTGTCCTGCGGCAGCGCCGGGGTCCAGGTGTTCGACATCTCGAACCCCAGCGCGATGCAACTCGTGGGCGGTGTCGCGCCCGCCGGTGTGGCCGATGGAATCACGATCTCCGGCGCCAAGGCGTACGTCGCCTATCGAACGAGCGGTCTGTATATCTTCGATCTCGCGAACCCGACCGCGCCGTCGCTGCTCGGCACGCTCGACACGCCTGGCGACGCGCGTGACGTCGCAGTCGTCGGAACACGCGCCTATGTTGCAGACACGAACTCGGGCCTTCGCGTGGTCAACGTGGCCAATCCAGCCGCCCCGGTCTCGCTCGGCTGGGTCGACACGCCGAGCAAGGCGGTCGCCGTGCGAGTTGCCGGAAACCTGGCCTATGTCGGTGACACCTTCTCGCTCCAGATCGCGGATGTCGCGAATCCCGCGGCCCCCAGCATCGTCGGTGCGGTGCTGACTCAGGGCACGGCGGCGTGCCTCGCGCTCGCGGGGACCGACGTGTTCCTCAGCGGGACGGACTGCATCAAGGCGGTTGACGCGGCGAATCCCGCCGCTCCGGTCGTGACGGGATCGATGCCCGATGGGCGAGACATCGCCTCGATCGCGCTCCTCGGCGACATCGCGTTCGTCGCCAAGGGTGGAGACATGCCGTTCAGCGCTTTCGACGTAAGCTCACGCTCCACCCCGAACCCGCTCGCGGTCTACCAACCGGGTGGGACGGTGAACACCCTTCAGGTCGAGGGGAACTTCGGCTACCTGGGATTGGACCCCTCGGCATCCAGTGCAGGCTTCCGCGTGCTCGACTTGAGCAACCCGCTCGCGCCTGCGCAAGTCGGCTCGTTGGCGGTACTCAACGTGATCGACATCGCAATCGACGGATCGCGTGCCTTTGCGTTGAGCAACGTCGGCGGCGGGCGGTTGGTGTCCATCAACATCAGCGATCCCGCTCATCCGGCTCAGTACCAGAGCATCACCCCTCCCGAGTTCATCCAGTGCATCGCGGTCGACGGTCCCTATGCATACCTCGGGGCCTGGTCTGGAAATCTCCTCGTCGCGGACGTAAGCAACCCGAGCGCGATGTCGATCGTGGCCACCATTCCGGTGTCGCTCCGAAATCTGGACATCGTCGTTTCCGGTCACTACGTGTACCTGGCCGGCTCGAGCCACGGCGTGTACGTCGTGGACGTGGCTGATCCGTTGCACCCGGTCGTGGTAGCCAACGTGCCCGGCTCGCTGGCCGAAGGCGTCGCGCTGTCGGGGAACTACCTGCTGCGGTCCCTTTGGGGCTCCGGATTCGGGATCGAAGATGTGTCCGATCCGACCGCGCCGGTGACACTGAGCCGACTCAACGGCGCGGCCTGGGCCAACGCCACGACCATCGACGGCTCGACCGCCTATATGGTTGGAGACGCCAATCCGGGCGGACTGTGGGTGGTTGACTTCGCGAACCCAGCAGCGCCAAAGGTCGTCGGAAGCGCAAGCCTCCCGGCGACCAGCGATGAGGTGACCGTCGCTCGTGGGGTTGTCTACGTCTCCTGTGGGACCCAGGGACTCGTGATCATGCCGACGGCCTGCCCGCTGAGCGCCGCGGCGGTTGGAGGCGGATACGAAGCCAGCGCGAAGCTTCGACTCTCGGCCTGCTCGCCTAACCCGACGCACGGAGGCGCCAGCCTGCGATTGTCTCTGGCGCGGCCGGCTGAGGTGAGCTCGACCGTCTTCGACGCAACTGGCCGCACGGTGCGAGTGCTGCTGTCTTCCTCCTTGCTGCCTTCGGGCGCGTCGGAGCTGACATGGGACGGCCGGGACTCCGACGGACGTCCAGCCGCGCAGGGCGTGTACTTCGTGCGCGTCGTGGCGGGCGGGGAGAGCGCGGAGTCGAAGCTAACCTTGATTCGCTAGCCAATCCCACTCGGCGCCGATCGACCTCGCCTCGAGGTGGTCGGCGCCTCGCCTAGCCGCGCCGAGATCATCCCCGCCTTCGCTTGATCCCCACGATCATCTCCTCCAGTCGCGCAAGGAAGCGCGAGCGGTCCGCCTTCGCGAAGGGAGGGGGACCGCCCAACACTTCGCGGCTCTCGCGCAGATCGAAGAGCAGATTCCGCGTGGCCACCGCGTCGCCGATGTTGTCGGGCGTGAACACGCGGCCGTTTGGCGCCAGCACGCGCGCCTCCTTCTCCAGGCACCGCGACGCGAGAGGGATGTCCGCGGTGATCACGACGTCGTCGGCGCCCACTTGGTCGACGATCCAGTGGTCGGCCGCGTCCAGACCTGGTCCGACCACCTCGAGCCTGACGCGTGCATCCGGCACCACCCGCATCCACGCGCCGGCGACGAACGTCACCTGGAGTTCGTGGCGCTTGGCCACACGGAGGATCTCGTCCTTCACCGGGCAGGCATCCGCGTCGACCAAGAGATGCAGCATCGAGTCCTCCTTCACCCACGCACGCCGACGAACCTAGGCGCGCGCGGCCGGCGCGGCAACATCGCCGGTCGCGCGCACCCTGCTTCCTGATCCCATCGGTCGCAAGTGGGATCCGCCTTGGTCCCCTTTGGCGGAGCCTGCTACGATTCTCGACGCTCCGCCGACAAAGGAATCAGGAGGCTCAACCATGCGGACCCTTCGCTTGCTCGAGGGGGCGGCCTTAGCTGCGCTCGCCCTCGCTCCCGTCTCCGCCCACGCCGGCTCGCACCTATGGGTGATCAACGAACTCTTCAGCGATCAGACCGGCAACGTGCAGTTCATCGAGATGCACGTGCCGAGCAACGACGCCAACGAGCGCTTCATGAACGGCAAGTGGGTGCTCTCGCAGGCCACAGGCCACCAACTGAACTTCACCCACGACCTACCGATCAACAGCACCGCCTTCGCCTACATGCTGCTCGGAACGCAGGCCTACGCCAACCTGCCGGGCGCGCCGACCCCCGACTACATCATCACTCCCAGCTTCTTCAACAAGGTGGCGGACACGATCCGCTGGTGGCAGTACGGCACCGGCGACCTCACCTTTACCTCGGGCCAGCTGCCGCTCGACGGCGTGCACTCGATGAACCGCGACCACACCACCGGCACCAACTCGCCGACCAACTTCAACGGCGAGACCGGTTCGGTGAACGCCAACCAGTCGGACGCGCCGGGCGGTGTCGCGGCCGAGCCGAACTTCTACCTCCACGCGATGGGCGAGCTGACCGGCACGATGCACCTGGAGTTCCAACTGCCTTCGCCGGCCAACGCCAAGCTCACCGCCTACGACAGCAACGGGCGCCTCCTGCGCGTGCTCTACGACGCGCGCACCGAGGGAACCACGCGCCTCGATTGGGACGGCGCCGACTCCTTCGGGCGCAAGCTGCCGAGCGGCGTCTACCTGCTTCGCCTCGAGGCGGGTGGTCGATCGGCGGTGCGGAAGGTGCCGATCCTCCGGTAGTCGACGTGACCGCGGCGATTCTCCTCGCGCTCTCGCTGCTCGGGCACCTCACGCTCGAGCCGCAGTGTCGCTGCGAAGAGGTGAAGCTCGTTGGAGGCTGGTGCGTGCCCGACTCGGTCGGGTACGTCGCCGGCCTCCGCGTTTCCAGCTTCACCTTGCTCGAAGCGCTCGACCCTGAAGGACACTCCGTCGATGTCGCCTCGCTCGAGTGCGCGGGGTGCCGCGAGGCGGCGGCTCACAACGGCATCTGCGCGATCTGCAATCGAGGCATCAAGGACGGCAAGATCTACGCGTCGAAGCTGACCTACTACCTGGCGCTGGGCGAGCCGCCGGGCGCGGGGGAAATGGGGGTGCGCGGGAGCGGTGCGCACGCCGGGAGCCATCGCGGGGAGACGGGTTGGTGCGCGCGCTGCGGCATCGGGTGGATCGGGCGCTATCGCTACCGCGATCGAGCGGTCTTCGAGGCGGCGATGCACGAGTACTCGCTACTTCGCCTCGCGCTCGACACGCTGCCCCGTTGCGAGACCTGCGCGGTGGCGCAGTACTTCGGGACCTACCGCCCACTCTGCACCCGACCTACCACGATGGCGTGGCTAGCAAGGACGTGCTGAGCGCGCTTCTCCCGCAAAGGTCGGGAAACAAACGGAGGCGACCGTTCGCCGCCTCCGTCTTGTTCCATCGCCTGGTCGCCGCGCCCACCACGCGCAGCAGCTTCCTCGTCGACTCTTCCTTCCCGACCCTGAGCCGCGCGAAGTGGTGGACGCTGCCGCTGACCGCGCGTCCCTGGTCGCTCCGGCCGTCCCAGGTCACCGAGTGGAAGCCCGGCTCGACCGCTCCGTCGATCAGCGTCCGAACCTTGCGGCCGCTGACGTCGACGATGTCGAGGCTGACCGCGCTCGCGCCGACTGCCACCGCGTAGGAGATCGACGTGCTCGGACGGAAGGATTTCGCCGAGCCGGTCAGACCGGAACGAACTGGCATGACCGGCGAAGGGATCGATGGCCAACCGTGCCGCTGCCGGGGTTGAGCACGATGTCATCGACGTACCAGCTCGTAGTTCACCGCGCCGTCCGCGCCGAAGCGGAAGCGCACGCGCACGGTCTGACCAGCGAAGCTCGCGAGATCGAACTGCGCCTGACGCCAATCGAAGAAGCCCGACCAGCAGGGCATGCCGGCGGGGAAGGGACTGGCCGGGTTGTCGATGATGGTGTGGGTGTAGCCGCCGACCGGCGCGATCGAGGCCCAGCTGACGCCGCTGTTGGTCGAGAGTCGACCACCGCGCCATCCCATGCCGTGCTGTTCGCGTCCCCCCGGCCGCGATCCAGTGATAGAACGACAGGCTTCCGCGCTCGCGCTGAGGCGAATGTCGGGAGTCACGAGCACGCCGTCGGTGCTATCCAGGTAGTTCGCCGCGCCCGCGCCGCCGTGCACTTCCACGACGTCGTCCCGCCCGAGGTGTGGTTGCGGAAGGTCTCGAGGTGCCAGCCGTCGGGCCGACCAGGTGTGCCGACCGCGTGGGTCAGGTCCTGCGCTCCATGCTCCGCGTTCTCCGTGTAGTCGTGCGTGATGTTGAAGCTGTAGAACCCTGAGGTCGGCGAGAAGGTGACGTTCGGCACCTGCGCGCCGTCGGTCGCCTTGATCCGGTAGGTGATCGCTTGGCCCTCACTCACCACGCCGGTGAAGCTGCCGGAGTAGGTGCTGCCACCGCCACTCGCGAGCGTGAGATCGGTCTGGCTTGCGCCGTTGATCTTCCACTCCACTTTCACACTCGAGACGCCGAGATTGTCGGTGACCTGCGCGCTGATCCCGACCGGCCACATCGCGGCGGCCTTGTCGGCGAGCGGAGTGTGGGCCACGACCGGAGGCGTCGCGTCGGTCGCGACGCGGAACACGAACTGGTTGGCGGGCGCGCCGGCCGGAAGCACCGCGTCGATCAGCGGCGAGGTGACCCGTCCCTTCACGAAGTACCGAACCTCGGTGCCGAGCGGCTGCGGCGGAATCAGCCCGGCGTACTCGCGGATGTTGCCAGTCGGCGTCATCGCGACGCGCTTCGGCCCGGTCACCATCGGTCCGCCGATCGGGCCGGTGCTGTAGTAGACGCCGCACGAGTCGGCCAGCAGCGTGGCCGGCGAGGAGAAGACCGCCTTCACCTGATACGGCTGCGAGGTCGACTCCGAGTCGGAGAGCGGAGTGTGCAGAATGCTGAGCGTGTAGCCCGGCCCGATGTTGTGCTGGCGGAAGGCCGCGATGATTTGATCATCGTGCGGCGTGCCGTCGACCAGGGTGCCATTGTTGTCGTCGAGCGCGAGCACATCGAAGTAGAAGCCCTCGTACGTCGTCTGACGCCCGTAGAGCGCGGTGTGGAAGAGGTGATCCGACAGGGTGACGCCGGCCGAGTGGCCCAGTGCGCCCACCAGGTTCTGTCGCATGTGCCAGAGGGCGCCGGCGATCACCTCGCCCTCGCAGTGCGGTTCGCCTCCGCACTCCGGCATCGGATACTGACGGTTGTTGTCGCAGGTGCGAAGCGACCCGCCGCCGGTATAGAAGCCACGGCCGATCACCGGCTGATCGGTGATGGTAGCCGCGTGGTAGTCGGCGAAGCCCTCGTGCTCGCCACCGGTCGGGCCCGCCGGCGCGTAGGCAAACTGATTGTCGCCGTGACCGTACTCGTGGTAGACGACGTCGGCGATTTGCGCGGTGTTGGTGCAGCCGCCGCCTGCCTTGAAGAAGTTGATCGCCGCGCCGTCCCAGAAGGCGTTGCAGGTCTGGTTCAGGTTCACGTTCACCGTCATCTCGTAGTCGACGCCGGTGAAGGCGGGATCGACCTGCTTGACCCACGCGTGCACGATGTTCGTGTGGTAGTAGCCATCGCGCTCCGACATCTGGCTGACCAGGTCGTTCCAGTGCACCGCGACGGGACTGCCCGGCGTGGCGTTGACCGAGTAGAGCGGCTCAGCGCCGGTGGCGTCGTTGATGTGTGCGAAGCGACCCGTCAACGCCGAGGACAGCGTGCGGGAATTGCCGTCCGGCGAGTTGAGCGAGAAGTCGCCGGCCGCGTTGGTGAAGGTCTCACCGACGCCCGCGACGGTGATGCGGAGATCAGGCAGGTCACGAACGACGAACGGATCCTGCGGCTTCTCCAGCTGCACATCGGCGTCCGAGTTTCCGCTGTAGGCGAGGTAGTAGAACTCGTTCTCTCGCGCGATCACTTCGCCGGTCAACGCATCGACCGTGCTGACGAACCGAGCCGGCGGATCGCTCACGTCGGTGCGAATGATATAGACCAGCTTCGCCTCGACGCTCCGCCCATCCGCGGCATAGACCGGCACCCAGGCGAGGTGGCTCGAGCGATCCGGCCCGGCCGCGATACGCGACTCCGGCAGGCTGTGCCCCGGCTGAAGCATCCCGAGCTCCGCCGCGGGATGCAGCGACGCGCTCTCGAGCCCGGCCGCGACCAGTGCGTCAACTGCCGCCTGCTGCGCGTCGGAAATGGCCAGGAGCGGATTCGCGCGCGGCAAATCACCCGGCACCACGCTCAGCCCCAGGCTCAGCAGCTTCCCGTCGAGCGAGTAGCGAAGGTCGACCCGCGCTCCCTCGATCGGCAGGCCATCGCGCGTCTGCTGATAGATGACGAACCAGACGCTCCCCTTCTTCTCGATGGCGAAGAGCGCGAGGTCGGCGCCCGCCGGCAGTCCGGGGTAGGCCGCCTCGAGCTTCTCGTAGAAGGCGCGGCTCATCCGATCGACCGAGTCGACATCGAGCCCGCCGGCCGCGAGCAGGTTGGCCGCCGCGGCGGCGTCGTAGCCCGACGGGACCGCGCGCTCCGGCAGCCCCGTGGCCGCGTTCACGCTCATGATCCAGCTCGCGCCGGTCGCTCGGGCCAGCGCGGACGACGACGCCTGAGTCGCCGACTCGGCGGAGATCGAGGCGGGGGGGAGTGCGAGGCGCAGCGCGTCGAGCTGCGATTCCGGCGCGATGGCCCAGGCGCTGCTCACGCCCAAGGCAGCCGCGGCGCCGATCGCCGCGACGCGAGCGGCGAGGAGACGAAACGGGTTCATTCCTACTCCTGTGTGTTGCGATGACCTGCGGGGTGAGCGCAGAGAAAGACCCGTCCTCGAAGTCGGAGACCCCCAGACCAGCCGGGCGACTCGCGGAGAGGGACGTAATGGAGCCAGTTCAAGTCTAGAAGGGCGCGCTCCGCGTGGTCTAGCGAGCTTTTTTGCCGCGACGCGCCTCCAGCTCGAGCAGGAACTCATCTCGCTCCTCCGGCGAGATGAGGATCTCCCGGCCCTTTCCGTAGGCGATTTGAAGCCGGTCGAGCGAGAGGGCAGGGCTGGAGAGCGGATTGTGGGTGGGACGAACGTCGGTGATGTCCGCCAGGGTGACGCGCCAGCGGAAGGGGCCGCTCTGCACCACCAGCTCCGTGTCGGTCAGGGTGTAGCGGGTGCTCCCCATCGTCCACACGGGAAGGGCCAGTCCGACCACGCCGATTCCGAGCGAGACCCAGCGAGCGCCCACGTCCGGCGTCTTCCAGATGACGACGAAGGTGTAGAGCCAGAGCACTCCGGCCAGGCCCGTCACTACCTTGAGCCACGCGTCGATCTTGGATGGAAAGGTCCGATCCATGGCGCCTCCTTCGTCGGAAGGTGCTGGCGAGCCGATCGGGGACGCAAGATGCGTTCTGCAAAAAAGAGGGTTGCCGGTCCTGCTACAACTGTCGTAGTTTCTTCTACGCTTGTAGTAGATCCGGACCCGACGGGAGGTCGAAGTGCAGCTCAACAGCTCCGAGTGGAAGGTGATGAACGCGCTCTGGCGGAAGCACCCCGCGACCGCGCGCGAGATCCTGGGCGCCATGCCCTCCGACAACGCTTGGGCCTACACCACCGTCAAGACGCTGCTCGCGCGGTTGGTGGAGAAGGGAGCGATCCGCGAGAGCAAGCAGGGGAATGCGAGCGTCTACGTTCCCATTCTGGAACAGGGGCAAGCTCGCTCCGATGCGGTGACCCATCTCCTCGACCGGGTCTTTGAGGGAACGACCGCGTCACTCGTGCAGCATCTCTTGGCCGACCGCAGGCTCAGTCGCCGCGACCGCGACGAACTGGCCGCGATGCTGGAGAAGGGGAAGAAGCGCCCATGAGCCACGCTCTCCCCCTGGGGCTCTCCGCGCTGGCAACTCTGCTGTGGCAGGCGGGCCTTCTCTTCCTGCTCGCGTTCAGCGTCGATGCATTGCTCGGTCGCTGGGCGTGGCCCGACGTGCGCCGCGCGCTCTGGGGGCTCTTCTGCTTGCGCTTGCTTCTGCCGATTGCCCCCTTCTCGTTCCTGCCGCGACCGGCGTACGACCACGCGGTTGCGCTGGGAGTGGAGGGGCCCGCCGCATCGAAGTGGACGGGCGCGTTGGTGCTGCTCTGGATCGCCGGCGCGATTGCGTGGAGCCTGCTCCTTCTGATCACCAGCCGTCGGCTCAGCGAGCGCCTGCGCATGAGTCGCGAGGCGGTGGGCACGGAGGTCGAGCGGACCGCGCGCCGGGCCGCGAATCGACTCGGGCTCGCGACGCCGCCCGCGCTTCGACTGACCGAGGGTGCGTCCAGCCCGGCGCTCTTCTTCCGCACGGTTCTCCTGCCGCGCGAGACGCTCGCGCAGCTCACGCCGGATGAGCTTCACCACGCGCTGCTCCACGAGTTCGCGCATCACCGTCGCGGCGATGCCTGGTGGTTAGCGGCGGCCAACCTCGTGCGCGTCGTCTACTGGTTCTTTCCGCCGGTGCATTGGGCGCGCCGTCGAATCGAAGCGCTGAACGAACTCTGCTGTGACGCGACCGTCGCCCACGCGCTCGGCGAAGGCGCCGATGAGTATCGCGAGAGCCTGCTCAGCTGCGCGTGGAGGATGCACGGCCAGGCGGAGGCACTGCCTGCCTTCCTCGCCGGCGACGGCGGAATCGTCTCGCGATTGCGCTATCTCGAGAGCGGCGCTTGGCGGCGGATGCAGGCGCGCCGCTGGATCGCGCCCTCGCTGCTCTTCTTCGGTGCGCTGTGGTTGCTTCCCTCCGGTCCCGCGGCCGAGCAGTGGAATGCGCGGCGCGTGCGCGTCCAGGCGATCGACAGTGCTCGCGCCAACCTCGCGGCCGCCGCGAAGGGACAGCGCGTCTCCTGTTACACCCTGCGCACGTCGGCGCAGATTCTCTCCTCGGAGGGCGTGGCCTTCAGCTCGCCCGCCGCGGATTCCACCACCCCTGAAAGGACCTCGCGATGACCGCCAAGCTCGTGTTCGCTGCCCTGCTCGTGACGCCACTGCTCGCCCTCGCTGGGGAGACGCCGAAGGACGACTTCTCCTATCAGCCGCCCGACAAGGCGGAGATGGAAGCGATGCAAAAGCGCTGGATGGAGACGATCGTTCCGGGCAAGTGGCATCGGCGGCTCGACTACTTCCTCGGCAAGTGGGACACCTCGACCAGCACCTGGATGGGTGGCACGGGATCGAGCGAAGCGATGCGCTCGAAGGGCACGGCCGAGTTCCGTTGGCTGGTCGATGGCCGCTGGCTTTGGATGGAAGGCAAGGGTGACTGGATGGGCCAGCAGATGACCAACTACGGCATCACCGGCTACGACAACTTCCGCCATCGCTACGTGAGCGTCTTCGTCGACAACCTCTCGACCGCGATGAACTCCGCCTCAGGGCTCCTGAGCCAATCGGGCAACGAGATGATCGAGTACGGAACGATCGACGAGCCGATGAACGGCGAAGTCGGCAAGAACGTGAAGTACATCACGCGCATCACCGACGACGATCACTTCGCCTACGAGATTCACGACCTGGGCATCGGCGAGGCGAACACCAAGGTGATCCAGATCGACTACACGCGGCGGAGGTAGGGAAGGCGCGCGACGCGGCGGCTCGGACAGTCCTCGGTCGGCCGCGGGGAGGGAAGGCGCGCGACGCGGTTGCTCAGACAGTCCTCGGTCGGCCGCAGCGGCCTCCCTGCGGAACTCGCCTCCGCATCGCGCGCCTTCCCTCGCGTGGGTAGGTGATGATTCCCGCTGGGCCGAGCATTGGTCATCGAGTCGATGCGTGGAGGTCAGAAGGATGCGGAGAGGGTGAGGCCGGTGATGGGCGTGCGGGTGTCGTGTGCCAGGGAAACCAGCGGGGTCACGGTCACGTCGACGGCTCGATCGGAGCTCTCGCCGACACTCCGGCCCACGAGTGTGACTGCTCCGAGGATCAGGCCGGTCGTGGCGCCGGCGGTTCCGCCGATGAGGTATCGCTCGCGCTCAGATGCGTCGGTGTCATCACGCATGAGGTACGCGGCGCCGACTCCGAGAGCGGCGCCGGCGACCGTGTAGAGATCGACGAGGACGGCGTCGTTGGTGCGGCTGGTTGGGTTGCTTAGCAACCAGTTCCCGAGGTAGGCACCGGCGAGGGATCCAGCCAGCCCGGCGCCCGCGATCGTGGACGCATTGTCGGTGCCGGCATCCCATACGCACATCGCGATGCCTTGGGTGACGATCGATGCGGTGCGCGCGAGTTCAGCTGATCCCCACGAAGCGTGCGTCGACCGACCGCGCAACCAACCTGCGGTTGTTCCGAGTGCCGCGCCGGCCAAGGTGGACGCGTACTCGAGGCCTCGATCGTGCTCGCCCGCGTCGGAGTCGAGGTTGAAGGCGATGGCGGCTTCCACGCCGGCCAACGTTCCGAGATCCGAACCGACCTCGATCAGGTGCGCCCGCCCTGCGTCGAGTCGAGCATGGCGAGCCCAGAGGTAGCCCGCCGCGCCGCAGGTCACGCTGCCGACGACACTGGATGCCACGGCCTCTTCGGTCGTGCGTCGCGGCCCGCGCCACAGGCGATCGATGAGGTTGCCGTACCCGATGCCTCGGTAGAGCCCTGCAGTGTAAGCAGGTCATCCCCGGTGTGACCTGTTCGCGTCGGGTCAGGAGAGCGGGAACGACAAACGACGAGCCGGCGACGAGCATGCCGACCGCGACCGCCTGCTTCCCTTCGGCGTTGCTGGCGACGGGGACGCCCCAGCTGTAGAGGCCGAGCCCCGCGAAAGATGTTCCCGCGAGCAACCAGGTACGGGCAGAACTCGAAAGGGCGCCGTCGCGGAGGCTCTCGGGGAGATCGCGAACGGCCGCGCGCAGCGACTCTACCTCGGCCGGCGATAGCTCGACGCGGGTCTGCACGCGCGCTCCGTGATCGCGCCAGATGACCTGAAGCTGGTATGTCCCAAGTTCGTCGCGGAGCAGCCGCGCCTCCTCGAAACGCGGATACGCGCCCGGCCAGAGGTGAAGGGCGTTTCTTTGCGGTGCGTCGAGGCGAAAGATGCCCGCGCCGTCGAACGCTTGAAATCGCTCGTCAACGGCGTTGCATGGTCGTGGGGTCGCGGTCAGCGCGAACATCGCGGCAATCACGAGCGTGCGGCAACGCATCCTCCGCTTCACCCCTCACCGCCAGACAACCTAGAACGTAGGTCAGTGATGCACTCCTCCACGGAGCGGCGCGCGGTGTCGACGACGATCCGCTCGACCGACCAGCGGTGGTACTCGCGGCTCTCGACCTCGCGCCAGGTTGGAAGCACCAAGCCGGGGATGGTGGGCACTCGCGTCTCCACGCGATCGCGATGCTCTTGCAGGTCGGAGCAGACGATCTCGATGTTCACGTAGTGCGCGCCGACCTCCTCGGCGACGCGTTCCCATTCGCGTCGCGTCAGTGTGATCGGGTTACAGGAGTCGGCAACGACGCTCGTGCCGGAGCGGAGGATGTCGCCCGCGACGCGATAGGCCAGTCGGTATCCCTCCGCCACGACGTCAATCGCGCAAAGGTCGCGTAGTGCCTGCTCGATCGTGTCGATGCGGAGGTGAGCCGCGCCGAGTTGTCGCGCGAGCAACTGAGCGATGGTCGTCTTTCCGCTGCCGGGCAGGCCGGAGAGGATGTAGAGAATCGCGCTGCTCACGATGCTAACGTACGCGCGCGAGACGAGCGTAGTGGCTCGGCCGAATTCACTCAGCAGCTCCTCGGCATTGCATTCCGGTCATGACACGGTGATTCCCGACGCTTCCAGGCGCCGCCGTACCTCAGCCATCAGTGGGGCGTCACGCACCTCATCGAAAGGCACGCTCTGTCGCACGACTCGATCGTAGAGCCAGATGGGCGCACGTCGTCGTTCTTCGGGCTCAACCGGGTAACGCGGAAACAGGTGGGCGTGCAACGCCGCGTCGGCGTTGCCCAAGATCTCGTAGTTGATCCGGAACGCGTCGGTGACTTCGAGCAGGGCGTCGCCGACAGCGGCCATGTCACACAGAAACTGGGATCGGTCGGCAACCGAGAGGTCGTTCAGACTGCCCACGACCGGGTCTGGGAGGAGCAGCGAGTAGCCGCGGAAGAACTGATAGTCGCCCAACACAACCCAGCCGGAGCGGACGCGGCTGATCACGTAACGATTGCGTCCCGCTCGGGCCAATTCGACTCGTTCATGGATCAAGGTCACACTGGACTTCCCTTTCACTACGGGCACGACTGCGGCGCCGCCCCGAACTCATTCCGCCTGAATCCTCCTCCATGCGCCTTGCCGATCACGAGGATCCCCGCCGGTGAACCATCCGGATTGAGCGGCGAGTACCGGAAGGTCGAGTCGAAGCTCGAGCCGTCCGCCGAGACTTGGATGTGCTCGTCGAATCGTCCGCGACCGATGGGATTCCAGCCCGCACCGGCGACGAATCCTCGACCTTCGTCGGCGCCTTGGTCACGAAGAACTCGTATCGCGCGACGAATGCGCCCAGGCCGACGCGCTTCCACGCCGTAGGCAGGAGCGACCGGCGGCACGGCGTCGTAGTTAGACGACTCGGTCATCGTGCCGCCCGAGTTGAACGCGTAGAGGAACTCGAGGTCGGAGAGTCCGGCGAAGTCGCCGGAGTCGAAGTGCACCGACGAACGCCAGGCGCCGGCCAGGTCATCGTTCGAGCCGGACATCGCGGACGGCGTGCAGCCGGAGACCGCGACGATGGCGGAGAGAAGAAGCTGCGGACGATTCAATGGGACCTCCAGTCGTTTCGTCAGACGCGCCGTCGCGCAGGCGGGTGCGGACGCTACGCGCACACGCGGGGGCGGCTGGTGCCGTCGCGGATGGTAGCCGGGATTCGCGAATCAGGCACTACGCTTCTCGCGAGAGCGCGTCGACCAGAATCCGCGCGTCGATCAAGGACGAGGCCGACGTAGGTCTCCGACGCGAGATGTAGGCGACCCTCGGGCAGGCGCACCTCGTAGTCGATGACTTCCTGCGAACCGCCGACGCCGTAAGACGACTCGACGATGCTGCCGCCGCGCGCGGCGACCGCCGACAGGAGTCGCGCCCTGGCGCGGAGTCGTGCTCCGCGCCGAGCGTGACGCTGATGAACTCGGGCTCGGTCATGCCGCGGACTTGCCTCCTTCAATTGCACGCAACGAATCGTTGACGCGGTCATGCGCTTCGCGTGCGCACTCGGGTGCGCGCCTGAAGCGATGTCTCCACGCCTTCGCTTGAGGTCTGGCGTCGCGCTCGATTCACTGCGTGGTGCTGCGCCAGCGTGCTGTCACCTTGCCATCGGCCTCACCTCTTCGAGACCCTCCGGTGATCGATGGCCAGTTCGTTCTCCTCGTTGTACGACACGAGAATCGTTGTGGCGCCGGCTTCAGCCTCCAAGAGGCGAACCAGCTCGCGCAGGGTCGCGCGCCCGAACCCCATGCCCTGCGAGTCCGCGTCGATGATCAGCCGGTAGATCTTCCACGAACCTGATGCTTCGTCGATTCCGTGCATCGAGAATCCGACGACCTTCTCGCCGACCACCACGGCCATCGGCCTCGCCTTCGGGTAGCGCGTCGCGAGCACCAGCGAGGATGCGACGTCGGGTACGAACGCCATCTGGTCCGGACGCAGCCGTAGGTTCAGGCACTGCTCGCGCACGGACGAGTCGATGTCGATCAGTTGCACGGAAGCCATCGGCTGGGGAGTGTAGCGATCCTGGGGTGGCTCACGCCACGCGAGTGCGCGATCACGATCGATTCACTCGCGGTCAATCCCCGTCGGAGGCTAGCTCCCAGTATGAGCCGAGGCTCCGCTCGCTGACAGTGAGCGCCTCGCAGAGTCGGTCGATGCGTTCGTACTCCGATCGACTCGCGCGCATGAATGCTTCGTGTGCCTCGCTGCTCTCGCCCATCGATCGATCGTCAGGAAGCGGGTGGGCGCGTGTTGATCTTCGAGGAGGAGCGTCTCGAGGTAGCCCGGGGCGCGGCGGAAGAGCTGCGCCCAGGTGCCGTTCGGGCCGTAGTGGCGCCTGGCCCTCGTTGCGGCGCTCGGCGCTCGAACTCCCAGGTAGACGTAGCGGTGCATCGGGTCTCCTCGTCGCTCCTCAACCTTGGGCGAACGTCGCGCGGAGGAAGCGGTCGATCTCGCGTGCGACCTCGTCCAGGCGAGGTCATCGTCGGCACGGCGACCGGCGCCCGGCAAGTGCAAGCCGCGCGCGGCAGCGTCGCGCTCAGCAGCGCGGAGTCGACGGCTGATCGAGTCGCGCTCGCGGCGAAGAATCAATGTGGGCTGCTCGAATACGGAGACGATCGCCGAAGTCGGCCACGCTGGCCGCCGCGATGATGCGATCGCTGCGTCGCGCTCCGCTCGCCCGAGAATCTGACGACCCCAGCGCTTGATCGGAATCGCGGTCGGGCTCAGGCACGCAGGCCTCCACGAAGGCATCAAGCGTGGCGAGTAGTTGGACATCAGCCCGACGAGGAAGGGGTCGTCGTCGCCGCGAACGCCGCCGCCACAGTGCCCGTCGACGAGGATCAGCCCGGCGATGCGATCTGGACGCTCGACGCGGCACTCCAGCTTGCCCAGTCCACCGCGCCGGCCGATTCCGCCGCGAGATAGCAGCGCGTGAGCCTGTAGGCATCCATCACCGCGAAAGTCGGCGGTCGAACGCTTCGACCGTGATCGATGGAGCAGCGCAGCAGTGGCGCCCGAACCTCGGTGGTCGTAAGCAACCGTGTACCAGGTGGCGGAGGAAGTCGAGCGAAGGGAGCGCCCACGAAACCACGCCGATCCACCCGCCGATGCCGAGGATGGCCGGGGCGCTTGGCGGGCGAACGCCACCGAGAAGATCTGCGCGTCACCGACGGTGATGAACATCCAGCTACCGACCTTCGATTCGGGGCGAGGGCGTCTTTTGATTCGCGACTTCGCGGGTCAACGTGCGCTCGCCTTGACGACCTTAGCCACGACCAGTGATTCTTGCCCGAACACCACCGCGCGAAGCCGCCTTCTCGAAGGTGGACAGCCGACCGTTGTGGAGGAAGGAGGCCGATACGGTACGACCCTCGGCGTCTTCTGGGTAGCTCTCCACCGTGCCGCCGCCGAGGCGGCGATCTCCCGAAGCGCGCCGGCCAGGCAGTGCGAGCGACGCCGCGTCCTCTGTACGCCTTGTCGACGAAGAAGCAGGTGATCCGTTCGGTCGGGCAGGGTCTCCGGGAATTCGCGCTGTAGGCGCGCAGGTGCTTGATGCGCGGCAGTTCTTCCGGCGAACCGGAGCGGCCATCCGACGCACGTCGTGCCGTCGTACACGAGCGCCGCGTAGACGTGCCCTCGCGAACGCGGCACTCCTTCTTCTCGCAGCGATGCGCGTCGCGCACCCTGCCGCGTGTTCGAGCAGCCCCAAATCCCCTTGTGCCGCTCGACGAGGGCGGCGAAGTCAGACCAGGTGTCGACGGGTGTTGTCGTGAAATCCAGCCATTTACGCTCGTGCTCCTCACACGGTTCACCGCACTCGTCAGCATTGCCGGGATGTCCGTTCTCGCCGTTCACGCGCATCGGCCAGGGCTCGAAGATGAAGGTGCGATTCCATTCAGGTCAGCCATGAACTTCTCCGCCTCGAGTACGGTTAGCTCCCGTCCATCGTAGATCATCGAGATCAACGTGAGCGCGTTCCGGAGCGTCCACTCATCATCCGGCGCAACGGGGAAGCTTGGAGGGGGCAGGTGACTGCGCACCCGCCCGCTGTACTCGCCCACCATCCAGATCAGCAGTGCGAGCGACTGCTCGTCCAGTCCGCTTGCCCAGCGGGTTTGTTCGCGCTGCGCCAATCGTTGCTGATACTCCGAGTCGAACACCCTCCGCTCCGAGGACAAGTGCGTGTGTGTAAACAGGTACATGCCCCACGTAACCGGCTCCCCGGATTGAATCGTCGCAAGTGCGTGGATGGCGCCGTGCACGCGATGTTCGCTACCCATGTGCAAGCAGAACACCGGTCCCGCGTAGAAGCCCATTTCCCTGCGAAGCACGCTGAATCGCGCGCCAAAGGTACCGATGAGCCAGAGGAGGGCTTCGAGCGTGTCGGCGCTGAGTGTCGATGCCCAGCGTGTGTACTTTCCCGAGGAGACCTCTGCCATGAAGTCCGGGTCGACGATGTGTTGATACACTGGCTACCTCCGCGAGAAGCGCTTCCACAATTGTCCGTGAATTGGCCGTCTGAGGAGCAACAGTCTTGACTCGACGCCGCGGCTATTCCTCCCGTGCGTGTGATTCGCCGTCACCGCTGGGACCAGCTCCGGTTCGAAGCAAGGAGCCGCTATTGGCGTCGACCGCCGCGCCGGGCCTTCGCGCGATGATCCAAAGGAACGACACCGCCTGGCCATCTTCATCCGCGGACTTGACCACCGCGCTCTCGATCTCGAAGCCTGCGGCCCGCACCATGCTGCACGTTGTCGCGGTGTCGTGTGAACTCCAGACCATCGGACGCCCAACCAGTTGTCTTCGTAGCTCCGCGCCTCGTCGGCCGTGCCGAGGGCTGCCATGAACAGGCCGCCGACTTGGAGCCAACTGGCGATCCGTGAGAGCAGCGCGGCCTGCTCCTCGCGCGGGACGTGGAGGATCGAGTAGAACCCGACGATTCCCGCAAAGCTCGCGGCCGGGAAGTCGGCTCCCGTCATGTCTTCATGAAGGAATCGAGCGAGCGGGGTGCGAAGTCGCGCCGCTTCGATCGCGCGCCGCGAGAGATCGATGGCGGTGAGGTGGTAGCGAGCGGCGAGAGCGTCCGTCACCGCGCCGCCAGCGCCGCACCCCAGTTCCAGGACACTCGCGCCGGCAGGGACCCGCGCGCAGAACGCGGCGAGGTAGCGGGCGCGTTCCTCGGAGCGCACGCGCGCTGCCCACTCCGCGTGGAGATGGGCGATGCGGTCGTATCCCTCCTCCACGATCCGCTTCGCGTCCGGCTGCATGGGCTCAGCTCGCGGTCCCGCTCGTTCCGCCTGAACCACGCTCGAGCGCGTTCTCTCGGAGCCGACGCCAGGTGAGCGTGCGCACCACCGGCACGCCGTCGTACGCAGTGGTCTCCAAGCGGATGATCAGCGCGTCGCCCCTCACCTCCATCGCCCGCGAGAGCACCATGCCGACGTTGCCAGCGGAGAGCGATCCGAGCAGCTGCTGCGTCACGACGCCGCGCGCATCGTCGACGCTGTAGGTGCCGAAGTAGGCGTCGTAGCCACCCTGTGCCTGCGTGTTGTTCGCCGCGTTGGCCGGCCCGCTCGCCACGACGACCGAGCGATCGCGCCTCATGAACTGCGCGGCGAAGTGCCCCGAGCGGTCGTAGAACAAGAGAGCGATCGGATCTTCGCCCAAGAGCGGATCGAGGTGGGGAACTCCGGCCCCGTCCACGTCAATGCGCGACTCGAGCATCCAGGTGCCCACAAGGTCAGTCGAGAGGCTCATACGTCTCCTCCGCGGGTGCCGTCCCACCCCGCATCTATCGGCCCGCGGCCACCTGCAGACGACACCAGGCGTAGAGCGCGTCGTAGAGCGGGAACTGCGCCTCGAGGTTCGCGTGGTCGTCGGGAATCAAGAGACTGAAGCCGGCCGCGATCGCCTCCAAGCCAGGCGCGATCGGATCGGTCGCCAAGTCGGCCGCGATGTCCGCCGCGTGAACGATGCGCGCCATCCGCTCCAATGCCGGGTCGGTCAGCGCGTACTTCGTCATGATCGCCTCGAAGGAGCACTTCCCCGCGTGATGGCCAAGCTCCACGTCCGCGACATCGAAGGGGATCGCGCGATGCTCGGCGGCGACCGCGCCCACTCGCTCGCGCGCCACGAAGAGGAACTCCGCCTGCGAGTCGACGAATCGCCGAATCAACCACGGGCAGGCGACTCGATCGACATGAATGTGTGTGCGTGTGATCCAACGCATCGTCTTCCTCCGTTGAACGGGCTACCGAGTTCCGCTTCGACGCGGGCCACCGAGCCGGGCTCGATCTCGCGCCTTCGCGCCGACCGCCGCCAAGAGTGGAAGCACCCTGCGCCCGTACTCGCTTCGGTATCGCTCGACATCGCGGACGCGCAGGGTGGCGATGAAGTAGACCGGACTGGGCGCGTCGGGTGGCATGGCTTACTCCTCCGAACAGCCGGCAGTCTACATGCGTGACGACGTCGCGCGCTTGGCCATCGCCGACCGCAGGCCCGCGAGGCCGAGGACGAGTCCCGCGACGGCGCCGCCGATGATCCATGGCAGGCTGGTCGGCGGGACCTTAAACGGGGCCCCGAAGCGCGCGCTAGGTTTGAAATAGGCCGCGTCGCGCGGGTAGTCGAGGAAGGCGTTGAAGCGCTGGAGCACTTCCATGTTGAGCGTGCCGCCCTGCTCGGGGCCGCCGCTCCCCGGCGTGAGCTCCGCGTGAATCGGAACGTCACGAAGCGTGAACCCCGCGAGCCGCAACTCCGGCAGCAGGAGGATCGCGTTCCGGACGACGCCGCTTCCCACGCCGCGAGAGGCGCTCGTGCCGAGCCCGCGTAGCTCGCGACGCAGATCGTGCGTTCGAGAGAACTCCTCGTAGACGTTCATTGCCCCCGTCCCGCCGGTGTCCAGGAAGAACGGGCCGCTCCACGTCTGCTCTCCTCGCGCGAGAACCACCTCCACGGCCGTGATCGAGCGAATCCAGCGCATCACGGTCCGCGCATAGTCGGAGGCGCGCGACGGCAGCGCGGGGTGGATGATCATCACCATGTGGTCGTAGTCGAACTCGACCACCTTGTCCTGGAAGACCGGGTACCCGACGATCCCGTCGGCGCGATCGGCTTGCTTCTCCACGTAGAGAAAGGGCTCGTGCTCCCAGTAAAGCCCCGCGACCTCGAGTCGGTTGTCACGACTGGTCCGGCGCAGGGTCGCGCCGCCCGTGCCGACGTTGTTGGTGACGCCATCTAGCCGAAGCTCCGCCCCCGCGCGGGCTGCCGAGGGATAAAGCACGCTGGTGTTCGCGCCGGTGTCGAAGATCAGGTCGAGCGTCTTCGAACCGTTGACCGTCCCGGCGAGGTGCAGCTTGCCGTGGGAGATCGTGATCGGAATGGTGTCCGGGCCGGCTGCTTCACGCGCGACCGCGCGCCTGTACGGCTGCGTCATGGTCGAGATGCGCGTGTGGCACTCCTCGTTGCCACCGAGCAGGATCGTGAAGTCGTAGGTGTGACCCGGCTGGACTTGGATCGAGAGGGAGTCGATGTCCGTGATGAAGGTCACGGTCTTGTCCGTGGCCGTTCGCTCTGCGTCGTAGATGTCGAGCGTCGAGGATGGGTCGATCGACCAGATCCCCTTCAGCAGCTTGCCGCCGTCGCGGATGTCCACCGTCTTCGAGGTCGCCTTGAGTACCGGCGGTTGCTGCTGCGCGCCGGATGGTTGTGCAACGAGCAGAGTCAGCAGCGCGACGAGGAGTCCGGCGCCCGCTGCGCGCAGGTGATCGTTGGCGAGGCGCAGGTCACCGATCGGGATGAGGTGATGAGGGGTCAGCGGCGAGTGCTGCGCCGAACGGTCTGGGTCTTCCAACTTGGTTCTCCCTCGACGGGCGTGCGCTCGTGTGCTCCTCCGCTCACCCGGTGACCCAGCGAGGCGGCGCTCGTTCTTCCGGTCCACGACGCGGGCTGGCGGTACGCGAGGATAGCCCACCGCGTGAACCGCGCGCAGCCCGCGAACGTCGGAGAGCAGCAGCGCATGGCCGCCGAGGCGATCACACGCCCGCCGGCGGAGGCGGCGCCTCGTGCCGTCCCGGCCCGCGCATGCCGAAGGTGAACCGCTCGCGCTCCTCCGACGTCATGCCGCCCCAGCGCGCTTGCCAGCGATGGCGAACCTCGCGCCGCGGTCCTCGCGAGATGCCGAGCCCGCCGAAGAGGAGCCGGCAGAGGACGATCAGGCCGAGCGCCTGGAAGAAGGTCAGCGTGTGCCAGCCGAAGAGCTCCGGCGTGAGCCAATTCCACAGGCGCATCACCACGTAGGTGCCGAGCGCCAGGAACCCGGCGAAGGCGGTCAGGGCCAGCGGTGCGATCCAGAACAGCTTCTTGCGCATCGTACTCTCCTCACGCGTCGCGGAACGCTTCGTGAACTTCCGCAAGCCGCTCGCGCAGCCTGAGGACCGCGGTTCGTTTTCGCGAGAGCAGCGTGTTGATGTTCGTGCCGCTCTCCTCGGCCATCTCGCGGAAGCTCCGACCTTCGATCTCGTGCGCGACGAAGATCTCGCGCAGCTCGTCCGGCAACTCGGCGATCGCTTCTTCGAGTTCCTCGATCAGCACGCGCCGCGCGAAGAGCGCTTCCGGCCCCGCCTCGGGCGACGGCAAGAGGTCCTCGACCGCGGCGCCCGAGTCGTCGCCGCCCGCGCTCGCGAACCTCTCCGGCTTCTTCCGGCGGAAGAGGTCGGTGATGCGATTGCGCGCGACCCGAAACAGCCAGCCCGCCGCGTGGTCGATCGGCACCAGCAGTCGGTTCGCCTCGACCAGCTCGTAGAAGACGTCCTGCAGGATGTCCTCGATCTCCCCCGGGTCGCTGACGCGGCGACGGATGAAGCCCCGCAGGCGCGAGCCCTCCCGTTCGACGATGTCGGCGATCCGCTGGTCCTGTTCGCGCTCCATGCCTCCCGATCCGGTCGAGCGTTGCTTCCACTTTCGAAGACGGATGAGTGCGGGGGATATTGTGCAGGAATTTTGTGGCGGGGGAATCAGCCGACGGTCGGCGACGCGCCGTGCAGGTCCCGGCTCATCTCCAGGTCTAGGAGGGCCGCGTCGTGCGGGTACGGCTCGGTGCGGCCGGTCATGGTGAAGCCGAGTCGTTCGTAGAAGCGCGCCGCGCCGTGATTGTTCGAGGTCACCATCAGGTAGACGGTGCGGACGCCGCGGTCGCGCGCCCAGTCGAGGATCATGGCGACGAGCCGTTGGCCGAGTCCCGTGCCGCGGTGCTCCGGCGCGACCCACATCGAGACGAGGTGCGCCTTGGTTGCGTCCTCGCGATCGAGGAAGCCCGCGACGATTCCGCACGCGTCGTCGCCGTCGAACGCGAGGTAGCAGGTCGAGCGGTCGCCGTTCATTTGCGCGGCGCGGTCGGCCCACTCAGCGTCGGTCCGTGGAGATTCGCTGGCGTAGGTGGAGGCGAAGGCGGAGGGGGAGTCGAGGAGGGCGCGGAGGCGGGCGGACTTGAAGGCGAGGGCGAGGGCGGGGGTGAGGCGCTCAATTGTCAGCATGAGAGGTTTCCTTCGCGTAATCGCTGAGCGAACGTACTCGGCCAGCTCCACCCGTCGTCACACGCCTAATTCCCCACGATATCCAGAAGCACCTCAGCCGCTCGTTCGCACTGCTCCCGAGCGACGTCGGGATGAGTGACGGCCCGAATCGTTCGCGGGCCAAAGGCCAAGACCAGAACGCCGCGCTCCTTGGCTTGCGCGACCACTGAGGCCGCATCAGGCGCGCCCTCGCCCAGGTCGAAGACCAAGATGTTCGTCTGCACGGTGGCCAAGTCCAACGCGATCCTTTCGCTCGAGGAAAGGTGCTCCGCGATCAAGCGAGCATTGGCGTGGTCTTCGGCAATTCTCCCCAGGTTGTGATCGAGGGCGTAGAGCCCGGCGGCCGCGAAGATCCCGACCTGCCGCATGGCGCCGCCGAACATCCTGCGGTAACGAACGCAGCGCTGGATGACCGCCGTCGATCCGGCGAGCAACGAACCGCCCGGAGCGCCCAGGCCTTTTGACAGCGCTACCGACACCAGGTCGAAAGGCGCCGCGAGCTCAAGCGGACGATGACCGGAAGCAACAGCCGCGTTCCAGAGCCGCGCCCCATCCAGATACGTCGCGATGTCTCGCTCGGCGGCCGCCGCATAGATGCGCTCGGCCGCCTCGCGCGGGAAGACGACCCCGCCCGCGCGGTTGTGCGTGTTCTCGATCTCGACCAGCGCGGTCGGCGGATAGAGGAGATGCCCGCGCGGCTTGATCGCGGCGACAAACTCTTCGGGCGTGAAGAGGCCCTTCTTACCAATGGCCGTGAATTGCACCCCTGCATTGACCGCCCCCGCGCCGGTCTCGTGCCAGACAGCGTGGCTCTCCTGACTCACGATCACGTCATCGCCGGGCCGCGTGAGCACTCGCAGCGCGACCTGGTTGGCCATCGTGCCCGTCGGCAGCCACAGCGCCGACTCCTTCCCCAGCAGGCCAGCGACACGCTCCTGCAGAAGGTTGACGGTTGGGTCTTCGCCGAACTGGTCGTCCCCCACGGGCGCAGCGGCCATGGCCGCGCGCATTGCGGGTGAGGGTTTGGTGACGGTATCGGACCGCAGGTCGATCAAGTCGGACATCGATCCCACCCTTCTGCAGACGGCGCCCGCGTTCTTCCAGGTCAAGCGAGGCGCTTAGACCGGGATCGTCTCGACGACGCTGGTCCCTTCGCCTGCGGCCACGATCGCACTCTGACGGAAACCGGCGGCCTCCAGCAATGCGCGATACTCCGCTTCGGTGCGCTCTTGCCCGCCGGTCAGCACTAACATACCGATGTCGATCAGCTTTCCGATCATCGGATCGTTGCCGACCGGAATGACGCGCTCGATGACGAGCAGTCGGGCCGAGCTGCTCATGCTGCGGCGGCAGTTGCGCAGGATGGCGAGCGACGCGTCGTCATCCCAGTCGTGCAGGATGTCCTTGAGGGTATAGGTGTCGCCGCCCGCTGGTACGGAATCGAAGAAGCTGCCGCCCCGGACTGCACAGCGGTCGAGAACGCCCGCGGACTCAAGGCGGATGCGTGTGCCCTCGATGACGGAGGGCTGGTCGAAGACCAAAGCGTGAAGCTGGGGATGAGCTCGAAGGATGGCGTTGGCCAATGCTCGGTGGCCTCCCCCGACATCCACGAGGACGCGGGTGTTCGAGAAGTCGTAGGCCGCCACCACCGCCTGCGCCTCCTGGACCGTCATCGCGGTCATGTTGGCGTGGAAGATCTCGGTGGCCTCCGGGGATTGACGGAGATAGTCGAACAACCCCATACCGTGGATCGAGTCGAAGGCGGTCTCCCCTGTTTGCACGCTGTGCAGCAAAGCGCCCCATGCACTCCACTACCACGGTTCGCCGTAGGACAGCGCGAAGGGGCGCATCGAGTCGGGGACGTCGGATCGGAGCAGCGTCGACATTGGTGTGGGGGCGAAGACTCCCGGTGCTTCTTCCGCGAAGACGCCTTGGCGGGCGAGGGCGCGCAGCAGGCGATGCAGCGAGCCGGGATGGGCGCCGACAGTGACGGCGAGAGTGTCGACGCTCTTTACTCCTTCGGCGAGGAGGTCAGGCAGACGCAGCTTGGCCGCGACGTAGACCATTTGCGTGAGGTTGTAGTTGAGCATCTGGCTCAGGCGTGCGGCGGGGGAGTCGGTCGCGGGACTTGGGTTGGGCATGGGGGGCCTTCTGAGCTTCTCCTCGGGGTTCCGCGTCGGCGCCGCGGGCTTGGCTGGCGACGGTGGAGTGCGAGCCGCTTCCTGATTTGATGCATCGGTGGCACTGGATGGCCGACGCTGAGGTGGCATGCTAGGTCCGACTCATGAGGGCGCCAACGGTGATCTGCAGTAGTTCCGGCCTGAGTTGACAGTGAAGCATCGCGGTCGAGCATCGTGACGTAACCTCCGGGCTCCTCCGGTCGCAAGGCGATGCTCAGCGCCCATTCCTGGGTGTCAATTCAGGTCTGAACTACTGCGGACATAGATCGGCGCGCGTGCGCAGTGCGCGCGATCCGGAGATCGCTCGTCAGCTGCAACGACTCGTTAGGCGGCTCGGTTAAGATGGCGAACACCGCAGCATGTCGGTGCCTCGTGTCTGACTGACAGCGGCGTGCGGTGCGCTGGTCGTGTTTACTGCGGGATCATGTCGATCGCTTCGAGCCACTTCTCGACCAACTGCGGCCATTCGGTGATCGGAGAGCCTGTACGCCGTAGTCCGAACGCATGCCCGCCCTTCTTGTACAGGTGCATCTCTACGGGAACTCCAGCCTTCCTCAGCGCTGCTTGATATACGGTGGTGTTTTCTACCGGATCAATGCGGTCATTCTCCGCATGAAGCAAGAAGGTCTGTGGAGTCCGGTTGGTGACCTGAATGTCGGGGTTCAACTCGAAGTTCCTGGCGCGGACCGCCAGGTGCCCGGGATAGAGTGCGATCGCGAAATCGGGCCGGCAGCTCTCCAGGTCAGCCTCATCCACAGGGTCATAGAGCCGCTTCTCGAAGTGTGTGCTGATCGCGGCAACCATGTGCCCGCCGGCGGAGAAGCCAAGCACCCCAATCTTGCGCGGGTCGATCTGCCACTGCGCGGCCTGGAAGCGCAGCAGCCCCAGAGCTCTCTGCGCGTCCTGTAGAGCCGTCCGGCAGTCCCCATACTCACCGGTCTTGGCGCAGGGGACGCGGTACTTCAACAACACACACGTCATGCCCTTGGATGTCAGCCAGTCACAGACTTCCGTGCCCTCGAGATCGATCGCCAGAATGTTGTAGCCACCGCCGGGAAACACAACCACCGCCGCTCCCGTGTTGGATCCAACTGGCGGGTAGACGGTCATCGTCGGCTCAGAGACTTTGGCGACGTAGACCCACGGACGACCGCCTACGAGCTTTGCTCGACCAGCGGCGTCCACCACGGTGCCAGACACCTCGGGCCCCTCGGCTGGCCGTGCCTCAGGCGGCACCCCTGGCCAGATCGGAATCTGCCTGTGTCCTGGCGATGGCTGCCAGGCGGTCTGCCCTCCGGCGAGCCGAGGCACGCCAGCTGCGAGTGCCAGGACCGCCAATAGGGTTGTGACCACTCGATACCGCACTGTCACCCGCGACCTCTGGTTGGTGTCCGCCTAACGTATGCATGAGCTGCGGCGGGCGCAAGGCCGGTCGCAGCAGGTCTCTCACCCACGATGGCGGCGCCCGCCGGCAGCTCCATGCAGCAGTTAGTCGGGTCATCGCCCCAATCGCTTGCCACTCCTGTCGGTTATTAGGACGAAGGTGTAGACGGTTTTCAGGCCGCCCCTGCCATCGCGAACATCACAGAAGACAGTTGCCTCGCTTGGTGAATAGGCGAGACTATCCGGAGCGTAGAGTGTCGCGAGATTATCCCGAGTGTGGATAAGACGATACGGGTTCTCGGCTGGTGCTCCTGCTATTGTTGCCTTGTGATTCGAGCAGATCCAGTCGTAGAAGAGCGAGTCACCGTCAGCATCATATGCTGACACAATGACTGCAAATGAATCGGATTCCTGAACTTGCATGGGAAAGGCGAGTATCGACGTGACGACTGGATCGTGATTTGACGGCGCGGTAGAGTCTTCACATCCGCCGGAAAGCACGAGGAAGAGTAACAGAACTGAAGCGCCGGCAAGATCAACACGTCTGGTCATAGAAACCCCGCATGCGAGCACGGAAGACCGCCTAACTTCTATTCGATTGGTCCGTGTAATCACCTGAGCGCTGTAAGCCCGTCAGCGTAACTCGCCTACGTAACACTCGGGCGGATGAGCCGCCCGCAGTGCAAGTCCGCGCGACCCACTGCGAGCCCGGTGCTCCCAGCCTCGTGGCGGTGACGTTATCTAGTTTAAGGTATCGCGCCCAGCGGCCTATCGGCCCGCGCCGCCGGCGCTCGATGGCGACTTCGTATTCTGGATCACGCGACCCCAACGCCTGACGCGAAGGCGATCGGATCGACGCGGCGACGATCCCGGGCATGGCCCCTCCACCAACGAGGCTGTCAATCGGTTGGCGGTGCAATTGTGCGTCAGCCTCGGCTCTCCGACAACCGAGAATTCAGGGAGTCGGTGCGCGCGTAACGGTAGAGGGCGCGCACTCGCGAACGAAGGCCAATCGCCAGCCCTCACCGTAGCGGAACCACTCCCGCCTCCACACAGCCGACTCAGAATCGCGCGGTGAAGCCAACCCCGGGCCGAACGTTGCCCCGCGCACTCCTCACTTGCGCGCTCGCACGCCCCACCGCTCGGTCCGCGAGCGCCACCGGCACCACGCCCATCTCCACGCCCGAAAGCCCCCGCCCCGCCTTCCCCCGAAACCCCGCATAACTCAACCCAAACCCCGCCAGCGCCCCCGTCGTCCCCGCGAGCAAATACTGCTCCGGCTCCGGATCATCCTGCGCCAGCAGAAACACCCCCGCCATCCCGAGCGCCCCACCCGCGATCGTGCTTAGATCAACCAACACCGCCGGCGTCGGCCGAAAATCGGTCCCGCGTGTTAAACGATGCCCGACGTACGGCCCAACGAGCGACGCACCGAGCACCGCGCCCGTGATCGCTTCCTTATTATCCGTCCCCTGATCCCACAGCGTGAGCGCAGTGAGCTGACAGAGCAGCGACGCGGTGCGAAACACCTCCGCATCGCCCCACGTCGCGCGGCGCGCGTGCCATACCACGCGCCGAGTGCATGACCCGCGAACTTGCCGGCGAGCACGGTGACGTACTCCATGCCGCGGTCGGCGCCGGAGGTGGTGCCGCCTCCGGGCAGCGTCTCTTCCTCGCGCTCTCCGATCCGGAAGGCGAGTTCGGTTTCGACGCCGGCGAGCGCGCCGAGGTCGCCGCCCGCCTCAATCAAGTGGGCGCGCCCGGGATCGAGCTTGAAGCGCCGCGCGCACTCGAAGCCGGCCGCCGCTTCGGCGACGCTTCCAACGACTGCGGCGGCGATCCCGGAGTCGCTGTCGCCCTGCGGCCCAGCAACGACGCGATGCACCAGCGCGCCGGTCGCCGCCCCACGCGACAACCCCGACGACGCGAGGTGCGCCATGCCGGGCGTGACATGCACCTGCGACGACACCGCGTACGGCACGGCAAACGCGGCGGCGGCGCACAGCATGCCGGTGCCGACGGCGGCCTTGCCTTCCAGCTTCGCGCCGACCGGCACGCCCCACGAGTAGAAGCCGAGTCCGGTGAGCGTGGTCGCCGCGAGGAACGGCCCGCGCGCGTCGACCCTCTGGGCCTCCTCCTGCGCGAGCGCGACGATCGCACCACCGACCGCGGCGCGCAGGCTCTCGACCTCCGCGGCCTCGAGCGGCACGCGCTCCTGCATCGTCTGTCCATGATCCCGACGGAGCACCTGAAGCACGGTCGTCCCGTCGCTCGCACGCAGGAGCCGCGCTTCGACAAAGCCGTCGTAGTGCCCGGGCCAGAGCGCGGCGCGATCGCGGAGGCGGGCGTCGAGTCGCTCGACGTGGCCGCCGTTGTCCCAGGGGATGAGCGTTTCCTCGGCGGCAGATGCGGCGTGGGGCAGCGCGACATCGACCGCCGCGAAGGCGAGGGCGCCGAGGAGTCCGAGCGACGCCAAGAGCCGGGCAGCGCGCGAGACCGCGCCTGCCGCGCCGCGCCGCCCTCCGCGGATCATCCCGCCGATGAGTACGCCTCCTTGAGCCACGCGACCAGCTCGGCGTCGATCTCCTTGGCCGACTCGACGCGCACGCGGTGCGTGACCATCTGATTCCAGCTGCCGGCCACTTCGAGGCGACCGCTGGGCGCGGCGCCCTTGAGCTTGATCCCGACGTCGAGGCGCGTCGCGGTCGAAGGCTGCAGGATGGCAAACTGCGTCTTCCGCCGCACGCTGACGTACGCCTTCTTGGCCGAGAACTCGACGTCGCCGCCGAACTTCGAGATCTTGGCGACGAGTGCGTCATAGAGAGGCCGGAGCGCGGCCTTGGTGCCGGCGTACTGCTCGTCGATCAGCGCGTCGCCGCTCTCGGCGAAGCTCGACGCGGTCTGGAGCGTCGATCGCGCGACCAGCGCGGCGTAACCATGGGTGAACCCGTGCTCACGCTTCATGTAGTTCACCAGCTCGAGGTGCTTCGAGATCTTCGCCGCCCGTGCGATCTTCACCCACTGTTCGAGACTCTTGCCGGTGTTCGTCTTCAAGTTGGCGATCATGCTCGCCATGCCTTCTTCAGGCTTCGCCACGCATTCCTCCCGTGTCTAGTGCGGATCGCTGACCTCGTTCAACTCCGGCGTCCAGACGCAGCAGAGGTTGCGGTCACCGAAGGCATTGTCGACCCGCCCGACCGGCGGCCAGAACTTGTGATCGCGCGTCGACGGCGAGGGGAAGGCGGCCCGCTCGCGCGAGTAGGGGCGCGTCCACTCGTCGGCGCACACGACCTGCGCGGTGTGCGGCGCGTTCTTGAGCACGTTCTGGGCCTTGTCGGCTTGACCGCTCGCGACCTCGTCGATCTCCTTCCTGATCGAGATCATCGCGTCGCAGAAGCGGTCGAGTTCGTAGATCGACTCGCTCTCGGTCGGCTCGATCATGAGCGTGCCCGGCACGGGGAAGGACATGGTCGGCGCATGAAAGCCGTAGTCCATGAGGCGCTTCGCCACGTCGTCGATCTCGAGCCCGGCGCCCTTCAGCATGGCGCGCGGGTCGATGATGCACTCGTGCGCGATCCGCCCCTTCGACCCCTTGTACAACACCGGGTAGTGATCCTTTAGGCGCGAGGCGATGTAGTTGGCGTTCAAGATCGCGGTCTTGGTCGCCTGAGCGAGTCCGGCGCTCCCCATCATCGCGATGTAGGCGTAGCTGATGGTGAGGATGCTGGGGCTGCCCCAGGGCGCGGCCGAGACGGCGCCGATCGCCTTGTCGCCGCCGGTCGCGATCACGGGATGTCCGGGCAGGAAGGGGACGAGGTGCTTGGCCACGCAGATTGGGCCGACGCCAGGGCCGCCGCCGCCGTGGGGGATGCAGAAGGTCTTGTGCAGGTTCAGGTGGCAGACATCGGCACCGATGTCGCCGGGCCGGCAGAGGCCGACCATGGCGTTCATGTTGGCGCCGTCGAAGTAGACGAGGCCCCCGAACTCGTGGACGGTGCCGGTGATCTCCTTGATCGACTCCTCGAAGACGCCGTGGGTCGAGGGGTAGGTGATCATCATGGCGGCGAGGCGGTCCTTGTACTGCTCCGCCTTCTTGCGCAGGTCGCCGAGGTCGACGTTGCCTTCTGAGTCGCAGGCGACGGCCACGACCTGGAGGCCGGCGAGCACGGCGCTCGCGGGATTGGTGCCGTGCGCCGAGGTGGGGATCAAGCAGACGTCGCGATGTCCCTGGCCGCGATCCTCCTGCCACGCGCGAATCACGAGCAGTCCGGCGTACTCGCCCTGCGACCCGGCGTTGGGTTGCATCGAGCAGCCGGCGAAGCCGGTGATCTCGGCGAGCCAGCCTTCCAGCCGCTTGATCATCTCCTGGTAGCCGGCCGCCTGCTCGAGCGGCACGAAGGGATGGAGGAAGGAGAAGCCCGGGATGGTCATCGCGCGCATTTCGGCGGCGGCGTTCAGCTTCATCGTGCAGGAGCCGAGCGGGATCATCGAGCTGGTGAGCGAGAGGTCGCGCGTCTCGAGCCGCTTCATGTAGCGCTGGATCTCGGTCTCGGTGCGGTAGCGATGGAAGATCGGGTCCTTCAAGAACGCACTGGTGCGTCGCACCGCCGTCGGGAATTCTGCCGGCGCCTGCGCCGCCATCTTCACAACGTCGAACTGCTGCGGCTTCGCGCCGAAGCACTCGAGCAGGTCGGCAACGTCCTTCGGGCCGGCGGTCTCGTCGAGCGCGACGCCGACGTCGCCGTTGTCGAAGCGACGAAGGTTGATGCTGCGCTCGAGCGCGGCGCGGATCACCTCATCCGCCGTCTTCCCCTTCGGCGTGACGCGCAGCGTGTCGAAGTAATGCTCGTTCCGCTGCGTGTGGCCGAGCGCCTTCACGCCCGCGGCCAGCACCTCGGTGAGCGTCGCGACGCGGCGCGCGATGCGCGTGAGTCCCTCGGGCCCGTGGTAGACGGCGTACATCGACGCGGTGACCGCCAGGAGCACCTGCGCGGTGCAGATGTTGCTGGTCGCCTTCTCGCGGCGGATGTGCTGCTCGCGCGTCTGAAGCGCCATGCGGAGCGCCGGCCGTCCCGAGCTGTCGCGCGAGATCCCGATGATGCGCCCGGGCATCTTCCGCGCGTACACCTCACGCACCGCCATGAAGGCCGCGTGCGGGCCGCCGTAGCCGAGCGGCACGCCGAAGCGCTGCGAGTTGCCGATCACGATGTCGGCGCCGAGTTCTCCCGGCGGACGCAGCAGGCACAGCGCAAGCAGATCGCTCGCCACCGTGACGATCGCGCCGGCGGCGTGCGCCCTCTGGATGAACGGCTCGATCGCCGGCACCGACCCGTCGGTCGCGGGATACTGTACCAGGCAACCGAAGGTCGGCTGCGCGAAGTCGTAGCCCTCGTACGGCCCGACCACCACGTGATAGCCGAGCATCCGCGCGCGCGTCTGTACAACCGCGATCGTCTGCGGGTGACAGTGATCGGCGACGAAGAAGGTCATCGCCTCGGGACGTCCATCGATCACGCGCCGCGCGAGCGTCATCGCCTCAGCCGCCGCGGTCCCCTCGTCGAGCAGCGAGGCGTTCGCCACCTCCATCGCGGTGAGTTCGATCACCATCGTCTGGAAGTTCAGGAGCGCTTCCATGCGCCCCTGCGAGATCTCGGCCTGGTACGGCGTGTACTGCGTATACCAGCCGGGATTCTCCAGGATGTTGCGCTGAATCACGCCCGGCGTGATGCAATTCGAGTAGCCCATGCCGAGGTAGGAGCGTGCGACCTTGTTCTTGGCCGCGAGCGCGCGCATCTCGGTCAGCACGTCGCCCTCCGTCTTGGGGGCGGGCAGGTCCAGCTCGCCACGCATGCGGATGGCGGCGGGGATCGTCTCCTCGATCAGCGCGTCGACGCTCTTGGCGCCGACCGCCGAGAGCATGGCCGGGAGGTCCGAGGCCTGCGGTCCGAGGTGGCGATCGAGAAAGCGGTCGGCAGGGGCCAGGCGATCTTCGTTGGACATGGGTTCCTCTGGCTGGATTCCTCTAGCTGCTGTTCCGCACCGGCTGTTTTGGCGGGTCCGGCGCGCCAAGCGCGAGACTAGCACCCGGTCCGATGGCGGACAACGGCACGGACTGGCAAACAGCGGGCGCGAAGAGCGTCGCAAGCCAATCCCGTTGTGGTCGCGTCAGTGCTTCGGTAGCGTGGCGCGGTTTCCGGCTCGGGCCATGGCAAGGGACTTGCCAGCTCGATCACGACGTGCGAGTTTTCGCCGCGACGCCGCGCATGATGCGGGATGGATCTCGCATGCGCGGGTCGCTATTCAGCCCCTCGGGGGCGTAGGATGCCATGTTGTTCATATGAAGACCCCGGCTTTACAACAATCGACGCCTCTACTCTCGGATGCTGAGATCGCGCGGCGGATCCTGGAGCGCCTTCGGACGCACGGTCCGGAATGCGTGAGCGAACTCGCGCGCGAGCTGGTGTGCGGGAACGCCGACGTGCTGCGGGTCCTGCAGGCGCTCGGCCGCGCGGGAGTGCTTAGCGTCCGACCGCATCACTGCGAGGCCGAGTATGCCGACGATGAACGAAGGTGGGGCATCGCTCGATAGGCGCGCGGCACACCCACTGACGCAGAAGTAGTACTTCCGGACGGGCACGCGTATGGCCGCAAGCTTTGATCCGCCGATCTCGGTCGTGCTATCTGGGCTCGCCGCGGGGTCGTTCCTGTTCGTTATGGGTTCTGCGGTGACGGCGCACTATCAGCGGAATCCGTGGAAGCTGCCGTTGGCGCAGTGGCTCGAGTGGCGGCTCGTCCCTGCGGCCCTGTACTCGGCGGGGATCTCCTTCTTGCTCGCCCTGACCGGATGGTATGCGGCCCTGCCGTTACGCTACCTGTTGAGCAAAACTCAGCTCTTTCCCGCTGCCCCCACGGTCGTCGCTTGGCTGCTGCTGGTTGCGTTTGCGTCGGCGACTCCATACCTGTTCCAGACCGTGACGCACCGGCTCTGACGCCTGGACCGCGAAGGTCCGCTGCTCGACTCGCTGGAGGAAATCGTCCGGCCAAACTGGATCGCGAGAAAGTCGCAGGAGATCGTCGAGTTCACCACGCTGCTCTTCTCCGAAGCGATTAGCGAGGCCGCCGGCCGCGCTCGGGTGCGCCTGTTGCGCGGTGCGACCGGCGGGTGGACCGGCGCGGTCTTCGCGATGCATGTCGACGCGATCGTCAACAGCGTCAGCAGCCAACTCCCAGTTGCCGAACGAGCGCGAGCGGAGAAGATCCGCCGCGTGAAGCTCCCGATGACCCAGATGAGCTACCTTCTCGCCCACCTCGGGTATCGCACGTTGTGCGCCGAGTTAGCCGCGGAGGCGGTGAGAGCGGAGCACGCGCCCCGCACCTCGCTTCGCATGGGGCCGGGCAGACCGCCTCCGACCGGCAAAAGCGACGCCCTCAGAACGCCACCCGACGCTGAGGCTCGATCCAGCGATTCCATCAGCCCCCCACATTTCCCGGTTACGTCTCCTCGCCCGGCTGGTTCTCCCCGATAGAGGCGGTCCATCACCCCCGGGTCGCTCCGCCGGCCTCAGGCGGCGCGTGGCGCCCACCGCCATTTCCGACCCCGGCATCTCGAGGAGAGGAGTCCACCATGCTCTTGAACTTGGCGCGCGCCGCCGTCCTGCTCGGCGCGCTGCTCGCCGGGGCTCCCGGCGACGCGACAGCGCAAACGACCTTTCAGGAGACGATCGGCCTCGGCAGCTACTCCGAGGGGTACTCGATCCTGGCGTCACCGAGCGGCGGCTACGCGATCACTGGTCGCGCCGGCGCCAACTTCAACGACGACGTGCTGCTCGTTCGCACCACCAGCGCGGGCGACACGCTGTGGACTCGGCGCTGGCAGTTCGGCGGCAACGAATACGGATTCGGCGTCGTTCCGGCGGTTGGCGGCGGCTACGTCGTGGGCGGCTTCACCAATGGCGTCGGCGCGGGCAGCGACGACGCGGTGCTCATCAAGGTGAACGAGGCGGGCGCGACCCAGTGGGCGCGAACCTACGGTCTATCTCACTCCGACCAACTGTGGAGCCTCCAGGCCACGAGCGATGGCGGGTGCATTGCGGCGGGGTATACCAGCGAACTGGGCGCGGGTAACTACGACTTCCTGCTGTTCAAGACCGACGCCTCGGGGAATCTCTCCTGGCTCCGCACCTACGGCGGCGAGGCCGGGGATCAAGGATTCGCGGTCTGCCAGACCAGCGATCAGGGGTTCGCGATCGCCGGCTCGACCGCCAGCTTCGGCGTGGCCGCGCCCAAGATCTTCGTCGTGCGCACCGACGCGACCGGGGGATTGCTCTGGGCCAAGACCTATGGCGGAGCGAGCACCGAAGAGGGATCCGGGATCGTGCAGACCGCGGACGGAGGATTCGCGATCGCGGGCCGAACCATCAGCTTTGGCGCGGGGGGGAACGACTTCCTCCTGATCAAGACGAACGCGACGGGCGACGTGCAGTGGGCGCGAACCTACGGCGGACCAGGCGGAGAATCGAAGGTGTCGATGAGAATGACCCCGAGCGGTGGGTTCGCCTTGACCGCCGCGACCTCGAGCTTCGGCGCGGGTCTGCTCGACGGCTACTTCGTCAGCGTTGACGCGGTCGGCAGCGTGCTCTTGAGCCGCACCTTCGGAGCGGGGGATCAAGAGCTGGGCTACAGCTCCGTGCCGATGCCCGACGGTGGGTTCGCGATTACGGGGACCGCCAAGAGCTTCGGCCCGCTGTTTACGAGCCTGCTCCTGCTCAAGACCGACAGCACAGGGAGCGCGGGGTGCTTCGGCGCCACGGCTGCGACCTCGACCGGGCCTGTGAGCCTCGACGTCGTCGCGCGCGGCCCTGTCGTCACCGCGCCGGCGTTTGTCACGAACACCGCGCCGTACACGCTCTTCAGTGGTGGATTCACCGACGTGCAGTGCCGCACCATCGTGGCGGTCCCTGCTTCCGAGGCACCGGGTACGCCCCTCGTAGCGTTACCCAATCCGGCGGAGAGCAGCGCGAGCCTTCACTTCCAGATCGAGCTGGCCACTCGAGTTGATCTGTCCATCACAGCGGCGGACGGCTCGATCGTGCGAAGGCTGGTCCACTCCGAGCTTCCGGCCGGTCGCCATGTGATCGCGTGGGACGGACTCGACGCCGCCGGTCGCCGCGCGCCGCGTGGGGTGTACTTCGCGCGCCTGATTCACTCCGGGCAATCGAGCGCGACCAAGATCGTCCTGCGCTGATAGCGAGACCTTCGGGTGCGGAGGCGACGAATGGTGCTAACCTGCTCCGGCTCGTTCCGATCATCCCGGTCGGACGCGAGCAGACCAGGAGGGATCTATGGCACTCTGCACTCTGCTCAACGAAACGGATCGCGCGCGCATCCTCGATCGACTGCGACGCGTGCGGAAGGATTCGGCGCCGGCTTGGGGCACGCTCACCGCGCCGCGCATGCTCTGTCACCTGGGCGACCAAATGCGGGTTGCGCTGGGTGACGCGCCCACCCGCCCGACGCACAATCTCCTGACGCGGCTGCTGCTCAAGAACCTCGTGGTTAACACGGGTATGGCGGCGCCGCGCGGAAAGGTTCAGACGGCGCCCGAGATGCTCCTCTCGGCGCCATCTTCGTGGGACGAGGATCTCGCGACCTGCCTCGCGCTCGCGGAGCGGGTCGCGCGCGGCGAGGCTCGCGCGGTGCACCCGGCCTTCGGCCCGCTCTCGTCCGCGGAGTGGGGGCGACTCTGCTACAAGCACCTTGATCATCATTTGACGCAGTTCGGGGCGTGACCGCGCGACTGTCGTCGGCGAGAGGGTGGGGCTATCCCAGCAGCACCTGCGCCAGCAGGATCTTCGTCACCGTCGCGACGGGCGAGACGCTGGCGTAGCCCAGATTCGGCGACTCGTCGGGCGCGGCATCGTTGGCGAAGGCCAGCCCCGCCGGCTGCGTGTGCACGCCGCTCGTCATCCCCATCGCGATGCCGGCCGGCGCGTGGAGCAGACGGCGGCTGCTCCAGAGGGCGAGCGCCGAGGTGACGAGCGTCACGATGGTGCCGGCGACGAAGAGCGACGGCCCGCCACCCTCGCGGAGCGTGCGCACGAAGGGAGTGCCGGCACTGACGCCAACCGCGGCCAGGAAGAGTGCGAGCCCGAGTTGCCGAAGCGTGAGGCTCGCGCTGTACGGCAACTGCCACACGATCGGCCCGGTGCGTCCGATCGCGCCCAGCACCAGCCCGGCGACGAGCGGCCTCCGGCGGGCCCGAGTCGAAACACCGTGCCGCCGGGCAGCGGGATCGACACCATGCCGAGCAGCAGCCCGAGTCCGATGCCGAAGCCGAACGACACGGCGTCTACCTCGCCGAGCGCGCGATAGGAGTCGCCGAAGAAGCGCGTGACCTCGGCCATGCGTTCGCGGGGGGCGACCACGCGCACGCGATCGCCGAGTTCGAGCACGGTGCGACCGTCGGGGATGAGGTCGATGTCGCCGCGGCGCACGCGCGTGACGAGGGCGCCGTAGCGCGAGAGGGTCTTGAGCTCCGCCAGCGAGCGCCCGGCGACCGCGCCGTTCGACACGAAGATGCGCCGAAAGTCGAGGTCGCTCCGTCCAAGCTCGACCTTTTCATCCGACTCTTCGCCTAGCTCGCGGGTGACGCGATCGAGTGCGTCGCGCAGGCCGACGACGGTCGCGAGGTCGCCCTTCAAGAGCGGCTCGTTCGGATTGAGCAGCGCCCACTGTCCCGCGCGCCGCCGTCGTACGAAGCGCGCGCGCACCTGCCACTCCTGGAGCAGCTCTTCGACCGGCCGACCCACCACCGCGTCGCGCGTGACGACGACGAAGCGCAGCTCGATCGCGCCGGAGCGGGCGAGGGCATCGAGCTCCGAACGCCAACGTCGCTTCGCCACCGCCAGGCCGAGCAGCATGCCGAGCGCGCCCATCGGATAGGCGACCGAGTAGCCGACCACCGGCGCGAGATCTCCCTTCGGCACGCGCTCGAGCACGGCGGCGAGCGCGGGCGTGTTGGTGAGCGCGCCGCAGAAGAGGCCGGCAGTCACACCGGCGGGGAGGTGAAGCGTGAGTCGCGCGATCTCGGCCAACCCGGCGGCGAGAAGCAGGAGCGCCGCGACCCACGCGCTATCGCGAATGCCGCGCCGCCTAAGCGAGGTGACGAACCCGGGCCCGCTCGACACGCCGACCGCGTAGACAAAGATGACGAGCCCGAAGCTTCGTACGAATGGAGGGAGCGCGAATCTTTCGTCCAGTGCGCCCGCGGCGAGACCGACGAAGAGCACCGCGGCCACGCCGAGTTGTACGCCGCCAAATGAGACGCGACCGAGCGCGTAGCCGACGGCGAGCACCAAGAAGAGCAACAAGAGCGGTTCGCCGAGGAGAAGATCGATCATGGCGCGCAGGATAGCTCGCGGCGAGCCGGTGCGAGCGGGTAGACTTGTCCCCGCGTCTCCGCGCTCCCATCCGGCCACATCCACGAATGAGGAAGTCCATGTCACGCACCCCGGCTTGCACTCCGCTAGTCCCTCGTTCCCGCGTTCGCGTCCAGGCCTCTCCCGTGTCGATGCGAGGGTTGCTCACTCTGCTTGGGCTGGCCTGCTCGCTCGCGCCGTTGGGTCCACTCGGGCAGATCGCGAGCGCGGCGCCCTACGACTTCAACTGGAGCAACCCGAGGCCGCAGGGAAACGGCCTCTACTCGCTCGCCTTCGAGAGCGCGACGGTTGGCTACGCGGTGGGCACGAAGGGAACGACGCTCGTCACCAACGACGGTGGTCAGAGCTGGATCGACCGCTCGAGCTTTCCGAATTTCGCGACCCACTTGAACGACCTGCTCGTGCTGTCGCCGGGAGTGCTGCTCGCGGCGGGCAAGGCGCCGGGGCTCTTCCGCTCGAACGACGGGGGGCAGAGTTGGAGCGCGGTCAGCACTCCGGCGAACAGTGAACTCGAGGATCTCTTCCGCGTCGATGCGAGCACGCTCTTCGCGGTGGGCGGCACCCGCGTGATGCGCTCCACCGACAACGGCGCGAGCTGGGCGCTCCGCACCTCGCCGCCCGGCAGCGGGCAGATCGCGGACCAGTTTTGGACGAGCCCGACGCGCGGGTACATCCTCGGCGCCTTCGTCCTCAAGCAGACCACCGATGCGGGGCAGAGCTGGCAGGATGTGCCGGGCGTGCCCGCCGACTTCGACCTGGCGGGCGACATCGAGTTCCTGGACGCATCGACCGGTTGGATCTTCCACGACTTCGACACCTTTCGCACGACCAACGGCGGCGTCTCGTGGACCGATGTGACGCACGGGTTCGGGCATGACCCGATCTACACCGACGAGGTGATGCTCCTGAGCGCGACGCACTGGTTCGCCGCGACCAACGGCGAGGGGGCGCTCATCTACGAGACGACGAACGCGGGCACCGACTGGAACGTTCGCTTCTCGCGGATCGATGTCACCGGTGTGAGCGAGATGGCGCGGCTCTCGGGCGGCGGCTACTGCGCTGTCACCACCGCGGGCGACCTGCTGCGCAGCGACACCGGCACAACCTGGATCAACTTCACCCAGAGTCCCGAGGATGGCGCGCGCGCCGACATCGATCTGCTCCGGGTCCTCGACGACGGACATGGCTTCGCGGGAGGGAGCAATGTCTGGCTCGAGACGAACGACGGCGGGGTGTCGTGGAGCTACGCGGCGACTACCACGGGTATCGCGGGGCCCGCGTGCATCTCCTTCGTCAACGATCTCGATGGGTTGGTCGGTGGCTACACCGGCGGCGGCGCGAGCAAGGTGGCGCGTACCACCGACGGCGGAGTGAGCTGGGCGCTGCAAGTGGTACGGGCGACCTACGCCGGCGGCATGGTGGCGTTGGATCGACCGGACCCGAACATCGCCTACGCCGCGACCTACGGCGGCACCAACGTGAACTTCGTCTTCAAGAGCACCGATGGCGGCGTGACCTGGGCGGAGCGGATGACCGGGATCAACGCGCCGCATCGCTTCTTCTGCCTCGACTTCATCAATCCGCTGGTCGGATTCGTTGCGGGCGGTGACTTCGGGGCGGTGGACTTCTGGCGCACGACCGATGGCGGCGGTCAGTGGAGCGTGGTGCCCAGCGCGGGCATCACGGGCGGCGCGATCATGGCCATGCACTGGTTGAGCGCGACCAACGGCGTCGCCGCGACCGACGGCGGGATGTTCCGCACGACCAACGGCGGGACGAGCTGGAGCAACGTCGGGGTGGGCGCGCGCTCGATCGATTTCCGCGACGCGCTGCACGGCGTGGCCGGGACCGTGTTCGGTCAGATCGCGCAGATCACGAGCGATGGGGGCGCGACCTGGCAGCAAGTCGACACGCCATCCGGTTGGTATGGGTCGTCGATCTGCACGACGAGCGACGGCTTCCTCTTCGGCAGTCGGTACAACGGGATCCTTCGCGCCAGCGACGTGAACCCCGCGGCGGTGGGTGGCGACGGCGTCGCGTCGTTGGACCCGCGGTGGCTGCATGGATCGCTCGGGCCGGGCGTCGAGGTGCGCGTCGAGAACGCGAACCCGGGGAGCGGCGTGCGGCTCCTGGTCGATGCGCGGACGATCGCGCGTCGGTGCCTCGCGGCTGGATCTACCTCGATCGACGGTCGCGTCGAGGGAGAGCTAACCGTGCGATCGATCGGTGACGGTGTCTGGCGCCTCGAGGGTGTGCCGGAGTCGAGCCGGTCCGCGCGTGGCGTCCGCATTGTCCTGCTCGAGCGCGGGGAGCATCGCGCGGCGTTGAAGCTGATCCTCGACTAGCCGACGGCCGGCGGCGCGTGGCCTGGGCCGCGCGCCGCAAACCGCCTCCTCGCGCCGAACGGGCCGCTCGTCCCTCCGAACCACCGGTTCATCCCTCCCGCGTTGCGGGCGGTCGGCGCTCGCCGCACCCTGTCCACATCCCACCCGCACGCGCTCGGGACGACGCCGGCCCGCTCCTCTAGCGGCGCGGCAATGAGGGGATGGCGGCGGCGTCTCGAGCCCGTGCGGGCGGACCGCGAAGGGCGCCGGAGTGGAGTGCGTGCGATGGGTGTCATCGAGTGGATATACGGCGGGGGATCGAGGCGGTCGATTGCGCGACCTGGGCTTGGATCGGCGCGAACGCTGAGCTGGAGGGCCGTTCTGGAGATGGCCGCGCCGGCGATGGCCATGCTGGAGATGGCTGTGCTGGCGATGGCAGGAGGCGGCTCAGCGAGGGCAGCACTGGTGCTTGACGGCTCGGAGCGGGTGCGACCGGTGGTCGAGGTGGAGCAGGCCTTTTGCGCCGATGCGGCGAGCCGCGGAGTCCGGGCGGCGTTCCTCACCTTCATGGCGGAAGACGGCGTGATCTTCCGACCGACGCCGACCAACGCGCGCGAGAGTTGGGAGAAGCGCGAGGACCTCGACGGTTCGCTGCGCTGGTGGGCGGAGACCGCGGATATCGCCCGTTCTGGTGAGTTGGGCTACACCCTAGGCCCCTGGCACTATCGGACCGAGGCGACCGGCGACAGCATCGTGGCGGCCGGCGTCTATCTCACAGTGTGGAGGCGGCAGGCGGACGGTTCTTGGAAGGCGGCGGCGGACGGCGGAATCACCACCCCTCGGCGCTTCCCGTTCCCGCTACCGTGAACGCGCCCGCCGCTTCCACTCGCACCTTTGCGTCGGAGTCGGGGCCTCTCCTCGAGTTCGACGCGTCGAGCGAAGGGCAGCCGCGCGCTCGCTGGGTGGCGGCGGACTGCCGGCTGCTCCGGCGCGGGCATGCGCCGTTTCTTGGCCTGACCGCGTGTGAGCGCGAACTTGGACCTCTCCGTGCCGTGTCGACGACGCCGGTGCGGGCGCTCGTGGCGGAGAGCGGTGAGCTTGGAGCGACTTGGGGGAGCTACACGTCGGGGACGGAGTCGGGGGGATATCTCCGCGTGTGGCGGCGTGCAGAGGCGGGGGATTGGATGCTGGTCGCGGAGTCGATGCAGGCGGCGGAGTAGGGGCGGACGGGTTGTCCCTCCTTTCTTGAATACTACTAACTATGGTCTGTTCAACTGGCGAGAGAACGAACGCTGATCGGAATCCATCGGGGAGGTATTCAGGATGCGTGGTTCATTCGAAATGACCTGACTCCTTTCAGCGGATGAATTCCTGACTAGTACTTCCACTCGATGAGCCGCAACTGCTTCTGCACGGAGTATGTCGCCCCCAAGTTAACCTCAACTTGTCCCGGAACGGGCGTAGAGATCCCAATGTGACCTCGGCTCGCCCCGGAACGGCACTCGAGACGCACTCTCGCGAACTGTATAGGATTGCCGCGTGCCCGCCGACTTCGCCTCGGACAAATGCAGGCCGCCACGCCGCCAGGTCGTGACCGCTCGACTACGCCTCGCGAATCGCGGCCGCCAGCCTCGCGTGCAACTCGACCTTTCGATCCTCGTCCGCCCACGACGCATCAATCGCATTGCGCATCAGCTGCAGGATCTCGCGGTCCTCGAATCCGAATTGTCCAGCAAGCAGATCGAATTCCTCGACCAACGAGTTGCCAAACATCCCCGGATCGTCGGTATTCACGGTGACCAACAGCCCTCGATCGAAGTAGCGGCGAATCGGGTGCCTCTCGATCGACTCGACCGTGCCGGTTCGCACATTCGATAGCGGGCACATCTCGAGCGGCGTCCGCGCGACCAGGAGGTGCTCGAGCAAAGCGTCATCTTCCTCGGCTCGTGTCCCGTGGCCGATGCGATCCACCGCGAGGGAGCGGACTGCGCCCCACATGCTCTCGGGCCCCGCCGCCTCACCGGCGTGTGCGCTGGTGTAGAAGCCGAGGCGCCGCGCCTCGTGATACACCTCGGTGTACAAGTCCGGGGGATAACGATGCTCCGATCCGCCGATGCCCACGCCGATCACGCCGAACTCGCGCGCCTCGTCGGTCTCGTGCAGCGTGCGCATCGCCCGCTCCGCTCCGTAGTCGCGCACCAGATCCACGACCAGCGCGACCTCGACCTCCGGCACGCGATCGAGCCCAGCACGAACGGCAGCGAGAAACGGCTGCGTCTTGAGCCCGTGCGCCAGCGCGAAGTCCGGCGGCGAGCAGAAAACCTCCGCGTAGACAATCCGCTGACGTGCGAGATCGCGCGCCACCGCCTCGGCGATCCAGGTGAAGTCCTCGTACTCGCGCAGGAACCCGTTCTTCCAATTCCACCCCTGCAAGAACTCACGAAAGGTGCGGAAGCGCAGGCGCTCCGCGATCGCCTCGGGCGTCGGCACAGCGGGATCGCCGCCGTACTTCGCAAGGAGCGGCCAAAGATCTGTCGGAGGGATCGCGCCTTCGAGGTGGAGGTGAAGCTCAACCTTGGGAAGCGCTGCCAATAGCTCTCTGTTCATGCGAAGAAGGTGAAGGTTAGAGCCGAGGGCGTCAAGGCGCGGGGCTCCACTCCAAACTTCAAACTCATCGATCACCGGCTTGGTCTTTTCTCGTGCCGCTCGCGGCGACCCGCTATGCTCCGCGCCGAACGAAAGGAGCAACCATGCCGAAGAAGAAGCCGGTTCAGCCCGACGACATCTACCGCCTGCGCCTGCCCGGGACGCTGCGCCTCTCGCCGCGCGGCGATCGCCTGGTCGTGGCCGTCGGCCGGGCCGACAAGGACAAGCTCGCCAACCTCTCCAGCCTCTGGATGATCGACCTCAACGCGAGCGAAAACGCGGCGCGTCAGTTCACGCAAGGCAACGGGTCGGACGCGAGCCCGCGCTGGTCACCCGATGGCACCGCGATCGCGTTCATCTCGAATCGGAGCGGCAAGGGGGAGCTTTGGATCATCCCCGCCGACGGCGGCGAGGCTCGACAGCTCACCAAGATGCAGGGGTACATCTCCGACTTCGCCTGGCACCCGAAGGGGAAGCGCCTGGTCGTCGCGTTCACGCCGCAAGATCCGGAGTCGAAGGAACGCGAGGAGCGCCGGAAGAAGGGCGCTCCCGGGACCGAAGCGCCGGTCGTCCGCGCGATCGATCGCCTCTGCTTCAAGCTCGACGGCGTCGGCTTCCTGCCGAAGTCACGCACGCATCTATGGAACGTCGACGCAGAGACCGGCAAGGCCAGGCCGCTGACCGAGGGCGACACCCACGACGAGGCGGAGCCGACCTTCTCGCCCGACGGTCGGTGGGTGTACTTCTCCTCCAATCGCACGCCCGAGCCGGATCGCGAGCTGATGCGGATCGATCTCTGGCGCGTCCCATCCAAGGGCGGAAAGATCGAGAAGGTGAAGACTTTCGACGGCCCGTCGAACGCGCCTGCGCCGAGCCCGGACGGCAAGTGGCTCGCGTTCGTCGGCAAGCGCTCGGCGAACGAGCCGTGGAATCAACGTCACGACAAGCTCTGGGTCGTCGCGACGAGCGGCGGCCGACCGGTCGAGCTGACCGAGCGGCTCGACCGCGGCGTTGGCAACTCCTCGATCTCCGACACGGGCGGCGTCGGCGCCGGCACCGCGCCGGTCTGGAGCCCGGACTCGCGCTGGGTCTACTTCCAGGTGACGAACGAAGGGAACACCGAGGTCTGGCGCGTCTCCCCGCGCGATCGCAAACCGGAGCCGGTCGCCACCCCCGCGGGCGTGATCTCCGACTACGCGATCGACTTCGCGAAGGGCGCACTCCACGCCTCGCTGAACGCGCTCGAGAATCCCGGCGAGGTCGTGACCTTCCCACTCGAGCCGAAGAAGGGCGCGAAGCGCGATGCGGCAAAGCCTGGACCGGATCGCGTCGTCCGCACGTCGTTCAACGTCGAGTATCTCTCCGAGCGCGCCATTGCCATGCCGGAGGAACTCTGGTTCGACGGGCCTTCGCGCAATCGTCTGCAGGGCTGGATCCTCAATCCGCCCGGCCTCAATCCCAACCGCCGCTACCCGGCGCTGCTCTACATCCACGGCGGACCGGCGGCGCAGTACTGCAACGCCTTCTTTCACGAGTTTCAGGCGCTGGCGGCGCGCGGCTATGTCGTCTTCTACTGCAATCCACGCGGCGGCACCGGCTACAGCGAGAAGCACCTGAACTCGATCGTCAATCGCTGGGGCACGCTCGACTACGATGACTTGATGGCCTTCACCGACGTCGCGCTTCGGCGGGCGAAGCACGTCGACCGCAAGCGCGTCGGCGTGGCCGGCGGATCGTACGGCGGCTTCATGACCAACTGGATCATCGGTCACACCGACCGCTTCGCCTGCGCCATGACGCAGCGCTCGATCTCGAACTTGATGAGCTTCGTCGGCTCGAGCGACTTCGGCTACTTCTGGCCGCAGGAGTTCGGCAGCGCCGGCCCGTGGGAAGATCCCAAGCACTACCTCGCGATGTCGCCGCTTACCTACCTCAAGAACATGAAGACGCCGACCTTGATCGAGCACCAGGAAGAGGACCATCGCTGCCCGATCGAGCAGGCCGAGCAGCTGTGGGCCGCGCTCAAGGTGAAGGGCGTGCCGTGCGAGTTCGCGCGCTATCCGGGCGAGCCGCACGGCATGTCGCGCAATGGGCGGCCGGATCGACGGATCGATCGAATGGAGAGGAATTTCGCGTGGTTGGGGAGGTGGCTCAAGAAGTAGCCCGCGCCGAATTCGCAGCAAACCTCCCGGATTTCAGCAACGCCCGTAGCGCGGTCGCGTAAGCAATGGCGTGGGGGCACGCATTGGCCGCGCGCTCCTCGAGATGAAGGAGGACAAAAATGCTGTGGGTCTTGCCGCCCTTTCTCGCACAGGCGGGCCTGGTCGGACTGTTCGTGATCGCGGTGGCCGCGATCATGGTGTTCGTGTGGATCTCAGGCATGCTCCGCTACGTGACGAACAGCAAGGCGGCGGTGGCGGAAAAGCTCTGGAGCCCCAAGGGATCGATCACTTCCGGCATCATCGCGCTGAATGGAGAGGCCGGCTTTCAACCGGACGTGTTGCGCGGTGGCTTGCACGTCTTCACGCCGTTTCAGTATCGCGTTCGCGTGATCCCGTTGGTCACGATTCCGCAGGGGAAGATCGGCTACGTCTTCGCGCGCGACGGCGAGCCGCTGCCGGCGACCCAGGCCCTGGCCCGCGCGGCGGGCACCAGCGACTTCCAGGATGTACGCGTGTTCTTGCAGAAGGGCGGCCAGCGCGGCCCGCAGCGCGTGATCCTGCGCGAAGGCACCTACGCCATCAACCTGGCGCAGTTCGTCGTCATTACCTCGGATGGCGTCTACGCGCTCGCGCTCGAGAAGTCGGACGAAGAAGTTCTGCGCCGCATGGCCGAGGTGATCAAGGAACGCCGCGGCTTCGAGCCGATCGTGATCAAGGATAAGGACGACCTAATCGGCATCGTGACGGTGCACGACGGTCCGTCGCTTCAGCCGGGACAGATCATCGCCCCGACGGTCGGCGAGAACGCGACCGAAGCGAGGACCTACCACAACAACTTCCAGGACCCGGAGCGCTTCCTCGCGGCCAACGGCCAGCGCGGCCGTCAGCTTCAGGTGCTGGTCGAGGGCACCTATTACATCAACCGCCTCTTCGCCACGGTCGAGATGATCCCGAAGACGGTGGTGCCGGTCGGCAGCGTCGGCGTGGTGGTGAGCTACACCGGAGAGACCGGCTCGGATGTTTCGGGCGTGGACTACAGCCACGGAGAGCTGGTCGCGAGCGGGCTTCGCGGCGTGTGGCGCGATCCGCTTCTGCCGGGCAAGTACGCGTTCAACACCTACGCCGGAAGCGTGCTGCTGGTCCCGACCACCAACTTCATCTTGAAGTGGATGCGCCAGGCCTCGGGCTCGGACTACGACCAGAACCTGGCGGAGGTGGCGCTGATCACGAAGGACGCCTTCGAGCCATCGCTGCCTCTTTCGGTGGTGGTGCACATCGACTATCGAAAGGCGCCGCTGGTGGTGCAGCGCTTCGGTGACATCAAGCGGCTGGTCGAGCAGACCCTCGACCCGATGGTCGCGGCCTACTTCAAGAACGTGGCGCAGACCCGCACGGTGATCGAGCTGCTCCAGGATCGAGCCTCGATTCAGCAGGTGGCGGGCGATGAGATGAAGGAGCGCTTCGCCGTCTACAACCTGGAGCTGCAGGAGGTGCTGATCGGCACGCCGACCGCCGGCACCGGTGGCGGCCAGATCGAGCAGATCCTCACCCAGCTCCGCTCGCGGCAGATCGCGGAGGAGCAGGTCGAGACCTACAACCGCCAGGAGAAGGCGGCGGTCAAGGAACGCGAACTCCGCGAAGCAGAGTCGCGCGCGCGCCAGCAGCAGGCGTTGACCGAGTCGGAGATCTCGATCGCGATGCAGATGAACCAGGGTAAGGCCGAGCTCGCGCGCGCCGAGCAGGAGGCGGCGCGAATCCAGACCCTCGCGCAAGCCGAGGCGGAGCGCACCCGCTTCCTCGGCGAGGGCGAGGCGAAGAAGATCCGCGCCCTGGCCTCGGCCGATGCCGAGCGCGCCGCGCGCATCGGTGTGGCGCAGGCGCTCGCGATCGAAGAGCAAGTGCGTGCCTACGGCGGCCCGCGTTTCCAGCTGACGCAGCAGGTGATGAACCGCTTCGCCGAGGCGATCGAAGGCGCGAAGGTGGACGTCGTGCCGAAGGTCGTGATCGGTGGCGGGCACGGCGAGAACGGCGGCGATGGGCTGGGCGGCGGCAACAACGTGCTCCAGGCGCTCCTCGCACTCCTGCTCTCCGAGAAGATGGGGGTCGAGGTCGCGCCCGCCGGCGCGAGCAACCCGGAGGCTGACGCCCTGCGCCAGCAGATCCGCGCGCAGATCTCGGCCAAGGACCAAACAAGGAGCTGACGAATCACGAACGCGCGGGGCGCCGCCTGAGAGGCGCCGCCCCGCGCACCCAACCGAAGCGTTCGACTTCGCGATCAACCCGCCCGATCCCTGCCAAGCTCGACACCCGGCGCCGACCCTTGCACAGGATGCAATGAAAGGGACGCCATGTCGCATCACCTGTCTGAGTTCATCCGCCGCCGACTCGCACTCACCTCAATCGTAGTCGCGATCGGCCTGTTCTCCGGAGCGGCACAGGACGAGACACGCCTGGCGTGGGAAGACGTCGGCTTCGATCTCTGCACGACCTACTACTGGCGCGGCTACCAGGTGGTCGATCATCCCACGCTGCAGCCGACCGCCACGGTTACTTGGGGCGAGGCGCCGGTGAGCTTGAACGCGTGGGGCTCGCTCACCTTGGCCGACCACAATAACCACCAGGCAACCGACGAGGTGGATCTAACCCTCACCACCTGGCGCAATCTGAGCTGGGGCGATCGGGCAATCGACCTCTCGGCGGGCGCGACCTTGTACAACTTTCCGAGCGCAACGAAGGGAGCCCGTCGATCCGCCGAAGCGATGGTCGTCGCCGAATTGGGAGGCACCCTCTCGCCGGCGCTTCGCGGCTACTACGACTTCGACCAGTGGGATGCCGGCTACGTCTCGCTCTCCTTTGCGCCCGAGATCGCGATCGGGCCGAATCACAGCCTGGCCATCAGCCCCTGGGTGGGCTTCGGCGATTGGGATCAGGACTTCGGCTTCCAGGACGCGGGTGCCACGCTCGGATCGACCTTCGCGTGGCAGGGTCTCGCGATCACGCCGGCGGTGGGCGCGGCGCGAGCCAGTCGCGCGGTCAATGCCGACCGCGGCCTGGTTTGGGGAACGTTGAGCCTGCGCTTCGCCGAGTAGCGCGGCGCCTAACGTCGTCGCCCGACCCGAGCGTGGGAGACCCGCGCGAAGTCGATGAAGCCACGCTCCGGGTCGGTGTGGATCAGCCGCACCCGCACGCGATCCCCGACGTCGAGTCCGGAAGCCCCCTCCTCGACCCGCCCTTCGACCGGTGGATCGAAGATTCGCACCCACGTGCCCTTGGGCGAGGCGCCGGTGATGAGCCCGTCGAATTCGCGCCCGCGCTCCGACGCGAGGAGGCACGCGGCTGCCGCCTTTCGCATCAGCCGCTCCACCTTTTGCGCGTCGTTCTCCTTCATCGTGCAGTGCCGCGCGAGGTCGTCCATCTCCTCCGGCGAGTAGGGCGACGGGTCGCCGACCAGCGCCGCCTTGAGCAACCGCTGCGTGATCAGATCGGGATAGCGACGATTGGGCGCGGTCGAGTGGGTGTAGTCGCTGAGGGCCAGGCCGAAGTGCCCGTCGACCGACTCACCGGCGGCCGACGCCACGTACTCGCCGCGACCGAGCAGCTTGATCACCGAGAGCGAGAGATCGGGGAAGCGCAACGGATCCGCGGCGCGGCGCGCCAGCAGGAACTCGTTCAAGGCGCGCGCGTCCGGGTCCGCCGGCAGCTCGGTGCCGTAGTCATCGGCGATGTCCATGATGCGCTGCCAACGCTCGGGCGAGCGGACCACGCGCCGCATCACCGGGAATCGCTTCGCCTCGAGGAAGCGCGCGACGACGCCGTTCGCCGCGATCATGAAGTCGGCAATGATCTCCTTGGCGCGGTTGCGATCGTCAGAGGCGAGGCCGGTGATCGCGTCGCCGTCAAACTGCGCGCGCGCCTCGATCGTCTGAAGCTGGAGCGCGCCCATCTCGTGACGACGCGCCTGGAGCTGCTGCGCCACCCGGTCCTGCACGCGGAGGTTGTCGGCCAGACCGGGCACCCGCTCGATCGCGTCCGGCATCGGGCCCTCGCCCTCGAGCCAGGCGCCGACCGAGCGGTAGGCCAGCTTGGCGTAGTTGTGAACCAGCGCCGGGTAGACGGTCGAACGGACCACGGTGCCCCCGGCGTCGACCGTCATCTCGACTACCATCGCGCCGCGATCGACCGACGGATTGAGGGAGGTCAGATCGGTCGACAGCTCCTCCGGCAGCATGGGAAAGATCTCGGCCGGGGTGTAGATCGAGGTGGTGTTGGTCTCGGCGTGCTCGTTGACGGCCGAGTTGTCGGCGACCCGCTCGCTCACGTCGGCCACTGCCACCAGGATCTTCGCGCTTCCGTCGGGCAATGCCTCCGCGACGGTGAGCTGGTCGAGATCGCGCGAGTCGTCGTTGTCGATCGAGCACCAGAGGAGCTTCCGCAGGTCGCGGCGTCCCGCGGCATACATTCGATCCGGCGTTGCTGGCGGGGCGGCGGGCGCGCCCGAGGGATGCGCGCCGCCCGGAGCGGCGGCGGCCGTGAACGCGCGACTTCCGCTCGCGCGTGCGAGGAGAAGTCCGGTTCGAAACCGCGTTCGACCATGGCGCGACGCGCGAGGTCGGAGAGGAAGGCGCGATGATTGGCTGGGATGTCCATCGGCCGAGTCTAGCCGGTCGGCAACCCGGTGGGGAACTGTGGCGCGCCGAGATCGCGCCGCGATAGAGTCGTGCCGTGCAACCGGACCAGACGGGCGACGAACAACACGGGCCGAGCTTCGTTCCGCGTCACGCGGGTCGAGCGTTCCCACTCCGAGGCGCCCGCGGGGGCGCGATCGTCGCGCTCCTCGTTCTCGCATTCCTCGCCGGGTGTGTTCATCGCGACCCCGAGCCGTACGTGCCGGATCGCCCCTTCATCGGACCCAACGGCCGCCCCTTGGCCGGCCCACCGCGCGAGGCGAGCTACCCCGAACGAGAGCTGATCGCGACCGGCCCCGCCAGACTGGCGAGCGGAGAGCTGTCACCGCCCGAGCTGCTCGCGGCGATCTCGAGGATCATGCGCGTCATCTACCAGGAGGCCGCGCTCCCCCGCACCGAGCCGCGCATGCTCGAGCTCTCCACCGAGGCCGACTCGATCCGCGCCGCCATCGACCGCCTCGGGATCTCGGGCGGAGCGGTCATGCGGCAACGGCTCGACCGTGCGCGCCCGGAGGACACGGCCCTCTTCGCCCAAGTCGCGCGCCTCTACCAGCGCTGGGGCCTGGTCGAAAGGCGCGACGGAAGAGTCGACGTGCGCGTGGGCGCCGCCGCGCGCATCGAGCAGTCGATTGAGTGGGATCCGACGAACCCGATCCCAGTGCTGCTGCTCGCGGCCTACGAGGACCTCGCCGGCTTTCGCTCGAACGCGATCGAACGTCTCTCCCGTTGGGATCGGGTGAACCCCGAGAACGACGCCATCGATCTCGCCCGCGTGCGGAAGCAAGAGCGAGTTTGGACGATGGAGGGGGACTCGCTCGCCTTGGTGCGGGCGAAGGAGTTGACCTCGCGCATTGCGCTTCGCCAGGGCGGGTGGACCGCGGCGGCGCCCTGGGTTCACATGCAGCGTTCGCGTCTCGCCTTCTTCTCCGATTCCCTCGAGATGGCGGAGCGAGAGGCTCAGGATGCGCTCCGCCTCGAGCGCTCCGATCACACGACCGAGGTCGAGGCCCGTCTGATGCTTGGCCTGTGCGCAGCGCGCGCGCTCGACTATCCGGAGGCTTCACGACAACTCGACCGCGCTCTTGCGCTCTCGCTGCAGGATCGCTCGCTCGGTGAGCTCGCCTCTTGGCTGTCCGTGCCGTGGGACCAGTGGAACGTGCGTGAGCGCGAGGAATACGACCGGGCATCGGACCGGGTCGAGCAGATCGCGCGCTTTTGGGAAGAGACCGATCCGATCTGGGCGACGCCGCGAGTGCTCGAGAATCGCGTCGAATATCGGCGGCGAATCGCGGAGTCGTACTTCGCCTTCTCCGACATCCATCCGATCACGCCCGGTCCCCTGACCGAGCCCGCGCGCGCCGTGATCCGCTTTGGTTGGCCGACGCGCTGGGAGCATCTCGGGACGCGTGATCTGCCGGGCGCACCACAGGCCACGCTCGACTTCGGCGTCTATCAGACGTGGAGGTTTCACTACCAGATTCTGGACAACGGCGCCGACCCGCTCGACGTGTCCGCCAATCGTCTTCGTAGTGAGCGCACGATTCAGTTCCAGGAGCTGCCCGGTACTTCGAGGTTTCACTGTCCGGACAGCTTGACGGCGCCGAAGTGGCCGGAGCGTCTCTTCAACTTCGACTTTCTCGGTCGCGGCTATCACTACCACACACAGGTCTCGCGCTTTCGCGATGAGGAGGGCGGCACGGAGCTCTGGATCGCGCTCGACACCGAGCTGCCGAACTACGCGGTGCGGTATCCCTTCCAGGGGCTGCGCTACGACGGCAGCGCCGCGGTCGACCTCACGCTGTTTCGCGAGGAGCGGGCCCGCGATCGCCGCGATCCGGACGCCGCGCCCGACAGCACGCGCATCGTACGTCGCGAGGGAAAGCGGCGATGGTTGGCCGGGCCGTCGCGCGGATTCACGCTCGATCGCGAGGACGTGATGCGCGACAACTGGGAGTTCCGTCGTCGCGCCGCCATGACTCACCTGACGCAGGTCGCTCCCGGGCGGGTACGCGTCGCTTCGCTGCTCACGTTGCGGGACGCGCGCGAGCGGGTAGTGGCGCTGAGCGCCGACAACGGCGACACCTTGACCCTTCGCCCCTTCGCGCCCAAGGACCTCGATGCCTCCGACCTGATGCTCCTCACTTCCTTCGGCGACTCGCTGCCGGATCAGGAAGAGCGCGAGCTGCGACCCGGGCTCACGGTCTACGGAACGGACCTCGAACAGCTGAATGCCCTGCCCAAGGCCAGCCGCCTCTTCCTGCGCGGCGAGCGGATCGCCTACTACTTCGAGTTGTACAACCTCGATCTGGGCGGGCGGGACAAGCCGGCGGTCGAGTTCTCGACCACGATCGAGCGTTTGAACGACGACGGCGATCCAGTCTACCGCGTGACGTTTCGCGGCGCCGGCTGGAGGCTCGACCACCGCAAGGTGACGCAGTGGAACGTCGCGCGTTCACTCGGCGTGACCGATCTCGAGCCGGGGATCTATCGACTCGTCGTCACGGTCGACGCGGGAAGCAAGAGTTCCGCGCTCTACCGAACCGCGTACTTCCGAGTAGTGGAGAGCGACGATCTGGTCGCGCTCTACCGCTGGGGTGAATTGCCGCGGCCAATGCCGTAAGGCGCGCGCGCCGCCGGCACAGGTCGATAGTAGTGCGCCATGTACTGCGAAGAGTGCCCGCCCGCTGACGAGAAGGATCCGCCGACGTAGAGGTTGTCCCCATCCACCGCGATGCTGAAGGGTCGCGCGAGACCACCGCTGATGCCGCTCCCCATCGGCTTCCAGCGCGAGCCGTCCCACCGCGCGATGTGCGAACAGGACACGCCGCCCGCCGAGGTGAAGTCGCCCGCCGCGATCAGATCACCTTGGTAGACTGCCACGGCGTAGACGATGTCGTCGGTGCCGGTGCCGAGCCGCTGGAAGGTGCTTCCGTTGTACGTCACGATGTTGTTGCAGGAGACGCCGCCCGCGGTGGTGAACCTGCCTCCGATGACCAGCCGGTTGTTCCAGACGGTCATGCAGTTCACCCAGTCGCTGCCGTCCACGCCGACGCCGCCTGCGACGCCGACCCAGCTCGATCCGTTCCATCGCCCGATGCCTTGGAGCGGTGCGCTCTCCGGGCCGAAGTAGCCGCCGATGAAGAGCTGGTTGTTGTACACCTGGAGGCAGTTCGGCAAATTGCCCACGCCGGTGCCCATCGAATCGAGGACGCCGCCCGCGCTGGAGAGTCGCGCCACGTGAGAGGCGGGGCCGATGAAGATGTTGCTGAAGCTGCCACCAATCACCAGGTCACCACCAAAGTCGGCTGCGGTGGTGGTACCGGTGTCGGTGCCGCCGCCGAGCAGCTCCCACACGCCGCCGTCGAAGCCGGCGAGATTTCCTTCAGCGAACATGTCGCCGACCGCGACGATGTTCGAATTCCATGCGGTGAGCTGCTGCACGTGCCCAGACAAGCCATTGGCGAGCGCATTCCAGGAACCACCACTCCACGCGGCCACGTGATCGATCGGCAATCCCGGGGCTGCGGTGAAGTCGCCGCCCACATAGAGATTCGGTGCTTGATAGAGCACCGTCGCGACGTAGTTGTTGAGCGGCGTCGTATTGAAGGTGTCGAGCCAGTAGGAATTCGGATCGACGCCCGTTCCGCGGAGCGTCACGGATTCGCCGCACCCCAAGTCCACCACGCACTCGAAGAAGTCGCCCGGCCCGTTCGGGGTGAAGCGAAGAATGACGGTGCGCTGCTCGCCCGGGCCGAGACTGTAAGAACCGTCACCGGAGAGCACCGTCCAGTAGTTGCAGTCGGAGAGGATGATCGATCCCGTGAGCGTGCCGCCGCCGCCGTTGGTCAAGGTAAAGCTGTCGTCGGCGAAGTCCCCGACGTCGACCAGCCCGAAGTTCAAGAGCGAGGTCGAAGCTTGGCAGAGCGGAGGCTGGGTGCCGGTGCCTTGGCAGAACACGTCCTCGCCGCAGCCCGACCCCAGATCGACGCTGCACGACGTCTCGCCGGTCGCGACCGGCGCAAACGACACGGTCACCTGGCGGCTCTGTCCGTTCAGCAGATCGTAGGCTCCGAGCCCTTCCCCGATCGAGAAGCCGGGAACGCCTGGATCGCTCACCGTGCCGCTCAAGATCCCGCCGCCGATGTTGGTGATGGTGAAGCTGCGGGAGATCGAAGAGCCGATGTCGATCGGACCGAAATCGATGCCGGGGGGCGAGACCTGACAGAGGGGCGCCAGCACGCCGTTGCCGGAGAGATCGACCGACAGGCCGCAGCCGGACGCGAAGCTGCAGGCTTGCACGCCGGCCTGCGCGGGGTGGAACGCGATCGCGACGAGCAGCGAATCACCCGCGGCCAGGTGATAGGCGCCGAGACCGGCGGTGATCTCGAAATCACCGCAGGTCAGCTGTGCAATCACGCCGTCGAGGAAACCGCCGCCCGAGTTTCGGATGGTGACGTTGCGGGTCGCGCTGGTTCCGACCAACTGGTCGCCGTACGCGATCGAAGAGGCGCGACGTCGCACACGGGCGTCAACGCGCCGACGCCCGAGAGCGGAACGCGGCTGCAGTCGTTTCCGAGCAGGAGGTCGCACGAACGCGCCGCGGCCGCGCTCGGCGTGAAGCGCACCGACACCAGGCGCTGCTCGTTCGGCCCCAGGGTCACCGGGTCGCCGCCGCCCACGATGGCGAAGTCGACGCAACCGCTCTCGAGCGACGGTGCGACCCCGAGCGGCCCGGTCCCGATGTTCTCGATCGTGAGCGTGCGGGTCGAGTCGGACTGCAGGAACACCGTGCCGAAGTCGAGAGACGTGGGCGCGATGTCGCAGACGCCGAGAAGATCGAGCGTCCGGCCGCTCGCCTCGTTCGAAGGCGCCGATTCGAGGCCGTCGGCGACGGCGACGACGCGATACGTGTAGTTGGTCGACGGATCGAGGCCGACGTCGACGTAGCCGACGGAGCTGCCCTGCACGCTGGTGTCGACGCCCCACGCGCCGAGATCGGTGCGGCGTTCGATCCGGAAGGACTCCGGCGCGAGCGCTGAGTAGATCCAGCTCAATCGCAGCGTGGTGGTGGTCGGATCGGAAATGCTGAGTCCCCGCGGCGCGCGAACTCCGGTGTGCAGTAGGAGATCGTTCGACGGCGCGGAGTCGCCGGCGTCGTTTCGAGCCAGCACCCGATATCGGTAGTCGGTGCGATCGATGACCTGCGTGTCGGTGAAAGTCACGTGTCCGTCGAACGACCGGCCGAGAAGGAAGCGGACCACCTGGCCCGGATCGCTCGGGCGCACCCGCTCCACCACGTAGCTGGTCTCGTTGCTCGCGTGGTCGATCCAGTCGAGCGCGACGGTCGTATCGGTGATCGCGGTGGCGATGAGGTCGCTCGGCGCTGCCGGCACGAGGCTGCCGGTGGTCGCGCTCGGCACGTTGGAGAGCGGAGACAGGTTCCCCGCGAGGTCGTTCACGCGGATCGCGAAGAAGTAGGTGGTGTTGGGGTCGAGGTTGCCGACCACGACCGACTCCTCGTCGCCGCTCGGTGCCGGGTTCGGCAAACCGCCGACCTGCGCCGACTGGCCGAAGTTCGACTCGGTGATCGCGGAGGTGGAGAAGCGAAGGTCGTATCCTTCCGCTTGCCCGGTCGTGCCGTCGTCTCCGGTCGCGGTCCACGCAAGGGCCACGCTGGCGGCGCCGACATCCTGCACGCGCAGATCGGTGATCGCGGCGGGTGCGGTCAGATCGGGCAGCGTCACGGTGAGGACGTTCGAGATCGGCGAAGCGTTGTTCGCCTCGTCGATGGTGCGAAGCGCGAAGTTGAGCGTCGTGCGCCGGGGGAGATCACGGACCGTCAGGCCCTCGACCGTGCCGGATGCGGAGGGAGCGCTCGCGTCGGGCGCGAGGTTCGCGCTCGCGAAGTTGCTCTCGGTGATCGGGTCCGCACTCCAACGCACCTCCCGTCGCGCGGCGGTGCCGATCTGCCCGTCGTCACCAGTCGCGGTCCAACGGAGATCCACCTCACCGTCACGCAGCGCGATCGCCGACAGGTTGGTGACCCCGGCCGGCGGGGTGACATCGGCCGCGTTCGGCGTCGTGACCTGAGTGAGGTTCGAGAGGGGAGACCAGTTGGGGACCTCGTCCGCGGTCTTGAGCGCGAAGAAGTAGGTGGTGTCGTTGAGCAGCCCGCGGAGGATCAGGCGTTCCCGGCGACCGGCCGGGCTCGGGACCGGTGTTCCGAGCACCGCTGTCGCGATCGCGAAGTTCTGCTCGGTGATCGGCTGAAAGGAAGAGCGGAGGTCATAGCGCTGCGCCTGGCCCACCGTGCCGTCGTCGCCGGGCGATGTCCACTCGAGCACCACGCTGTCCGGGCTGACCGACGCGACTACCAGATCGGCCACCGCCGCCGGCGCCACGTTCCCGGGAAGGATCACCTGCACCGACTCACTGAAGGCCGAGGCGAAGTTCTCGCGCAGGCGATCGTCGAACTCGGCGCGCACGCGATAGCTCACCGCCTCGGCGGTCGGCCCGAAGCGCTCGCGCAGTCCGCGAATCTCGATCGGGACCGAGACGTCGCTGGTCACGATGTCCTGGGGCGCGCCCGACGACGTTTCGCGGAGTCGATAGTTGGTGGCGCCGGTGATGGCATTCCAGCGCACGGTGTAGCTGCTCCCCGCGCTGCGCTCGAGCACGGGCGTCGGTACGATCCGGCGCACCACCACCTCGGCGCTGGGAGAGGAGCCGGCGGTGATGTTGGTGAGGTCGGTCGAACCGTAGTAGAGCGTGCCCGGAAGGCTGGCGCGGTTGCCGCTCCCGAAAACGCCGTTGGCATCCACGGTGATCGTGTAGCTATCGGCCGGGGGCACCGAGAGCTCCGCGCTGAATCGCTGCTGCCCCGGCGCGATCGCGATCGTTTGGCTAGCGCGGAGGACCGGGAACTCGGCGTTCTCGTAGGCCGAGATCACGAGCTGCTCGATGGCATCGATCTCGGCCGCCTCCACACCGCGTTCGGCGGTCGGCGCAGCGGTCGGCGCAGCGGTCGGCCCAGCGGTCGGCGCGGCGCTCTCCGCGAAGCGCAGATGGAGCGCGATCGGCACGCCATTCCGCTTGGGAGAGGAGGCATCACGGGTGCAACCCGGCGCGATGAGCGCGAGCAACAGGACCAGGAGCGGCCACGCGGCACGCGGCCGCGTTCCACCCGGCGTGGCGAAGGAAGCCGGCATCGATCGATCCTCGGGGTTAGGTACCGACAATCATACCCACCGCCTTCGGGTGACCGCGAGCCCGGAAGCGAGGTCATCCACGTATCGGGGCGTGATGCGACGGAGTTGTTTGCGGCCCGACTTCGGTACACTGGACCGTCATGAAACGACGAGGGGACAGTCCGCCGACGCCCGGCGGAGCCGAGACGGTACCGCTCGAGGTGGGGCAAAGGCCGGCGCCGCCCCGCGCACCGGCGGCGCCGGCTCGCGCCGCTTTCCGGGTCGGCCAGCGCGTGGCCGGTCGCTTTCGCATCACCCGCTTCCTCGCGCGCGGCGGCATGGGCGAGGTGTACGCCGCTCGAGACCTCGAGCTGAACGAGGAGATCGCGCTCAAGACCCTTCGCGCGGAGATTGCGGGCGACGAACGCGCGCTCGAGCGCCTGCGAAGCGAGGTGCAGCTTGCGCGCCGTGTCACCCATTCCGGCGTCTGTCGCCTCTTCGATCTCGGCCTTCACCCGCGTCGCGGTGCGACGCCGATCCCGTTTCTCACCATGGAGCTGTTGGACGGAGAGCGGCTCGACCAGCGGCTCGCGCGAGAGGGCAATCTCGACGAGGAGGCAGCGCTCCCGATCGCGCGCGAGGTGCTGGCGGCGCTTGCGGCGGCGCACGCGGCCGGCGTGGTGCACCGCGACCTGAAGCCCGAGAACATCCTCCTTGCCGCTCGCGTCGTCGTGACCGACTTCGGAATCGCCGCGCCGGTCGGCGCCGCGGGTGCGAGCTGGGGAAGTCCTCTTTATCTGGCGCCCGAGGTGCGGGAGGGACGCGAGGTCGGTCCGGCCGCGGATCTCTTCTCCTTCGGCATCGTGCTGTTCGAGATGTTGATCGGCGAGCGACCGCCGCTCGACGATCGCGATCGATTCGAAGCGGGGCTGGCCACGTTGACCTCGCGAGTGGCGGCGACCCTGCGGCATTGCCTGGCGGAGGGAGAGGAAGCGCGCCCCTCCTCCGCCGATGAGGTGGCGCTGGCGTTGGCGCCGCCCGCGGCCCCGCTTGGCGCGGCGAGACCCGAGTCACCCGCGGGCGCGTCGGATCGAGGTTGGCTCGCGGCGCGTCTCGACTCGGGCGCAAGGCCTCTGGACCTTGACGCGGCAGCGGCCGTTGACGAGGGGCTGCGCGAGTTGGCCGCGCTTCGGCCGGAGGCGGCGCTCGGTCACTTCGATCAGGCGATCGAGCGCGCGCCGAACACCGCCTTGGCCCACAGTGGGCGCGCCGAAGCGCTCTCCTCGCTCGGCTTCTCCACGCGCGCGGCCGAGGCGGCGCGACAGGCCTTCCTTCTCTCGGGCGAGCTGGGTCGGCGCGAGCGCCTCGAGGTCGAGGCGCGCTACCGTCGCCTGGCCGCGGAGTGGACGCGCGCCATCGAGCTGCAGCGCACGCTCGCGCTCTTCGATCCCGAGAGCGTCGAGCTCAAGCTCGAGTTGGCCGCGATTCAGCTCGACGCCGGACAGACCAAGGACGCGCTCGAGACGATCGAGGAGCTGCGCACGCTCGACCGCGAAGAGGATCCACGGATCGCGCTGCTCGAGGCGGAGCAGGCCTGGCTGGCGTCCGAGACCACGCGGCAGTGCGAGATCGCGACTCACGCCATCGAGCTGGCCACGCTGCGAGGCGAGCTTCGACTGGAGGCGCGGGGGCACTTTCTCCTCGCCACCGCGCTCTTTCACCTCGGTCGCTTCGACGAATCGGAGGCGCAATTCAATCGCGCGCGCGAACTCTTCCGCGGCGACGCGCAGGGGACCGCGGTCAACCTCTTCTCACTGGGCGTGCTCCTCCGCAGCCGCGGACGAGTGGAGGAGGCGAAGGCGCTGTACGAGGAGGCGCATGCGATCGCACAGGCGCACGGGCAGCGTCGCCATGCCGCCAACGCCGTCTCGAACCTCGCCGGCATCTACATGGCGCGGGGCGACGCCGCGACCGCGCGCCGCTTCTGCGAAGAGGCGATCGCCGGTCACCGCGAACTCGGCAACCTTCGGAGCCTGGTCCGAACCTTGACGCTCTACGCCATCGTGATCAGCACCGAGGGAGACTTCCCCGGCGCGCTCGCCGCCTATCGCGAAGCGATCGACCTGGGACGCGAGCTGGGCGATCCGCTCTCTACCTTGACCGCACTCCAGAACCTGGCGAATGCCTGTGCCACTTGGGGCCGTCAGGCGGAGGCGCACCTGCGCGCCGAAGAAGCGCGACAGTTGGCGGAGGCGGCGGGCGATCCCGTGCAGATCGCGCACTCGCGGGTCTTCGGCGCCTTCGCGCTGGTCGCGTGGGGTCGCCTGGCCGAGGCGGAGCGCGAGGTGGAAGCGGCGCTCGCGGTCTTCGCCGAGGTCGGGGATCGCGTGCGCCTGGCCTCGGCGCGCCTGTCGCACGGACAGATCGCGCTCCTTCGCGGTGACCTCGAGGCGGCGCGGGCTCGCTACGAGCAGTCGCGCGAGGAAGCGGTGGCGATCGCGCGGCCGCAGTTCACCGGTTGGGCCCTCGCCGGATTGGGCGAGGTTGCGCTGTGGGCCCGCGACCTGAGCGAGGCGCGCGCGCAAGCGGAGGAGTCACTGCGCCTCCGGATCGAACTCAATGAAGAGTGGAGCCTGCTCGGGAGCTACTACCTCCTCGCGCAGATCGAGCTGGCCGACGGACGGCCGCGCGAGTGCCTCAGCCTCGCGCAAGAGTCGCGCGAGCGGGCGGCGCGCTTCGGCCGCAAGGATGACCTGGCGTTGGCCGCGAGCCTCGCGTCGCTCGCGCATCTTTCGCTCGAGCGGATCGACGAGGCGGAGGCCGACCTCGCGTCGGCGCGAACCGCGCTCGCTCTCAGCGAGAGCGATGTGGTGCGCGCCTGGGTCGAGCTGCGCGGCGCCGAGGTCGGCCTGGCCGCCGGCCGTCGCGCGGAAGCGCGCGAAATGGCGGAACGCGTCCATGCCTTCGCCCAACGTTCCGGCATTCTCTTGGCGGCCCGCGAGGCGGAGCGGCTTCTCTCGCGCTGAGGCCGCGCGCTACACTCGTACGCACGGCATTCACCGCGGAGAGTCGATGACCCAGCCCAAGGGCCGAAAGCGCGCACGCCCGGCGCCCGCTCGCGCGGGGCAGGCGGGGGAGACCCTCGCCTCCGATTCGGGCGAGCTGGGCGCGCTTCCGTCGAGCCTAGATCCGACGAAGCCTGCGGTGGCCGAGGCGCGCGCCTTTCGCGAGGGGGATCGAGTCGCCGATCGCTTCGTCATCCTGCGCTTCCTCGCGCGCGGCGGCATGGGCGAGGTGTACGAGGCGCGCGACCTCGAACTGAACGAGATCCTCGCGCTCAAGACGGTGCGTCCCGAGATCGCGCGCGAACCGAAGGCGATCGAGCGCTTCAAACGCGAGGTGCAATTGGCGCGTCGCGTGACCCACCCGAACGTCTGCCGCATCTTCGACCTTTGGTCCGACACGCGAGGTCGCTCCCGCGCCCACTTCGTCACGATGGAGCTGCTCCATGGCGAGACGTTGGACGCACGGCTCGCGCGCGTCGGGCGATGGAAGAGCGGCGAGGCGCTTCCGCTCTTGCGGCAGCTGACCGCGGGGCTGGACGCCGCCCATCGCGCCGGCATCGTTCACCGCGACCTCAAGAGCGGAAATGTCATGCTGGTGCCGACGCCTGAGGGGGAGCGTGCCGTGATCACCGACTTCGGTCTCGCGCACGAGGAGCCCCGCGCGCGCGAGGCCAATCAGCGCGCGTCGCACGGAATGCCGCGCCACGATGCCGGCGCCTTCCTCGGCACGCCCGCCTACATGGCGCCCGAGCAGCTGACCGGAGGCCCGATCGGTCCGTGGACCGACCTCTACGCACTGGGCGTGCTCTTGTACGAGCTGGTCACCGGAACCCTGCCCTTCGACTCGCGCGCCGAGGATGAGGGCTTTGCCGATCTCGCGCGACGACGGCTTCAAGCGGAGGCGCCGTCGCCTCGTCGACTGGTGCCGGAACTCGATCCTCGATGGGAGGCGGCGATCCTCCGTGCGCTCGAGCGCGCCCCCGAGCGTCGCTTCACGAGCGCGCTCGAGCTGTGGCGCGCCATTTCGGAAGAGACGACGCCGAAGCCGCGCGTGATCGCACTCCTTCCGCTCGATGGCGACGAGGCGGGATGGCGCGGCCTCGCGCTACAGGAGGCGCTGGCGCGATCGCTGGCCTTGGACGAAACGGTGCGCGTGGTGACGAACGCCGAGAGTGCGCGGGCGTCGCGCGAGCTTTCGCTGACCGCGGCGCCGCCGATCGCGCGGGATCTCCTGGCCCGCCTGCGCGCGCGACTCTTCGCCGATCTGGTGGTGGGGGGCGCGATCGATTCGGAAGGCGTCGTCATGGTCGCGCAGGACATCGGAAGCGGCGCGGTGCGTTTCGAGCAGAGGTTCGAGCTGCCCCCGGCGGGGGAAGAGTCGGAGACGCTCGGCCTCACCGCGGAGCGCGCGGCGGCGGCGCTGCGCGAGGTGATCGGCCTGGCGCCGCCGAGCGATGCGGACGCGGCCCGCGCGCGCGCTTCCCTCCCGTCCTCGTTGGCGGCGATGCGCGGCTACGCCGAGGGTATCGCCCTGCTTCGCGCCGGTCGCGAGGTGGAGGCACGAGACTCGCTCGCGCGCGCGGTGGAGTTCTCACCCGACTCGCCGCTCGTTCTCGCGGCGCTGGCCGACGCGGAGGAGACCTTGGGTTATGAGGCGCGCGCCCGCGATGCGATCGGCCTCGCCTTCCAACGCTCGACCGGCCTCGCGCGCACCGAGCGGCTCGAGCTCGAAGCGCGCTACCGCCGGCTCGAGGGGGATTGGCGTCGCTCGATCGATCTCTATCGCAGCCTCTCTACCTTCTATCCCGACAACCTCGACTACGCGATCCGACTGCTCGAATCGCAGCTCGAGGCGGGGCGGACGAGCGAGGCGATGGAGACGCTCGAGGGGCTGAAGTCCCTGCCGCCGCCGCTCTCGGATGATGTGCGTCTCGATCTATGGGAAGCGGAGGTCTGCCAGAGGCTGAGCGACTACCTCCGCATGCGGCGCGCGGCCGATCGACTGATCGCGCGAGCACGCGAGCTGGGCGCATCACAGCTCCTCGCGCGCGGTCTCTTCCTGGCGTCGCTGGCGGCGCGCCACGTCGAGTCGTTGGCGGCAAGCCGCGCGCTGCTCGAGGAGGCGCGCCGCGTCTACGAGGCGAACGGCGATCGCGGCGGCGTGGCGCAGGCGCTGCACAGCGAGGGGAACCTCCACTACTCGGCTGGCGATCCGGCGCTGGCCGCACGCACGTTCACCGACGCGATTCGCGTGGCCAACGAGGTCGGGCGGCGAAAGCAGGCGGCGTCGTCGACCCACGGGCTCGCCATGGCGGTGAGTTCGCTCGGCGACGCGGCCGAGGCGATTCGCCTCTATCGCGAGGCGTTGGCCGGGCACCGCGAGGTGGGAAGCCGTCGCTTCGAGGCGGCGACGCTCAACAACCTGGGGAGCATGCTGGCCGCGCGCGGCGACTTCGACGAGGCGACCGCGCTCTTTCGCGAAGGGCTCGCCGCCGCGCAGGCGGTGGCGGACAGTCGAACGAGCAACACACTGCTTCACTCGATCGGCGGCCTCTTGATCGACGTGGGGCGATCGGCGGAGGCGCGCCCCTATCTCGAGGAGTCGGTGCGGCTGGCTCGCACCTCGCAGGATCGCGGTCGGCTAGGTCGCGCCCTCTCGACCGCGGCGCTGGCGTCCTTCCTCGCCGGTGATGCGCGCACCGCCCTCGGTCAGATGGAGGAGGCGATCGCGGCCCAGGAGGCGGGTGAGTCAGCCGCGGACACCCTCCGCAATCGCATCACGCAGGGGGAGATCCTGCGGGCGGTCGGCCGCTACGACGAGGCGGAGGCGATTCTCCGCCAGGCGCTCCGCGAGTCGGACCAGGCACCGACCGAACGGCGCCACGTGCTCGTGTTCCTCGGTGATCTTCTCGCCACGCGCGGACGCTTCGAGGAAGCGGAGGCGATGTTCGAGGAGTCGCGGCAGCTCTCGCTCGAGGCCGACGACGCGCTGGCCCTCTTGAACCTCCGGATCGGCGTCGCGAACCACGAGGTGAATCTTGGGCGCGGCGCCGCGGTGCGGAGCGATCTGCTCGACCTGGTGCGCGAGGCGGACGAGCGGCATCGGCCGGCGCAGGCGCTGCGGGCGCGGGTGGCGCTGGCGCGGGTTCTGCTCGGCGCGGGGGATGCGGCCGGGGCCGAGCAGGAGCTGCACCGCGCGCGCGCGATCCTGACGCGCCTCGACGAGGTCGCCCCGAGGTTCACGGTGGCGCTGACCGAGGCGCGGGTGCTCGCGGCCTTGGGTGGCGCCGGCCGCCTCGCCGCCGCGCGTGAGTTGATCGAGGAGACGCGAGAGGCGGCGGCGCGCGCCTCGATGGTGGACCACGAACTCGACGCGCGACTGGCCCTCGGCGAGCTCGAGCTGGCCTCGGGTGAAGTCGCCCGCGGTCACGCCCGCCGCGAATCGCTGGCGCGCGAGGCGCGAAGCCGTGGCCACGGCTTGATCTCGAGCCAGGCAGAGGCGAGACTGCGCCGCGAGTAGATTCCGGCGATCCATTCGCGAACCCTCAGAGGATCGGATCGATGGCCTCGAGCAAGAACACGCGGCAGACTCTCTCGCGCGAGACGATCGAGCGGCCGGCCGGCGCGCGCGACGAGGGCGCGGCCGCGGGATCTCCCAAGCTGCACCCCGCGCTCGTCATCCTCTGGTCGATGACCGAGGCGGATCGTGCGGGCGAGGTGCTCTCGTTGCGCGCCGCGCGCACCGCGATCCTGGGGCGCTTCGACCCCGACTACGACTACGGCGAGAGCGCGTTCGTGGCGCCGTTGCGCCAGCGCCCCGGCAAGAACGAGGAGCGCGCACCGCTCGAGTTCGCGCGGCACATCTCGCGACGCCAGCTCGAGCTGGTCGGCGAACGGGGCGGCCGCGTGCGAGTCAAGAACCTAGGCAAGGCGCCTCTCCGGGTGAACGGCGAGCTATCGATCGAGAGCGGGGCGGGCAGCATCCTCGAGGTGGGCGACACGCTCGCGATCGGCGACGAGGTCCTGCTGCTTTGCCAACCGCGGCCGATCAAGCTCGACGCGCCGCGCTTCCTTCCGACGGAAGCATGGCCGGCCTTCGGCGCGGCCGACTCGTGCGGCATCGTCGGCGAGTCGCTTGCGGTTTGGCAGCTCCGCGATCGCCTCGCCTTCGTCGCGCAGATGAGTCAGCACGCGCTGGTCACCGGACCGACCGGAAGCGGCAAGGAGCTCGCCGCGCAGGCGATTCACTCGTTGTCGGCGCGAAGCAAGCGGCCCTTGGTTGCACACAGCGCGGCCGACATTCCGCCGACGCTGGTCGAGGCCGAGCTGTTCGGCAACCGCGCGAACTACCCGAATGCGGGGATGCCCGGTCGCGAGGGGCTGATCGGCGCGGCCGATGGATCGACGCTGTTTCTGGACGAGCTCGGGATGCTGCCGACCGATCTCCAGGCGAAGCTCCTGCGCGTGCTCGACGAGCAGGGGACCTATCGACGGCTTGGCGTCGATGAGCCGCAGCGCTCTGACTTTCGGTTGGTCGGCGCCACCAATCGACCGCTCGAGTTCATCAAGTCGGACCTGCTCGCCCGCTTGAAGCATGTGATCGCGCTGCCGCCTTTGACCGAGCGGGCCGAGGATGTGCCGCTCCTCGCCGCGCACCTGCTCGCGCGCATGGCCGCGCGCGAGGGCGAGGGGGCGATCGTTCGGCGGCTCGAGCGCGATGGGCGTGTGCCGATGTCGCTCGCGCTGATCGATGCGCTCGCGCGCCACCTGTACAACGCGAACCTGCGCGAGCTGGAACAGCTGCTGCTCTCGGCGTTGTACGGAAGTGGCGGCGATGAAGTCGGGCTCTCCTCGGAGGTCGAGGCGCAACTTCGCTTCGCCGCCCGGCGCGAAGCGGTCGATCCGGAGGAGGTGTCGTGCGACGTCGTGCGGTCGACGCTCGAGGAGTGCGACTGGAACATCTCGCGCGCGGCGGGACAGCTCGGGTGGAGTCGGTTTCAGCTCAATCGAAAGATGAAGAAGTGCGGGATCGAGGGACGCGGGTAGCGTTCGCGGCGCGGCGTTGGCTCAGTTGTAGCTTCTCACCCCCGTCGCCTTGAAGGCGGCGTGCACCACGCGTCCGGGCGCGAGCCCAAGCGAGCCGACCACCGACTGTGTCACCTCGGCGACCAGCACCGGTTCGGACCCGATCACCACGCGCACCGTCTCGCCGAAGGGCGGCTCCGGCACCAGCTCGACGATCGGTCCGGTGAAGACATTCTGCGCGCTCCCCTCGGGCGCGTGGAGGTGCACGACGATCTCGCGTGGGTCGATTACGGCGAAGGTGTCGACCGCTTCGCCGTCGCGCGAGAGGACGATCGTGCCCTCACCGGTGCGCACGCGCGGACGGGCGTCGGCCGCGTCGCTCGCGCGCTCGAGCCGGCCGCGAAAGAGGTTTGCGCCGAGGAGCTGCCCCACGTATGGCGTCCGCGGATGGCGAAGCAGCTCGGCGCTCGATCCGCTCTGGGTGACCTTGCCTGCTTCGAGCACCAGGATTTGATCGCCAAACATCACCGCTTCGATCGGATCGTGGGTGACGAGGATCGTGGCGCGCTCGGCGCTCGAGAGGATCTGCCGCAGCTCGCCGCGCACGCTGCGCCGCGTTTCCGTGTCGAGTGCCGCCATCGGCTCGTCGAGAAGCAGCACCCGCGGCGCGAGCGCGAGGGCGCGGGCTAAGGCAACGCGTTGGGCCTGACCTCCGGAGAGGGTCGCGGGGCGGCGGCCGCGAAGCTCGCCGAGCTTGAGCATCTCGAGCAGCTCGTCAACCCTGGTGGCGATCGCGGTCGCTCGATCGCCGCGGGCGCGGAGGCCGAAGCCGATGTTCTCGGCGACCGAGAGGTGCGGAAAGAGCGCGTACTCCTGCGGCACGTAGCCGACGTCGCGCCGCCACGCCGGGACGCGCCCGTGCTCCGCCCCGTCGGTCGACGAGAACCAGACCTCCTCGTCGCAGCGGATGGTTCCGCGGTCGGGCGAGGCGAGTCCCGCGATCAGGCGAAGCAGCGTCGATTTTCCCGCGCCGCTCTCGCCGACCACGACCAGGGTTTCGCCGCGTTCGACCCGGAGGCTGGCGTCGAGCAGGAATCGCGCCTGTGCAAGCTTGAGCTCAGCTCGCAGCACGCGCGTCTTCTCCGCGGAGGCGCCGCAACGTGTACAAGAGCCCGAAGGACAGAACGAGCAGCAGGACCGACAGGGCGATCGCCGCCTCGAGATCGGTCTGAAGCGCAAGGTAGACGGCGAGCGGCATGGTCTGCGTCACCCCCGGCATGTTGCCAGCGAAGGTGATCGTGGCACCGAACTCGCCGAGCGCGCGCGCCCACGACATGGCGGCGCCGGCCACGATCGCCGGCATGGCGAGCGGCAGGAGCACGCGACGAAAGACCGTCCACGGGGTCGCGCGCAGCGTCGACGCCACTGCGAGGTAGCGCGGCTCGACCTCCGCCATGCCGGCCGCGGCCGAGGTGATGAAGAAGGGAGCGGCGACGAACGACTGCGCGAGCACCACCGCCGCGGTGGTGAAGGGGAGTTCGACCCCGATCGCGCGGAGCGCCCCGCCGGCCAAGCCGCTCCGGCCGAACGCGAGCAGCAGCCCGACGCCGGCGACCGTGGGCGGGAGCACCATCGGCAGTTCGACCAGGGTGCGCACCAGGCTTCGCCCCGGAAAGCGTCGCGTCGCGAGCAGCCAGGCAAGCGGCAGACCGAGTGCCACCGAGAGCGCGGTGGACGCGAGCGAAGTGACCAGGCTGAGGCGCAGGGCATCCAGCACCAGGCGGTCGGTCATCCGCGCGGCGAGTGCGAGGGGCGGCACGCGGAAGATCAGGGCCACGATCGGCAGAACCAGGAGCGAGGCCAGGAGGGTCAGCACGAGACCGAGCAGTGCATGCGCCAGCGGGGCGTGGCTTCGATCCGCGTTCACGGGGCTCCGGTTGGGTGCGCGGGGAGAAAGCCGTGCGTGGCCAGCGCGGTTTGGCCCTCGGGCGAGAGCACGAAGGCGACGAACGCCCGCGCAGGGTTGGCAGTAGTGTCCCTCTCGCCTGGCGCGGTCGATGCCGCCTCGTTTGCGGCGCCGACAGCAGTGCGCCGTACCGCGCCCTCGCGCGTCACGGCGATCGGGTAGCTGGCCGTCACGTTCGCGTCAGCCGGGATCTCGATGATCTTGACCAGGCGGGCGAGGGGCGCGGTCACGTCGGTTCGATAGACGAAGCCGGCGTCTGCCTCGCCGAGCTGTACCTTGGTGACGACCGCTTTCACATTCTCCTCGTTGGACACGACATTCTTGAGGGCTCGCTCGGCGAAGTCGGCGGGAAAGTCACCACCGGTGGCGAGGCGCCGGAGCACTGCGCGACTGTAGTCGCCCGCGGGGACTGACTCGGCCGCGAGCACCAGCTTCACCGCGGGCCGGGCCAAGTCCTGCAGGCGATCGACTCGACCCGGGTTGCTGCTCGGCAGGATGACCACCAGACGGTTCCGCGCGAACACTTGGGTGGAGTCTGCGAGCAGGCCCTCGTTGGCCAGCTCCCGTGCCCATCGCTCGTCGGCGGATGCGAACACGTCGGCATGCGCCCCCTGCTCGATCTGCGCGGCGAGTTGCTGCGAGCCGGCGAAATTGAAGCGCACCGCGACTTCAGGGTGGAGGGCTTCGAATGCCGCGCCGAGATCGTGAAATGCCTCGGTGAGAGACGCCGCGGCGAAGACCTGCAGCACACTTCGATCGTCAACCATCGGGCGGGCCGAGGCCGAGCAGGGCTGCAATGCAACGGCACCCAGCGCCGTGGCGACGCCAAGGGCGACGCCACGGGCGACGCGCAGTGTGACCCAGGCTGTGGATCGCCGTGCTGCGCGCGGCGTGGCGTGCGGGGCGACGAGCTCCGTGGTGATCCACCCACCGAAGCGTCGGATCGCCCGACGAATCGCATCCAAATGCGGCTCAAAGATCCTCGCACTCGTTCCGGGACGAACCCAATGTGACCCGGTCGGGCACCTCCGCGGGGTGCGCGCCGGCGGCGCTGACTCACCCGCGCTCGAGGGCGCCGCACGCCAGTCGGACCGCGCCCAATCGCTCGAGATCTCCCGCGACCGTCCCGTCATCGCATGCTCTCGCGATCGACGGAAGTCGCGGCGTTGGCGCCGCTCTCACCTCCGGTCGCGGCCCGGGCGATCATCACCTCGGTCGACTTGATCATCGCGAAGACTGCGGCACCAGGCGTGAGCTTCAGGCGACTGGCGGAGGCTGCGGTGATGATCGAGACCAGCTCCTGGTCACCGATCCGGAGGGTCACCTCGGCCATGATGCCGTCCTCGCGGACCGATGCGACCTCCGCACGGAGCAGGTTGCGCGCGCTGGTCTCGAGGCCGAGGCCGAGGCCGAGGCCGGGGCCGAGGCCAGGGCCGGGGACGGAGCCGCGGCCGGGGCCGCGGCCGGGGACGGAGCCGAGGCCGGGGCCGGGGCCGGGGACGACGGGGCCGGCGCTCGGGTCGGCGAGCCCGGCACGAAAGGCGTCGACGTCCAGGCCCAGGGCGCGGGCGACGTCGCTGTCGGTAACGCGACGCCCGGACGGCGAGGCGGGCACCGGCGGTCGCGGGCCAGACTCCAGATCCGCCGCGAGCCGGCCTGCCCGCGCAACGGCCGGTGCTTCGAAGGCGCTTGGATACTCGGGCGGCCACACGTGTGTCGCGAGCAGGCGCTCGAGCTCGGCGCGTCGGAACAGCCAGCGCTTGCCGACCCGGATCGCGGGCAGGGCGCCGGATCGCGCGAGTGACTGGACTCGCTTCACATTGACGTGCAGGAGCCGCGCGGCGTCCGCCGTGTCGAGCGTATCCATCGATCCTCCATGGTTGGCGCGCGCTGGTTCGGGCTCAAACGAACCTGAACTTGGCCCGGGACGGACTCAAAGTGACCCGACGTTCCGTGACCGGTCGATCGCCCCGTCGTTGGATTCGAGAGCAGGACGTCCGGCCCCGAGGCCCGGTCGACCGCGCGGCGACAGCCGTCGTCGATCCCTCGACGCTTCTCGTCAACGGAAGCCTGCCGAGCACGATGCGGGCCAGGCGTGCCTGGATGCGTCGACGGGACCTCAACCGAAGAAGGGTCCAACAACCATTCCGGTCCCGCAGCGACCCTCTGGCCGCGCGGAGACGGTCGAGCCATGCGAACCGTATGATACCAAAAAGAACCTTACCAAGCCCTGGCAGTACCTCATGTCACCCTCGTACGAAGGTACCCACGTGACCGGGGCGGCGTCGAGCGCTCGACCCACCCGACGCCGGTCGACGCGAGCACTGCGCCAACAGGGCGCGCCGCTGACGAGGTGGCATCAGAGCCCCGCCCTGAGGTTCGGTCGGATCCAGACGCGCCCGGCGGGGAACACCCGCTCCTGGTCAGCGCGACCGGGAGCGTCGACCTGGCGTCGAGGCGGCGAGGACACGACGGTGGGGTACCGGCGCGTGCGGTCGAAGACCAAGAATCCCGCCCTGCATCTCCGATCCAAGCACCGCTTCACCTGGGCGGAAGGCAGACGGCATCGCGACCGGGAAGAGCGCCTTGAGTCACCTTGAGTTCGTCCCGGGCCAAGTCCGGGATCGATACGCTCCGGCCTCTACTTCGCGCGCATCCGGTTGTTCTTTGGATTGTGCTCGACCTCGGCGAGTCCGAGCGCTTCGAGCACCGGCGGCACGTACATTCCGAAGCGCCCGCGCAGACCCTTCTTGAGCCCGTACCACCCACCGACCGGGTTCTTCGGCGACCGTCCCCACGCCTCGACCGTGCCCTCGGCCGCGTCCTTCTGTTCGTCCGCGCTGCCGAGCAGCATCCAGTCCGCGTGCTTCTTGAGCATGACGTGGAGATCCTCGATGCAGCGGAGCTGATAGCGGAGTTCAGTCTTGCCGACTTGCACGACCAGTGCCGGCGGATCGAGAGCTTCATCGCGGAAGGCGACGAATTCGGAAGATCCAGGCGGAGTCTTGAGTGTCCATGGATTCTCTCGAGTGCCTGCTTGTTTGCCTGCCATTGCTGCCTCCGGGGTGGCTACTTCTCCGCGCGCTGCTTCAGGCAGCGAGCGAACTCCTCGAACGTCGGCTGTAGGTCTGGAATCGAGGTCTCGATCCTGCGGGACATGGGGCCGCTGAAGCGCTCGACCATCGCGAACTCGGTCTGACCGTCATCGTGCGGGGCTAGAGTGTACGTGCGCTCCCCCTTGAACAGACCGAAGGGCATGCCGCCCAACCAGACCAAGCGATGCGGTCGGTCAAACCTAACTACCTGGACGGGGAAAGCCCGCCCGGGGTTTGCCTTCACCCAGACCTGACCCTCTGACCCCAGGCGATTCCTCCTTCCCGCTCCAGGATTGGGCTGCTCCACTCGGTCCAGCGTTCCCCCGCGACCAGGATGTCCCAGATCACCTCTGCGCTGGCGCGAATCGCGGTCGGAGCGCGGAATTCCCACACTCTGTTCCCCTCTCACCCGCGCGCCTCGTCGCGCCCCAACGCGGCGCTCCTTCCTCGGTCCAACCTTCGCGGCACTGCCGCTGCCTCGCCCCCCGGGGCCGTCCGATCTCCCGCGCCCGGTAGGCGTTCCTTGCCGAGCGGGACGAACAGGCGTGCATCCCACAGCCCGAGCTCTACACCATGCCGACCGCCCGCGTTAGATCGAGACTCCCCGTCGGTATCCCACTCGGTCGATCTCGTCGCTCCAGCGATCGAAGGCAAGAGCCCCGCTCGGGGACTCCCTCGTGAAAGGAGGTGAAGTGAATGAAAGCAGCGCGCTACTTTCTCGCGGCAGTGCTGATGGGCTTGCTCCTGCAGGCTTGCGGCGCGGGCTCGCCGACCTCGCCGATCTCGTCGACCGGTTCGACGCCGATGGGGCAGAACGGGCCGCCGCCGCCCCCTCCGTGCCAGGAGTGTGACGGCGATCCGGACGACTTCACTCAGTAGGTCTGTCTGGTCACACGCACCGACGGATGCCTGCGCATCCAGGGCGACCCCGGGTTCCCCCCGTTCGCTATCGACCGTCACGGATGCTCTCCAACTCCATCCACCGCTCCATCGCGGCGTGCAGTTCACTCTCCACCGCCGCGAGCCGCTCCTTGGTCGGCCCGACCTCACCGGCGCGGGTCGTGTAGAGGGCGGGAGACGCAAGCAACGCGACCAGCCGCTCCTTCTCCACCTCGAGAGACTCGATGCGCCCCGGCAAGGACTCGAGCTCGCGCGTCTCCTTGAAGCCCAGTCTGCGCGGTCGCGGATCCACACGTGAGGCGAGGACGTCTACTCTCGCCGCGCTCTCCGAGTCATCGGGCGAGACGCCGGCGGCATTCGGCGTCGGCGTCTCCTTGGCGCCTGCGCCTGTGCGCCTGGGGCGCTCCGCGCCCCGCGCGTCGACTCTCGCCGCGCTCGCCCGCTGCCGCACCCAGTCGTCGAACCCGCCGACATACTCGCGCCACTCGCCATCCCCTTCGAACGCGATGGTCGACGTGACGACGTTGTTCAGGAACTCGCGATCGTGCGACACGACCAGCAGCGTCCCCTGGAATTCCAGCAGCAGATCTTCCAGCAGCTCGAGCGTCTCGAGGTCGAGATCGTTGGTCGGCTCGTCGAGGACCAGCAGGTTGGTCGGCTGTGAGAGGAGCCGCGCGAGCTGGAGCCGACGGCGCTCGCCGCCCGACAGCCGCGTGACCGGGCCTTGTATCTGCTCGCTGGTAAAGAGGAAGTCTCGGAGATAGCCAACCGCGTGGCGCGGTTGCCCGTTGATCGAAAGCATCTCCCGTCCGTCGGCCACGTTGTCGACGACCGTCTTTGTGTCGTCGAGCACGTCGTGAAGCTGCTCGAAGTGCGCCGCCTCCACCTTCACACCGGTGACCAGCTCGCCCGATTGCGGGGCGAGCTCGCCCAAGAGCAAGCGCAGCAGCGTGGTCTTGCCGCACCCGTTGGGTCCGATGATGCCGACGCGATCGCCGCGGAGCACGGTGGTCGAGAAGTCGCGCACGATCGGTCGCTCGTAGGCATAGGAGATCCGATCGGCGCGCAGCACGACACGCCCGGAGCGCTCCGCTTCCTGGAGCTGGGCCGACGCGCGCCCTTGCACCTCACGGCGCGCGCGGCGCTCGTCGCGCAAGGCGAGGAGCGCGCGCACGCGGCCCTCGTTGCGCGTGCGTCGCGCCTTGATCCCGCGACGAAGCCACGCCTCTTCCTGCGCAAGCTTCTTGTCGAACTGCTCCGCCTGCTCCGCTTCGACGCGCAGCTCGTCTTCGCGCTTCTCCAGATAGGCGTCGTATCCGAAGCGGTAACTCCGAATCGAGCCGCGATCCAGATCCAGGATGCGCGTGGCGACGCGCCGCAAGAAGCTTCGATCGTGCGTGACGAAGACGAGCGCGCCGCGTCGTCGCTCCAGCACCTCTTCCAGGTGGGTGATCGCCTCGATGTCGAGGTGGTTGGTCGGCTCGTCGAGGAAGAGCAGATCAGGATCGAGCGCGAGTGCGGTGGCGAGCAGCACGCGCCTCTTCGATCCAGCCGAAAGGGTTGGGATCGGCACCTCCGGATCGAGCCCAAGCGCGGCGATCAACTGGTCGACGCGCGTCTCGATCTCCCACGGATGGTGACTCTCGGCCACGCCGCACTGCTCGAGCATCACGGCGCGCACCGCACCGTCCAGGTCGAGCGGCACATCCTGCTCGAGCCCGGCGACGCGCAGTCCCACCTGACGCGCGATGTCGCCCGCGTCCGGCTTGAGCGTGCCGGCGAGCAGCTTGAGCAGGGTCGACTTGCCCGCGCCGTTTCGGCCGAGCAGACCGATGCGCTCTCCATCGTCGATGGTGAGCGTCACCTGATCGAGCAGGGGTGGACCGTGGAACGCGAGGGTCGCGCCATTCAGGCCGAGCAGGGGCATGCGAAGTTGCTGTTCTCCTTCTGGATTGCTCGCGGCGAGGGGAGAAGATGGCTGATCGAAGCCGGAAACCGCAAGGCCCAGCGAGTTGAAGAAGGATGCATTTTGCGGATTGACCGCGCCGCCGCGAGGTGTCCAGCATCTCTCTGCCGCCGATCCCTCCTCTCCTCCCGAGTCTCCCGAAGCGAAGTGACCCTGCTCTCACTGGAGGCTTGTCATGGCGATCGATCAAGCCCACCGGACGGCGAGTGAACGCGGGCCGCCCACTCTCGGCTCGCGAAGCGCCGATCTTCGCGACCTGTCGACGTTCAAGAAACGCGACCGGACTCGTCCGGTCGATTGGAGGAACCCATGAAGAGACTCACGTTGGTTTTGCTCCTGCCTCTGCTCGGGCTGATGGTGACGTCGGCCCACGCCGAGACAACGATGAGTCAGTCGGTGCTGGGGAGCGGTGGCGTCATGTCGAGCGGTCCGAGTTACCGGCTCGACGCGACGCTGGCGCAACCGGTCATCGGCGTCGTGACAGGCGGTCATCGCATCGACATCGGATACTGGCAAGTCCTCGGACTGGTCACCTCCGATGCGCCGCCGCCTCCGCAATCGGCTATCGAACGCTTCGCCACCTTCGAGATCGCGCCCAACCCGCTCCAGCCGGGCTCCGAGATCTCGCTTCTCCTTCCGGCGCGCGCGCACGTCAGCGTGAAGCTCTACGACGTGACGGGACGCGTCCGGAAGGATCTGGTGGACGCAGACCTCGGCCCGGGCATCGCGCGTGTCGCGCTGCCGGTGACCAACCTCCCGAGCGGTGTCTATCTCTGTCGAATGACCGCACCGGGAGTAAGCGACACGAAGCGGCTCGTGCTGCTCCGTGGTGGGAGGTAAGCGCCATGGCTCGAACCAAGAGCATCCTGCTTCTGGCTCTGCTCGTGATCGCCGCCACTGCGTCGATCGCAAGCAGCGCATTGGCCGACGTGCCCCGCACGATGAGCTACCAAGGCATCCTGAGAAACGCTGACACCAGCCTCGTGCCCGACGGCAACTACCAGCTCACCTTCCGGCTGTACGAGGCGGCGACCGGAGGTTCGCCGGTGTGGGCGGAGACGCAGGTCATCGCGGTCTCGCGCGGCCTGTTCAACGCCACGCTCGGCGCGGTGGCGCCGCTCTCGATGGAGTTCGACCATCAGTACTGGCTGAGCACGCAGGTCGGTGGTGAGGCGGAACTCGCACCGCGGGTCATGCTCGCCTCGGCGCCGTCAGCGCTCAACTCCAGTCGCGCGGCTGAAGCGGACAAGGTTGACGGACTCCACGCCGCCGACATGGCCCATTCCTACATCTTCAGCATCGCCGGTGGAGGCGGGAGTCTGACCATCACGACGCCGCCCTATCTGCCCTTCACCATCGTGCTGAGCGCGCCTCACGCGTCGCCGCACATCAACGACATCGGTTACGTCAACTGCATCGAGAACGACTACAACCTCGCCTGGCAGGGCATCGATGGGACGGGCGTGATCATCCGTGGGACCGCGTCCTTCAACAGCAACACGACGATTCTGAGCATCGCGGGAGGAGCGGTGACGCTCTCGACTCCAAACGCGGCGGTCCGCAATCAGCTGATCGTCACCTCGAGCCACGATGACGTGCGGGGATATCTCGTCTACTGATCTCGACCCAAACGCCATCTCCGCACGGAGAGACCGAGCGGGACTCGGTCACGGGACGGGCGGGGCCTCACGATGGGGCGCCCCGCCCGCCTTGGTGTTCCTTGGGTCGTGACTAGCGCACGCGCAGCAGTCGTCCCGACATCGACTCGCCGCCGGCGGTGAGGCGGTAGAGATAGACGCCGCTCAAGACCGGCTGGCCGCGCCCGTCGCGTCCGTCCCACACGATCTCGTTCTCCGAGCCGCTAAGGGGCACCGACAGCCGTCGCACCAGCGCACCCGCCACGTTGTACAGGTCACACTGCGCCATGCCCCGCGGCGCGCCGTCGGCTCCGCTCGTGCCGACGGCAAAGCGGATCACGCTCGCGGCCGCGCTCGGGTTCGGTCCGGCCCACAACACGCGCGCGGCCGAGGGCGGCGCGAGATCGACCGCCACCGTCTGATTGCCGGTATCGAGCGCAACGTCGTCGATGTACCAACCGATGCCGTTCGTCTGGAAGTTGCTCTTGAAGTAGAAGCGGAATTGGAACGGATGGCCGGCGTACTGGTCGAGGTTGAACACCGCCGGTTCCCAGTGCGTCTGCACCCCGTTGTAGCCCGGTCCGTAGTTCAAGATGATGATGCTTGGATCGGGGTAACCGCCGACCGGGGTGACCACCACCCATCGATTCTGCGCAGCGTCCCACACTTGGACTTGGCCACCGTCATCATTCGCGATCCACATCCAGTGGTGGAAGCTCAAGGTGAGGTGCGTGCCGGTCAGGTTGTACACCGGCGAGGTGAGCACCGAGGTGACCAGGTCATCGTAGGTGCCGGCGAGATCCGTACCCCAAACCTTCGTTCCGGAGAAGGGGATCGGCTTGTTCGTGCCGTTCGGCCAGGTGGGCGTGCCCCACTGCCACTCGTTGGTCGGCGTGTAGCTGCCGTTGTTCGCCTCGAAGGTGGTCGCATCGACCAGGATCGGATTCCAGCCGGTGGTGCCGCCCGCATTCACCGCCAGCACGCTCGAGGCCGCGCCCTTGGTCGGCACGTTCGACGCCACCGCCGTGTAGCCTACGTTGATCGGCACGCCGGTGAACGCGTAGCTGCCGCCCGCGTCGGTCGTTGCCGCCGCGATCGGCGTGTTCATCAGAAGCACGCGCGCACCCGCGATGGGCGCGCCCTGCTGATTGCGCACCAGCCCCGCGATCGAACCGGTCGGGAGGTGATGCACCTCGAGGGTGATCGCCTGCTGCCCGCCCGCCTGCACCGTGAAGGGAACGCTCGACTCCTCGTAGTAGAAGGTGCCCGGCACGTGGAAGGTGAGGTTGCCCGAGGTGAGCTGCATCGCGATTTGCCCGGTAGGGCCGGTCTTTCCGATGCGCCCAGTCTCGGCGATCTCGACGATCCAGTCGGGCAGAGGCTGCTGCGTGTCGCCGTCGATCACCGTGACCACCACGTCGCCGAATCCCTGCAGCAAGCGCGCGCGCGCTGCGACCAGGTTGGGGCGTGGGCCGATCAGCTTCGCGCCTGCCTGCGGCGATCCGGTCGCGCGCATGATCTCGTTCGCGAGAGCCGGCGTGATCGCGATGCCGAAGGCCGCCTTCGCCTGTCCCTCGAGCGAAGCGAGGCAGCCGGCGACGCACGGGGTCGCGCTCGACGTGCCGTTGAACCCCGCGGTGTAGCTGATCGTCGGGTCGCCGCCTTGCAGGTCGCCGCAGCAAGTGGTGACGACCGACGAGCCCCAGCCTTGCAGGTTCACGCGCGATCCGTAGTTGCTGAACCACTCCGCGTCGAGTCCGTTCGGCGTCCCCGCGCCGATGATGAAGGCGCCGCTGTTGCGCACGCGGGGATCGAAGGCGCCGCCGTAGAGCGGATCATCGAGATCGACCGTGCTGTTGCCCGCCGCCTGGCAGCCGAGGATGCCGAGGCCTGCCACCGTCTGGAACGCGGCGAAGCAATCGGGCCACCACTCGGTCGGCATCCAACCCACCGGACCGCCCACCTGAATCGACATGCTGAAGACGTCGCCCGGCTGAAGCACAGTCGAGGTGCGGAGGATATCGGCCGCGATGTCGCCGAGGAAGATCGAGCCGATCGACGCTTCACCAGCGATGCCGCTCACGCCGTAGCCATTGTGGCGCGACCCGAAGATGCCGACCGTGGCGGTGCCGTGATCGCTCGGTCCTTGATCGTTGTAGGTGTAGAACGGCACCGGGAAGTCTTCGTGACTCCAGAGCCAACCCCACTCCATGCCGAGGATCTGGATCCCTTGGCCCAGCCCGCCGGGGAAGGTCCAGACCGAGTCGGCCCAGAAGCCGGAGGGCGGCGCGTGGAGATAGCCTTGAAGCGGTGAGAAGTCGGGGGTCGAGCTACGCAGCAGCTCCATCGTGCCGCTCGCGCTCGGCATCGTCGCGACCTCGCCCTTCACCAAGCCCCATGCTTCGGCGACACCGGGCGCGGCGTTGAGCTGCGAGAGCAGGCTCGCCAGGCGCGTGCGCCCCTCTTCGACCGACGTCGCTGCCGGCCGCGTGACTAGTGCGAAGAGATTGAGGTCGGGCATGCGCTCCAGCGTGCGGGCCTCGGCCCGCGCGGTGAGCGCCGCGCACTGTTCTTCGCTGAAGGGGAAGCGCCGCTCCAGTCGCGCGCCCGGCGTCGCCGCGACGATCGCCTCCACCGTGCCGAGATCGACGCCGCGGAGCGAGACCAGTCGATCGCCGCGCACGCGCGCGCCGGTGTCGGGCGCAAAGCGAATGCCGATGCGGTCGAGTTCGACTCCTTCGGTGTGGGTGCGGTAGTCGGCCATCGACGGCGCGACGCCGGGGGAGGCGGGGGCCGTGGGACCGAGCGTGGTGGCGCGCGCGACATGCGCGGCTACGAAGGTGAACGCCAGGGTCAGAAGCGAGGCAAGGCGAGCGCTGCGAAGCACGAGGGGGCTCCTTCTCCGGGGATCTGCGGTTAAGCGGCCGCGGAAGAAGTGTACCACGGCCGCTCTCCGCGCTCCGAAGAGCCCTGGTGTGCTCAGCGATAGAGGAGCTTCACGCGCCCCCACGTGCCGCGTTCAACCGCCACCGGCATGCACGGCGTGACCCGCGCGCCGATGCCGAGGGCCTGACAAGGGCTCTGCCAGATGGTCGCCACGTCCTGCCAGCCCGACGGGAAACCGATACCCGGCACCACGCAGGTCTTCGCGCATCCAGCGGTCGGCCCGTCCGTGTCGACGCCGATGAACCACTGAGCGATGCCCTGATTCGGCCAGTTCGGCCAGTAGCCGATCCACCACGTCGACGGCACACAGCAGTCCGCGAGCGGGACCTCGTGGCGACTGACCTGAGGCCAGAATGCAATCGGGCCTGGCGAAACGTCGCGCTTCACGCAAATCACGTTCCCGGGGCAACCGCCCTCGTCATCCCAAAGATAGACATCGAGAGTCGCGTCGCTCTGAGCCCCGAGCTGCGAGAAATCGAAAATCGCCGCGCAGACCGCGCCTTCCCCGGTGTAGCACTCGGCGAACCCTCCGAAATAGGGCGCGCGCACACCAAGATTGTCCCAAGCGAACCCGTTTTCGTAGGCACCGTCGGCGGTGAGGTGCAACGATCCACAATCGCCGTCGCCTCGACCGGTGACCACGCCATGACCAATCAAGGTCTCGATCACGTCCGCTCGCCCGCCGCGAGGCGTCGGACCGCCGCATCCGTGAGGCGGATCACAGGAGGTTGGTTCGCAGACGGTGTAGTCGCCAAGATAGTACTGATCGGATCCGAAGCACTGGTTTTGCGTCCGCACGTCGCATACGCCCGCGGTGCAACAGGCGCCGGTGGGCGGCGGGCAGGGATTGAAGTCGCATCTCGTGCCGTCACCCATGAAGAGCCCGCTCTGATCGTTGCAATCGGGCTCTAGAGTCATGATGCAGTAGCCTGGAAAACAGCATGCGCCGAACGGAATGCCGCACGGATCGGGATCGCAAGTGGTGCCATCGCCGAGGTAGTACCCGCCCAACACCTGGCACTGCCCGGGCGGAATCACGACGCAGGACTCGTCCGGCTTGCAACACGCGCCTTCCTGGGCTCGACTCGACGTGATGCCGAGCGATGCGAGGAACAGCGCGAGGAACCCCGTGGCGCGGAACGATAGATGAATTTGCATGGAAATCTCCCTTGGTCGAGGGCGACCGCTGCCAAATGGGGGGTGACCAAGTATGGATCCGCCCGAGGGAGGAGCACAACTCACAGATCGCTCGACGTGGCGCGAGGACGGTGCCTTGATCGATTTCCTAAGGCCTGACCAGCGTCACCCGCCCGCGCCCAACCGCGCTGCCGCTCTCGACCCGCACGAAGTACACCCCGGCTGCCGACGCGCGCCCCGCGTCATCGCTCCCATCCCACGCGCACTCGAAGGCCTGCCCCATCCTTGCTTCCGTATCGAGCAGTGTGCGCACCAAACGACCCTGCGCATCGATCACGCGCGCGCGAGCCGGGCCGTCGGTGGTCGCGGTGACGCGCAGCGTCGGAGTCGCGCCGACCGAGCCGAGCAGCGCGAGTTTGAGCGAGCCGCGTCGACGCGGTCCCTCGACCGAGGTCGGATTGGAGAGGCTCCCGCGCAAGATCGTGCTGCGGTAGCCGCCGGTCAGGAAGCCCTCGGGCGTAGCGAACACGCTCGTTGCTCCCTGGGTGCAAGGCAGAGTGCGGAGCGACCAGGTGACGCCTCCGTCGGTCGTCTCGACGATGGTGCTCAATGTGCCGAGCTGGAAGGTCAACGGCGCGTAGCCGCGGTTCGCGTCGGCAAAGGAGAAGCGCGACACCAGGGTCGCGTCCACCTGGCTCCAGCTCCCGCCACCGTTGGTGGTGCGGTAGATGCCCTGTGCCTGCTGGCCCAGCGCAACCACCGCGGTCTGCGCGTCGAACCACTTCATGTCGGTGACGCTGGCGGAGAGGCCGCTGGTTCCGACCGACGTCCAGTTCGCGCCCGCATCGGTGGTCCGATAGATGCGCGGCGAGCCGCCGGTGAAGCCCCCGGCGAAGCCGGTCTGTGTGTCGAGAAAGTCGACCGACATGAGTGAGGTGCTGGTCGGAATGCCGGTCGTGCGCTGCGCCCAGGTGACGCCTGCGTCGGTCGACCAGAAGATCGCGCTGCCGCTGCTTCCGTAGCCCACGGCGTAGATCGTCGTCGCGCTCACGGACTCGAGATCGAGGCACTGAACGCCGTTCGAGAAGCTGTTCGGCAGCGTGTGCGAGGTCCACGTCGCCGCCTGATTGCTGGAGCGCCACACGCGGTTGCTCCCGCTGCCGCCGTTGCCCCCGGCGAGCAGCACGTCGCCATCCAGCCAGATCAGGGCGTTCAGAAAGTTGATCGGCGGATCGGGCACCTTGAGGAAGCTGTTGCCGCCGTCGGTGCTCTTGTGAAAGCGCCGGAGTGCCTGCCCCGGCTGCGTCGAACCCGCGTAGATCGTGCCGTCGTTTGTGCGGGCGAAGGCGGCGATGGTGACCCGCTCCTCGTCATCCGGGCTGTGGGTGGCGTTGGCCCAGCTCACGCCGACGTCGGTCGAACGATAGAGGTCGCCGTCCGTGGTGACCCCGATCAAGGTGCCGTTGCCGAGGCGGATGAAGTCCGGCATGCCCTGCGCCTCGTAGTCGATGAGGCGCGGCGACCAATCGATGCCGTCGTTCGTCGTCTCCCAGATCGTCACGCCCTCGAGGAAGGTGGAGACGAGTCGGCGCGTCGGGCTCAGCACCACGGTGGTGGATTGGTAGACCAGTTCGTTGGGGACGAACTCGAAGGTCCAGCTCGCGCCGCTATTCGTGGTGCGCGCGGTGTGAAAGTCGGCGTGGATCGTGACGTGCTGCGGATCCAACGCCCAGACCTCGTTGAAGTCCTCGATGCCCGTCTCCGAAACACCGGGCAGCGCACTCCAACTCGCGCCGCCATCGGTGGTGCGGCGTGCGCACTGGTAGCCGAGGACGTAGCCAAGGTTCGCGTCGAGCCAGAGCTGATCCTTGAGCGTCGTGTTTTTCGGACTGGGCCGCTGCGTCCAAGTGAGGCCGTCGTCGGTCGAGCGCAGCACCTGACCACTTGTGCCCAGGGCGCAGAGAGTCGTGCCGCTCACGCGCGCGACGTCGAACAGAGTGCCGGTGGACGGATTTGCCACGACGTTCCAGGTCGCGCCGGTGTCCGTCGAGCGGTAGATGCCGGGCGCGGAGCCGACCGCGAGAAGCTCGCCGGGCGCAAGCAGCATCACGTCGTTCAAGTCTTCGCTGAAGGATCCCGTCGCGGTGCGCACCGACCAGGTGATGCCGCCATCGTTCGTCGCCACCACCGCGCCGCCGTCACCGACCGCGTACCCGGTGAGGTCGTCCGCTTCGAAGACGACCGCGCGGAGTTGGTTGCCTTGCGGCTTGGGCAAGGACCAGGAGTAGGCGTAGTCCAGCGCGTGGGCCACCGGCGCGATCGCCAGGGACAGGGGGAGGAGCAGCACTGCGCGAGCGGCTCCGGCGCTCCAACTGCGCGGACGCGGGAAATTCGGGGTCAAGGCGTACCTCCTGTCGGGGTGCGTCGTCACCACGGCGGTCGACGCGGGATGCTGGATCCAAGGGGGCGGGCAAAAGGATAGCGGTTCGCCGCGCGGTGGTGAAGCGGGTCCTTTCCGACGCACAGACCCTCATGGCGAGGCGGCCGTCGAAACCCGTAGGATATTCCGATGAACTTCACCACTGGCGCCCGTCTCGGACCGTACGAGATCGTCGCGCAGCTCGGCGCCGGCGGCATGGGCGAGGTTTGGCTCGCGCGCGATGTGCGGCTCGAGCGCGAGGTCGCGCTCAAGGTTCTCCCGCGGCAGATCGCGGTAGGCGCCGAGGCACTCGCGCAGTTTCGCCAGGAAGCGTTGGCGCTTGCCTCACTGAACCACCCGAACGTCGCGATCATCCACGGGCTCGAGCAGTCGCCGGATGGGGTGATGGTGCTGGTGCTCGAGCGGGTCGAGGGTGAGTCGCTCGCGGAGCGCATCGGCCGCGGACCCATGACCCTCGAAGAGGCACTCCAGATCTGTGCGCAGATCGCGCAGGCGCTCGAGGTCGCGCACGAGCGTGGGATCGTGCACCGCGATCTGAAGCCTGGAAACGTGATGATCGGACCGCGCGGGTTGGTGAAGGTGCTCGACTTCGGACTCGCGCAGCGCACGGCGGCGATCACCCATGCGCCCCCGCGAGGAAACGCGCCAGAGTTCTCCTCCGAGGACGTCGACTTGGGATCCGCGACGCTCGATCTCTCGAGCGGCGATTCGCCGGGCGTCTCGGGCACGCCGGGCTACATGAGTCCGGAACAGGTGCGGGCCGAGGAGCAGGACGGGCGCACCGATATCTTCGCCTTTGGTTGTGTGCTCTACGAGTGCCTCACGGGACGTCGCGCGTTCCTGGCGGAGAGTCCTCTGGCGACGATGACTCGCACGCTGACCCACGCTGCGGATCTCGCTGCACTTCCTGCGCGAACGCCGAGCCAGGTTCGACAGCTGCTCGAACACTGCCTCGAGAAGGACCGGGCTACGCGCCTGCCTCAGATTCACGCCGCGCGCGTCGCGCTGGAGGAGATTCTCGGCACTCGTCGCGCCGCAGCGCTGCGTGAAGGAGAGGGAAACGCGACGCCGCACAACCTGCCCGCGTCGCCGACCAGCTTCGTTGGCCGGGAGGCGACGCTGGCGGAGGTCGGGCGTCTCCTCGACGAGACCAGGTTGCTCACGCTGGCCGGTCTCGGCGGATCAGGGAAGACACGCTTGGCGCTCCGTCTGGCCGAGACGAATCTCGAGCGCTTCCCTGACGGCGTCTGGTTCGTGGACGTGGCGCCGCTGCTCGAGCCGGAACGCTTGATCGAATCGCTCGCCGGGGTGCTCGGCCTGCGCGACGTGCCAGGCAAATCGTCGATCGAACTCGTCACCGAGTGGCTCGCTCCTCGACGCGCGCTTGTGCTGATCGACAACTGTGAAACACACCCGATCGCCTGCGCGGAATTGGCCACCGAGCTTCTGCGCACGTGCCGAGAGGTCAAGCTACTCGTCACGGCGCGCGAGCCGCTCGCGATCGAGGGCGAATCGATCTATCCCGTTCCAACTCTCACGGTGCCGCGAGCGGACGTGCGAACGGCGGCGGACGCCGAGGCGAGCGAATCCGTTCGACTCTTCTGCGTGCGCGCCCGGCGCGCGGCGCCCGGCTTCGAGCTGACGAACGACAATGCCGCTACGGTCGCCGACATTTGCCGTCGGCTGGACGGGATCCCTCTTGCCCTTGAACTCGCGGCCGCTCGCGTGCGTCTGCTCGGAGTCGAGCAGATTCGAGCGCGGCTGAACGATCGCTTCAAGCTGCTCACCTCCGCCGGGTCGGGGACGCCGTCGCGCCAGCACACCGTGCGGGCGGTGATCCAGTGGACTTGGGATCACCTGCTCGAGCCCGAACAGGATCTCGTGCGGCGACTCGCGGTGTTCACCGGCGGCTGGACGCTCGAGCGCGCGACGCAGGTCTGCACCGAAGGCGGCGACGAGTTCGAGGTGCTGGATCTTCTCACTCGATTGCTGGAGCGCTCGCTCGTGGTCGTGGAACGGGACAGCGCGGGGACGGCGCGCTATCGATTCCTCGAGAGCGTGTGGCGATTCGCGCTCGAGAAGTTGGAGACGCACCCCGAGCACGCCGACCTGCGCGAGCGCCACCTCGCCGCGTACCTCTCGCTGGCCGAGGAGGCCGCGACGGCGCTGATCGGAGCCGACCTTCCGCGCATGCTGGAGACGCTCAAGTTCGAGGAGGAGAACCTGCTCGCGGCGCTGGCCCATTGCGCGACCGCGGTCGACGGCGCGCGTCGCGGTGCACGCATGGCCGCGGCAGCCTCGCGCTTCTGGTCCACTCTCGGCCGGTACGTGCAGGGTTGCCGCGTCCTCTCCGAGGCGCTCGCGCTCGACCCATCGAGAGAGCCTACGGCGGAACGCAGCCACGCTCTGCTCCGTCTCGGTGGATTCCTGGTAACCATGGGAGATGCCGAGCGCGGGCGCGTGGCGCTCGAGGAAGCTCTCGCCATCGATCGTCACCTCGGCAGGTCCCCAGCGGCGGCTTTGGCTGGCCTGGGCGTTCTGGCCATGACGCAGAATCGCTTTGAAGATGCCATCGCGATCACGGAGGAGAGCCTTGCGATCTACGAGCGGGAGGGTCGGGTCCGCGGAATCGCGATGTCCTTGCACAATCTGGCTTCTTTGGAGTTCGCCCTCCGTCGTGGCGACCTCGGACGCGCACGCTTCGAAGCAGCGATCGCGCTCCTGCGCAAAGCGGAAGACAGCGCGACCCAGGCACTGTGCCTCGCCGGGCTGGCGATGACTCTGCTGCGCACCGGAGAGCAAAACGCGGCCGCTCGTGCGCTGGAGGAAGCGTTGGATCTAGCGCGACAACTGGGCGCTCCTCGCGAGGGCGTCTACGCCCTGGAGGCTACGGCCGAGCTCCTGCTGAACGCGGGGCGCGCCGGGGATGCCGCTCTCTTGCTCGGGTTCGCGCAGGAGACGCGCGCGAGGCTCCAGATGCCGCACGTCGCCTACGACTTGGCGGAGGCGGAGCAGCTGGAGTCGGCGATCCGCGAGGCCCTGGGCGCGGAGGAGGCGGAGCGGTGCTTTGCGGTCGGTCGGCCGATGACGTTGGATGCGACGCTGGCGGAAGCGAGCGCCTGGCTGCGGTGCCTCTGACCTGTTCGCCGCGCGGCCATCAAGGTTCGAGGACTCATCCGCGGGTGACGGTGATCGGGACCGCGCATTGGGTGGATCTGGAACCCGGCAGCCGGCCCGACGGGGGCTCTTCAGCGCGGCGCGCCCGCCCTCCGGCCCGGACGACGTTCGCCGCGAGTGGCTGCTAGACCACATCGCGGGCGACTACGACCACATGGACAACGCGGTCCTGGCCGCCAACCTGGACGGTGCGAGCGCGGCACAGAACGTGGTTCTCAGAGCGAGGTCGGGACCGACAGGCAGAAGACGTCATTGATGGAAGATCGAATACGACGCTCACTTCGTCGTGGCAAATCCATCCGACCTGAGGAGGCTCCGCATCACCTCTCGCCAGAAGCACGACGGCATGACCGAGTTCAGACTCGTGCTGGCTGCAGGTCGGCAGGCGGCGCGATGGGATGGACTCAACTCGAGCGGGGATTCGCGCCCTGACGGGTCCATAGCTTACACGCGACGACACCGGGCGGGGATGCGATCGCGAAGGGGATTCGTGTCGTGAGGTGATCGACGGGCCTCAGCCAGGACATCAATGCCGGGCGATCGCGCACGATCTAGGTAGCCAACCCGCACGCTGCCGGCCCTGGTTCCTCCGACTACGGTTTCGGAAGTCGATAGATGGAGATGTCCGTGGACTTCGCAGGAACCGGCCCCGTGCCAACGATCGCGTACTGTGGGTCCGCGCCGTCGACCGTGTATCCCCGTACCCAACTGTCCAACCCGTGAAGATCCGTTTCGAAGTAGACGGGGTCTTGCGGCGGGCGCCAAGAGCAGATCGCAATGCCGCCGCGCGGTGTCGTCGTGAGAATGCCCAGCCCTGCACCACCAAAGAGAGGCAGTGCGATTCCGCGGCATTGCGCACTCGGCAGTGCAGTGGAGTAGCTGTTTTCTCCGCTGCGTATGTGCAAGCCTTCACTGTCGGAAGAGATCACCGTGGCGATCGACTGCCGGACGGTGACGGTGGAGATCCATTCGCCGCGGGGGACTTCGGGCCACAGAGCCGTGCACGCGCCAACGTGCTCGATAGCGCCGGTATCGCCTCTCCGGATCGAGTACCCGCATCCAGTCGGAGCGACGTAGATCACGCTCGAGCCAAGGGGCAGAGAGTGCTCCTCCGACACGAGTGGTCGTTCCGATCCCCGCTCCAGGGTGCAGAGCACTGCACGCTGTGTGTCCGGCGCGTCCTTCTCACGGCAAAGCAGAACCATCGCCCTGTGCCGAGATGCGGTAGGTCCAGGAAACACGGGACAGATGTCTCTGGGAGAGGTGGCCGGCAGCCTCACCGCAGTGCGCGCATCGTCGCGCCGCAGTACCTCGACTCGGCCCGTGAGCGTGACGACCGTTAGATCCCCGTCCGGGTCGGAGTCGGCGGAGACGAAGATGCTCTCGCCGTACGCGGCCGCCAGCGATGCAGCAAACCGATGCCGTGGCGGCGGAGGAAGAGGGTGTGCGCCGCACGGAAGCCCCAGATCCAGCGCGAACTCTCGCACGAAGCTCGAGTCGGGATGGTCAGGCTGGACGTGAACGAACAAAAGGCGCGTGACCTGTGGCAACCCCAGCGACTCAGGAGGGGCGCTCAGTGCCCTGTCGACTCTGATGGATTCAGAAACCGCCGAGGCTGTGGCGTGGAAGACTAGTTTGGGGGCTGAGTCGTCTTCGGCCGCGTGCGCGGACCCGGTCAGCGAGATCCACGTGAGGATCGGGAGTAGTGCGCGCATCGAGCCTCTTCGGGTGTTCTACCGCGTATGCCCGAGCTGCAGGCACTGCCTCGGGCTGAAGCGTTGATTACTTCGCGAGAGTCGCTTCGGCCGTTCGCTTCGCCGCGGAGTCGTGGGGAACCAGGGCAATCAGCACGCGACTCCACTCAAAGCACGCTGCGCTGGGACGAATCGCAACGTTTACGATGGCGCGGTTGCGCCACTTCACACGATGGGCCGACCCATGCTTGCATTGCAGAGGCTATCACGCCGAGCAGCTTCAACAGTACGGGTCGTGTGCAGGCGCAGTGAGTGAGCCGCCGCTATCTCCGATGCCCCCCCATCGGCCGGTCTACGTCGATCCTCCCCTCCGCCCGATCCACAAACACCGCCCGATTGCGCGACCGCGCGTTGTCACTCCCCGGCTCATCCGTCGTCGCCATGTCGTTCGACCGACGAGGGAGTCTCCAAGACCGTAGCTACGCGCTCGACCAACGGAACCGTGGCTGGTTCGCTGAACCGATTGCGGTGCGGCGTCACGATCCCGGGAGACACCGATGCCCTGCTTGCGGCTTTCTCGGCCTCGCGCCCAGGTGTATCGTCTCGCCAGGCTCCGCGCGGGCAACCGACAAGTGTTCGATCCCGCGGAAGCTGTGTGGGCGATGCCCGCCGGCCCGGTTCTCGCGCTGGTGTTACCTACCCGAGAGTTGCCGCTTTCTAATTCGAGGGGGTGCACGGTGAACGCCACGTCCTTCGCCGCAACCGTCCGCGTGACCTGCTTCGCTCTTGCAGTCTTCCTGCTTCCCTCCTGCTCCGAGAATGACGCAACCGAGCCTCACCCGCCCGCGCTGCAACCTCCAGTCGAGGTCGCCGCGGTCGCTGGGTCGGTGGACAGGACGGAGATCGGCGGTGCCGACCTGCGCGTGCTGTCTGCTTGGGACAGCGTTGACGTCGGCGCCAGCGGAGACTTTCAGATCCAGGCGTCCACGGAGGGCGTGCAAGCGCACTTTCTCGAGGACGGTTTCGGCCATGTACGGGCCGTCGAACTGTCCGCGCCTTCACCCGGCAGGCGAGAATCGACGCGATCCGCCTTTGCCGGCGAGCTGCGCTTCAATGCTGAGTCGACGGCGCTTGGGGTTCTGATGCTGTCTCCGGGACTCCTGACCGTGAATCTTGCCGAGGCCGGGACCCGCCGGGCCGCGTTGCGCTCGTTGCCTGAATTCCAGGGCGTCCTGACTGCCTTGCGGCCGCGACTCCTCGAGGAGCCGCTTGAATCTGCCCTGGCCCATGAGGACGTCAGCGCCGCGCTTCAAGCCTGCGTTCTCGCTTATCTGGACACGGACACCCTGCGCGCCGATGACGCGCTGGGCCTTCCGGGTAGGCGCCAGTGGGAGCACGTCTCGTCGCGCGTTTTAAGCACCGATCCGTTGGATCGAGTCATGGTAGAGATCACCAACCCGGAGTGGCGGTACCTCTCGATCTGGCGCCGGGACCTCGACAGCGCCGGTCATCAGGTTGGTGCTCCGGTGCTGCTCGACGCGTCGCCAAGGATCGCTGTCAGCCAGTCGATGCCGGGAGCGCGCCCAATGTCGTGGGGCTCGATCTTTGCCTGGAGTGTCGGGGCTCCGGCGACGTTTACCACCACGGTGGACTTCTCAGAAGCGTCGGAGGCACGAAGGGCGCAGTTCTGGGTCCAAGGCCTTGGTCTATCACCGAGCGCCTACGAACTCCCCGCCGGTATCGAGAGTCGAATCCGCGCGGCCGCGACGCAGAGCTTCGTTCACTACGCGGTCCTGCCCACGCTCGCGGTCGCGAGTGGGGTGCCCATTCCGACCGCGGGAATCGACCAGGCGCTCGGGGAGGCTGCCAACGCGGCTGAAGCGGTGTCGGCGATGAACGCCCTCGTCGAGGCGCGCAGCGTCCGGTCCGTGACCTTGGCCGCGACCGCCACGCTCCTCCCCACGGTGAGGGAGATCGCTCAGCTGGGCGCGGCCCACCCCGAGAAGCTGGCGGCGCTCGGCCTGGACTCCGCTGCGTGGAGTCAGGTGCTTGCGGTCATGCGCCCGGTGTCGGCCACTCTCGGCGCGTCGTGTTTCACCGCGTTCGGCGTGGCCGTCGCGAAGGCATCCGCGGTGGAAGTGACCGAAGTCGCGCGTGCGGACCAACCCGACATCGTGCCGCCGGCCGCCGTGGGGAATCTGCAATCCGACTCGTCAAACGCCAGTTCGATTCACCTCACGTGGACCTCGGTGGGCGACGACGGCACGAACGGGACCGCGGCGAGTTACGACCTGCGCTACTCCACCAGCGAATCCACGCCGTGGGAAGACATGACTCAGGCGACGGGCGAGCCGAGTCCGAAGACGTCAGGCCAATCAGAGGCTTTCACGCTGACCGGGCTCGAGCAAGGAACGACCTACTTCATCCAACTCAAGGTGGGTGACGAGCTCCCTAACTGGTCGGCCGCATCGAACAAGGTCACCGCGCGCACTCTCGAAATGCCGCCCTTGGCGCTCGAGGTGAGCAGTCCGACCTCAGGGAGCATCCTCAGTGGACTGTACCCCGTCGTCGCATCGGTCAACGGAGGTGTCGGTACCGATCGAGTCGTCTTCGAGGTGTACGAACAGCGGTGGATCGAAATCGGCACTGATACCACTTCGCCCTACGAGGTCACCTGGCCAACGGGCAACTTCAGCAATGGACCGTCGACCCTACGCGCCACCGCCTATGGCACCGGGGGGAATCACGCCGAGGCGATGGTCGACGTAACCCTCGCCAATGACCCGCGCGTCACCATGGACACGCCTGGGAGTCCCCAGAGCGGGTCGGTCGTGGTGACCTATACGGTGACCGATGCCCAGGGCGACGCGAATGACTTCGCGGTGTCCTTCTGGTCCGCCGATGTCGGGCCACGTGCTGCCACCCTCTCGGCCACATCGGCCGGGTCGATCGACGCGCAGGGCCACCTAGTCGACGTCGAGCCGGGGACGCACACCTTCACCTGGGCGTCGGTCGATGACTACGCCCTCCACAGCGGCGCAATGCGTCTGGAAATGAGTTGGGTTGTTGGCGGTGAGTCGGTGCTCCGCGTGGCGCGAACCGACCCCTTCGTTCTGGAGAACGGACCGCCTCCACCGGTGGGAGGGTTCGTGCTCATTCCCGCAGGCCGCTTCACCATGGGGAGCCCGTTCGGTGAACTCAGTCGTTACAACGACGAGACGCAGCACGAGGTCACGCTGACACGCGCCTTCTACCTGCTCGATCATGAGGTGACGCAGGCGGAGTGGCGCGAGGTGACCGGGACCAATCCTTCGCACTTCGCCGGGGACAATCGACCGGTGGAAGGAGTGAGCTGGTTCGACTGCATCAACTTCTGCAACGCCAAGTCGGACCAGGATGGACTGCAGCGCGCGTACGTCGTGAATGGAACTGACGTCAGCTGCGATTTCACAAAGAACGGTTATCGCCTACCGACCGAGGCGGAATGGGAGTACGCCTGCCGTGCGGGTACGACTACCGCGTTTTGCAATGGCGGGATCACCAACCTGGGAGCCGATCCCAACATGGATCTGATCGGCTGGTGCTTCTACAACTCACACCAGGTGATTCACGACGTCAAGACTTGGAAGCGTCCGAATGCGTGGGGGCTGTACGACATGTCCGGGAACGAATGGGAGTGGTGCTGGGACTGGTATGCCGTTTACTCCGGTGCGGTGACCGATCCCGCCGGTCCGGCCAGTGGATCGCTTCGCGTGTCACGCGGTGGCGGTTGGGACAGCGGCGCGCAGGACTGCCGTTCCGCCTACCGGAGCGGTGCGGACCCCAACGAGCACAGCCACGACTTGGGATTTCGCCTCGCGAAGACAGCACCGTAGCGACGCCGACTAGGACTCCGCGGAGTTCTAGCGAGGCGAGTACACACGGTCTTTCGGCCGCCGCTCGAGTTGACTCACTTGGTTGGCCGGTCGTAGACGGTGTCCCAGGAGTTCGTATGATGGCCAACCACTCCACCCACGATGGCCCCGACAGCTGCGCCCCCAGCGACCAAGTTCAATGGACTGCCGAACCATGGCCAGAATCCGACGTCACTCGATCCGCTTTCTGCCGTAACACCACCGAGCACCATGATCGCCAATGGTGCGACTGCCAACACAGACGCACCGATCACTACTCCCTTTGCTGTATGGCTCCCAGTTGATACCTGGATTCGCTCAATCTCCGGGTACGCAAACGCACGTAGCGGTCGCCTCGTCCTAACTTCAAAATTGTCCACCCCAATGGTCCACGCCGCGTATGACCGGCCAAGATCGTACTGCGATCCGCGCCCGCCACCGCGCAATCGTACTCGAATCGCGTCTGCACTCCGCACTCGGACCGTGTCAGCCGTCTGTATTCCTTGTGCTCTGAATACATACGTCGTGTCAGCCCTCGCCGACGCCATACCAGACACGCACATTCCCAGCCCACAGACCGCCGCACCGGTTCGCCAACAATAGCTCCTTTTGTCGCTCACTCTGCCCTCTCCTCGGTGGGTTCACTCTACGACCACGCAACGGCTGTCAACACTGCCTCGAGCGTCCCGACACGTGACAAAATACACTCCGGAAGTGCGCCTGCTCAGAGGAATCGTTGTCGTGAAGCTCCCGTTCACGACAGGCCCGAAGACGCGATCCGCCACAATGCGCCCACCGGCGTCTACTATCCGGACGCGCACCTCTTCGCCGATCACACCGGCAGCGCGGATCCCGATTCCCCCGTTCGAGGGCACCCACCAGCTCCGGAGCTGGCGATGAGGCACGCGAACACCGCTCTGGCTCCCCACATCGCTCCCAGCCGGTGGAACCACGTGCACGCGCATCTCCCTAACGCTGTAGTATTCCACGCCATCGAACAGCTGATAAACGCTGATCCTTGCGTCTCCATCACCTACGGCAGCCGCCACGTCACATTGCACGTCACGGTTGGCATCGGGCAGTCCCAGTGACCATGGGCTGGTATACCCTGGAAACTGCAATGCTCTGAACCGCCCCGGGTTCTCCGGAGGCTTGGTTACGTGACTGCAGCCAGCTCCGTGCATGCGGCCTGACTCCGATGGTACGCCTTCTGGTACTCGACCGGGTGAAGGTAACCGATCGGCTCGAGCACGCGTTCCTGATTGAACCACGAGACCCAGGTGAGCGTGGCGAACTCGACGTCATCCATCCCGCGCCACGGTCCCTTTCGCCAGATCACCTCCGCCTTGAACAAGCCGATGATCGATTCGGCCATCGCGTTGTCGTAGGAGTCACCGACGCTGCCGAGCGAGGGTCCGATCCCCGCCTCTCGGAGACGCTCGGTATAGCGAATCGACACGTACTGCGTGCCGTGGTCGCTGTCATGAACCAACCCCTCGGTCTCGCCGCCGCATCGAGCGTGGATGGCTTGCTCGAGAGCGTCGAGCGCGATGTCGGTCCGCAGCGAACGCGACACGCGCCAGCCGACAATGAAGCGCGAGAAGACATCGATCACGAACGCGACGTAGACGAAGCCGGCCCAGGTCGCCACTTAGGTCAGGTCAGCCACCCAAAGCTGGTTGGGCCGCGTCGCGGTGAAGTTCCGCTTCACCAGGTCCGGCGAGTGATCGGCGTTCGCGTCCGGAGTCGTCGTTCGGCAGGTGCGACCGCGAATCATGCCCCGATGGCCCATTTCCCGCGTCAAACGCGCCACCGTGCAACGAGCCGTGAAGATGCCCTCGAGCCGCAACTGCTTCCAGACCTTCTTTGCTCCGTAGGCACGGTCCTGCTCATTCCAGACTCGACGAATCTCCAACCGGAGCGCAGCATCGCGCGTAACACGTGGAGGCAGACGCGTGGGGTCAGCCTGACGAGCCTTGAGCACGTAGTAGACCGACGGGGCGATCGGCAGTACCGCGCAGATCGGCTCGACCCCATGCTGCTCCCGATCCTGATCAATGAACGCCACCATCACTTCGCTCGGCGGTCGAGCTCCGCCTGTGCGAAAAACGCCGAGGCCTTGCGCCGGATCTCGTTGGCGCGACGAGGCTCAAACACCTCGCGCTCGAGCTCCTTCCTCTTCTGCCGTTCGTCGGTGGTCAAGCCGGGCCGAGAGCCCCGATCGCGCACCGCGTGCCGGATCCAGTTCCGCAAGGCCTCCGCGGAGCAGCCGACCTTGGCCGCCACCGAACGAATGGCGGCCCACTGCGAGTCGTACTACTCTTAGTGATCGAGGACCAGGCGGATCGCTCGCTCGCGAACTTCCGGTGAGAACCTATTTTGTCGCGCCATGTGCTCCACCCTCTCAAGAAATGGAGCCTTCGAGAGTGCACGGGCGGTTCACCAAGACTGCTCGCTTCCGTACAAAGGTAGTGATTCTCCCGCATGCACGTTATGCGTCCCTATTCGTTCCGCCCAGTCTGCCCAGCGCACTGACGCTCCACATCCTCACACAAGCATCTTCGACGCGGCGCTCGCATGCCGCGCGACATCAATCAGCTCCGACAGCCCCACCTCGAGATGCACATCTACGAGGTGGTCAGGCTTGGCTCGCGAGAGAACTCCGAGCGCTGCTTACGGCATCGCCACAGTCAGCTTGCTTGACAGTAGGACCGCGCCTCCGGTCGCGCGAACGAAGTACACACCGGCTCTCACTCGCCCACCATCTCCGTCCTTCCCGTCCCAGCTGATCTGATGCGGTCCCGCTGAATAGGCGCCACGCGCCACCACCTTTATCAAGCGTCCACTCGCATCGAACACTTCGACACGAGTGTCACTCACAGCCTCCGGAAGGGTGAACCGGATCGTTGCGCCTTGAATCATAGGGTTGGGGAATACTCCGTCCACCGCAATATCGTCGCTTCCACCTCGCATACTTGTTACGCCGTGCGTTGAGGAGCCAGGGAGAGGCGCGGAGCACAGATAGTTACTAACATCGACAGGACCGCTCATGCACGACGGCATTGCACACTGCCCAAACCAGTTACCCTGCGCGGTGAGTGTGCCGCAACTCGTCGCCCTGTTCCAGATACAGTACGTCGCGTTGCCAGTAAACGTATTGTATCCCGGGTTGCTGCTTGTCCCCAGATCGAGCCCCTTCGTACGCACGGTCTGCACTCCGTAGGTATTGTCGTGAACATTGTTTTTGCGCAGGGTCGCGAACGTCGTAGGACACGACGTAGGGCACGCACCAGCCGGCACACAGACAGCGTAGACACCTGTAACGCAGCCGTAGATCTCGTTTCCGCCTGCACTGTCGCCGCCGATGATGTGCGGTCCGCTTGTGATGTATATGCCCCACTTCGTCCCACCACCAATCGCGTTTCCCGATAGGGTGCAAACACCACCGGCCAGCCAGACACATTGGCCACTTGCGAACCCCGTAATGACATTATTGTGTATGTCGGCGGTGCCTCCGAGCAGATATATGCCGCTGGCGGACGACGCGCTTCCGGCGATTGAACCGTCGCGAATTACCGCTGATGTGTCACCCGTAATTTCGACACCATCGCCTCCATTTACAATGAGGGCATTGGCCCGCAGGTCGATCGTCCCTCCAACGACATTTACACAGTTTGCCGTGGCGCCGCTGGACGTCAGCGTGCAGTTGTGCACCGCTGCAGTACCGTCGCCACGGATCTCCAGCCCGTCTCCACTAGTCACCATGAATGTGCTCGCACCGATGTCGACGTTGCCACCTTGGATAGTGACGCAGTTCGATGAGCTCCCCGATGCGGTGAGCGTCGCGGTAACGATTCCTAGAGTTCCGCCGCCGATGACTGCGCCACCGCCGCTTCCGGCCGCGAGTGAACTACTTGCAACGGTCACCTGTCCGCCGTTGACTCTGAGGACATCTCCCGTAACAGCCTGCAACGTCGACGCATCGATACTAACCACACCGCTCCCGTCAGCTTCCACGCCTACGCCGCTAGCTGTCGTGAGGGTGCAGCCACTGAGATTGACCAGGCCCGAGGACGCCGGGGCGATGCTAACGCAGCTGTTCGCGCACTGGTCGCACGTCGCATCCGTCATACTCATCGCGCCGGACGACTCCGACGATACTCCGTTAAGTGCATGCAGGACGTCTGCGCGCTGCACGTTCAGCGTGCCCGCACCCAGAATTCGCAGCCCTCCCCAGCTGTCCCCTGCCGGCGTACTTGTCGCGGCCAGGAACTGCACTCTACCGCCGGACACCCCTCCCACAGTGAGGCCGCCTTCCACCAGCACCTCCACACGTTGCGGATCCGAGCCGAGATTCTCCGCGTCGCTTGGAGCTACAAATACGTGCGTACCTGGTGCAATTGTCAAAGTGACGCCAGCAGGGACGCGAAGATCGCCAGATATGTACAGAGAGGTCTTTCCGCTCTCCGGAAGCATTTGGGTCGTACTCACCACTCCATGAACCACTTGCGCGTGTTCCTTTGCCACCAATACCGCAGCGTATGCATCCACCCTTCCGTGCCCGAATTCATCCGTGCGATACTGCCCATTCATCCGGGGCACTTTGGCAGCGGTGTCGCGGAGGATTTGCCGCACTTCGCTCCAGCTAAGCGTCGGATTACTAGCGATCATAAGAGCGCAGACGCCCGACAGGAATGGGGCTGCGGCAGAGGTGCCTCCAAATTGCCCTCCTCCAGCCGCGTTGGTGTAAGCTCCGTAGCAGTCATTTCCGCAGGGGACACAATCCGTGGGATCAAAGCACGGGGGGTTGTATCCTGAAAAGTGCCCGACGTCGTCGCTAGCGTCGTAGTCGTCTGTTGTCTTGATTCTGCTGCCCCCTGGTGCGCATAGATCGAGCAGAGGGCCATGATTGCCGGCGCCGGCTAACAGCTTGTTAATTGCCCCGACATTTATGACATACGGGTTCCCAGCCGGATATTCTACATAATTTGCTGACGGATGGTTGCCAGCAGCCACAACAATGACGCAATTGCGTTGTACGGCGGCATACTCAAGAGCGGGATCTACAATATTCCGTACTTCTTGTTCACCATTGTCTACGGTTTCACCCTGGTTAAACCCATTGCTAAGATTAATGATGCGAACGCCGTTATCCGCAAGCGCACGGATACTTTGCGCGTAGACCTGCGCTGCAAGGATCTGATCGGGTACTGGACCAGAGTATGGGTCTTCCACTACATAGAGTTGGGGGCGCACGTATCCAACGCCACCGATGGCTGCGACCCCGACCACTCCGAGCGAGTTTGCCGTCGCATTGATCACACCGCACACACACGTGCCGTGCTTCTCAGTCTCAAAGCGGACTGAGGCCGGATGCAGCGCCTCGGATAGGTCCTCGTGATCGCCTTTGACCCCGGTATCCACGACGCCAATGAGGACCGGCCCCCCAGTTGCCAGATCCCAGGCAGACGGTAACCGGCTGAAAGACTCCTGAAGGCCCCATTGCTCACCGAAGTACGGGTCGGTGATTGTAACTCCTTCGCACGGTCTTGCCTGGAGCACGGTTATCAACAACAGTGGGATCAGTGGGCAGTATCTGCGAAGACTAGCTCTCATGGATGCCTCCGGATTGCCATAGCAAATGCCGAGTCCTGCACTGCGCGACTCACCGGTTGATACTGCGGGGAGGGGGGATTCCAACAACGAATCGGATTCGCGAGGCCGTGACCTTCCCCGGATTTGATGGACACCCAGATAAGGTGGGATAGTCCCACCGCGGAGGTGGTCCATGAAGAAGAAGGAGCCGCGTCGGACGTTCACGCGGGAGTTCAAGCTGGAGGCGGTGCGGCAGGTGATCGAGCGCGGTCGAGCGCTCGCGGAAGTGGCCCGCGAACTCGGCATCCACGCCAGCCTGTTGAGCGTTTGGAAGCGCGAGCTGCTGTCCGACCCGGCCGAGGCCTTCCCCGGCCGCGGTCGTTTGAAGCCGACCGAGGAAGAGTACCGCCGGCTGGAGCGGGAGAACCGCTTTCTCCGCCAGGAAGTCGAGTTTCCAAAAAAAAAGCAGCGTACTTCGCGAAGGACCGATCGCGAGGTTCCGTCTGATGCAGGCCCATCGAGGTCAGTACTCGGTCGCGATCATGAGCCGCGCCTTCGAGGTTTCGCCCAGCGGTTACCACGCCTACTGCCAGCGACCGCCGAGCCCGCGAGCCTTGGAGGACCAGCTGCTTGTCCAACAGCTCCGATTGCTTCGTACCCGGACTCGGCGCGCCTACGGCAGCCCACGCATGCGCCGAGCGCTGGTCAAGCGTGGCCACGCCTGCGGGCGTCATCGGATTGCCCGGCTGATGCGGGAAAACGACCTGGCCGCGCGGCGGAAGAAGCGCTTTCGCTGCACGACCGACTCGAACCACCGCTTCCCGATCGCGCCTAATCTGCTGCAGCGACACTTCCGCGCGGCGGCGCCCAATCGCGTCTGGGTGTCGGACGTGACCTACGTCTGGACTCGCGAAGGTTGGCTCTATTTCTCCGCTACCCTCGACCTCTTCTCGCGGCGCGTCGTCGGTTGGAGCTTCGGGACCGAGAACGACACGGCGTTGGTCCTGGGCGCGCTCGACATGGCGATCCAGACGCGCAGGCCCGAACCGGGACTGATCTTCCACAGCGATCGCGGCAGCACCTACGCCTCGAGCGCGTTCCGAGCAGAGCTCGACCGACACGGCCTGGTCGCGAGCATGAGCCGCAAGGGTGATTGCTGGGACAACGCGGTGGCGGAGAGCTTCTTCGCCTCGCTGAAAGGAGAGTGGCTTCAGGAGCGTGGCTACGAGACGATCGCAGAGGCGAAGGCGGATCTGTTCCGCTACGTCGAGGAGTTCTACAATCGGGAACGGCTCCACTCGACCCTCGGGTATCTCAGCCCGGCAGAGTTCGAGGCGACGACCGTTCATGTGTAAACCTGGTGTCCATCAAATCGGGGCAAGCCCACTTGCTCTCGGTGAGCGAAGGCACGGTTCGATACCACTTGCGTCGACGGGCGGCGGAGGCGACGGACGGTCGGGCAAAGCAGGTGCCCCGAGCGGCGTCGGTGGCGGAGGCGATCGCGGCCTACCTGGAGCGGCATCCCAAGCAGGTGAACCTGGCGGCGCTGCACGAGTGGCTCGAGAGCGAGCATGGATACGACGGCCGCGTGCGTTCGGTTCAACGCTACGTGCAGAAGGAGTACCCGCGACCGGCAGTGCGAGCCCGACGGCGGGTGGAGACGCCTGCCGGCGCGCAAGCGCAGGCCGATTGGGCGGAGTGGCCGCGGGTCTGGATCGGGGGGCAAGCGGTCTATGCCTACCAGTTCCATCTGAAGCTCAGCCACAGCCGATACGCCGCGCGCATCTGGTCGCCGCGGAAGGACCAGCTTTCGTGGCATCAGGTGCACAACGAAGCGTTCCGTCGCTTGGAGGGCGTGCCGGCGGTGGTGCGGGTGGACAACGAACGGACGGCAGTGGGGCGCGGCGCCGGCACCTGGGGGGAGATCAACCCGAGCTACCGGGGCTACGCGCGGGCGGTGCGCTTCCATGTCGATGCCTGCGCGCCGCGCAGCCCTCAGGCCAAGGGCAAGGTCGAGCGCGAGATCCGCACCGCTCGCGGCCAGGATGAGGTCCTGGATCGGAGCTGGTCGAGTTGGGAGGAGCTGCAGTCGTGGACTGACGCGCGTGGGCACGCGGAGTCGTCGCGGCGGATCTGTCCCGCCACCGGCACGACGGTGCGCGAGGCCTGGGAAGCGGAGAAGAGGTTCTTGAGTCCGTTGCCTTACTTGCCGGAGCCGTTCGATCTGGTGCTGACCCGCGCGGTCGATCACGACTGCACGGTGGCGTTCGAGGGACGGCGCTACTCGGTACCGTTCGCTTGGTTCGGACAGAGAGTCGAAGTGCGAGGATTCGCGCGGGTGGTGCAGATCTACGCCGAAGGCGGGATCGTGGCCGAGCATGCGCGACAAGGGCGCGAACGGATCGTGATCGACCCGAAGCACTACGAAGGTGAACCGACCGCACGGGTGCTTCCGCCGCTCCCGCTCGGCCGGATGGGTCGCCGCTTGCAGGAGATCGCCGAACTCGCACCCGAACGGCGTCCGCTCGATCTCTATGCCGCCTTGGCGGAGGTGGCGCGATGACGGCGAAAGCGACTCCGCAACCGCGGGTCGATCTGGACACCACCCGCGAGCGACTGCTGAAGCTCAACCTGCTGCGGGCAAGCGAGCACCTCGATGCGCTGATCAGCGAGGCGGTGCAAGGCAACGTCTCGCCCCACCTCTTCCTCGACAAGCTGCTCGAGGAGGAGCTTCGTCATCGGGAGGAGAGGCGCATCCGCACCTCGCTGACCTTGAGCGGGCTGCCCACCGGACAGACCCTGGCCAACTTCGACTTCAGCTTCCAGCCCTCGATCGAGCGCAGTCGGATCGAGACCTTGGGCACCTGTCAATGGATCCGGGAGAACCGCACGCTCCTGATCCAAGGGCCACCCGGAGTGGGCAAGAGCCACCTGGCGGTGGCGCTCGGGATGAAAGCGATCGAGCAGGGGTTCGGAGTGAACTTCTATCGACTGGAAGTGCTCCTAGCCGCGCTTCGCCGGGACGCGGAGCTGACCCCGGCGCGGATGCGGAGCAAGAAGTACCTGGCGGCTTCGCTTCTCATCATCGACGAGGTCGGGTTCGAGCCGATGACCCCTCAGGAGGCGAGCCTCTTCTTCCGCTTGGTCAGTTACCGCTACCAACGCGGGAGCATCCTGATCACGACGAACAAGGGGATCAAGGACTGGCCCGAGGTCTTGGCTGGAGATGAAGTGCTTGCCACCGCCATCCTCGATCGGCTCTTGCACAACAGCTACGTGCTCGACGTGAAGGGGCGGAGCTATCGACTGCGGGATCTTGAGCGGGCGGTCACGGCCGAGCGCTGAGTCCGATCACGGGGAGGATCCGGCGCTCGGATCGGGATCGGCGCTTCGGTCGCCCTTCGGGCTCCCCCGCACCGATCCCGATCGTTCAGGAGGTGAACCGGCACCGAAACCAGGAGACCACCGAGGGTGAGTGCGCAAGTCTGGGTGTCGCGTTATCGCGTGAAAGTAGGTGTCGCTTGACAGATCTGGGTCTACCTCAACCGCGAGGGGCGGCACTGGTACGGGTTCACCGAGACTCGGAAGCGGGATGGGCCAGCACGGGTCTTGGCCGACTTCCACCGGTTCCTGCATGCCGATGCCTACGGCGGCTACGACGGGTTGTACCTCCCGGGCGGCGCGGCCGAGGTGGCTTGCATGGCGCATGTCCGGCGGAAGTTCATCGAGGCCGAGGCGACCGAGCCCGAACTGGCGAACCAAGCGATCGATCAGATCCGCGCGCTCTTCAAGATCGAAGAACGTGCCGCCGAGCTGTCGGATCACGACCGCCGCGCTCTGCGTCAGGCTGAGGCGAAGCCGTTACTTGACACGTTCGCGCAGTGGATGCAAGCGGTTGAGCCGAGCGTGTTGCCGAAGGGCGCGTTGGCGAAAGCGATCGGCTACGCGCAGAATCGGTGGGCGGCGCTCACCCGCTATCTCGACGACGGGCAGCTCGCGATCTCGAACAACGCGGCGGAGCGAGCGCTCCGGCCGATCGCGGTCGGGCGCAAGAACGGGCTCTTCTTCCAGCGCGAAGGGGGCGGCAAGGTTGCATCGATCTTGATGAGCCTGCTCATGACGGCGAAGGCGGCCGAGATCAATCCGCTCGATTACTTCCGCGATGTCCTCGTCCGGATCTCGACCGAGCACGACGTCACGAAGCTGACCCCGCACGGATGGAAGTTGCACTTCGAGCCCGAGGTCAAAGCGCGCCGCGACGATGTGCTCGCGCGAATCATGGGGACGGACGGGACGACCGTAGCGGAGGCCGGACGGGGCTGACAGAACGGTTACGGGCTATCCGACCCTATCTCTGTGTCCATCAACTCCGGGGAGGTCCAACCCGTCTGGGCGAGGAAACGACGAGATCTGCGATGTGCGACGCCGTTCGGAGAGCCACTCCTTCCAAACGGAGCGGCTCTCTCCGGGCCTTACGGTCGACGTGCGACGTCCTATCGGACTGCCACCACCAGCTTTCTGGCGAGACACCAATGCTTGTCGGATATTCTCACAAAGTACACTCCGGGCGCGACTCGATCACCGTGAGTGCTCGATCCATCCCAGTTGAACTGATGTAGCCCTGCGCCAAGCGCGCCGCTTCCCAGTGAGCGAATCATCCTCCCTCCCGCATCGAAGATGTCGACGCGAATAAACTGCGATCCGTTCGGGAGCTTGAAGCGAATCTCTGCGTTCTTGGTTACTGGATTAGGGAACACGCCCTCCAGCGTCATGGGTCCTTCGTGCGCTGACAGCGTGAGATCCAATGATCGTGGCGATTGGACGAGCGGTGCCGAACATAGATAGTTCGTCACGTCCACCTGGCCGCTAGTGCAGGCTGGGAATGCGCACTGGCCAAACCAATTGCCTTGGGCGGGCACCGTTCCACAAGTGGATGCTCTATTCCAAATGCAGTACGCAGAATTCCCGGAGAACGAGTTGTTCCCTGGTGCCACAGCAGTTCCAAGATCAATCCCCTTCGTCTTTATAGTCTGTACGCCATAGACATTATCATGGATGTTGTTGTAGCGCACGGTTGCGAAGGTTGTAGGGCAGTAGGATTGCGATGGGCATGTGCCCGAACCCGTGCACAGAGCATAAATGGCCGAATTGCATCCGGAAATGTCGTTGCCACTGCCGCTTCCAAGGCCGATATCATGTGGGCCGCTAGTAAGGTACACTCCCCACTTTGATCCCGCGCCTATGGTGTTCTGACAGAGCGTCGCCTTGCCCCCCGCCAGCCAAACGCATTGGGAGTTCGGGTACCCTGTTACTACGCATCCGGTGACGGTCGCAATGCCGCCGGTGACGCGTATGCCAGATCCGGCACCACTACTTCCGCTGATGCTCGTCGAATTGATAGTACCATTCCCCCCAGATACATAGATGCCATCGAAACAATTCGATATCTGGGTACTTGTCGCGGTGACACTCGCAGACCCAGTGATCCGAATTCCCGTTGCTGCTCCGGAAATTGAGGTGTTTTCGATCGTCCCTCCACCGAGATCACACAGAACGCCGGTGCCGAGAGTGCTGTTAGTCGAGAGGACGGTGCAATTGTTGACTTGGCTGCCCGCACGAAGTCGCACAACGGTCGCAAGGTTTGACTCAACTAGGAGCCCGTCAAGCCGTGAGAAGGTCCCGTCTGACGCCGAGAGGTCGAGAGCCGGACCACTCCCGGAGCCATTGATCGTGAGGTGGACGGTGCCAAACCCAGGCCCAGCGACGATCCGTGTGCCATAGGGAATGACTAGCGGAGGTTCCGAGTAGGCGAGATTTGATCGCTCAACCACAACCTCGCCGGGAGCCGGATCCTGCGCGAGTGCTGCCGCGATGCTGCCACCGCTCACTACATGCAGCACCTTAAGTGTACCCACGAAATCCAGCGATCCTTGAGTGGGCAGTGTCTTGGAAGCTTCCACAAACTCGACACCCGGGGCACTGGCCGTAATCGTGCCCTGCCAGTCCGACGGGACCGTATATGTTCCGTTCTGCGGGTACTCAACGGATTCAACGTAGCTTGTACCTAGTACTTGCCTGGTAAACGTAAGTGTGACAGGGCGGTCTGCGGCTGTTATCGACCCACTGCGTTCCCGCGGGGCACCCGAAGCGTCGTACACGATGTCACGCCGAACGCTGTTTAGGACGCAACGAATCCGCGCAGCTTGTCCGTTTGTCCAGATCTTTGGATGCGCACACGCTGATGCACCAGACCAGTCATAATCACCCTGCTTTCCCATCCAGGTGTTGGGTGGGGCGCCGGTGCAATCTACCGCGGGCGTGCCGCCGGGGTCACACTGAGCATGTGGCCCAGCTATCGCGAGACAGGTTCGACTATCGCCGTTGGCGTACGTGACCGGCGGCGTATCACAAATCAGATCCCCCGTCGTGGAACAGTCTCCTGGAGTTGCACAGCTTTGACTTCCCGTGTGCGGGTGGATCAGATCGCCGAGAAAGTGGCCAGCCTCGTGAGTAAATGCGCCGCCATGCGTGTACTCAAAGCAGATCGACTGGTTGTCGCAAGTCGGGCGGATACCATTGTTGACCCCGACCGCATACCAGTCCATGATACTGACATCGCAACAAGCGCCGTTCTTTAGTTTGTGTGCGGATTGCGTGTCCCCTCCCTCACTCGCAGGGACGCTACCGGTGAAGATCAGATAGTTGCTAGCTGTGCTTCGATAGCGATCTACGTCTCCAGGCGGGTCGTCGGGAATCACCGTTGGATCTGACGCCAGGGTACAGACGATCTCCTGAGGAGTGTGCGTCGGCATGGGAGCGCACCCTTCATTGCCGAAGCCAAGCTCCCAGAAGTAGTCGTTGTTTTGAACGGTGACGTAGTTCCGCAGCCAGAACCGCACTCGCGTGTCCGCAGACGGGGGGTGGCCAGGCAAGGGCAATCGACCCGCAAAGTCGTCGTTCATGATGCGGATCTGCTCTTCGACCTTTGCCAGTGGCACGAGGCCGGTCACGTTTCCATCTTCTACATGGTACACGACAACGAACGTGACCGGAACCCATTGGATGCGGTCCGCTGGCGACGGTGCCGGGAGGAGCGGGTCGTTGTAGCTAAGTCCGCAGGCGGGGTCGTTGTTGGCCCGTGGGTTTGCGGCCGGGTTCGCAATGCTGCAGTTCGTCCATGGTGGACCCGCTGATCCCGCGACCTTCTGGGAAGCCAGGCTCAGGTGGAGCACCGTTGGCACGAGGATCAGTAGTCTGAGGATCAATTTTCGTGGCATGAGCGTGAGTCCTCCCTTGGTTGAGCAGCGACCCAGCTCGGGCCGCCAACGGGTACCTCCGGAGTACCTCGCGCACACCCTGATCTAACACTCACGTCGGTCCGGATATGAACCGCTGAACCGCCCCGGTTTCTCCGGAGACTCGGTTACGTGACTAAAGCCAGCTCCGCGCATGCGGCCTGACTCCGATGGTACGCCTTCTCGTACTCGACCGGGGGAAGGTAACCGATCGGCTCGAGCAGGCGAGTCTGATTGAACCACGAGACCCAGGTGAGCGTGGCGAACTCGACGTCATCCATCCCGCGCCACGGCCCCTTTCGCCAGATCACTTCCGCCTTGAACAAACCGATGATCGATTCGGCCATCGCGTTGTCGTAGGAGTCACCGACGCTGCCGAGCGAGGGTTCGATCCCCGCCTCTCGGAGACGCTCGGTATAGCGAATCGACACGTACTGCGTGCCGTGGTCGCTGTGATGAACCAACCCCTCGGTCTCGCCACCGCATCGCTCGTAGATCGCCTGCTCCAAGGCGTCGAGCGCGAGATCGGTCCGCAGCGAACGCGACACGCGCCAGCCCACGATGAAGCGCGAGAAGACGTCGATCACGAACGCGACGTAGACGAAGCCGGCCTAAGTCGCCACGTAGGTCAGGTCGGCGACCCAGAGCTGATTCGGTCGCGTCGCGGTGAAGTTCCGCTTCACCAAGTCCGGCGAGTGATCGGCCTTTGGATCTGGAATCGTTGTTCGGCAGCTACGACCGCGAACGACGCCTACCAGGCCCATTTCCCGCATCAAACGCGCCACCGTGCAACGCGCCGCGAAGATGCCCTCCAGCCGCAGCTGCTTCCAGACCTTCTTCGCCCCGTAGGCACTGTCCTGTTCATTCCAGACCCGACGAATCTCCACCCGGAGTTCGGCATCTCGCTTCAGACGTGGAGGCAGGCGCGTGGGGTCAGCCTGACGAGCCTTGAACTCGTAGTAGACCGAGGGGGCGATCGGCAGTACCGCGCAGATCGGCTCGACCCCATGCTGCTCCCGATGCTGATCAATGAACGCCACCATCACTTCGCTTAGGCGTCGAGCTCCGCCTGTGCGAAAAACGCCGAGGCCTTGCGCAGGATCTCGTTGGCGCGACGAAGCTCAAACACCTCGCGCTCGAGCTCCTTCATCTTCTGCCGTTCGTCGGTGGTCAAGCCGGGCCGAGAGCCGCGATCACGCTCTGCTTGCCGGATCCAGTTCCGCAAGGCCTCCGCGGAGCAGCCGACCTTGGCCGCCACCGAACGAATCGCGGCCCACTGCGAGTCGTACTGCTCTTGGTGGTCGAGGACCAGGCGGATCGCTCGCTCGCGAACTTCGGGTGAGAACTTGTTCGGTTGTTCCGTATGCTCCATCGTCTCAAGCAGTGGAGCCTCGGGGAAAGGCAGGGCGGTCCTGCGTTGCTAATCGGAGGTGATGGGCAGGGCGCAGGGCGGAGCACTCCCAGTGGCGCGGAGAATCCAGACCGACTAGGGCTGTCGCGGGGCGGGCACGGCGCGGTACGCTCATTATGGGGGAGGACGACATGCGAATTCTGAGTGTGGCTGGCTTCGTCATCTCCGCCTATTTGGCGGGGAGTGCCTCCCCCGCCCTCGCCACCATCCCCTACCCAACGACTCCGACCTGGCAATCCACCCCCAACGGCTACGTCTCGACGGGCGGCGGCTTCGCCGACATCAACCGCGACGGCTGGCCCGACATGGTGGTCGCGAACGGCAACGACATCGAACGCCAGCACCTGACCGTCTACCTCAACAACGGCAACGGCACCTTCCCCGCCAACCCGAGCTGGCAGTCCGCCGACATCGACTACCACGGTCACCTGAGCCTGGGCGACGTGAACAACGACGACTGGATCGACTGCGCGGTCGCGGTCTACCTCGGTCCGGGCGGTTTCGGCACCAAGGGGAAGGCGAAGCTCTACCTCAACAACGCGGGCACGCTCGCCGCCAACCCGAGCTGGGTTTCGAGCGAGACCTTCTACGCCTTCGGCTGCGCGCTGGGCGACATGGACGGCGACGGGGATCTCGACCTGGCCTGCGCCTGCGGCGACGACTACAACGACCAGACCGAGCCGCAGCGGATCTTCCGCAACATCGGCGGCACCTTCGAGGGCACGGCGTCGTGGCGCTCGACCGACCTGGCCTACGCGCTCGACGTGACCTGGGGCGACGTCGATCGCGACGGCGACGTGGAGCCGATCTTCTGCGGCAGCTCGGCGCCGGTGCGCTACTACCGCAACGATCAGACGACCGGCGGCAGCATCTCGACGACAACGACCTGGCAGAACACCGACCTGCCCGAGTTCGGCAACACCGCGACGGTCGGCGACTGGAACGGCGACGGCTTCCCCGAGCTCGCGGTCGCCGACAACAACCAGCTGGGCGGCGCGGGGCGCTTCAAGGTCTATGCGAACAACTCAGGTGCGCTCGGGACCACGCCGGCCTGGCAGTCGTCGAACGGCGGGTACGGCTCCAACGTCTCCTGGGCCGACCTCGACCTGGACGGCGACCTCGACCTGGCGACCGGTCGGTGGTTCAGTCAGTCGCGCATCTACGAGAACACGGGCGGCACGCTGACCACGGCGCCGGTCTGGACGAGCGGCACGAGCAGCGTCATCGAGAACATCTACTTCGCCGACGTCGACCGGGACGGGCTCCGCACCGACGGGCGCGCGAACCTGAACGGCACTGGCTCGCGCACCTTCTTCGCGATCGGGCAGGTGCCGGTCGAGGGGATCAGCGAGGTGCGGGTGAACGGGACACCGACGACCTCCTACGCGGCGAGCCTGGAGAACGGCTGGGTGTCGATCTCGCCCCCACCACCGGCCGGGGTCGGGAACGTCGAGATTCGCTTCTCCTACTCGGTCGATCTGGACATGGGGATGACCAACTGGGACTCGAGCATCGGCAACTACCTGTTCACGAATCTTCGCACCACAGCCTCGGCGCCTGATACCGATGGGCCGGCCAACCCGAACTCTGGCAACGATCTGGCCGCCGCGGACCTTCGCGCCTGGCCCAACCCAGTGACCGCGTCGACCGCCCTCCGGTACCGGGGCCCGGCCGGCGGCGACGCCCGGCTCTCGATCTTTGACGCCGCTGGTCGCGAGGTCGCGCGCTTGCACGACGGCCGAATCGAGGGCGAACTCCGCATCTGGGAGTGGACGCCGGTCAGCGCGGAAGGCCGACCGCTTCCCGCCGGCGCCTACTTTGCGCGCATCCAGACGGACTCGGGCAGCGTCGTGACGCGGGTGACCCTCCTCCCCCGCTAGGCTCCAACCGGCCCTGACTCCGCGGGCCGCTTCCCCAGCCGATCTCCCCAGCATCGGCCGCGTCAGATCCGCCCGTCCTCGGCGTAGATACGGACTGAAGCAGTTCACTCCCGGGGTTACCCCCCGGGGCGCGGAGACGCGCGCCCCACACCTGGACCGACGACGAGGACAACCACGATGCGCCACCACCAAGTCACCATGGCCACCCTGATCGCGGCGACCACGCTGCTCACCACTTCCGAAGCACGCTCGACGTGCATCGACTACGCGGACTTCATGCAAGCGACCGGCTACGCCAGCACCGCCGGCGTCGTGAACGACCTCGCGACCAGCGGCAACTACGCCTACATCGCCGTAGCGAGCGCCGGGCTCCAGGTGGCGGACCTATCCAACCCGGATGCGCCGGCCATCGTTGCGCTCGCCGCGACCGGCGACTCCCGCGGGGTGGCGTGCTCGGGCAGCTACGCCTACGTCGCCTGCGGCAACGCGGGTCTCCGGGTGGTCAACATCTCCAACCCGCTGAGCCCGACGGTCGTGGCCACTCTCGACACTCCGGGCGCGGCGAACGGCGTCGCGATCCAGGGGAACTATGCTTACGTCGGCGATGGGACGCAGGGGCTCCAAGTGATCAGCATCGCGAACCCTCTGGCCCCGTCGATCGTCGGGCACGCGACTCTGCCGGGCAGCTCCTCGGACGTGGCGGTGCTCGGCTCGCTGGCGTTCGTGGTCGGCGGCACGAGCGGATGGTCGGTGGTCCGGGTCGTCACCCCGAGCGCCCCGGTGGTGCTCTCGACCATCGTGTCAGGGACGACGCGCTCGGTCGAACCCTTCTCCCACTACGTCGCGGTGGCGGAAGCGGCAGGGACGGTCCGGGTCTACGACGTGGCCAACGCTTCGTCTCCGGCGGTCATCTCCTCGATCGCGACCCAGGCCGAAATGTACAAGACCGCGCTCCGCGGCTCGGTTCTCTTCGTACCGGCGGCCTACGACAACACCGCGTTCACCGCGTCGGTCGTCAGTGTCGACCTGAGCAACCCGGCGAATCCGGTAGAGATCGGCCGCACGGGACTCCTGGCGGACGGACGGGCCATCGCCTTCGCCGGAGATCGGGGTTTCGTCGGTACCAACTACCCGACCCAGGGCCTGATCAGCGTCGCGGCAGCGAATCCGGCGACCGTCAGCGATGCTGGGGCACGCTGCAGTCGGGAATCCGGATGAATTACGCTGAGCGATGGCATCGCCTATTTGCCCGAATCCAGCCTCGGCGTCCGGGCGATCGACGTGACGAATCCAGCAGCGCCTGTTCAGGTCGGGACGCTGACGACACCTGGGAGCGTCTACGCCGTCGCGGCGCAGGGCGACTACCTGTACGTGTCCGATTCAGCCAGCGGTCTCCTGGTCGTCGACAAGACGAACCCAGCCGCCATGTCGATCGTCGCGACCTACGCAATGACCACCGGCGGCAGCCTGCAGATCGGCGGCTCGGTGCTCTACTCGCTTACCGGTTCGAACTTGTGTGCGGTGGACATCGGCAATCCGTTGTCGCCGTCGCTTCTTTCCTGCACCCCGATCAGCGGCGGATTGAACATCACGATCTCGGGCAGCTTGGTCTTCATCACGACGATCAGTGGCCTCAGCATCGTGGATGGATCGAACCCGGCGGCTCCGCAAGTGGTGGGCTCGCTTGCCCTGGACCACACACCCTACTACTGCGCGGTCTTCGGCGATCATCTCTACCTCGCGGAGACCGGCGCGCGGTTGCAAATCGTCGACGCCTCAGCACTCAATGCTCCGGTGGTGGTCGAGACGATGCAGTTCACCGGCCACACCTTCCACGTGAAGGTCGTCGATCAGCTCCTCTACCTCGCCAACGGCGGCGGCGGGTTCGTGATCCTGGACTTGGCCGACCCCGTCCACCCGCGCGAGATCAGCGGCCACGTGAAGACGGCATCCCAGCGCGCGAGCTTCGTCGTCCCGAGCGGCGACGCCATCTTCAGCCTGAGCGGCGAAGGACAGTTCAACGCCTTCCCTGGCCAGTGCAGCCTGGCGGCCGAGGTTCCGGCCGGAATCGCGCCCAGCTCCGCCATCCGGTCGATCGCCCCGAACCCGTCGACCGGCGTGGTTTCGGTGAGCTTCACCCGGGAGGCGGCGGCCTGGGGTGCGATCCGGATCGTCGACGCGGCCGGGCGGCAGGTGGTGACGATGTCCGACCCCACCGCCTCGCGCTGGGACTGGGACGGCAAGGACGAACTCGGCCGGACCGTCCCGGCCGGGGTCTACTACCTGATGGCGCCGCTTCCGGGGGGGAGCTGGGACTCGCGCCCGATCGTCCGGCTCAACCCCTAGTCCGGCTGTCGACGGGGGCTGACGCCCGGTGTCAGAAGATAAGGACTCGGGTTCGGACCCGGGACCGACACACCAGGGGGCAGGGCGCCGGGAGGGCCCTGCCCCCTTGCCGTGGACGCGGGGGCGGAGCTGCCGAGGGATCCGTCACCCCGTTCCGCCTCTCCGCTTGCGTTCCGCCGGCGCCTCGGTTATCCCTTTCGCGTAAACCTCTATGCCATAGGAGGCTGCCATGCTTCGGATTGGTGACCCTGCTCCTTCGTTCCGACTGGCGTCGACCGCCGGACGCGAGGTGTCGTTGGAGGATTTCCGCGGCCACAAGGTGGTCCTCTACTTCTATCCCAAGGATGAGACGCCGGGGTGCACCCGCGAAGCGTGCGACTTCCGCGACAACATGCATCGCTTGAGCGACGCGGGAGCGGTGGTCTTGGGTGTGTCACCCGACTCGATCGACTCGCACCAGAACTTCCGCACGAATCACGATCTGCCCTTCGATCTCTTGAGTGATCCGGAGCACACGTTGGCGGAGGCGTATGGCGCCTATGGCGAGAAGATCAGCTACGGCACGCCGACGATGGGCATCATTCGCTCGACCGTGGTGATCGACGAGCTGGGTTACGTCGACGCGATCTGGTCGCCGGTCACGGTCGATGGTCACGTCAATCAGGTGATCGACTTCCTCTACGGACGCACGTCCTCGCCGGAGGAGCCGACGCTCGGCGCGGGCAACGGTGCGGAGCCGCGCGAGAAGCCGAAGAAGGCGGCGGCGCCGAAGCCCGCGAAGGCAGCAGCGGCCAAGCCGGTCGCCGCAAAGCCTGCAGCGCCGAAGCCTGCGGCCAAGCCCGCAGCGAAGCCGGCCAAGAAGACCGCGAAGAAGGCGACGAAGAAGGCCACCAAGAAGGCAGCGAAGAAGGCGGCCAAGAAGGTCGCGAAGAAAGCAGCGGCCAAGCCGGCCGCGAAGAAGGCGGTAAAAAAGGTCGCCAAGAAGGCGACGAAGAAGGCCGCGCGGAAGGTCGCGAAGAAGGTGACCAAGAAGACCGCGAAAAAGGCCACCAAGAAAGCCACCAAGAAGGCGACGAAGAAGAGCGCGAAGAAGGCGACCAAGAAAGCCAAGAAGCGCTGATCGTCCCGAGCGACGAGAATCGTAGACGACGCGGCGCACGGCTCCCGTGACGCCGCGTCGGCGTGAATGGTGCCGCACCCAACCGCAACTCCGTGAGCAAGAGGATCCGATGAAGCCACGCTTCGACCAGAACCCAGTCGCCTCCTCGCGCGCTGCTCGGCTCGCGCTTGGCCTAATCGTTTCGATCGCCGTGGCCGGGTCGAGCGGATGCGGCGGCACCGCGCCGCGCCTCACCCACGAGAACCTGAACGCGGTTCTCTGGATGCAGACCTCGGGCGAGCACTCGGCCGCCTGCATGACCGTCTATCGCGATGCGCAGGCGCTCCTCGACAAGGCCATCGCCGATCCGGGCTGGACTGCCGCGCTCGAGCAGACCGGCGACGCCTCCTCGCTCGCGCCCGCGGTGATGCTCGACGTCGACGAAACGGCGCTCGACAACATGGCCTATCAAGCGCGCCTCACCAAGGCGAACGGCTTTTGGGCTCTCGACAGCTGGAACGCTTGGTGCGCGGAAGAGGCGTGCACCGCGGTGCCGGGAGCCGCCGACTTCTGCCGCGCGGCGGTGGAGAAAGGCGCGACTGTGCTCTTCGTGACGAACCGCGACGCTTCGCTCAACGAGGCGACGATGCGGAATCTGAGCAGGGCCGGCTTCCCCAACGACGCGCGCCGCGTGCAGGTGATCGGCAAGACCGACGACTCGGACAAGGGTCCGCGTCGCGCCGAGCTCGCGAAGAAGTATCGCATCCTCTTCCTGATCGGCGATCAGCTGGGCGATTTCGTCTCGGTGCCGAAGGGTTCGACTCCGGAAGACCGCAAGGCACTGGCCGAGCGCCACGCCGATCGTTGGGGAACGAAGTGGTTCGCGCTGCCCAATCCGGCGTACGGCGACTGGGAGCGCGGGATGGTGGACAGCAAGAAGCCCGACGCCGAGAACCTGAAGGCGAAGTACGCGCGGCTCCGGCCGTAGTCGGGGGCCGCGATGCTGGAGCACCTGCCGTCGATCCAACAGCTGATCCAGTGGGGCGGGATCGTCGGAATCACCGCAATCGTCTTCGCGGAGACGGGCCTTCTGATCGGCTTCTTCCTGCCGGGCGACTCGCTGCTCGTAACCGCGGGAGTCTTCGCGGCGAACGGTGATCTGAGCCTGCCGCTCCTGCTCTCTGTGGTGCCGGCTGCCGCGATCATCGGCGACGCGACCGGCTACGCGATCGGCAAGCGCGCGGGACAGACGCTCTACGACCGACCCGACTCGCGCTTCTTCAAGCGGAGCCACCTCCAGAAGGCCCACGAGTTCTACGAGAAGTACGGGGGCAAGACGATCGTGCTCGCGCGCTTCGTGCCGATCGTCCGCACCTTCGCGCCGACCGTGGCCGGCGCGGCCGAAATGGGATATCGCCGCTTCGCGCTCTACAACATCGCGGGCGGCATCGGCTGGGTCTTCTCGACCGTACTCCTGGGCTACTTCCTGGGACGCAAAATCCCGCACCTCGAGAAGAACATCCACCTGGTCATCGCGATCGTCATCTTCGTGTCGATCCTGCCCGCGGTCTTCGAGTGGTGGAAGCATCACCGGGAGAGCCGCGCGCGCTGACCGAGCCGGTCCCGCGCGCTTGGAGGACGTGATGGAATTGAAGCGCGTCCACGACTACCTCTGGGAGATTCCAAAGTCGGGCGGGATGCGCGTGCCGGGGCGCATCTACGCGAGCCACTCGCTGCTCGACCAGATCCGTAATGAAGGCGGCCTGCAGCAGGTGATGAACGTGGCCCACCTGCCCGGAATCGTCGGCTACTCGCTCGCCATGCCCGACATCCACTGGGGCTATGGCTTTCCGATCGGCGGCGTGGCGGCGACCGACCCGACCGAGGGCGGCGTGATCTCCCCCGGCGGTGTCGGCTACGACATCAACTGCGGCGTGCGCCTCTGCGTCGCGCCGATCACCGCCGCCGAGGTGAAGCCGAAGATCGAGCGCGTGGTGACGCGACTCTTTCAGAAGGTGCCGTGCGGCATCGGCTCCGAGGGGGGCATCGGAAAGATCGGCGGCAAGGAGCTCGACCAGGTGATGCGCCGGGGCGCGCGCTGGTCGATTGATCGCGGCTACGGCCACGTGAACGACCTCGAACACACCGAGGAGCGAGGCTGCCTTCCGGAAGCCGACCCGACCATGATCTCGGAGCGTGCGCGCGAGCGAGGCCTCGGGCAGATCGGCACGCTCGGCAGCGGCAACCACTTCGTCGAGCTCGAAGTGGTGGAAGAGATTTTCCTGCCCGAGGTGGCGAGCGAACTCGGCATCGAGATCGGCGGGCTCACCGTGCTGATCCACACCGGCTCGCGCGGCTTCGGCTATCAAGTGTGCGACGACTACCTCCGCGTGATGGCGCGTGGCGCCGAGAAGCATCGCTACGAGCTGCCCGATCGCCAACTGGCCTGTGTCCCGGTCAACTCAGAAGACGGCCAGGCCTACTGGAAGGCGATGTCTGCCGCGGCCAATTTCGCCTGGGCGAATCGCCAGGCGATCATGGGGCTGGCCGAGGAGGCGCTTCAGGAAGCGCTCGGCATGACGCCGCACGACATGCGCCTCCGCCTGATCTATGACGTCTGCCACAACGTCGCCAAGATGGAGACGCATCGGGTCGACGGCGTGGATCGCCGCCTCTGCGTGCATCGGAAGGGTGCGACGCGCGCCCACTTCCCGCGTGGACAGCGTTCACCTTGGAGCTTCGGTCAACCGGTGATCGTGCCGGGCGACATGGGCACGGCGTCCTACCTCTGCGTCGGCACCGAACGCTCGCTCGAAGAGACCTGGGGTTCGACCTGCCACGGCGCGGGTCGCGTGCTCTCGCGCAGCGCGGCCAAGCGGAAGTTCGCCGGGCGCGACCTCATCGGCGAACTACGCGACGACGGGATCACGGTGATGGCGCGCGGGCTCGCCACGGTGGCGGAGGAAATGCGCGGCGCCTACAAGGATGTCTCGCAGGTGGTCGACGTGATGGACCACGCGGGCATCTCGCGAAAGGTCGCGAGGCTTCGACCCATCGGCGTGATCAAGGGATGACGACTCCGAGCCTCCGGCCGGCGCGCCCGCGAGTTTGTTGAGATCTGAACGATCCGAGGCTAGACAGCGCCTGTGGGCCTACGTTACTGTTCGGCGCGTCGGAAATCTCGCCGAACCTTGGGGCTCACCGTTCTGCGCTCCGTGCCCACGGCCGGGTGCGCGCTTTCTCTCGTGAATGGCGAGTAGACGAACCGACCCGTTTGGGTCGGGGACTCGATCGGTTAGAGCCCCTTCCCCCTCCCGACCAATCCTGGGGCTCTCGCCGTGAAAGCATCCCCGACCCTTATGTGAGCCGATCGAGGTCCGTTGCTCGAACTTTGGAGGTCGAGATGGTCCCCACGCTTCTGCGCGCGCCTTGATCGCAAACACTCGGCGGCACTTCGTGTCGTCGAGTCACCGGGATGACGATCGTGGCGGAGGGGGCGTGCGCGGACACACGCCTCACCGCCCGATCGACCCGGAGTCTTCCCGCCCGCCGCGTCGATAGTTCGCCGGTGTATCCGCGCAACGAACGCTCTATCCTCCGCCGCCATGCTCCCCGTCGTGATCTTTCTGGCCGCCGCTTTGCCCTCGCTCGTCCTGCTCGCCATCTTCCTTCGCTTCGACCGCTTTCCTGAGCCGCGCGGCGTCGTGCTCCGCACCTTCTTCCTCGGCATGGCGGTCATTCTTCCGGTCGTCGTGGTGAGCCTTCCCCTGATGGGCATCGCCACGAAGATGGGAAGCGCGTGGATGGCCGCGGGATTCCAGGCGTTCGTCCTCGCCGGGATGATCGAAGAGTCGGCGAAGTTCTGGGTGCTCTACGGCTACTGCATGAAGAACGCCGCCTTCGACGAGCCGATGGACGGCCTGGTCTACGGAATGACCGCCTCGCTCGGCTTTGCCTGCCTCGAGAACATCGCCTTCGTGGAATCGGCGGGAGATCAGTGGATGATGCTGGCGGCGGTGCGCGCGTTTCTCGCGGTGCCGGCCCACGGGATGAACGGCGCGATCATGGGGTACTACGCGGCGCGCGCGCGCTTCAATGCGGCGGACCGAACCGACAGCTATCGGAAGGCGCTGCTCGTGCCGATCGCCTTGCACGGGCTGTACGACTTCACCCCGCTCCTGGTGCAATCCTCGACCGAAGGGATGAGCGACGCCGCCCTCGACGCATCGAGTGCGCTGATCGCCGCCTGCTCGTTCTCCATCGTCGCGTTCGAGGTGCTGTGGGTGCTCCGGCTGTTCCGGCAGCACCGCGCCGTGCAGGATCTCCCCCCGCCGTGCCCGCAGCCGCCCGCTCCCGTCCCCGAAGGGCCCGAGACCGAGCGCGATCCCTTGGTGTAGGATCGCGGCTTTCTAGCGGAGTGCGTCGCTCGGGCGGCGCGAATCTCGAGGCAAGGAAAGGCGAAGGACCGACGAGTGAGTGAAGCGAACCAACCTGGCGGCGAGTTCGATCCGTCGACGCCACGGGAGCCGCGGCCCGGATGGCGCCGTCGCCGTCTGCTCTTCGTTCTCCTGACTCTGGTCGTGAGCATTCTGGTCGATCAGGCGCTCAAGAAGGTGGCGGAGTCGATGCTGCTCCACCGCCCGCCGATCTCGCTTCTCGGCGACATGATTCGCCTCGAGTACACAGAGAACCCCGGGGCCTTCTTGAGCCTCGGCGCCGGGCTCTCACCCACCGCCCGCTTCGTGTTTCTCACCGTGCTGGTCGGCGCCGTACTGGTCGGCTCGCTCTTCTATCTCCTGACCACGCCAAGCCTCGGTCGAGGCGCGCTGATCGGTCTCTCGCTTCTGACCGGCGGCGGCATCGGCAACCTCATCGACCGAGTGATCAACCGTGGTCACGTCATCGATTACATCAGCATGGGGATCGGACCGCTTCGCACCGGCATCTTCAACTTCGCCGACCTCTGCATCACGACCGGGACCTGCGTGCTGGTCTTCTCCGCGATGCGGCCGAGGCACCACGCAACCACCGATCCCCACGACTCGAGGGCGAACGAAGAGACCCCGGCCTCGATCGACGAACCGCCGCGTCCCGCGAATCCCTAGCGGCGTGCGGACAGACAGGAGGACTTCGATGCAATACGCCCGCCTCGGCCGCACCGGACTTCGGGTGAGCCGCCTCTGCCTCGGCACCATGAACTTCGGTCCGCTCACCAGCGAGGCGGACAGCTTCGCGATCATGGATCGGTCGCTCGACCACGCGTTCAACTTCTTCGACACCGCGAACGTCTACGGCGGCAAGGCCGGCCGCGGCGCCACCGAGGAGATCGTCGGCCGCTGGTTCGCGCAGGGCGGCGGACGGCGCGAGAAGGTTGTGCTCGCCACCAAGGTGTACGGCCGAATGGGCGATGGACCGAACGAAGCGCGCTACTCCGCGTTTCACATCCGCCAGGCCTGCGAGGAGAGCCTGCGTCGGCTTAGGACCGATCACATCGATCTCTATCAACTCCACCACATCGATCGCGACACTCCTTGGGAAGAGCTGTGGCAGGCGATGGACCAGCTCGTCGCGCAAGGAAAGGTGCTCTACGTCGGCAGCAGCAACTTCGCCGGCTGGCACATCGCGCACGCGAACGGTGCCGCCGCGTCGCGGCACACTCTCGGCCTCGTCTCCGAGCAGAGCTTGTACAACCTGACCGAACGGACCATTGAGCTTGAGGTACTGCCCGCGTGTCAGACGCTCGGTCTCGCGGTGCTTCCTTGGAGCCCGCTCGGCGGCGGCATGCTCGGCGGCATCCTCGCCAAGACCGACGGCGGTCGGCGCACCACCGAGATGGTGCAGAAACGCATCGAGACACAGCGGCCGAAGCTCGAAGCGTACGAGCAGCTGTGCAAGGAGCTGGGCGAGTCGCCCGCCGATGTG
>JAXLXQ010000079.1:0-9837 GCA_046327845.1 Candidatus Eiseniibacteriota bacterium | reverse complement strand
GAAGAGCAGCGGCACGCCGCGCTGGCAGCAAAGCTCGATGAAGTGGGCTCCTTTGACCGCGCTCTCGCTGAAGAGAATCCCGTTGTTCGCCACGATGCCGATCGGCATGCCGTGGAGGTGGGCGAAGCCGCAGACCAGCGTGGTGCCGTAGAGAGCCTTGAACTCGTGGAAGCGGCTGCCGTCGACCAGGCGCGCGATCACCTCGCGCACGTCGAAGGAGGTTTTCAAATCGCGCGGCAAGAGGCCGTAGAGCTCTTCCGGGTCGTGCGCCGGATCTTCCGGCGTCCGCATCGCGCCGTCGATCCGCTTGGTCCAGTTGAGGTGGTGCACGATCTCCCGCGTGAGCGAGAGCGCCTCGCGGTCGTCGTGCGCGTAGTGGTCCGTCACGCCGCTCGTCCGGCAGTGGACGTCGGCTCCGCCCAAGTCCTCCGCGCTCACCTCCTCGCCGGTCGCCGCCTTCACTAGCGGCGGGCCGCCCAGGAAGATGGTGCCGTTTCCCTTCACGATGACCGACTCGTCCGACATCGCCGGCACGTAGGCGCCGCCCGCCGTGCACGAACCCATGACCGAGGCGATCTGCGGGATGCCGCGCGAGGAGAGCTGCGCCTGGTTGTAGAAGATCCGCCCGAAGTGCTTCTCGTCGGGGAAGACCTCTGCCTGAAGCGGAAGGAAGGCGCCGCCTGAATCCACCAGATAGACGCAGGGGAGGCGATTCTCGAGCGCGATCTCCTGCGCGCGAACGTGCTTCCGAACGGTGAGCGGGTGATAGGTGCCCCCCTTCACCGTCGCGTCGTTCGCAATCACCATGCACTCGACCCCTTCGACCCGGCCGATGCCGGTGACGATCCCCGCAGCCGGGACCTCGTCGTCGTACACCTCGTGCGCTGCCAGGGGCATCAGTTCGAGGAAGGGAGAGCCCGGATCGAGCAGGAGTTCGATGCGATCCCGCACGAACAGCTTTCCGCGTTCCTCGTGCTTCTTTCGCGCGTCGGGGGAGCCACCGGCGCGCACGCGGGCCAGCTTGGCGCGCAGGTCGTCGCGCAGGGCCAGGTGATGCTCGCGGTTCCGCGCGTACTCCGGGTCGTTTCGATCGACGAGGGTGGGGAGTGTCTCCATCCGAACAAGGTCTCCAAGGGTTGGGAGCGGAGTCTAGCGAAGCGTGGTGAGCCGATCCAGCGGGCCGATCAACGTCGAAACGCGATGTAGTCGACCAGCACCGGCTCGTGCCCCGCCCGGCGGAGCCACGCGTTGATCTGACCGCGGTGGTACTGGGCGTGGAGGAATGCGTGGGTGACGATGTCGGCCACGCGGTTCTGGTACGGCACCCCCTTCGAGTTGACGTAGGAGACGACGCGATCCTCCTCGGCGACCAGACGCGACGCGAGATCGCGCCAGATCGCCGTGGCCTCGGCCCCGAGGGCCGCGATCGCGGCCAGTTCCCCCTCGGGGTGCACGGCGATCCGGGAGGCGCGCCCGAGGATCCGGTCCTGCCAGAGGAGGTGGGTCGCGGCGACATGCGCCAGCAGGCGCACCGGCGTCGGGTCCCCGCCAGGAGCCGACTCGAGTTTCTCGATCAGCCTTTGGTTGGCCCAGGCGTCGTGGGCGATCCGAAGTTCGAGGTCCTGTGCATCCATTTGAGTCTCCAGGTTGGGTGCGGGGCCGGCCGCCAGTCTACGTCGCGCTTCTCCGCTTGACGTTCGAAATCGCGCTCGCGATGGTAGAGCGCCGCGGTTCCGGCTTCGAGAGGAGAGCGATTGCAGCCCGTGTCACTTGGAGTCCCGCGAGACGCCTCCACCCTGCCGGAGATGATCGAACGCGCGGCTCTTCTCTACGCGGAGCGGCCCGCCTTCGCCTGGCGCGCCGAGGGCGCGTTTCAGAGCCTGAGCTATCGAGGCCTGCGGGAGCGCGTGGTCGCCCTCGCCACTGCGCTCATCGATCTCGGAGTGGTCGCGGGAGAGTCGGTCGCCCTCCTTTCGGACAACCGCCTCGAGTGGATCGTCGCCAACCTCGCGATCCAGTACGTGGGCGCGGTCGACGTGCCTCGCGGCAGCGAGGTGACGCTGCCCGAGCTCACGCACATCCTGCCCCACTCCGATGCCCGCTTTTGCTTCGTCGAGGACGCCGCGATGGCCGAGCGGGTGGAGCGACTGGGGCTGGCCTCGCCGCCCCGCCTGATTCGGATGGCCGGCGTCGAACTGCGCGAAGGGGAACTGCGCCTGGCCAGGCTCCTCCATCGCGGCGAGTCGCTTCGCGCGGCCGGCGATCGCCGGGTCGAGGCGCGAATCGCGACACTCGGGCCGGATGATCCGTATGCGTTGATCTACACCTCGGGAACGACCGGGACCCCCAAGGGGGTGCTCCTCACCCAGCGGAATATCCTCTCTCAGGTCAGGAACATTCCGCTCGCGCTCTCGCCCCGCGATCGCGTGCTCTCGATCCTGCCGGTGTGGCACTCCTACGAGCGGATGTTCGAGATGGTCTGCCTGAGCTTGGGAGCGGCGACCTACTACGGCTCGGTGCGCACCCTGGCCGACGACTTCCGTCAGGTGCGCCCGACCTTCATGGCGTCGGCCCCGCGGCTTTGGGAGAGCCTGCACGCCCGGATCGAACATCGCGTCCGCTCGAGTGGGCCGGCGCGGCGCGGCCTCTCCGCGCGGCGCAGTGGGTCTCGCGACACTGGCGCGCGTCGTGGTTCTTTCTCCGTGGCCGCGCCCTCGATCTCGAGGGACGCAGCCTTGCCTCAACGCTCGGACTGGGAGGCCTTCACCTGCTGCGCTGGCTGCTCCTCGCGATTCCCGGGCTCCTCCTGGATCAGCTCGTGCTGCGGAAACTGCGCGAGGTGGCGGGCGGGCGCCTGCGCGGCACCATCTCTGGCGGCGGCGCGCTACCGCTCCACATCGATGAGTTCCTGAACTACGCCGGCATTCCGCTGCTCGAGGGATACGGCCTGACCGAGACCTCGCCGGTCGTGGCCTTCCGCACCTGGAGGAAGCGGGTGATCGGTACGGTGGGCCCGCTCTATCCCGGCACCGAGGTGCGTATCGTCGATCTCTCCGATCGACGCGTGCTCTATCCGGATCCCGCGGCGCGCGGCGGCGGGCGCGGCCGATCCGGCGAGGTGGAGGTGCGCGGACCGCAGGTCATGCGTGGTTACTACAAGGACGTCGAGGGGACGGCGCGCGTCCTGGTGGATGGCTGGTTCCGCACCGGCGACATCGGCGTGATGACCTGGAACGACTGCCTCAAGATCGTCGGTCGCTCCAAGGACACGATCGTGCTGCGGAGCGGCGAGAACGTGGAGCCGGGCCCGATCGAGGCGGCCCTGCTCGGCTCGCCGCTCATCGCGCACTGCATGCTGGTTGGACAGGATGAAAAGCACCTCGGCCTGCTCTTGGTACCGAGCGACACCGCGCTCGAACTCGGCGATGGCGCGCAGCGTGCGGTCGAGTCCGAGGTGGCTCGTCTGATTTCCCCCGCGACCGGGTGGAAGAGCTTCGAGCGGATCGCACAGGTCGCGCTCGTGCCGAAGCCCTTCGAGGTGGGGGATGAGCTGACCGCGACCTACAAGCTGCGTCGCCACCACATCACCGCCAAGTACCGGGCCGAGATCGCTCGACTCTTCGCGGCCGGCGATCGCTAGCGACGCGGACCGCCACGCGCGCGCATCACCGAATCCAAAGGACGCGCTGCGTGCTGAGGAAGCGCCCCGCCGACAGCCGCAGGAAGTACGCCCCGGTCGGCGCCTCGCGTCCCGCTTCGTTCTCGCCGGTCCAGACGATCTGACCTCCGCCCGGCGCGCGCGGCGGCACGCGCCACTCCTTCACCTGACGCCCGCTCACGTCGAAGAGGGTCGCGCGCAGCTCGAGTGCCATCGGCAGGAAGTAGCGAACGGTCACCTCGCGGTGCGCCGGATTCGGGGTAGGTGAGAAAAAGGTCACACCGGCCGACTCTTCCGCGGTGCTCCGGATCGGCCCCACCGGATAGCGCTCACCATCCGCGCGGATGCCGACCACGCGGTAGGCGTAGGTGGTGCCGGGTCGAACGTCGAGATCGAGGAAGCGAAAGGGGCCCGCGCCGGGGACCGGCCGATCGAGCGAGATCGTCTCGTAGGGGTGATCTTCCGATGCGACGATCGGCGCGCGCTCCACCTCGAAGTGATCGAAGTCTCCTGGGTCGGCGCTCCAAAGAAGTTCGGTCCGGCCGAGGAGGGCGTTGGCTTCCAGGTCGGAGGGGAGTTGATGCGCGTGCGCGTCGCAGTCTCCGGGGAGCGAGACGAGTGCGTCCGCCGTCGCCAGCACCAGTCGTTCCCCGGCCGTTGCCAACTGCCGCGCGCCGCGCGACCAGTACCCCACCCGCCGCGGGTGCGATCGATCGGTGAGGTCGAGCAGGGTGAGTCCCGACTCCTCTCCGACCGCGTAGGCAAGGGGCGGCGCGCACTCCAGGCCCGTTACCGCGCCCGAGATCGTCAGTGCCCCGTCGCTCACCGGCAGGCCGTTTCGCATGTCGATCACCTCAACGACCGAGGTGCCATCGCCGCCCCACCCTTCGTGCCAGGTGAGAAGGAGGTGATCGTCATCCACCCTCGCCGCGCGTCCGATTCCCGTGGGCGTCGCCTTCCGCCACAGCGTGGTGGGTTGGCTCGGGTTCTGCTTCGCGTCGATAAGCTCGATCGCGTCCGGTTCGATCGACAGATACCGGCCGCTCGGCAAGGCGATCAGTCCTCTGGTGCCGAACGGCGCCACGCGCGTTCCGATCTTCCGCGGCGAGGCAGGGTCGCTGAGATCGTAGATCGCCTGCCCTGCGCCGACCGCGGTGATCAATCGCTCGCCCCAACGCGCGACCAGCTCGCGACGATCGCCCTCTTCGTACACGAGACGTGGGGCGAGGCGGTCGCTGACGTCGAGCACCGAGAGCCCGTGGTGCATGGTGGCCATATAGACGTAGGGCGGCGCAAGCACGGCGTCTTCGATCTCGTCATCGTCCCACCAGCTTTGGCGCACGATGTCGCCCGCGTCGTCGACGGTGAGGAGTTCGACCCCGAGGCCGGGCTCGAGGAGCAGTGCGCTGTGACCGTCCATGTCGAGTCGGGTCGGTGCGCTGCGCGCGCGCATCGAGTTCCCCGCCACCCGCGCCGTGGTGAGGTCGGATCCCGTCGTCCAAAGCCCCGCGTCATCGCCGAAGAGAAGGGAGGAGCCTCCAACCTTGACGCAGTGCGCGCGCCCGCCCGATCCCGCGAGGGTGAGGAGCGGGGCGAGCGGGGTCTCTCCGGCTCTGGTGAACACGCGGAGGCCGCCCTCCTCGGCCGGGACGTAGGCGCGCTCCGCGGTCAGGAACGGCTTGACCGAGGTGGGGAAGGGCTGCGCGGCGCTGCCGATCGACCGCGGCGAAACCGGATCGGTCACATCCCAGAGCAAGAGCCCCTTGGTCGAGTCGGCGAGGAGCACCTGCTTTCCTTGCACCGCGATTCCATTGGCGAGGCCGCCGGTCGGTACCGCCGCAACCAATCGCGGGTGCTCGGGCGTTCTGACATCCAGCACCACCATGCCGGCCGATCCCGCCGCGACGAAGGCGAAGCCTTGATCGACGGCCAGACCGTAGGCGGTGCCTGGAATCGGGAAGGCGGCCGCAGCCACCAAACGTCCCGATGAATCGAGCTGCGCGCGGAGGAGACCCTCCGCTCCCCCGGCCGCCAAGACCCAAACACTGGTGCGCGCGAGCTGAAAACCGCTGCGCCCTAGCTCCGTCGTCTCAAGCAGCCGAGGCTGCGCGGGCGTCGTGACATCGAGGAGCGCCATCCCGCCGTCGTCGAAGAGGACCACCAGGCGATCGTGGTAGAGAAGAAGCGCATCGGTCGCGAAGCGCGCGAAGCGATTTCGAGCCAGGGCCCGGGGGTTCGTTGGGTCGGAGAGATCGAAGGTCAGGAGGCCGTCGAGCCCCGCGGCGGCAAAAGCGAAGTGGTCCATGGTCGCGACGCCGTGCACGCCGTCCGCGGTGGTGGCGGTGCCGAGCCAATGCGCTTCGCTTTGGTAATCGACACACTGGGCGTGAGCGTTGGGGACGAGGCTCGCGATGAGGAGACCGGCGAATGCGAGGACCGATCGCAGGACACCACGTGGCATGTCGCCTCCGACCTCGATTCACCCCGGCTCGTGCGAGAGGCTAGCACAGCCCATTCCGGGCACACGATCCAAATCTCGGGGCGAGGCGCGGTCCGGCGTTAGTAGATCGGCATCGCGCTGTCGATCTCGTCGGCCCAGGCGAGGATCCCGCCGGAGAGGTTCTTCACCTTGCGGAAACCGGCCCCGCGCAGGAACTCGACCGCCTGCGCGCTTCGTCCTCCCATCTTGCAGTAGAGGATGAGCTCGTCGGCGGAGTCGAGTTCGGAGACGCGCGCCGGAAGATCGGGCAGCGGAATCAGCTTCGCCCCTTCGATCCGGCAGATCTCCCATTCTTCCGGGTTGCGCACGTCGAGGAGCACGAAGCGATCACCGCGCGCGAGCTTCGCGTTCAGCTCCTCGGGCTCGATCGTGAGGTCGGCACTCAGCTCCTCCTCCGGGTGCGGCGCCACGCCGCAGAACTCGACGTAGTCGATCAGCTCGCGAATCGTCGGATTCTCCCCGCAGATCGGGCAGTTCGGGTCTTTCCGCAGCTTGAGCTCGCGCACCCGCATCGAGAGCGCGTCGTAGAGAAGGAGTCGACCGATGAGCGGCTCGCCTTGTCCCAGGATCAGCTTGATCGCCTCGGTCGCTTGGATCGTGCCGACCACGCCGGGCAGGACGCCGAGCACGCCTCCCTCCGCGCAGGACGGCACGAGGCCGGGCGGCGGCGGCTCCGGGTAAAGGCAGCGATAGCACGGCCCCTTCTCCGCCCAGAAGACCGACGCCTGCCCTTCGAAACGAAAGATGCTGCCGTAAACGTTCGGCTTCTTGAGCAGCACACAGACGTCGTTCACCAGGTAGCGCGTGGGGAAGTTGTCGGTGCCGTCGATCACGATGTCGTAGTTCTTCGCGATCTCGAGCGCGTTCTCCGAGGTGAACATCACCTCATGCCCTTCGATCACCACGTTCGGGTTCACATCGCGAATGCGATCGCGCGCCGACTCGAGCTTCTTCCGCCCGACGTCCTTGGTGCCGTGGATGACCTGGCGCTGCAGGTTCGAGGCGTCGACCACGTCGAAGTCGACCAGGCCGATGCGTCCGACGCCGGCGGCCGCGAGGTAGAGGCCGAGCGGCGCGCCCAGACCGCCGGTGCCGATCAAGAGAACGCTCGCCGACTTGAGCCGCTTCTGCCCGTCCATGCCGACCTCGGGCATGATGAGGTGCCGGCTGTAGCGGGCGATCTCCTCCTTGCCGAGCATCGCCGCCGGTCGCGCCAGCGGCTCGGGCGAGCCCCCCGCGATCGAAGGGACGATCGAGAGCACCGCACCGTCGGTCAGCGGCGTCGCCTCGCCTTCCTTGTGGCGCACGTCCTCGTCGCCCAAGAAGACGTTCACGAAGCTCCGGATCTTCCCCTCCTTGCTGTAGAGGTGGCGCTTGAGCTCCGGGAAGCGCGCGGTCAACTCGTTCATCGCCGCGCCGACCGTCGCCCCCTCGACCTCCACCTCGGATTGCTTGCCGGCGAAGGGCCGAAGGGGAGTCGGGATCAGGATCTTGACTGCCATCGAAGTCTCCTCGTTCTCATGCTCGCGCGATCAGTCCACCACCTCGAAGCTCTCTTGCTCGAAGAACTCGTCCGGGTCGATCACTTCCCAGGAGGTCAGGTCGACCGCCTTGCCGCCATGCACCGCCACGATCATGTAACTAAACCACGGCGACGCGTGGTCGCGATCGAACTGCGACGGGCGCGCCGGGTGGTCGGGATGCGAATGGTAGATCCCGATCAGCTCGAGGCCCGCCGCCTCCGCCGCCTTCTCCGCTTCGTGGTACTCGCCCGGTTCGACCAGATAGCGATTGCGTGGCGAATCGTCGCGCGTGTTCTTCGCCGCGCGGGTCGCGGTCACGATCTTGATCCCGTCCTCCGAACGCCCGAGCAGGAAGCCGCAGCACTCGTGCGGATAGGTCGCCTCGCCGTGGGCGCGAATCGCTTGCGCGTGTTCTTGGCGAAGACGAATCACTCTTCCTCCCAAAACTGCTCAGAGAGGTACTTGTCCGCCCCGTCGGGGAAGATGGTCACGACCGTGCCGTGCGAAAGTCGTCGCGCCACCTCGAGCGACGCGGCCAAGGCCGCGCCGGCCGAGACGCCGACCAGGAGCCCTTCCTCTCGCGCCAGCCGCTTCACCATCGCATAGGCGTCCTCGGTCGAGATCTCGAGATTCTCGGTCGCGAGCGATGGATCGTAGATCGCGGGGACGATCGCGGTCGGCATGTGCTTCATCCCCTCGAGTCCGTGGAAGGGGGAGTCGGGTTGGAAGCTCAGGCAGGGGATCCCCGGCTTGAGTTCGCGTAGCCGCCGCGTCGTGCCCACGAAGGTCCCACTCGTGCCCAGCCCGGCGACGAAGTGGCTCACCTCGCCGTTCGTCTGTTCCCAGATCTCGAGCGCGGTGCCGTGGTAGTGCGCCTGCCAGTTGGCCGGGTTGCTGTACTGGTCGGGATAGAAGTAACGCTCCGGCTCCGCGGCGTAGAGTTCCTTCACCTTGCGAATCGCGCCGTCGGTGCCGTCGCCCGCCTCGGTCATCACCAGATCGACGCCGTAGGCCTTGAGGATCCGCTGCCGCTCGGGGCTCGCGCTCTTGGGCAGCGCCAGCTTCACGCGATAGCCGCGCGCCGCCGCGATCCAGGCGTAGGCGATGCCGGTGTTGCCGGAGGTGGCGTCGAGGATCACCTTCTCGGGGGTGAGTGCGCCGCTCCTCTCGCCTTCCAGGATCATGTTGAGCGCAGCACGATCCTTGACCGACCCACCCGGATTCCACCACTCGGCCTTGGCGTGGATCTCGACCGGCGCGACCTCGCGGTCGATTCGGGCCAGACGCAAGAGCGGCGTCTGGCCCACCAGGGTCGTCGGATCACTCGTCACGCGTGAGGTTCGCGGCGCGCCGGGAGCGATCCGTCTGTGCGAGGTCTCGAGCATCGGGGCTAGTGCTTCTTCACGTGGAGGCCGCACTCCTTCTGCTCCGGGTTCTCCCACCACCAACGACCGGCACGGACGTCTTCGCCCGCCGCGATCGCGCGCGTGCAGGGGGAGCAGCCGATCGAGGGGAATGAACGATCGTGGAGTGCGTTGTACGGCACGTCGTGCTTCTTGATGTAATCCCAGACCTCGGCCTCGCTCCACTCGATGATCGGGTTGAGCTTGATGATGCCACCGAAGCCTTGATCGACCTCCGCCTTCGGCGTGTCAGTGCGGGTGACCGCCTGCTCGCGGCGGAGGCCGGTGATCCACGCGTCGACGCTCGAGAGCACGCGCTTCAGCGGCTCGACCTTTCGAATATTGCAGCACTCCTTCCGATTCTCGATCGACACGCGCATCGAGTAGAAGCCCTTGGCGCGCTCGAGCGCCTCGATCTTGGCCTGGTCCGGAAAGGTGACCTCGATCTGGAGGCCGTACTTCGCGCGCACTCGCTCCATCACGTCGTACGTCTCCTCGTGCAACCGACCGGTGTCGAGGGTGAAGACGCGGAGCTTCGGCGCGAACTTGGCGATGTGATCGAGCACCACGACGTCCTCGGCCCCGAAGCTCGAGGCGAAGGCGATGCGATCGCCGAAGGTCTGGTAGCCCCAGGCGAGCAGCTCGCCCGCGCTCTTCGTCTCGAGCGCCTTGAGATCATCCAGGGACAGGGTCGGTGCCGGCATGTCGTCTCCTTCTTGGTTGGTTGATTCGAACGTCTGTTATCCGTGCGCT
>JAXLXQ010000078.1:0-9864 GCA_046327845.1 Candidatus Eiseniibacteriota bacterium | reverse complement strand
CGCGAGCGCGAGCCAGTTGCGTGGCGCTTGTAGTGGGCGCAAGTCGCGCCGCCGCGTGGGCAAGAGCACAAAGAGCAGCGCGGACACGCTCACCCCGCCGATCAGACGCCACGCATTCGCCCACACCAGCGGTGTCTGCTCGAGCAGCCGCTTGATCATCACGATCGAGACTGCCTGTGTCGCCGTCGCGAGCAGGCCGCAGACGACGCCGCTCGTCATGGTCCTGCGTGCAACGTGACCGTGCCCCGATCGGTCGTAAGCAACGATGCCGACTGCAGTGAGAATCAAGGCGATCCCGGTGCACTGAACCGTCGTGAGTCGCTCGTGCAGAAAGATCACCGATAGCGCGATGATCGAAGGACTGTACGACGTCGTGATGATCGCCTGAAGGCCTGCCCCGACTCGGTTCAGCGTAATGAAGAAGAGAACGTCGGAGAGCCCGATGCCGATGCCACCGCTCACCAGGAGGAGCAGTCGATCCTGGTTCGACACGGGGCCGGTTGGCCAGCAGCGCGCCAGGACCAGGGTCACCCCGAAGAGCAGAAGCGCGAGGACGTTCTTGTACAAGTTCAGGGCGAGCGGCGCGACCTTCTCGCCGCTTCGGCGAAACATGATGGTGGCGATGGACCAGCAAAACGCAGCGGCGAGGGCGCAGCTCTCTCCGAGAAATGGGATGGCGTTGGTCGGGGGCATCGCGGGACGCTAGCAGGCGAGCGTGTTCTCGGCGAGCGGCGAGTGTGGCGAAGCAAGGGTGCCGTCGCGCGCTCCGGTGTTGGACGAAAGAACGAGCCGGGCGGGCGCCAATCCGACTCGAACGGGGCTCTGAACCGGGAAGCTGACCTGCTGAATCCGGGAGGATCTCGGGTGGGATCGAACCGGCGCCCAGCCTGGCTCTTGGAAACTGGCGAAGGACCCGCGGCCTGTCGCGGGCCCTCCACCAGGGGTCTCACGCCGTCAAAGGAACGACGTACGTGTGTCTATGAGTAAGAGCCGTGCCGTCTCCGATCGGTGCTGGGCTGTTCGCCGACGATTGACGAGATTTCCGCCGGGAGCGGTCGATCTCGTCTGAAATCGTGGGAAACGAGCCCGCGCCGCGATCGTCTTCCGTCGCCGATCTAGCGATCCAGCGACGCCACCCCGCCGCGGGTACACGCGCCCCGTCGAAGATCCGACGGAGCAGACGTCCGCCGGACGAAATTGCGACGATGGCGCTGCACCCTCGACGCCTGCCTACAGCTTCGTCACCGACTCGACGGTGAGCGCCTTGAGGCCGCCACCCTGCGCGACCGGACCGGTCACCGATACCTGGAGCGCGGCGTAGGTCTTCGCCATGTTGAACGGCTTGTCGTCCTCATGGCTGGCCATGAGGAGGTAGACCGACCCGTCGGAGGTGAGGAGGCCCATCGGTTGACCACCCTTCAGGCACTTGAGCGCGCAGCTCTGATGCTCCATGCCCTTGGCGCCGTGGCCCAGGAAGCAGGCGAGATCCACAATTTCACCCGTGACCGTGGCCTTTGTCTCCTTCGCTTCGGCTGCGGCCGCGTTGGCGTGTTCGTGTTGGTGCTCATCGGCGAGCACCGCGCGGGTCACGGGGGCGGACAGAATGGCGGCGGCAAACAACGCGATCCAGATCTTCTTCATCATTCTTCTCCTTCGAAGTGAAATTGCGATCATTGGGGCCTTGAGTGAGCTGGGCACGGTTCCAACCCGACGCGCGATGGGAAGATCCGAATCAAGGTGCGCGTTCCTGGGCGGGGCGCGGCTCGCGCAGCCACGCGACGTAGGACCAAAGCGCATCTCGATCGTCTGTTGAGAGCCCCCCCGCGTACGCCGGCATGCGGAGTACGGAGCGGTCGAGGAAGAACGAGGCCAATCGATTCGCGCGGAGACGCCGAGAGCGTCCGTCCTCCAACCACTCGTCGAACTCCTCGCGATCCCGGACGAGTTCGGAGAAGTCCGAGCCGAGCCATCCCGGCACCGTCCCGGTCAGAGACCCGGGATTACGGATCCCGCCCGAGCCCTCGAGCCCGTGGCAGGACTCGCAGCCACGCTCCACCACCAATCGACGACCTTCCGCGGCCGAACCTCCGGAGGGTTGCATCATGCCGTCGCAGGCGCGGACGAACGCGACCAGATCCTCGATCTGCCTCTTGCTGAGTCGGTCGCCAAACGCGGGCATCGGGATGCGCGGGGTCCGATCGCTGCCGGCGCTTCCCTCGCGGATCCATCGCTCGATCCCATCCTTGTCGATCGCGTACATCATCAGGTTGCCGCCGCGAAAGCTCGGGATGGTCTCGAACTTCGTGCCGGGATCGGCGAGTTCACGCCCCGTCTCCGAGAGGTGGCAGGCAAAACATCCTTCTCTCGCCGCGAGGCCCCTTCCGCGTCGCACCGGATTGTCACCCTTCCAGTCCCCGTACCACGCGCCGGCGTGACGCGATGCCCAAACTACGAGCACGAGTGCCGCGCCGGTGAGACCAAGGACTGTGCGCGCTCGGTGTCGCGTCACGTCGTCAGCTTCCTCGCATCGAGCGCACGGTTCAGCGCACCGCCTCGCCAGAGCTTGTAGATCGCGGGGTAGACTAGCAGCTCCATGGCAAAGGAGGTGACGAGTCCACCGATCATGGGGGCGGCGATTCGCTTCATCACGTCGGCCCCGGCCGAAGTGGACCAGAGAAGCGGCAGCAGGCCCATGAAGGCCGCGGCAACCGTCATCATCTTAGGTCGTGCCCGCTTCACCGCGCCGTGGACGATCGCCTCGTCCAGTTCTCCTGCGTTCCGCAAACGTCCGTCGCGCTCGGCCTCGTCGTAGGCGAGGTCGAGGAAGAGCAGCATGAACACGCCGGTCTCCGCATCCAGGCCGAGCAACGCGATCATCCCGACCCAGGCGGCGATCGACACGTTGTAGCCGAGGATGTGGAAGAGCCAGACCGCGCCGACCGCGGAGAAGGGGACCGCCAGCATCACGACCGCCGCCTTGAACGCGGACCTCGTGTTCGCGTAGAGCAGGAGGAAGATGAGCGCGAGCGTGATCGGCACGACAAGTCGGAGATGCTCGCGCACGCGAATCATGTTCTCGTATTGGCCGCTCCAGAGAAGCACGGTGCCGGCGGGTAGGGAGACCTTCGCTTCCACCGCACGCTTCGCCTCGTCGACGTAGTGACCGATGTCACGCCCGGCGACGTCGACGAAGACGTATCCGGCGACGAAGCCGTTTTCGTCGCGCACCATCGAAGGGCCGGTCGAGACGCGAATGTCCGCCACCTGCGCTAGTGGAATTTGCGCACCGAGGGGAGTGTCGATCAGAACGCGGGCGAGTTGGTCGGGGTCGTCTCTGAGCTCGCGCGGGTAGCGGAGGTTGACTGGATAACGCGCCCGCCCGTCGATCACGGTCGAGAGATTCTCGCCACCCACGGCGCTCTGGATCACCCGGTGCACATCGTCCATCGAGAGGCCGTAACGCGCGAGCGCCTCGCGACGCGGCTCGATATCGAGGAAGTAGCCGCCGGCCACGCGCTCGGCGAAGGCGCTGCGAGTGCCCGGAACGCTCTTCAAGGTCGCCTCGATCGCGGTCGCGACCTCCTCGATCTGCTCGAGATCGTGGCCCAGGACCTTGACGCCGACCGGAGTGCGGACGCCGGTCGAGAGCATGTCGATTCGCGCCTTGATCGGCATGGTCCACGCGTTCGTCGCCCCGGGGATGCGGAGCTTCGCGTCCATCTCGCTGACCAGCTCGTCCCAGGTGATGCGATCGGGCCAGAAGGGACGCACGAGCGGCCTCATCACCTCCGGGAGCCAGCGCGAGTACCAGCGAGGATGCGATCGCCACTCCGAAGGCGGCTTGAGCATCACGGTCGTTTCCATCATTGAAAGCGGCGCGGGGTCGGTCGAGGTGGACGCGCGCCCTGCCTTGCCGTGCACCGACTCCACCTCGGGGAAACTCTTGAGCACGCGGTCCTGCGTCTCCAAGAGGCGCGCCGCCTCTCCGACCGAGATTCCCGGCAGGGTGGTCGGCATGTAGAGGATCGAGCCTTCATTCAACGGCGGCATGAACTCCTGACCGAGACCAAGGAAGTAGGCCGGGAGCGAGAGGGCGACGATCGTCAGTGCCGTGCCGATCGTGAAGATCGCGGATGCCTGAGGACCCATCGACGGGCAGGCTCGCCGGCCCGCGGTGGATCGCGCGACTGATCAGGTGCCGTTCCTCCGCGTGACCGGTGCCGACCAGCGCACCCGAGGCGAGGCGAGCCAGCGCGGCGGAAGTCGAAACCGTCAACGCGGGTGAAGAGCATTCGCATCGCGGGATCGAGCGTGACGGCGAGCAGCGCGGCGAATCGCATCGCCAGGTTCTTCGACCAGGCGAGCGGCTTGAAGAGACGCCCCTCCTGCTCGACCAGTGCGAAGATCGGTAGGAACGCCACCCCGATGTACGAGCAACGAGGAAGAAGACCGAGGCCGACTTCCTTCAGCGCCTCGAGCCGCACCGTGTGAAAGTCTCCCGGGCGCCCGGCCTCATTCCACCAGGTAGACGTTGTTCGTACGCGTTCTCGACCTCGACGATCGCGCCGTCGACCAGCACGCCGATCGAGATCGCGATGCCGGCGAGCGACATGATGTTCACGGTCGCACCGAGCAGCTTCATCGGAATGAAGGCCGAGAACACCACGTAGGATCGTCACGATCGGAACGACGGCCGAGGGGATATGCCGAGGCAGGATCACAGGCGAAACGATCAGCATCTCGATGCCAAGCTCGTGCTTCAGCGTGTCGAGGGCGCGGGTGATCAGATCGGAGCGATCGTAGGTCGGAACCATCTCGACGCCGGGCGGGAGCGACGGGGCCAGCTCCATGATGCGGTCCTTGACCGCGCGGATCACGTTGAGCGCGTTCTCGCCATGGCGCATCACGACGATGCCGCCGACGTGATCTCCCTCGCCGTTCCAATCAGCCACGCCGCGGCGGATCTCCGGCCCGATCCCCACCTGGGCCACGTCGCGGAGCAAAACGGGCACGCCGGTGTCGCTGGCGCGCAACACGATCGACTCGAAATCGGCGGGCGTCCGCGCGTAACCTCGTCCGCGCACCATGTACTCGGTGCCGCTCCACTCGACCAGACGGCCGCCCACCTCGTCGTTAGATGCGCGCACCGCGTCCATCACCTCGTCGACCGAGATGTGATAGGCCGCCAAACGCACCGGGTCGACGGTGATCTGATACTGGCGCTCGAATCCACCCAGCGACGCAACCTCGGCCACGCCCGGCACCGACTGCAGCGCGTAGCGAAGGGTCCAGTCCTGCAGCGAACGCAGCTCGTCGAGCGAGTGGGTGCCGCTTCGATCGACCAGGACATACTGGTAGATCCATCCCACACCGGTCGCGTCGGGGCCCAGTTCGGTGCGGACACCGTCCGGCAGCTTGATCTTGCTCAGGTACTCAAGGACGCGCGAGCGGGCCCAGTAGATGTCGGTTCCATCTTGAAAGATCACGTAGACGAAGGAGAAGCCGAAGTCGGAGAAGCCGCGGATGGCTTTCACCTTGGGAGCGCCGAGCAGACCGGAGACGATCGGGTAGGTCACCTGGTCTTCGAGCACGTCGGGCGATCGATCCCACCGCGAATAGACGATGACCTGGGTGTCCGACAGATCGGGGAGGGCATCGAGTCGAATCGTCCGCAGCGTGTGCACCGCGTAAACGCAGAGCGCGGCCACCACCAGGAGGACGAAGATACGGCGTCGCGCCGAGAACTCGATCAGCCGTTCAATCACGTTCTAGTGGCCCATGCCGGGCATCGCCGGTTCGAGGTCGGCGGTCGTCGTGCTCACCGCCGCGCGGATGCGCGACTCCGAATCGAGCAGGAACGCGGCGCGGGCCACGACGCGGTCTCCTTCGGCCAAGCCCGAGACGATCTCGGCCATCTCGCCGCTTCGCTGTCCGAGCACGACCTGGCGGGGCTCGAAGCGCCGATCCGCGACCTGAACGAACACGACCTGGCGGCGTCCGCTGTCGAGCACCGCGTCAGTGGGTACGAGCAGGGCGCTTGTGCTCTCACTCGCGAGGCTCACCTCGGCGAACATGCCCGGCTTGAGCTTCAGGTCCGGGTTGGAAAGTTCGAAGCGGGCGGTCAAGGTACGCGTCACCGGATCCAACTCCGGTGACACCAGCACCACATCCGCGCTCCGCGTGACTCCGGGGTCGTAAGCGGACGCGATGCGGGCGGACCGCCCCACGCGAAGGAGACGCGCCTCCCGCTCGTGGAAGGACGCCTCGACCCAGACCGACGACAGGTCGACCACGGTGTAGAGCGGCGCACCCGCCTCGAAGCCCGCTCCCTGCGTGATCGACTTCGCGAGGACGAACCCCGCGTAGGGGGAATAGAGCGTGACCGTCCGGTCGGGACGGCGATCGCGTTCGAGTGCCGCGATCGCCGCGGCGGAGACATCCAACAACTCGAGCCGGCGCCGCGCGGCGTCGCGCAGCCGCTCCGCGCTCTCTCTTGCTTCCGGCAGCTCCGGCGCCGAGCGATCGACCGCGGTCAACGCGTGCACGAACTCCTCCTGCGCCGCGAGCAGATCAGGGGAGTACAGCTCGAGCACCGGCTGTCCCGCGCTGATCGCCTGACCCGAGGTCGAGACGAGCAGGCGTTCGACGTAGCCACCCACCTTCGCGTTGACGGTGCGGACCATTCGCTCGTTGGGGACCACCGTCCCGACCGCGCGTACTTCGGCGCCCAGCGCGCCGCGCACTGCCGGCGCGGTGCGAACGCCGGCGAGTTCGATCTCCTCCGCCGTGAGGTCGAGCGGGGCCATGTCCGGCATGGCTCCCTGGTCCTTCGCCTTTGGTGCAGTCCGCACCAGGTCCATCCCGCACTTCGGGCAACGATCGGGCTTGTCGCTCGTGACCTCGGGGTGCATCGGGCAGGAGTACATCTCGCCCGCGTGATGCGTCGTGTCGGAAGGCGCGGCGGAACCGGGCGTCATCCCCGATCCCCCCGTCGCACCGGTACCACCGGCCGGCACCGGCACCAGACGCATGTTGCAGATCGGGCAGTCGCCCGGTCGGTCGGACACGTAGGTCGGGTGCATCGGGCAGTAGTACTTGCCGGCCGTCGCGTGCCGTTCACAGCCGGCGAACAGCCCGATCATTCCACCGAGCAGCAGGGCGAGCGCGAGCACGGCGCAGACGCCGCCCCCCCATCGAACGATGAAGTGCTTCATGGATCCTCCGGAGATGAGAGTGGCTCGAGCGGCGCGGTCAGACTCTCGATGCGCGACCAGATAACAAAGCGTTCGGACTCGATCACCGCGAGGCGCGCGCGATCGTCCAGCCACGAACGGAAGGCGTCGAGCACGGCGCTGAATTCTCCCCGGCCCGAGCTGTAGGCGGAGCGGGCGAGGTCCAAGGTCGATTCATCGAGCGGGAGGATTCGATCGCCGAGGAGCGCCCTCTGCTGCTCTGCCCAGCTCCAGCGCGCCAGCTCTCCGCCCGCGCTTGCTCGTGCCCGGGTGCGTTCCGCCTCGAGCGTCGAGAGCGCCGCCTTCTGCTCGTGTTCCATCACGCGGGTCGCCTCGGGGCGGCGCGACCAAAGGGGAAGTTCGAGGCCGACCGCGGCGGTGATCTCGGGGCTGCGGCCTTCGGGCTTCGCCAGACCGGCGCCGATGCTGAGGTCGAAGCTCTGCTCCGCGCGGGCGAGCCTCACCTGCTGCTCCGCCGCTCGAAGTTCGGCGCGAGCGATTCCGACTTCCGGGGAGTTTCGCTCCGCGCGCGCCGCGACCGAGTCGACGTCAACGGCACAGGCGGGGAGGGACGACACCTGCCAGTCGCGGACCGCCTCGCCGTCGCGCAACAGCGGTTCCAAGGCCGAGGCCGTGGTCGCGCGATCCGCCTCGAGATCGATCAGTCGCTGGTCCAGGTGCGCGATCTCGACCTCGGCCCGCGCCGCTTCCGAGAGCGGACCACCCTTGCTCGCGTAGCTCGCCTCGACTTGCGCGGCAATCGCGAGCAGAACCGTGCGGCCGGCCTCGAGCGTCTGTCGCTCGACTTCGATGGCGTAGAGCCGCGCGTAAACCTCCGCCACCTGGCGCACCGCGTCCCGTCGGGCCAGCTCGCGCCGCGCCTCGACGCCCAGTAGCTCCGCTCGCGCCAATCGGACCTGCCCACCGCGCCGACCTCCGAGCGCCAGCGACTGGCGGGCCTCGATCTCCGGCGTGATCGAACGCTCCGCCGTGTCGTCGTGAGCGAGGAGATCCAGGGAGAGGGGAGGAAGTCCGCCGACCGCGCCGATCCGGGCGCGGGCTGCCTCGAGCCGCTCTTCGAAGGCATCGAGATCAGGCGCCTCCGCGAGCACTCGGTCAATCGTCCGCTCGAACGGCGGCGCGGGAACGGGGGCAGATGAAGTTGCGGAGGATCCCGACGCAAAGGCAGCGATGATGAGGAAGAGCCACGGTTCGGGTCGGACGGACTTTGCCAGCAAATCGACCTCCCAGGCGCCGGCCGGATTCCTCACAAGCGCCGTGCCGAGGGCCAGATGAAAGATCGCGGCACGGAAGTGGCGGAACCCGTTTCGATTCGCCGGGAGTCCCTCGCTCTGGAGCGAGCCCGATTCCGCGTGCCTGCCTGACCTCCAACACCGCGGTGCTGGAGATGCCACACCAAGCGGCCTCCGTCACACGCGACCGCGTGCTGCTTGGGCGATTGAACCCACCTTCTGCGCGAGCCGCGTGGCTTGAACCGGGTCGAATCAAAATGGTCCAATTGAACGCGGCCCGCTGACAGCCTGCTCGCGAGCCAACCCTCGCGCGGAGCGCGTGGGCAGTACCAACCACCCCGGCTCGAAGGACACATCGCATGCAAAGCGGACGAATTCGCCTGCTTGGTCTCCTCGTGCTCGCGACCGCCGCCGGCTTGGCCCGGGCGGACTCGCAGCCGCCAACGGTGACCCTGCTGAGCCCGAACGGAGGCGAGACGCTGGTCGCCACGACGACCGTCGCGGTCACCTATGTCGCCACCGACAATGTCGACGTGACCGCAGTGGACGTTTACTACCGCGACAGTGAGACCGCGCCGTGGACGCAGATCGCGCGCGATCTCTACAACACCGGCACCTGGAATTGGCCGGTGCACCTCACGCCCAGCACCCAAACCCGTGTGCGAATCGTCGCGCGCGACATTGAGGGGAACGCCGGGGAAGACATGTCGAACGCAGTCTTTACCATCGCTCGACCCGCGATCGGGCTGGTGCCGACGACGCTTCGCGACTTCCACCAACCCGGGACACAGCCGTTCGGCGCCGGCACCTTTCAAGCTCGGAGCCTCTGCGGGACCTGCCACGGCGGCTACGCCCCCACGACCGAGCCGGACTACACGTTTCAGGGCAGCATGATGGCGCAGGCTGCGCGCGATCCGATCTTCTTCGCCTGCCTCACCGTGGCCGAGCAGGACGCCCCCGGCGCCGGTGATCTCTGTCTTCGCTGCCACACACCGGGGGGATGGATGAGCGGCCGCAGCAATCCGACCAGCGGCACCGCGCTCAACGGCACCGATCGCGACGGCGTCGGGTGCGATCCCTGCCATCGCGCGGTCGATCCGATCTACGCGGCGGGCGAGAACCCAGTCGAGGATCAGGCGATCATCAATGCGCTGCTGCCCGACGATCGCCCGAACGAGTTCGGAAACGGCATGTACGTGGCGGACCCGCAGTCGCGTCGTCGCGGGCCCTTCACGGTGAGCGCGCCGCACCCGACGCTCGTCTCCCCCTTCCACAAGTCGAGCGAGATGTGCGGCACCTGCCACAACGTCTCGAACCCCGCCTTCACGCGCACCGGCGACCGCACCTACGCGCCGGGCCCGCTCGACACCAAGGCCACG
>JAXLXQ010000077.1:0-10052 GCA_046327845.1 Candidatus Eiseniibacteriota bacterium | reverse complement strand
CGTGGGTCGTCACGATGCACTCACCGGTGAGGAGGCAACATCCCCCGGTCAGCGGCGCCGGCGTCGGACACTGCGTCGCGCCCTGCCGATTGAAGCCGAAGCTCCCAAGGAACGCGATCGGATCCAGGACCGAAGGCGTGCTGTCGTCCGCGAAGAACGCGCCCTGCGTCGGGTGCGGGATCAGCGTCATCGCGTCGATGCGATTGTCGTAGGCGTAGGCGCCGAACCAGTAGACGTCGCTGAGCAACGTGGTGCGCGCGACGTTGAAGGTGAGCGCCGTTCCCTCGCCCGGCGCGGGCCAGGCCGAGGTCGCGATCTCGAAGTCGGCGCAGGCGCCCCACGAGTCGAGCACCACGCAGTTGCCGTAGGTCACGCCGAAGGTGATGCCCGCGAGGCGCGGGTGGCTGTGCAGCGGGAATGCCGCCAGCACGAAGATCACCGCGGGGTCGATCCCATCTTGCCGCGCGACCACTTCGTCACAGCTCGAGATGCCGAGTTCACCGCAGTACGTGTTCTGATCCGACGTGTAGACGAGGCTCGCGTTGGTGTGAAGCAGCAGCACGCCGTTGTGATTCGGGCCGTCGTTCCCCGAGGTCGACGTGTCGCCGGTCGGCCAGCGCGCACCGCGCGGCAACGGCGCCGGTGCGTTCTCGCGATGGATGATCGGCTCGAGTCCGCACGGCTGCGGACAAGGGTTCGGATCGCACGCGCTGCCGTCGCCCGCGTAGCTGCCCTGCTGCTGCGTGCAGGACCAGCCGGGAATCGGCAGGCAGGATCCGTCGGGGAAGCAGCAGGCACCGGAGGGCGGGCACGGGTTGGATGCGCAGAGCACGCCGTCGCCTTCGTAGATCCCGTGCTGACTCTGGCAGGCACTCTGGAAGAGATCGATGCAGCTGCCGTCGGCGAGGCAGCAGGCGCCGACCGGCGGACAGGTCACCGATTCGCACGCCACGCCGTAGCCGTAGAAGATTCCGCCCGTGCTCACGCACTCCGTCGCGAGCAGCAACTGACAGCCGCCATGCGCCAGGCAGCACGCACCCGGAAGATCGAGGCAAGGATTCGGATTGCAGGGCACCTGCGGGCCGAGGAAGACACCGTGGTTCGTCTGGCAGTAGCTCTCCTGCCGAATCGAACAGTGGCCATCGGGGAAGCAGCAGGCGCCGGGCTGCGGACAGGGATTCGGATTGCACACCGTGCCGTCGCCCTGATACGTGCCGCTGTGCGCCGTGCAGGCGCTCGAGGTGTAGATCACGCACGAGCCGTCGGTGAAGCAGCAGGCGCCGCCCGGCGCGCAGGTCACGTCGACGCAGTGCGAGCTGTAGCCGTGCCAGATTCCGCCATGCGAGAGGCAGTAGTTGTACTGCACTTCCTGGCAGCTGCCGTCTTCCATGCAGCAGGCGCCGGAGACGGGCGTGCAAGGATTCGGGGTGCAGCTCGTCCCGTCTCCTTGGAAGGTTTCGCCCGGACCGGTGCAGCGCGAGGCCAAGCGGAATTCGCAGTGTCCGTCGGGGAAGCAACAGGCGCCCGAAGCCGGCAGCAAGCCGGGGCAGGGGAGCAGACCGTCTTGATCGAAGCCCATCTCGCCGTAGCCGGTGACCTCGTCGAGCAGCGCGGGGATGGAGTCGTCGCCGAAGTAGCCGCCCTGTAGCGGATGCGGAATCAGGCGAAGGCTCGCCGGGTTGCCGTCCACGTTCCAGGCCGAGAGCTGATAGAGCTCGACCAGTATGCTCTGCTGCGTCTGCAAGAACGTCAGCGCGGTACCGGTGCCGGGCGCCGGCCAACCGTTCTGCGAAAGCTCGAAGTCGGCGCACGACGCCCACTCTGAGATTTCGACCGACCCTGAGGGATAGTCCAAGCCGAAGGTCGCGCCCTTCACTCGGGGATGTCCGTTGGTTGGGAAGGCCGCGAGAACAAAGAGCGTCGGGCAATGATCCACGTGCTCGCTGGTGTTGTAGCGCGTGATCGCCGCGTCGCAGGTGGCGAGTCCGCTCTGCCCGCAGAAGGGACCATTCGAATCGCAGGTCGCGTTGACTTCCGGGTTGTAGTGGAGGATCAACACACCGCCGACGTTCGGTCCGGCGAGCGCTGAGCCCGCCGCCGCGACAGACGCGAGGATCGAGCATCCGACGAGGGCGGCGAGGGGAAGACGACGCGGCGAGCAGGCGGAGTTGCGCATAGTCCGGCTCCTTGAGGTTGCGGCGGCAATGCGGGGGGCGGCCGCTCCCCGTTCAGTCTGACCAAGGAGGACCAGCGCATTGCCGCGACAAGTGTACGCCCGCGAGTCGAGGGGTTTACAGCGGCGAATTGGGGCCGTAGCATCGGCCCGTTCCGAGGTTGAACACGCGGGAGCCTGTCGCGCGCTGCCCGCAGGAGACTCCAAGCCCGCGCTTCGCGATCCCGCCGGCGCGCAGAAAGTCGGGCGACAGCCTTTCCCTCCCTAGAAGGAGTTGAGATGCGATTTCCACGCTTCGCCTGGGTACCCGCTCTGTTCGTCGGTCTGGCCGCCTGCACCTCGCACGAGCCGAAGCCTGCCGCCACCGCCGCACCGGCCTCGCCGAAGCACTACGACCTCGCGACGCTCAAGGCGTACAGCGCGCTCTCCGATTCCGGCTACGCGATGATGGAGGCCGGGAAGTTCGATGAGGCGGTGCAAGTCTTCGACGCGCAAGACGCGTTGATTCCCAAGGCGCGCTTCACGCACTACAACCAGGCGTGCGCCCGCTCGCGGCAGGGCCAGGTCGATCAGGCGCTGACCGCGCTCCAGGCAACGGTCGCGAACGGCTTCGACGACCCCGAGCAGCTGCAGTACGACACCGACCTCGATCCCTTGAAGGCCGATCCCCGCTTCGCAGAGCTGTTGAAGTCGGCCGAGGCCAATCGCGATGCCGGCGACATGAAGCTCGCGAACGGCATCCCCGACTACTCGGGCGACAAGAACGTCATCACGAACTCCGACAGCCTCGAGGCGTGGTCCACACGAGAGCAGAAGACGATGCGCGCGCACCGCCAGGTGTGGCAAGCATGGGAGGCGACCGAAGCGCAGTACGACTTCGAGGCGCACCGCCTCGCCTCGCTCAAGGCGCAGAAGAGCGGACAGCCTGACTTCGACTACGGGCTCGAGCGCGTGCGCGCGGTGGCGAAGATCCGCTCGCCCTACGAGTCGTGGGGTGCGGTGGCCGATGCCACGATCAAGGAAGCGAACGCATACCTCAAGACCGCGACCTCGGCGGACGGAAAGAGCGAGGCCAGCTATCGCGCGGCACTCGCCGCGTACTGCCGCCATCGCGCCGACAACAAGAGCGAGGCGCACTGGGCCGCCGATGTCGCGGCAGCGCGGCAGTTCCTCGCCGGCGTCACTCCGGGCAGTAAGTACGAAGGCTCGGCCGCCGCGCTCGGCCTGTGGCTCGATCTCGTCGACGCCGGTGACCAGCGCGCGACGCTCAAGGATCGCGTGCGCGACTTCGCCAGCAAGTGGGCCAGCGACGAAGGCGCGCAGCAGCTCGCCGGCATCTTCCTCCAGGCCGACATCGTCGGCGCGCTCTGGCCGCTGCCGCTGCAAGCGGTCGATCTCGACGGCAAGACGGTTTCGCTCGCCGACTATCGCGGCAAGGCGGTGCTGATCGACTTCTGGGCCACCTGGTGCGGTCCCTGCCGCGCGGAGCTACCCGGCCTCAAGGCGGCGTACGCCGAGTATCACAAGCAGGGCTTCGAGGTCCTCTCGATCTCGCTCGACTACGCCAACCGCACCACGCCCGAGCAGTATCGCGAGTGGATCACGAAGAACGAGATGCCGTGGCGTCATGTCTACGATCAGCAGGACTGGCGCGGCCCGCTCGTCACCGCGTTCCTGGTGAAGTCGATCCCGAGCCCAGTGATGGTCGGGCGCGACGGCTCGCTCGTCGCGATGGGCGACGACTGCCGCGGCGATCGGCTCGCGGGGACGATCCAGAAGGCGTTGGCGAGGAACGGGGCGTAGGGGACTCGCCCCGGGATCAGCTCCGGCGGTACTCAGCAAATAGCGTTTGGTGCGGACCTCGCGCGAAGCCTATCGTCTTTGCGCGAGGTTTCGCGCGTCTGGGGTCAACTTCGGACACGCGAGAAAGTCGCACCACACGGACGCGGCTTCGACCAGCCGGAGATTCGGCCGACTCCAGGCCCGTTCGGCTCGACTCAGTCTCCCCGCGGCACCGGCCGTTGCTGGGAAGGAGGCCGAGGATGGTTATTCGTTCGCGCGATGAGGTCTCTCCCGCTCTATCCGAGACTGTTCGGGTGATCTCGCGAATCACTCGAGTGGCACCTCTGCTCGCGCTCGTCTTCGCCGCGCTCGGTGGCGCTGTCCCACGCCCTGTCCATGCCGGCGTGAACTCCGACGGCGTGCTGCTGCTCCACACCAATCCCGATGTCGTGTACTCGGTCGACGAGCCGAGCTACTGCGGTCGATCCGGCCTTCTCGCCTGCGAGGCGGCACAGACCCGCGCTGACGGGGAGGCGCTGGTGGTGGTGTTCGCGATCGCGTCGTTCACCAGCGGAAGCACGCCGCGTCTTGCCGGCGCGGTGTTCGGGGTGCAGTACGACGACGCGGTGGCCGTGCTCGACTACGGGTCCTGCGCGGATTTCGAACTCGCGAGTTCACACTGGCCCGGTTCCGGCGAGGGGACTGCCTTAGCCTGGAGCATGCCGCGCACGACGCTCTTGACCGAGGTCTACTGGTTCGCGGCGTACGCGTATTCCGGTGCCGCTTGCTCGCTGTCGCTCATCCCACACCCGACGCAAGGCGCCTTCTTCGCCGACGACAGCGTGCCTTCGGTGGTCGACCCGATCTCCGCGCTCGGACGCTTTGGTTTCAACGAGGATGGCTTAGCGCCCTGTCCCGCGGCCCCGCCGGTGGGCGGCTGCTGCCTCCCGAGCAACGAGTGCGTGGTGCTCACCTACGAGGCCTGCCAGTCCGCGGGCGGAAGCTACTACGGCCCAAACGTACCCTGCTCCGCGCGGCCCTGCCCGCCTCCTCCGCCAACCGGCGCGTGCTGCATCCAAACACAGTGCCACCAATTGACCGAAGCCGACTGCGCAGCCCAAGGTGGCTACTACTTCGGAGACGGCGTGTCCTGCTACTCCGTGTCCTGCTTGATCGGCGCGTGCTGCGTCTCGGGAGGGTGCACGGTGCTGACCGAGGGGGAGTGTGAGGCGCAGGGCGGCATCTATCGAGGAGACGGCGCGGCGTGCGAGTCGATCGACTGCGCGCTCGGCGCGTGCTGCATCGATGGCGCGTGCTTCGAAAGGAACGCGAGCGACTGCGCCGCGTCGGGCGGCAGCTTCGAGGGCGAGGGGACGTTCTGCGGGTTCGGGCTCTGCGTCAACGTGCCGTGCGGTGGCGGCAGGTCGAGAGGTGTCGTCGGTCGCGAAGCCACGCGCATCGGACCGGGAACAGGATTGATTCGCTCGACCCGCCGGTTGCGCGCCGCCGACGAGAGTCCGGGCAGCGTTGCAACTTCGACGTTACGTGGCATGGGATGCGGCACGCCACTCCTGCACTCGGATGACAGCTACGAGTGGGCCTATGGTTGGGCCTTCGGTGGAGTGGTACCGCCCGACTACGGCGCCTTTGCCGAGTGCTACTCCGGCGATCAGCTCGCGGTCTGCTCCGCCTTCTTCGACTTCACTCAGGTCGGCTTCGGCCCCGGTCAGCTCATGGACGTCTATGTGTGGAACGACGAGGGTGGGTGCCCTGGCGTGGTTCTGTGCATGGTCCACGGCGTCAATCCCGGTGGGATGGCGATCTGGCCGGACTTCTCGCGACACGTGGTGCCGCTTGACGAGTGCTGCGTGAGCGGTCAGTTCTGGGTCGGGTCTTGGGGAAACTGGCCGGGCCAGTACACAGATTGGTACGTCGGCGCCGACCTCAACGGCCCGGGCGGCTGCTCCAAGACCAACATCGCGCCCGGCATCGGCTATCCGTCCGGTTGGAACAACGTGAGCGTGGTGTGGGGGCCGACCCAGGCGCTCGGCATCGGCTGCGAGGTGCAATCGTGTGCGCCGGTCGCGGTGTCCAAGATGTCGTGGGGGAAGGTGAAGGCCTTGTACAACGACGCGCGGTGAGCTCCCCGGCCCCGCGCTCGTTCTGCTGAAGACGCTCGTGACTCACCGTGAGAGAGAAGAGGGGAATGTGATCCGCATCGCGCTCAGTTCGATTCGGGGGATGTCTGCGTTCCTGGGGCTGACCGCGCTCCTGATCGCGGCGCGGACCGACGCCGGGGTGAACGCGGGTGGCGTCCTGCTGCTCCATCACAGCACGCAGGTTGTGTTCTGCAACGGCGTCCACAGCTACTGCGGCCAATCCGGCCTCTTCGCCTGCGAGACCGCGAACCCGCGCGCCGACGGTGACCAGCCGATCGTCATCTTCGCGCTGGCCGCGTTCGGCGCTGGACAGAGCCCCCAGTTGGCCGGCGCGACCTTCGGCGTGCAATACGACAACGACGTCGTCGTCATCGATCACGGCAATTGCGCCGACTTCGAGCAGACCACCGCGCAGTGGCCGGCATCGGGCGAGGGGACCGAGGTGGCGTGGAGCGCGCCGCCCGCGACGCTGCTCACCGAGGTGTATTGGTTCGCCGCCTACGCGTACGGGGGCGCGGCGACCGCGCTGTTCCTTGCTCCTCCTCCCGCGCTGGGCGCCTACTTCACCGACGACAGCCTTCCGGTGGTCATGGACCCGATCGCCGAACTTGGCCACTTCGGCTTCAACCAATCCGGCTACGCGCCGTGCCCCGCCAATCTCCCGCAGGGCAGATGCTGCCTGCCGAGCGGTCAGTGCGTGGACGGGCCGTACGAGCAATGCCTCGCGCAAGGTGGCAACTACTATGGCCCAGGTGTGCCCTGCTCGGCATTACCCTGCCCGCCGACCGGCGCGTGCTGCCTCCATGGCGAGTGTTCCCAGCGCACCGCCGACGACTGCGCCGATCAAGGCGGCGAGTACTTCGGTGACGGTGCGTCGTGCACTGGGATCGTCTGCACTCCCGACCCGCCGACTGGTGGCTGCTGCCTTCCCGATGGGCACTGCGAGATGTTGGTAGAGTCGGAGTGCCTGGCTCAAGGCGGCACCTACGCCGGAGACCACTGGCAGTGCTGGGCGGTTCCGTGCCCGCCGTGGGGGGCGTGCTGCGTGGACGGTGACTGCCAGTACATCACCCGAGCCGAGTGCGAAGCAGCCGGCGGGCAGTACTTCGGTGATTTTGAGAACTGCTCGGCCTTCCCCTGTCGACGTGGCGCATGCTGCCTTGCCGGCCAGTGCCAGCGCTTGACGCAGGTCGAGTGCGAGGAGCAGGGCGGCATCTATCGTGGCGATGGCGTGGCGTGCGCCTCGATCGATTGCGCGCTCGGCGCCTGTTGCGTCAATCACACCTGCGTCGAGATGAACGCAAGCGACTGCGCCGCCGCGGGCGGAACCTTCGAGGGGGCCGGTACCATTTGTGGATACGGACTCTGTGTGAACACGCCGTGCGTTCCCGGCAAGAAGAGCGGCATCCGCGGACCCGAGCCAGCAAGGCTCACCCTGACGAGGCAACCGCCGATCCGGGGGGAGCGTGATGAGTCCTGCGGGCAGCTGCTCCTCAATGCGGATGCGAGCTACGAGACCGGATACAACTGGCAGTATGGCGGTGTGCGTGTGCCGAACTTCGGTGCGCTGGCGGAGTGCTACACGGCCACCCAGGCGAGCGTCTGCGCGATCGCTTTGGATCTCACGCAGGTGGGATTTGGCGCCCCGTCGTTGATCGACCTTTATGTCTGGGATGACGACGAAGGCTGTCCCGGTACGGTCCTGTGCTTACGCAATAGTGTCCACCTCGGCGCCCCCGCGTTCTATCCGGCCTTTAGTCGAGACACCATCCCGCTCGACAACTGCTGCGTCGACGGGAGAGTCTGGATTGGGTTCTGGCCACAGTGGCCCGGGCAAATCGCCCAGTGGTACGTCGGGGCCGACCTGAATGGCCCGGGCGGCTGCTCCAAGACCAACATCGCGCCCGGCATCGGCTATCCCTCCGGCTGGAACAACGTGAGCGTGGTGTGGGGGCCGACCCAGGCGCTCGGCATCGGCTGCGAGGTGCAGTCGTGCGCGCCGGTCGCGGTGTCCAAGATGTCGTGGGGGAAGGTGAAGGCGCTGTACAACTCTGCCAAGTAACGGCGGCTTCACGCTGCCCACGCCCCGTCTGAGCCGCACCGCGGCGGGCGAGAGTGATCGAGGCGCCGCGGGCGCTACCCCTTCGCCAGCAGCTCCGCCTCGCGCTCCGCGCTGAGCCCGTTCCGCCACTTGTGATCCGCGGGTCGCGTGCGCGCCCACTCGAGCGTGTCGCGGAGCGTGTCCGCGATCGGCCGGCAGGTGAGTCCGAGGTCGAGCGCGCGCTTCACCACGAAGCTGTCATCCATGTCGGGGATCCAGAGCGGCAGCTCGGTATAGGCGCGGACCCCTGCTTCTTTCAGTACCTCGTCACTCACCCACTTGAACTCGGCGTTCGAGCCGGTGACCGCGCGGCTGGCCTCGAGCACGTCGCGCATCGTCATCGGCGTCGCGGGTCCGGTGAGGTTGAACGTTCCGGTGGTCGCGACCTCGACCCGCTCCAGGATCCACTTCGCGAGATCGCGCACGTCGATCACCTGCACGAGGCGATCCGGTCGGCCCGGCGCGAGCACCGTTCCACCGCGCGCCACCCGCACCGGCCAGTAGGTGAAGCGATCGCTCGTGTCCCACGGCCCGACGATCAGCCCGGCGCGCACGTTGAGCACGCCGCCCGGCATCTCCTCCTCGGCCACCTCTTCGCAGAGCGCCTTGAGCGGGCCGTAGGTGTTGACGTTGATCTCCTCGACGCTCGTGTCGTCGAGACGGCCGACCTCGCTCGTCTCGTCCTGGTTCGGCTTGGCGAAGTCTTTGTAGACCGAGATGCTCGAGATGAAGGTGTAGTGAATGATCGAGCCGGCGAGGTAGCGCGTGCTTGCCTGCACGACACGCGGCACGTAGCCGCAGGTGTCGATGCAGGCGTCCCAGTGGTCGTCCTTCAGCACGTCGAGGCCACCGTCGCGATTTCCGATCCGCTCCTCGATGCCGGGGAAGAGGCCGGGGTTGGTCTGCCCGCGATGGAAGAGGGTGACCTCGTGGCCGCGCGCGAGGGCGAGTTCGACCAGGTGGCGGCCGACGTAGAGGGTGCCGCCGATGAAGAGGATTCGCATGACTTTGGTGCTCCTGTTCGCGCGACCGGGATGCCGGGCGCGGCCGGTCGGGCGCGCCGCCGACACCATACGCCGCGACCCTCGCGGGGCGAAAGGTCGGGAATGGCGAGGCGCTTGCTTCAAGGACCCCCGACCGCCGACACTCCGACGGTTCGGGTTCGATCCGCGGATCAGGAGGAGACCGTGCCCGCACCGCTCAGCCTCAACCATCTAAATCTGCCCGCCGCCGACCCCGAAGCGCTCTCGCGGTGGTATTGCCAGACGCTCGGCTTCGAGGCGCGCGGCCGCTTTCTCTGGAGCGGCGGCAGCCTCCTCGTCTTCACCCCGGGCTCGCCGCTCCGCGAGGAGAAGATGCACCTGGGCTTCCGCGTCGCGAGCCTGGAGGAGCTGCGCGCCCGCGTCGACGCGATGCGCGCGCACGGCTTCGATCCGGGCGAGGTGGAGGGGGACGAGACCTACTCGACCGTGTTCTTCCACGACCCGGAAGGCAATCGCATCGAGCTGTTCTACGAGCCGGACCCGCTCGCATCGATCTGACTGAAAGGAGCCCCATGCGCGTCGTCACCTGGAACGTCAACTCGATCCGCGCCCGCCTGCCTCGCGTGCTCGAGTTTCTCGAGCGGCAGAAGCCCGACGTGGTGATGCTGCAGGAGCTCAAGTGCATGGACGACCAGTTTCCGCGCGACGCGATCGAGGAGGCGGGCTACAGCGCCGAGGTCTTCGGGCAGAAGACCTACAACGGCGTTGGCATCCTCGCGCGGCATCGCCTCGAGGACGTCTTCCGCGGCATGGGGGATGAGGTCGAGGACGCCGAAGCGCGCGTGATCGGCGCG
>JAXLXQ010000076.1:0-10254 GCA_046327845.1 Candidatus Eiseniibacteriota bacterium | reverse complement strand
TCAGCCAGGTGTCCTTCCAGTCGGCCGGCGAGACCGAGTTGCCGAACCACTGGTGCGCCATCTCGTGCGCGATGCCCCAGTCGCCGCTGTGATTTCCGCGGATGAAGCCGTTGCCGAGGCTCGTCATCGTCTGGTGTTCCATCGCGCCGGTCCACACCACCTCGGCGTGCCCGTACTTCTCGATCCCGATCGAAGGATCGGCGAAGGGATAGGGACCGAGCCTCGCCTCGAGCGCGCTCATGATCGACGACGTGGCGGAGAGATCGGTGCGAGCCGCCGCGCTGTCCTCGGGAAAGACCATCTGTTGCAGCGGCAGCTCGTGACCCCACTCGCTCGAGAAGTGCTGGTCGCTCCACTCGATGTAATTCGTGAGCGCGATCGAGACGTTGTAGGTGGTCATCGGGTAGCGGGAACGCCAGACGGTGGTGGCCGTGCCGTCGACGTGATCGACGCGCAACTCACGGAGCCCATTCGACGCCACCTGATACGAGGAGGGCGCGGTCACGCGCATCTCGGTCGTGGCCTTGTCGGTCAACTTCTCCTTGCAGGGCCACCAGGTGTGCGCGCGATCGGGCTCGGAGAGGCTGGCGACCAAGGGGAACGCGGTGTCTCCGCTTCCGTGGTGGCCGAAGAAGTTGAAACCACCGAAGTAGATCGGCCCGGGCGCGCCGCGATAGGTGAGGCTCAGGGTGTCGCGTTCGCCCGGGCTCAACGGCTCGGCCAACTCCAAGCGCACTTGCCCGCCGGCCAAGCGGGTCGGAATCGCGGGGCCGCGGCGGCTGACCGAGGAGAGGAGCTCCAGGTTGTCCGTCATGTCGATCACCACGGTCGAGAGATCCTCGATCGCTTGCAACGCGATGTCGATCGTTCCGGCGATTCGGCCGGAGTCGGGCAGCACCGTGAGGTCGAGTCGGTAGTGCTCGACATCGTAGAGATCGCGGGGATCGGTGTCGCCGGAGGCGAGCGGCGCGCGGAGCAGGGTCACCTCCGGGCGCTCGAAGGAGAGGGGAAGCGGCTTCTCGACCTCATCGGCCCAGAGCGGCCGCGACGTCGCCCCCATGGCGAGGAGAACGATGAGGAAGCGAGCGAGGCAGTCGTTGATGCGAAGCGAACGGGACTTGTTCGGGTCGAAGAAGTGATGACGGCGGCGCACGCAGAGTCTCCTTGCTGGAATTCCGCACCGGGCTCTCCGCTCCTTGGAGCATGAACGGCGACATGGTATCTCTTCTCGGCGGCGGCCGCGCGGGGTTTGCGCCCGCCTGAGAACCCAAGGCAACCGGCGGGAATGTCACCGCGAGGGACGAGCCGGAAAGAGGAGACGAGATCATGGAACGACATGGGATCAAGGTGTGGCTGTCCGCCTGCCTCCTGGTGGGTGGCCTCCTGACCGGCCTGAGCGGTTGCAGTGAGGATTCAACGACCAAACCACCGACCGAGCTGGCGCCGCCGACCAACCTGACCTTCCTGAACAGCGACAACGCGGTCACCCTCGACTGGGATGCCTCGCCCGACGCGTCGAACGCCGATGGCTACGTCGTCTACCGCGGCGAAACCAGCATGGCCGGCCTGACCCTGGACGTGCTCAACAACCAGCATCGCCTGACCGCCTCGCCGATCGCCGCGACCAGCTACAACGACAATGCCGCGGCCAACGGCACCAAGTACTACTACGCGGTGCGCCTGCAGAAGGGGAGCGACTACTCAGAGGCAACGTCGGAGATCAACACCGCCGGGCGCGTCGAGTCGGGCTCGCTCATCCTCTCGGAGTTCGCCTCGCCCAACGCGAGCGGCCTCGGCCTGGCGCTGGGCCAGGTGCTCACGATGACCAGCACCAGTCCGAACGACAATCGCTCGAAGATCGATCTCTACCTCGGCACCGACAGCGCGTCCGATGCCTCCTCCGCCGCGCTCGCGATCAAGAGCCCGCACCTGGTCGGCAACAGCGACCCCGACTGGAGTTCGCGCAACGCCGATCTCAAGCTGCTCGACAGCTTCGATGATCCGACCACCACCGATGCCGGCTGGTCGGACAAGATCGTCTTGGGGAGCACCTCCGGCGACATCGTGGGCAAGGTCATCGCGATCCGCACGCCGGCCGACAATCAGGGCCAGGTGCACTACGCCAAGATCCGGATCGACGCGACGAGCGGTTCAGCCGGACAGCGTCAGATCACCGTCACCCGCGCCTATCAGACCATCCCCAACTACATCCGCTTCGCCACTCCCCGGCGCTAAGCCTTCGAGAGTTCTGCGCGAGGTCGTGGCCGTTGGGTTGCGACCTCGCGCTTTGCTTTGCTAGCCTCGTCCTACCCGATTCAGGTCTGACCGGTCGCAGAGTAGTTCGCAACGAGGATGGAGAGTCGATGCCCGATCCGAAGCTGACCGAGGTGCGAGCCCTGGTCTCTCTCTTGGGGGACGAGGATGCCAAGATCTTCGCGATGGTGCGCGAGCAGATCTTGACGCTCGGCGCCGAGGCCAAGCCCTTCCTCTTGGAGGCGGTCGAGGCGAAGGAACCGCGCCTGAGGCTCCGCGTGCGCACTCTGCTCGCGCGGATTCAGCTCGACGAAACCGAGCGTGCGTTGACCGAGATGGCCCGGCTGGACGACCTGGACTTCGACCTCGAAGAGGGGCTGCACGCGATCGCGCGGCTGGAGCAGCCCGATCTTGCGGTGGGAGAGTTGTCCGCGGCGCTCGACGCGGTGGCGGCGCGGGTCGAACCAGAGCTCGAGGGGAAGCGGCCCGGCGCGGAGCAGATCGCGGCCATCAATCGCGTGCTCTTCCAAGATCTGCGGTTCATGGGAAATCCGCACGAGCTGTTCGAGTTCGACAGCGTGCTGCTCCACCGCGTGCTCGAGCGCAGGACCGGCATTCCGATCAGCCTGGTCTCGGTCTACCTGCTCGTGACCTGGCGGCTGGGGCTCAACTTCCGCGGGGTGGGCCTGCCCAATCACTTCCTGGTCAAGTGGGGCGAGGGTCCGGAAGAGATCTACATCGACCCCTATTCCGGGGGGAAGACCCTCACCCGCGGCGAGTGCATCCACTACTTGACCGGCGCCGGCTTCTTTTTCAAGGACAGCTACATCAACGAAGCGGGCCCGCGCGAACTGGTCATCCGGACGCTGCGCCACCTCATCGTGATCTACAGCAAGTACCAGGACCGCACCCGCGAGAAGGCGTTGGTGCGCTGCGTCGAGGTGCTGCAGACCAAGGAACGCGCGCGCTAGAGCGCCTCCTCCTTCACCGTGAGTGGTAGCCCGCGACGTTGCAGCGCGTCGATGTAGGCGCCTCCCTCGATCACCTCTTCCGCCGCCAGAACACCCTTGGCTTCGATGCGCCCGCGCGCGAGGAGCAGCGCGCTCTCCGCGGCGGGGAAGGCGGTCGTCCGCATCATCGCGGTGAGCCCGGTCGACTCATCGAAGTAGTCGATCATCTCGTAGGTGCGTCGGAGTGCCGTGCCACCGCGCTGCCCTTCGACCGTGACGCGGAGGACCACGAGATCGCGCACCTCAGGCACGGTCAGGAGTGGCTCGAGCAAGCGCGCCAGCACCTCGCGGGGCTCAACCTTGATCCGTCCGAGCGAGAGTAGCTCGGTCTCGAGAAGTCCCAGCTCCTTCAAAAACGCGAGCCGCTCCCAGTGGCCGGGATAGCGCACCGTCTTGTAATCGAGGCTCGTGACCTTGCCGCCGAGCGTCCAGGGAAGCGTGGAGGTTCCCCCCGAGGTGTAGGCCGCCTCGCAGCGACCGACCGGCGCCGCGAACTCGATCGGTTCGATACCGGTGAGGGTCGGGCGGCGGGCGAGTCGTCCTTCCTCGATGCCGACCGCCTCGCCGGCGTACTCGTTCAGGAGTCCGTGGATGGAGAAGACCAGCGCGTACTTGAGCGTGCCGCTCGGCTTCTGCGGCAGTCCGCCCACGCGCATCGCGACCCGCGCGCCCGGTTCAAGGTCGCGAACGCCGTGCGCCGCGAGGATGCCGGCCAGGCCCGGCGCCAAGCCCTGATCGGGGAAGATCCCGATCCCGGCCTTCGCCTCTGCGTCGAGCGCGCGCTGAGGAAGAAGACCACGTCGGTGTTGCCGCCGAGGTCGACCATCGGGACCCGCTGCGAGACCGCGGCGCGCGTGACCGCAGGTTCAGGAAATGGACTGCGCTCATCACCGCGGCGCAGCCGCGACGACGCCTCGAGTTCGCCCTGCTGTCCAACGTCGCGCCGCTCCACCTTCACCCGAGGATCGGGAAATCGGCGCGCCATCGCGGCCAGAGCATCCTCGAGGTCGACCACCCCGCACCTCGGTGACGTCGTCCTGCTTCAACCAGTCGAGCACGCAGGCGCAGCCACCTGGCCGGCCCCCAGTCCCATCCGCATCTCATTCACCTCCTGCCATAGCCCGGCAGAAGATAGTCCGCCCGGACGCTGGGAAAAGCCGGTGTCCCGATTGACCCGGCTCCCGCACTGGTCATGGCGTGCAACGCCCGGAAGACCTCGAGCCGTTCAAGATCAAGTCGGTCGAACCGATTCGCATGACCACGCGCGCCGAGCGCCGAACGTATTCTGGAAGCGGCCGGAGGTGGAATCTCTTCGCCCACGCTGTTCGAAGCCGAGTTCGGCGCGTCGACTTCCTCTGACCGCCGACAGCGGCACCTCGAGCATGTCGGCGAACTGGTGGGCCGGCATCATGCGCGGCGACGAGTCGTACGCCGGCAGCCGCTCCTTCTTCGAGTTCGAGCGCGAGGTCAAGCGCATCACCGGCTTCAAGCACGTGATCCCGACCCACCAGGGGCGCGCCGCGAAGATCCTCTTCACCATCAACCAGATCGCTGTTGCGGTCTATCTCCAGGAACACCCACTTCGATACCGCGCCAACATCTGGTCGGCGGCGCCACCTGATCGATCTGCCGATTCCGGAGGGGACGGTTCCGGCGCAGTGGCATCCCTTCAAGGGCAACATCGATCTCGAGCGCCTGGCGCAGGAGCTCAAGGAGCGCGGCCCGCAGGTTCGCGCGGTAATTCTGACCGTAACCAACAACAGCGGGGGAGGACAGCCGGTCTCGCTCGAGAACCTCCACGCCGCGCGCGATCTCGCGCACCAGCACGGCACGCTCTTCATCGTCGACTCCTGCCGCTTCGCCGAGAACGCCTACTTCATCAAGCGGCGCGAGCCAGGCCAGGAGCATCGCCCGGTGCTGGACATCGCCGCGAGATCTTCGAAGGGCGGATGGCACCACCATGAGCGCGAAGAAGGACGGGCTGGCCAACATCGGCGGCTTCCTCGCGCTCAACGGCGACGATTGGCGCGGCAGGCGCGCAATCTCCTGATCCTGACGGAGGATTCCCGACCACGGCGGCCTGGCCGGCCGCGACCTCGAGGCGATCGCGCAGGGGCTGCGCGAGGTGCTGGACGAGTCGTATCTGCTCTACCGGATCCGCTCGGTCGAGTACCTCGAGGAGAAGCTCCAGCGGAACAGCGTGCGCCGATGATCATCCCGGCCGGCAGCCACGCGGTGTATCTGGATGCCGGCGCATTCCTGCCGCATTCCGCGGAGCGAATTTTCCCGGTCAGGTGCTAGCCGACGAGCTCTACCTCGAAGGGGGAGTGCGCGGGGTCGAGATCGGGTCGCTCATGTTCGGAAAGCGGGATCCCAAGACCGGAGCGCGCATCGGCCCGCGGATGGAGCTGGTGCGGCTCGCCATCCCTCGCCGCGTCTACACCCAGAGCCGCTCAGTACGTGGCCGAGGTGGTCGCTGATCTTCGCCCGACGCAGCGAGCTGCGGGGGATGCGGCTGACCTACGAGGCGCCGTTCCTGCGTCACTTCACCGCGCGGCTCGCGCCCGTTTGATCGACAGACGGGGCGGACTCGCGCTCCCGATTCCGACGGAAACGAAGAGAGCCCGGGAGAACCCGGGCTCTTCTTCTTTGCGTTTGGTCGCGGGTGGCTAGGCGGTCTTCTTACGCCGCGCCAACCCGGCCGCGCCGATCAATCCCACGCCGAGGAGGAGCAGGCTGCCCGGCTCCGGCACCGGATCGGTGCACCCGAGCGACAGGACGTGGTTGGTGTTCGTCCCGTCCGTCGGATCGGTCTCCTCGGAAGGATCGACGTCGTTGGACGTGAAGCCCTTGTTCCACGCGGCGCTCACGCCGTGGCCGCCGGCCGTGCCGCCCTTGGCGTAGAAGTCCTTCCAAACCGGCGCGCGGTAGCTGTCGAAGGCGAAGAGCGACGTGTTGCCGTGCGCGCTCGAGAATTTGAGGCCGTAGATCGTGCCCGGGATCCCCGGGTTGCCGTTCTGATTCGAGAAATTGCCCAACGACCAGGACCCGAAATCACCCGTCGCGTTCTGGATATCGCTCGTGGTCACGCTATTGCACACCTCGAGGATGAAGTGGCTCGTCTCGCTCCGCTGGTGCGAGAAGGTGTACGAGTAGTGCCAGAGGCCGCTCTGCAGCTTGGTGATGGTCCACTGCAGGATCGCCGGCTTCTGCGGGTTGAAAACCCAGTTGCCGGTGCCGAGGATTCCGCCGGTCACCGACGACAGCATACCGGTGTAGGCGTGCGCGTTGCTGCTCGCGCCCGCGCTCAACGCGAGGACGATCGCGGCAAGTCCGACCGTCCCGCGGATCGTCCTGGCCGCCTGATGCTGGATCATGGGTGCAATCCCTCTCTCGTTCGTGTCGAGCCCTCGCGCCACCGCTCGGGCTGTCGTGCAATCATTCCGCTACACCCAACCTCGACCCACGCCCGAAGCGCTCGCGCGGTCCCGTCAATCGAAGGCAAGATCGCGGCTGCACGCAGTGTGATCCGGTTGGATGGATTCGCTTGGTCGATCTTGTCAAAGCTCGACGACGGTCGTCAACCCTTCGAACGCTTCGGGTGAAAAGAAATCTGCCTTATGCCGCGCGCGCCGGCACGAAATCCGCTTGCCGCTCTCCGGGAGGCCCCCTAGGCTCCGCGGGCTCGACGGGCCGGATCCCCCGGGGGCCCGCTCGGGGCGGTCGACCCTTCGGAAGGAGGCAGCGTTGGACGCGCGGAAACTCGAGGAGATCTTCTCCCCGAGCGGGGTGCTGGCCCGGGTGCTGGCGCCCGATTACGAGCACCGGGCCGAACAGGGGCTCCTGGCCTCGGGCGTAGATCGGACCCTGCGGAGCGGCGGGACCCTCCTGGCGGAGGCGCCCACCGGGGTCGGCAAGTCGCTGGCCTACTTGATTCCCGCGCTGTACTTCGCCCTCGACCGGAAGGCCCAGGTCGTCATCTCGACCCAGACCCGATCCCTGCAGGACCAGATCCTGGAAAAGGAGCTGCCGCGCCTCAGGCGTCTCATCGACCGGGAGTTTCGGGTCGAGCTACTCAAGGGCCGGGCCAATTACCTCTGCCGGGTGCGCTACCGTCAGTTTCTGGACGAGATCGGCGGGACCCAGGACGCCGAGCGCGTCGCCCGCCGGATCGGTGCCTGGGTCGAGACGACCGAGAACGGGGACATCGGTGACGCTCCTTCCCTCGAGGCGCGCGATCAGTGGGTCTTAACGCGGATCACGAGCGACGGTCGCGCCTGCGGCACCGCGCGCTGCATGCCCGAGTCGGGCTGCTTCTACAAGGCCTCACGCCGCCGCGCGAAGGACGCCCACCTCCTCGTGGTCAACCACGCTCTCTTGATGGTCGACCTCTTCGAGCAGGGCTCGGGGTTGCCCGAGTGGCAGGCCGCGGTGATCGACGAGGCGCACCACCTGCCCCGCGCGGCCGAGGCACCCCTCTCCTTCGCCGTCTCCGAGGGGGCCCTTGAAGCGGTGCTGAAGGGGATGGGAGGGCGCGGCGAACCGGGAGTGACCGATCTTCTCCGTCGCCTGCTCCGCGCCGAGGGCGCTGGCGAGTGGAAGGAGAGCCACCTCACGCGCCTCCGCGAACTCGAGGTCGAAGTCGCGCGCGTTCTCTCCGCCGCGCGCGACTTTTGGGAGGAGCTGAAGCAGGCTCCGCGATTCCCGCGGAGTCCGGATCGACTGCGCTTCGGCCCGGGGAGCGAGGAGCGGAATCCGTTCCCGCCGAGCGGCCTCGAGCTGGCGGCCGGCACGCGGGAGATCCTGGTCAAGGTCGAGTCGGTGCTGAACCAGATCGCGACCCGCCTCACCCTCGACAGCTCGGCCGGCGAACCGCCGGCGCTGCTCGAGGCGCGCCATCGCACCGACGAGCTGAGCGAGATCCTCGGCCACCTGGAGGAACTCCTGACCCCGACCGAATCGGGCCGGGTCTACTGGATCGAACCCGATACGACGCGCGGCACCTCGCTCCGGAGCGCGCCGCTCGACGTTGGAGGAGAGCTGCGCGCGCGCCTCTTCGGATCGAAGCAGTCGCTCATCCTGACCTCGGCCACCCTCTCGCTCGAAGGGCGCTTCGATCATCCGGCAAAGAAGCTGGGGCTTCGTCCCGACGAGTACGACACGCTGCTCCTCCCGACACCGTTCGACCTCGAGCAGCAGGTCGCGGCCTATCTGCTCACGGGGCAACCCGACCCGCGGGATGCGAGCTACCGTTCGAACCTCGCGCGCGGCCTTGCCCTGCTCGCGCGGGGGCTGAGGCGCAAGATGCTGGTCCTCTTCACCTCGCACGAGATGCTCCGAGGGGTTGAGGCGGAGCTGCGCGCACCGCTCGCGGAGACCGGGATCCGCCTGCTCGCCCAGGGTGTCGACGGCGGCCAGACCGCGGTCAAGGCCGGATTCCTCGAGGAGGGCCCCGCGGTGCTGCTCGGTGCCGCCACCTTCTGGGAGGGGATGGACTTTCCCGGCGAGGAGCTCGAGGTGCTGGTGATGGCGCGGCTCCCGTTCCTGGTCCCGACCGATCCGGTTGTGGCGGCGACCGGGGAGCGCCTGCAGTCTGAGGGGATCGATCCGTTCCGCGGCTATTTCCTCCCCGAGGCGCTGCTCCGCTTCCGCCAGGGCTTCGGCCGACTCATCCGACGCCGCGGCGATCGCGGAATCTTCGTCGTGGCCGATCCGCGCCTGGGCGAGCAGGGGTACGGGCAGCGATTCAAGGCGGCGGTGGCCCTGCCCTTTCGCGCCACCCGCAGTTGGGAGGAGATCGCCGCCGACGCGCAGGGGTTCTTCGCCGCTCGCTGACCTCGCGCCGCGCGACGGGGCGAACCGCGCTTCCCGCGAGCGCCTCCTTTCCTCCGGACGAGCCCCGCACTACGATCGCGCCGGCGGAACGATGCGGCACTGACGTCGCACGCCTACCGCGGGAGGTCGGGAGCATGCCCAGCGATTCGAGTGGGAAGGGGAGCGGTCCGCGCCCGGTGCGCGCGCCCCGCGGCGTCGAGCGATCGTGCCTCGGCTGGCCGCAAGAAGCCGCGCTCAGGATGCTGATGAACAACCTCGATCCCGAGGTCGCGGAGCGGCCGGATGATCTCGTGGTCTACGGCGGCACCGGCCGGGCCGCGCGAAGCTGGGAGGCCTTCGATGCGATCGTCGCTTCCCTCCGCGCGCTCGAGTCGGATCAGACCTTGCTCGTGCAGTCGGGCAAGCCGGTCGGCGTCTTTCGCACCCACCCGGAGTCGCCGCGCGTTCTGATCGCGAACTCCAACCTGGTCCCACACTGGGGCACCTGGGATTACTTCCGCGAGCTGGAGCGCCAAGGGCTCATCATGTACGGGCAGATGACCGCCGGCTCCTGGATCTACATCGGAACGCAGGGGATCTTGCAGGGGACCTACGAGACCTTCATGGAGGCGGCGCGCCAGCAGGCCGGCGGCACGCTCGCGGGCAAGTGGGTCTTGACCGCCGGCCTCGGAGGAATGGGCGGCGCGCAGCCGCTCGCGGTCACCATGGCCGATGGGGTTGCTCTCTGCATCGAGGTCGATCCGAGTCGGATCAAGCGGCGACTCGAGACCGGCTACCTCGACTGCGCCGCCAGCTCGCTCGACGAGGCGCTCCGCTGGATCGCGCAGGCGACGGCGCGCAAGGAGCGGCTCTCGATCGGGGTGGAGGGGAACGCCGCCGATCTTTTGCCGGAGTTGCTGTCGCGTGGCGCGCGCCCCGACTTCGTCACTGATCAAACCTCGGCGCATGATGAGCTGAACGGCTACGTGCCGAACGGACTCACCCTCGACGCGGCACTCCGCCTGCGCCGCGCAGAGCCGGCCGAGTACATCCGTCGCTCGATGGAGGCGATGGCCACTCACTGCCGGGCGATGGTGGAGTTCCAAAAGCGCGGATCGATCGTGTTCGACTACGGCAACAACCTGCGCGGTCAAGCGCAGAAGGCAGGGTTCGCCGA
>JAXLXQ010000075.1:0-10599 GCA_046327845.1 Candidatus Eiseniibacteriota bacterium | reverse complement strand
GAGTGAGAACTCCTGCGGCACGACCGGCCTCGCCATGATCTACCAGTACCTGACCGGCCAGCCGATCTCGCAGCGCGAGATCGACGAGCAGATTCGCCGCGTCAACGGCTTCGGCACCGCCCCGACCGACTTAGTCGAGTTCGCCCGCTCGAAGGGGCTGACCGCCGAGATGTACAACAACGCCTCGATCAACGACATCAAGCACCACCTCTCGCTGGGCCGCGCCGTGCAGGTGTCGCTCGACGATCCCTACGACAAGGGGAAGAACTTCGGGGTCAACTACAAGGACCACTACGTCATCGTGACCGGCTTCGTCACCATCGACGGTAAGGAGTACGTGAAGGTCCGCGACCCGAACGGCGACGACAACTCGAACGCGAACAAGTGGGTGAAGGGCGGGAACGGCGACTACCTCATGCCGCGCGACGTCTTCGAGCAGAAGTGGCGCCGCACCGGCGACGGCTACAACAACTTCATGATCGTCTACGGCAAACCGGGCGATCGCCTGCCCAAGGGGAACATCGACGGCGCCGAGCACTCGGTTAACCTCGGCGAGAACTGGTGGAATCTGGCGAACAACTTCGACCGCGTCACCTCGCCGCGCGATGCCGGCGACTTTGCCCACGGCGTGATCGGTGGGTTGGGCGCGGCATTCGGCTTCACCCTCACCGGGCCGGGCTGGGCGCTCTCGGCGCTCGGCCGCGAGATCGACGACTGGGGGAAGGGACTTCCGCGAATCTTCCGCGGGCCGGTGCGCCTCTTCGGGAATCTGATGGCGGCCCCCGGGCTCTGGATGTCCTCGATCGGCGCTGGGATTTCGGGAGCGTTCAATCACTTCGGCAAGGCCGCGGACTCCCTCTTCCACGGCAAGGTGGGGGACGCGGTCGAGGAGGCTGGGAAGGGCGTGGTGCGCGCGGCCGAGGGCGTGATCGACGGCGCGGCCAGCGCGGCCAAGAGCGTGTGGAAGGGAATCACCAGCATCTTCTAAGTCCAGCCCGACACCGATCGGAGGCGCCGTCGCCCGCGAGGCGGCGGCGTCTTTTCCTCTCCATCACCAGGTGCTACCCTGCCGGCCGATCCAGCGGGAACCGACGGGCGGCTCAGCGGGTTGTCATCGCCGCACCTGCGAGCAACCTTTCTCGACCACCCAAATCGGACAAGGCCCAATTGGGGACCCCGAACCGCTCCAACGAGTGAGGCGCGGCGAGGGGAGAGGGGTTGGCTGCGCGGGTTTTCGTCGTGTCGGCCGCGGCACCGAACTTTCATTGCGGGCCGCGCGCTCGACCGGCGCGCGGGAACGAGTCAGAGCCGATGGGCGGGACGTGAGCGGGAGGAGAGAGCGTGCATCCCGATATTCGACAGATTCAGGGCGTGATCGAGAGCGAGGCCGGCTTCGCGCAGGACGTGCTGCACGAGGTCTCGAAGGTGATCGTCGGGCAGAAGAACCTGACCACGCGCCTCCTGGTCGGCCTCCTGGCCGATGGGCACCTCCTCCTCGAGGGAGTTCCGGGCCTCGCCAAGACCCTCGCGGTCAAGACCCTCGCGCAGACCTTGAGCTGCAGCTTCTCCCGCGTTCAGTTCACGCCAGACCTGCTCCCCGCCGACCTGACCGGCACTCTGGTCTTCAATCCCAAGACCTCGGACTTCGAGACGCGCAAGGGCCCGATCTTCGCGAGCCTGATCCTGGCTGACGAGATCAACCGCGCGCGCCGGCCAAGGTGCAATCGGCGCTGCTCGAGGCAATGCAGGAACGGCAGGTGACGACGATCGAACGGGCGGCCTTCCCGTTGCGCAACCGTTCCTCGTGATGGCCGCGCAAATCCGATCGGCCGGAGGACCTATCCGCTGCCCGAGGCCGGTCGATCAACCATGCTCAAGATCAAGGTGGGCTATCCCACCAAGGAAGAAGAGCGCGCGATCTTGGAGCGCATGACCGGCGCGGCGGTGCCGGCGGTGCGCCAGGTGGCCGATCCGGCGCGAATCGCCAAGGCGCGCGATGCCGTCCGCATGGTCTACGTCGACGAGAAGATCCGCGAGTACATCCTGGATTTGGTGATGGCTACCCGAAAGCCTGGCGACTACGGCATGAAGATCGGCGACCTGGTCGCGTTCGGCGCCTCGCCGCGCGCCGGGCTCTCGCTCGCCACCGCGAGCAAGGCCCACGCGTTCCTGCAGGGGCGCGCCTTCGTCACACCGGAAGACGTGAAGGCGCTCGCGCCCGACGTGCTGCGCCACCGCGTGCTTTTGACCTACGAGGCGGAAGCGAAGGAGGTCACCTCCGAGGACATCGTGCGCCAGATCCTGGAGCACGTGCCGGTGCCGTGAGGCGCGAGGCTCTGAGCCACTTCCCCTCGACCCCGGATAGGTAGCGACGATGAAGTCCCGCTTTCAAATCTGGCGTGATCGCTTCCTCGGCCTGGGTGGCGATCGCGCCGACGCGCCGCTTTGGATCGACGAATCGGCCTCGCGCGACGAGGACGAAGACGCCGAGGCGCTTCGCATTCTCCGCGGCGTGCGCCGGGTCGAGATCACCAGCCGCCGCCTGGTCCAGGAGGTCTTCGCCGGCGAGTACCACTCCGCCTTCAAAGGCCAAGGTATCGAGTTCAGCGGCGTGCGCGAGTACGTGCCGGGCGACGACGTCCGCCTGATCGATCGCAACGTCTCGGCGCGTTCGCAGCATCCCTACATCAAGATCTTCCACGAGGAGCGGGAGCTCTCGGTCGTCTTCTTGGTCGACCAGAGTGCCTCGACCCGCTTCGGCTCGGGCAAGAAGACGCGCGCCGAGGTGGCGGCGGAGCTGGTCGCGGTGCTCGCCTTCTCCGCGGTGAGCAACAACGATAAGGTGGGCGCGCTCCTCTTCAGCGAGAAGCCCGAGAAGTGGATCGCCCCGCGCAAGGGCCGGCGGCACGCGCTTCGTTTGGTGCGGGAGGTGCTCTTCCGGAAGCCGGAGGCGCGCGGCACCTCGTTGGCCGCGGCGCTCGAGATGGCGGTGCGCGTGCTCAAGCGGCGAAGCCTCATCTTCATCATCTCGGACTTCCACGATGAGGGATACGAGACCGCCCTCTCGATCGCGGCGCGACGACACGAGGTGGCTCCGCTCGTCCTGGTCGATCCGCTGGAGCGCGCGCTCCCCGATGTCGGCCTGATTGAGTGGGAGGATCTGGAGACCGGCGTGCGGCGCCTGGTCGACTCGGGAGATCCCGAGGTGCGTCGCCAGCACGCAGCCTCGCGTCGACGCTTCGAGACCGAGGAGCTACCGCGGCGACTCCACGGATCGGGAGAGAGCCCGATCTTCCTGCCGCTCGACGGGGACTACATCCAGCCGCTCTATCGCTACTTCGAAGGGCGCGTGCGGCGGAGGGCGCGGACCGGATGAGGCGTCGTTCGGCTTTCTTCTCCCGCGCGTGTCCTGCACTGATGCTGCTAGCGATCGCGCTCGGCGCGGCTCAGGCTTCACGCGCCCCGTCGGCGGAGCTGCGCTTCAAGGTCACGCTCGCGCCCGATTCGATCACCGTCGGCGATCCCATCTCGCTCCGGATCGAAGCGGAGGCTCCGAACGCCGCCACGCTTCTCTTGCCGCAGATCGCAGACAGCATCGGCCCGTTCGTGGTCTTGTCGGCCGATCCGATCGTGCGCGCGAACCGCGCGGGACGAGCACTCTTGACCCAGGAGGTGAAGGTCACGCTCTTCGCCCCGGGGCGCTTCGAGTTTCCGCCGCTGCCGCTGCTCTGGGTGCGGGGCGCCGACGACACGCTGGTCGCGAACTCGAACGCGACGCCGGTGCGGGTCGGAAGCCTGCTCGACGCGGAGCGCAAGAAGAGCGCGAAGGGCGGACCGGCGAAGGCCCTCGATCTCTCGTTTCTTCGCGGCGTCAAGGGCGTGGTGTCGCTCGGACCCGAGCGTTGGTGGTTCTGGCTGGCGGGTGGGCTCCTGGTCGCGGCCATCGCGTTCCTCCTTTGGCGACGCTTCGGTCGGCGCGCGGCCGCGGTGTTCGTTCCGCCTCCTCCTCCGCCGGTCGCCCGGAGGTGGCCTTCGAACGCGGGCTGGATGGGTTGCTCGCCGGTGAGCTCCTCGGACGCCAAGACCTCAAGGACTTCTACGTCGAGCTGTCGCGCCTCCTCCGCGTCTATCTCGAGGATCGCTTCCGCTGGCAGGCGGTCGAAGGGACGCGCAGCGAGATCCTGGACGAAGCGGCGCGGGCCGGCTTCTCGCTCGATGATCAGCGGTGGCTCGGCACCTGGCTCGAGGCGGGGGATCTCGTCAAATTCGCGAAGGGGAACGACTGCTCGAAGAGCGCGGCAGGACGCCGAGTCGGCGCGAGGTTGGGTGAGACGGATCGCGATCGAGGCGCTCGATCGCGCGCGCGGCACGCTGCCCGCGGCGGAGCTCCCGCCGCCGACCCCCGCATCGCCGACCGCGGAGGTGACGCGATGAGCTTCGCCTTTCCGTGGCTCCTCCTCCTCCTGCCGGTGCCGATCCTGCTCCACTTCTTGCGTCGACGGCTCACGCGCAGGATGGAGACCGCCGCCCAGTGGTCGCGCCTCGAACCTCGGCCGCGCGCGACCCTCAAGACTCGCGTGGCGCCGTTCCTCCCGCTCCTTCGCTTGCTCGCGTTGCTGCTCCTGGTGGTTGCGCTGGCGCGGCCGCGCTTCGGCGAGCGCGAAGTCGAGGTGACGACCGAAGGGGTCGACATCGTGCTGGCGCTCGACATCTCGGGGTCGATGAAGGCGGAGGACTTCCAGCCGCACAACCGCCTCTACGTGGCCAAGCAGGCGGCCGAGCAGTTCGTCGACGGAAGAAAGAACGATCGCATCGGTCTCGTGGTCTTCGCCTCGAACAGCTTCACCCAGTGTCCGCTCACCACCGATTACGAGGTGCTGAAGCGCTTGATGGACGAGGTCGACTTCGGCGACGTCAAGGATGGGACCGCGATCGGGATGGGGATCGTGAACGGCGTCAACCGCCTGAAGGACGTGCCGGGGAAGAGCAAGATCATCGTCCTCCTGACCGATGGGCAGAACAACGCCGGCTCGGTCGACCCGATCACCGCGGCGGAGCTGGCCCACTCGATCGGCGTCCGCATCTACACGATCGGCGCCGGCAGCATGGATGAGGCGCCCTATCCGGTGGACGATCCGGTGTGGGGGCGCCGCTACGTCACGCTCCCCGCCTCGGTCGACGACGCCACGCTGACCAAGGTGGCGGAGATCACCGGCGGTCGCTACTTCCGCGCAACCGACGCCGAGGCGCTGACCGAGATCTACAAGCAGATCGACTCGATGGAGAAGACGAAGGTCGAGACGCACGAGTGGGTCAACTACTCGGAGTTCGGCTCGATGTTGGCGCTCCCCGCGCTCCTTCTGGTGTTGGGGGAGCTGCTCCTGGCCGGCGCGTGGCTCCGGAGGTTGCCGTGAGGTTCGGCGAGTCGTACTGGCTTTGGCTGCTCCTGCTGATTCCCGTGACCGCGGCCTGGTTCCTCTGGGCTCGTCGCGCCCGCGATCGCGCACTGGCGCGCCTGATCGATCCGCTTCTCTGGACTCGCATGCTGCCGGGCCGCAACCCGACCCTCGAGTGGTGGAAGCTCGGCCTCCTGCTCCTCTCGATCGGGTTTCTCGCGCTGATGGCGGCGCGTCCGCAGCTCGGCTCTCGCATCCTCGCGGTCAAGCGCCAAGGCGTCGACGTGATGGTCGCGCTCGACGTCTCGGAGTCGATGCTGGCCGAGGATCTCAAGCCCAACCGGATCACGCGCGCGCGGCAGGAAATCCAGACCCTGATCGATCGGCTGCGCGGAGATCGGGTCGGGCTGGTCGCCTTCTCCGGCGAGGCCTTCACCCAGTGTCCGCTCACGCTCGACTACAGCGCGGCCCGCATGTTCCTGCGCTACCTCGACACCAATCTGATTCCGGTGCCCGGCACCGCCATCGCGCAGGCGATCGAGGTGGCGACGCAAGCCTTCGACACCAAGGAGAAGAAGTTCAAGGCGCTGGTCTTGATCACCGACGGCGAGGATCATGAGGGGCGCGTCGACGACGCGGCGCGGAAGGCGAAGGAAGCGGGCGTTCGCATCTTCGCGGTCGGCATCGGCACGACCAAGGGAGAGCCGATTCCGGTGCGCGACGCGCGCGGCAACCTCGTCGACTACAAGCGGGACAAGAGCGGCGAGGTGGTGATGAGCCGCTGCGACGGTGCCGCCTTGCAAGAGATCTGCGCCGCGACCGGCGGGCGCTATTTCGACGGCAACGCCGGACAGCTCGCGCTCGATCGCCTCTACGAAGAGATCAGCGGGATGGAGCAGAAGGAGATGAAGGGGGGCATCGTGACCCAATACGAGGATCGCTACGGCTACTTCGCCGGCGTCGCTCTCCTCCTCCTCTCGGTCGAGTGGATGATCGGGCGACGCCAGGGCGCGCGGCGCGTGCGAGGGCGCGTCGCGGCGCTCTTGCTGGTGGCCCTCGGCTTCGGGACGGCCGCGCGGGCCGACGAGGGGAGCGGTGCCTACGCCAACGGCAAGTACGATCAGGCGCGTGATGCGTACGAGAAGCTGGCGGCGGAGCGACCGACCGATCCTCGGGTGCAGTACAACCTCGGCACCGCGCTCCACCAGACGGGCGAGATGGAGCCGGCGATTCGCGCGCTGCAGCAGGCCCTCGCCAGTCCCGATCCCAAGCTGCAGTCGCGAGCTTGGTACAACCTCGGTGACAGCCAGGCGAAGGCCGGCGACCTGCAGGCGGCGCGCGACTCCTTCCGCATGGCCCTCCGCCGCGATCCGACCGACCGCGACTGCAAGGTGAACCTCGAGCTGGTCGAGCGACTGCTCCAGCAGGCGAAGTCGGACTCCTCGAAGCAGCAGCAACAACAACAGCAGCAGTCGGGAGGTAACGACCAGCAGAAGGATCAGAAGAGCGATCAGAGGAACGACCAGAAGCAGGACCAGAAGCAGGACCAGAAGCAGGATCAGCAGCAGTCGAAGTCCGAGCAGGATCAATCGCAGAACCAGTCGGGTGACTCCAAGCAGAACGACCCGCAGAAGCAGAACGAACAGCAGCAGGGCGGGCAACAAAACCAGGCCGACCAGCAGCAGCAACAAGGCCAGCAGGGGCAGCAGGACAAGCAGCAGCAGGGTCAGCAGTCGCAGGCGCAAGCCGGCGAGGGGAGCGACGCGCCGCAGGATTCGACCGGTGCTGGGCAGGCCACGGGGCAGCCGCTCAAGATTTCGCCCGAGGAAGCGCGGCGTCTGCTCGAGGCACTGCAACAGCAGGAGATGCTGCTTCAGGCGGAGCGACTCAAGGCGAAGGGCCAGCCGCGGCGCGTGGAGAAGGACTGGTGAGCATGCAGGCCGTCCGCCTCGTTCTCGTGCTGCTTCTGTTCGGCGCGCGCGTCGCGCTGGCGGAGGTGACGCTTCGGGCCGAGATCGAACCAAGCGCGGTCGAGGTGGGAGAGGCCGCCGGCCTCACCGTGACCGTCGAAGGTGCCTCACGGATCAACGCGCGCCCGATCGTTCCGGCGGTGCCAGGGCTCGACATCCAGTCGCGCGGCCAGTCTTCCAATCTCTCGATCGTGAACGGCCGAATGAGTCAGTCGATCAGCTTCCAGTACGCGGTCTTTGCGACCAAGGCGGGGAGCTACACCATCGGCCCGATCGAACTCAAGGACGGCAACCACGTCTACCGCGCCGACGCGGTCTCCTTCTCCGTGGTGCGCGCCGGCGCGCCGGCGCCGGGAGGAGGGCCGCCGCAAGCGCCGGCCGACGACGAATCCTCCTTCGCCGCCGGCGCGCTCTTCGTCCGCGGGGTGGTCGACAAGGATCGAGTGGTCTTGGGCGAACAGGTCACGCTCCGCTTCCAGTTTTGGAAGCGCGCCGACGTGCCGCCCTCGACCAGCCGCAGTACACACCGCCGGAGACGCCAGGCTTCTGGCGCGAGGATCTGCCGCCGCAGCGCACCAGCTCACGCACTGTGCAGGGGCAGCCGTACGAGGTGACCGAGCTGGTCTACGCCCTCTTCCCGACCCAGGCGGGCAAGCTCGACATCACCGGTGCCGGGCTCGAGTGCACGGTGCCGACGCGCAGCCGGCGGCGCGATCCCTTCGACGTCTTCGGGATGCTCGGCGGAATGGGAGAGCCGCGCCGGGTCAAGCTCGAGACGAAGACGCTGCGCGTGCAGGTCGATCCGCTTCCGGCACCGGCGCCCGCCGAGTTCACCGGCGGCGTGGGGCAGTACCGTCTGCGGGCCGAACTCGATCGGAAGAGCGCCGCGCAGAACGAGCCGCTCACCTTGACCATCACCGTGACCGGGACCGGCAACGTCTCCGCGGTCGGCGATCCGAAGTTGCCCGAGTGGATCGGATTCCGCGCCTATCCGCCGACCGCCGAGACCGACGCGACTGCCGACGGCAACGGTGCGGTGGGCGAGGCCAACGATCGCGCCGCCGGCAAGAAGACCTGGAAGATCGTGCTGATCCCCGAGACCACCGGGCACCACACCCTCTCGCCGATCAAACTCGCGGTCTACGATCCCAGCGAGCGGCGCTATGAGAGCCTGGCGGGCGGGCCCTTCGAGGTGGATGTCGCCCCGGCCGGCAGCGTGGCGACAAACCTCCCGCAGGGCGAGGTCGCCCGAGTCGGCCGGGATCTGCGTACGATCCGAGGGGACACCAAGCTTCGACCGATCCACCGTGGCGCCCCCTGGACCGGCGCCGGCTTCTGGGCGGTGAACCTCGCCCCGTTGCTTCTCCTGGCCGGCGCCTACGCCGTTCGTAAGCGCGCCGAGCAGGAGCGGGCCGACCGGGTGGGTCTCCGGTCGCGTCGCGCGCCGGGTCGACTCCGCCGCGAGCTGGAGGCGCTCGATCGCGAGGTGAAGGCGGGGCAGACCGGGTCGCCCGCTGAGGGCTTCCGCCGCTTCGGCGACGCGCTCGAGCGCTACTTCACGGAGAAGTTCAATTTCCCGGTGCGAGGGCGCACCCGAGACGACCTGGCCGAGCGCCTCCGCGCGACTGGGGTGGACGAGGCCGGGATCGCCGAGACCCGAGCCCTACTCGATCGGTGCGACTTCGCGCTCTTCGCGCCGGCCGCGGTCAGCGCCGATGACCTCGCGGCCGCGGTGGCCCAGGCGCTCGCCGTGGCGGATCGCCTGGACGACGCGTCGGCGAAGAAGGCCAGGCCCCGTCGCGGGGGCGTCGCAATCCTTGCCGTCCTACTTGCAGTGCCGGTTCTAGCGTGGAGCCAGGGAGGCACTTCGCTCGCGACCCCGCCGCTCGATCTCGCCGGCTGCCGAGACGCGTTCCTAGCCGCGAACCAGGCGTACCAAGCCGGCGACTTCGCCACCGCGATCGGCGGGTATCGCGCGATCCGCGCGGCCGGCTACGAGTCGGCCGACCTCTATCTCAACCTCGGCAACGCCTGCTACCGCGCGGGGAAGTTGGGTTGGGCGGTCGAGGCCTTCGAGCGCGGCCGGCGGCTTGCTCCGGGCGACCCCGACCTCCGCTCGAACCTGGAGCTGGCCCTGGCCGACAGCCGTGACCGCCAGGCCGAGGTGGGGGAGAGCCGGCTGCTCGAGGGGATGATCGCTCTGCAGGATCGTCTGCCGCTGAACCAGGCCCTCGGCTTCACCTCGGTCGCCTGGTGGCTCCTCGCCGCTTGGCTGGCGGCGCGCATCGCATGGAAGCCGGTGGCCCGCGCCTTCTCCTGGATCGGAGGGACGGTGATCGTCCTGCTGATCTCGTTGGCCGGATGGACTGGCGTGCTGCTGCTCGGTGCGGCCCAGCGACCCAACGCGGTGGTGGTGGGGGAGGAACTCGCGGTGCGAAGCAACCCCGACGCCGGCGGGACGGTCGAGTTTACCCTGCATGCGGGCACCAGGGTGCGACTGGGGCGCGAGAGGGCGGGCTTCCGCGAGGTGCTCTTCAGCGAACGACTGCGCGGTTGGGCCGACGCCGCCGGACTCGCCGCCCTCGACTAGTCGGGAGCGCATCTCATACCAGTCGGCGGCGAATTGCCGATTGCCGCTCGCGCGTGGCGCACGGTATCTTCGGGAGGTCGCAAACGGACTTGGCAACCCATAGACCGATGAGTTCCATGACGGAATCCCCACACTTCCTCAAGTACTTCGATCCCCGACTGTTTTCGACCGAGCTTCGCGCCAAGACCAAAGAAGGCGCGCTCAAAGAGATGATCGAGCTGGTGGCGAAGGGGGATGGAGTGCGCGACAAGGCGCTCCTCCTCGAGATGCTGACCCGGCGAGAACAGCTCGGTTCGACCGGCATCGGCAGCGGCGTGGCGATCCCGCACGGGCGAAGCCTCGCGGTGGTCGACACCAAGGTTGTCTTCGCCCGATCGACCAAGGGAATCCCCTTCGACGCGATCGACGAGCAACCGGTGCATCTCTTCTTCCTGATCGTGGCGCCGCCGCAGGACAAGAAGAACGAGTACCTGCCGCTCCTCGGCAAGATCGCCGAGCTGGTGCAGGACGCCGAGGTGCGCGACGCACTCCAGAAGGTCGAGGACTGGAGCGGTCTACGCCAGGTCGTGATGGAGGCTTTGGGCGAGTAGGCGCTTCGGCCCTTCTCGCGGGAGGTGAACCTGTGAGCGCGAGCTTGACCGAG
>JAXLXQ010000074.1:0-11571 GCA_046327845.1 Candidatus Eiseniibacteriota bacterium | reverse complement strand
TTCTGGCTCGCCGAGAGCGTGCCCAGGTAGGCGTGCTTGCTCGCGAAGGAGCTGTTCGAGAAGAGCTGGCCGATGGAGTAGAAGCCGGCGTTGGGCAGTGCCTTCTCCACCTCGCGGAGGCGTTCTTCGATCGACTTCGTGGTGTCGGCGCTGAAGGCGTCGCCGCCGGTCGTGCCTTGGTAGATGCTCTCGAGCTGCTGCGTGTAGCTGCTGGTCCACTCGAGATGGGGTAGCACGCTCGCGCGCGCCACCAAGTAGCTCGCCCGTGCGCGGCGAAGGCGGCTCTCGGCGATCCGCGCTTCCTCTCCCTCTTCCAGCGCCCGCGCTTCAGAGGCGCCAAGCGAGAGGCGCACCGTGTCGGCGAGCGCGCGGCTCGATGGCTCGGAAGAAGAGGCCAAGGCTCGATCGCTCTTCGCGAACGCCCAGCACGCGAGCGCGGCGCAGATCGCGGCCAACCAACGTCGTCTCGATCGTCGTGTCATCTTCCCGAGGTCCCCAACACCCCACCAGACGGACCCACCCCCAATGCCCCCGGGCGGCCCACCAGGGCGGAGCATAGGGATTCGGTTTCGCGGTGCAAGCTCGGAGCCGTCGTGCATTGGGCGAGCGGAACGGAGACCTCGCGGAAGATCGCGTCTGCTTATCTCCGGCGCGAGAGACGCTGATAGCTCGGCTCGCCGCGGTGCGGCCGGTGGAGCTACGACTGGGGCACCGGGGCCGCCTGCAGCGTGTTGTGCAGGGCCGCGATCTCCCAGCCTGCGGCGGCGCGGCACACGATCAAGGAAAAGCAGGCGCCGTGGCGCCCCTCTAGCGGCCCCGAGGGGGCATCCATGACGGCGCGCACATGAACCAGCGCGACATCCGGACGAAGGAGGCGCGCCGCCTCGATCGCGCACTGGTTTCGACTGCCGGCGTAGATCGTGCGGAAGAGCGCGTCATGCCCCGCGGCGATGACCGTCCGTCCGCGCATGTGCTCCCCGCGAATCGTGACGAAGTCCGCATCCTCGGCGAACGGCACGGCGAAGGCTTCGCCGCTCCCCTCATTCCATGCCGATTCGAGCTTGCCCACGATCGCCTCGAGCGCGGCGCGGGTCGACGCATCCATGGTCTCGGACATGTTGCCTCCAATCAGTGACGAAAGCCGGATTCGACGCTGACGCGGATGCGCGAGCACGGGATGCTAGCGCACGGAGAGCGTGGGTGTCTTCCGCGATTCCGCGGCGGAGTCTCCGATCGGGGCCAGATTGAGCGAGCGAGGGCTCGCTGAGGTCACTGAAGATCCGATCGCCCTTCGAGCGCGGCGAGTTCGCGCTCGGAGAATCCGGCACGCGCGCGCCCTTCGCGATCGATCGGGGTGGGGCGCGAGCCGCGCTCCCGGCGAAATCGATCGAGCAGTTCGAGGAACCGCACCTCGGGATCGACGCCGTCGCGCGCGCAGACCGCGCGGAGCCAGCGCGTGCCCGCCGCGACGTGCCCGATCTCGTCCCGATAGATCACCTCGAGCAGGTCGGCGCTCTCGTGGTCGCCGGCACGATGGAGCTGGTCGCGGAGTCGCGCCGACACGTCCAAGCCGCGCGCTTCCAGGATGCGCGGGACGATCGCCAGCCGCTCGTCGACGCGGGTGAAGCGATGCGCGGTGTCCCAGAGGCCGAGGTGGACCGGCAGATCACCGAACTCGCCGCCGAGCGCGCGAAGTCGCGCGAGCACCATCCGTGCGTGGCACACCTCCTCGCCGGCCACGCCGAGCCACTCACGATGAAACTCCGCCGGCTCCCCGGGGAAGTCGGCTGCGGTCAGAAGCGCAAGTTCGATCGCGGAGAACTCGATGTTGGCGACCGAGTGCATGAGCGCGTAGCGGCCGGCGGCGCTGCCGAGCTTGGCGCGCTCCGGCACCTCGTGTGGCGCCAGCAGTCGAAAGTGACCGGGGCGGGCCGGGGGTTCCGCCCTGACCGGAGTGTGCGAGCCATCGCTCGAGGCGGGGGCTGCGCCGATCGCGTCGGCACGTGCGGTCAGCGCCTCGGCGCGCGCGAGCTTCTGCTCGAGGTCGGCCTCGGCCAGGATCCCCGCGATCTCCTCGCGCACCGACGATTCCAGCATTCGGCCCACGCCCCCCCGCGTTGACACCCCGAGCGGCCGCTACCTAGAATCGCCGCTCGCCCGGCGCTCCGATGGTAAGGCGAAGCGGCTCAGGCGCGTGCACGCTTCGGATGGCGCGCGAGTCGGCCCCTGGGAGAATTCGCGGTGTTTCAAGTCGGCGCCATTCACCTCGAGCGACCGATCCTCCTCGCCCCGATGGAGGACGTCTCCGAGCAGCCCTTCCGGCGGCTCTGCCGCCGCTTCGGCGCCGATCTGGTCTACACCGAGTTCGTGAGCAGCGAGGGGCTGATCCGCGCCGCGGCCAAGACCCACGCCAAGATGCTCCTGGCGCCCGACGAGCATCCGGTCGGCATTCAACTCCTATGGCAACTGGCACGACGCGCTGGTCGAGGCGACGGCGCCGCCGCCTCGCAGGGCCCGGACTTGATCGACATCAACTTCGGCTGCCTGGTCAAGAAGATCGCTTGCAAGAGCGGCGCGGGTTCGACCCTGCGCGAGCCGGAGCTGCTTTCCTCACCCGCGCGGTGATCGAGGCGAGCCCGCTGCCGGTCACGGTGAAGACCCGCCTGGGTTGGGATGAGGATTCGATCATCATCGTCGACCTGGCGCGACGGCTGGAGGACCTGGGGGTGAAGGCGCTCACGCTGCACGCGCGCACGCGAAGCCAGATGTCCGCGACGGCCGCCTGGGAGTGGATCGCGCGGGTGAAGCAGGCGGTGTCGATCCCGGTGATCGGCAACGGCGACGTCAAGGAGCCGAGCGACGTCCTTCGCATTGTTCTTGGAGACCGGCTGCGACGCGGTCATGATCGGACGCGCCGCGATCGGCAACTTCGGATCTTCTCGCGCGCGCACGCCCTGCTCGGAGACGGGATCGACCCGGGTCCCCCTCTCTCGCGAACGCATCGCGGTGTACCTCGATCTGCTGGATCAGGAGATGGCGGTCAAGCTGGCGTTCGCGCGATCAAGGAGATGCGGAAGCACCTCTCGGCTACCCGCGGTGCGCCCAACGTCAGCCACCTGCGCGCCGCGCTGATGGCGGAGGGAACGCGCGAGGGGATCCAACACCACGATCGATCGCTTCCTCGCCCACGCCGAGGAGGGGTCATCGCGCGAGGCGGACGAGCTCCCGGTGATGGAGCTCTCCTCGTGAGCACGAGCAGCGACGAAGGGCCGAGGTTGCTGCGCCAGGCGCTCCGCCGCGCGATTCGCACCGCGCCCGCCCGTCCGCGCGCCGCGCTCCTCGAAGCGGACGACGGCGCCTTCTTCGCCGCGCCCGAGATCGAGGCGCCGTCGCTCGTCTTTTGCGCCGAGCGGGTGGTGATGTTTCAGGCGCGCATGGCCGGCGCGACCCGCTTCCGACGGCTCACGATCGCGGGGACTGACCCCTCCCCCTGCGGTGCCTGCCTGCAGGTGCTGCACGAGTTCGCGCCCCACCTCGAGATCCGGGCGCAGGGAGACGAGGCCGGCGCGGCCACCCTGCCGGAGCTTTTGCCCGGCGCCTTCGGCCCGAGTGACTTGGAACCGCGCGCGCGGCGCGGAGGGAGACGCGCATGACGGGCCTGCCCCACCGGCGGCGTTGGCCGCGGGTCGCGATCGGCTCCGACCACGGCGGCTTCGACCAAGCGCAGCCTGCTTCGCCGCATGGAAGAGTTAGGGGTCCCGTCAATCGACGTCGGGTGCCCCTCGCGTGAAGCGGTCGACTACCCGGACCTTGGCGGTGGCGGTGGGTCGCGCGCTCCAAGAGGGACGCGCCGATCTCGGCGTGATGATCGACGCGGCCGGGGTCGGATCGACCATGGTGCTCAATCGACTGCCGGGCGTGCGGGCTGCGCTCTTCCCCCAAGCCACGATGCCTTCACCACGATCACCAGCCGCGCGCACAACGACGCGAACGTGCTGGTCCTGGGCGCTCGCGCGGTGCATCCGGCGAAGCGAATCGACTGCCCAGCTTTTGGTTGAGCACGGGTTCGAAGGAGGCCGGCATCGAGCGACGGGTCGCCAAGATCTGCGCGCTCGATCGCCGCGCGTAGATTCCGGCACAAGGAGGACGATGTCCAATCCGCCCGAGGCATGGATCCGGCAAGGGTCGAGGAGGTGACGCGCCGCCTGGGCACCGACGCGAAGGGACTGCCCGGTGCGGCCGCCCCCGCCGCGATCCGCGCCCCGGCTCCGACCGCGTGTGGCGCGAGCGGCGCCGCGGCCGGCGCTTGTGGCTGCGGTGGAAGCAGGCAGCCGGTGGCTGTTCCGCGGCCCCCGGACTGCGTTGCTCGGCCTGCCCCGAGCGTCGCGCTGCGTGCGCTCCCGCCCCGATCGCCAGCGGATGATCGAGGAGTTGGGGGTGGCCCGCTTGGGTTGCGGCCCGGCGTCGGGCCGGTCGATGGACACCTCGCCTCGATGCTCGATCACACGCTTCTCCGTCCGGATGCGACACGGCGAGAAGTAATCGGCGCTCTGCGAGGAGGCGCACTGCTATGGCTTCGCCAGTGTCTGCGTGCAGCCGATGTGGGTACCGGTGGCGGCGCGCGTGCTCGAGGGGAGCCGCGCCAAGGTCTGCACCGTGATCGGCTTCCCGCACGGAGCGAATCGCGGGGAGGTGAAGGCGTACGAAACGCGCGTGGCGGTGGCGCAAGGCGCGCGCGAGGTCGACATGGTGATCCCGATCGGGGCGCTCAAGGATGGTGACCTGAAGACGGTCAGAGACCACATCGCCGCGGTAGTCGAGGCTTCGCGCGCGGGTGTCGTGGTCAAGGTGATCCTCGAGACGTCGTACCTGAGCGACGAGGAGAAGGTCGCGGCCCGCGCATCGCGCGGGAGGAGCGTGCCTACTTTGTCAAGACCTCGACCGCCGCCTCGGCCGGCGCCATCGTGCACGACGTGCGGCTGATGCGCAAGGGCGAGGCGGTCGGCCCGAGCATGGGTGTCAAGGCGGCGGGCGGCATCCGGCGCTACCGCGGCGGCCCAGGCACAGGCGGCGGGCGCCACCTGCATCGGCGCGAGCGCTTCGATCAAGATCGCGGGCGGCTCGACCGGCCCGACATCACCCGGAAGCGGGCGCTACTGACGCGATCTGCCGCCCGTGGTCGGAGCAGCGGACCGCCCGTTCACTCGTCTTCGCCGAAACCATCCTCGTTGGGCGGGAGCCCCGCGCCGTCCCAGACCAGCAAACCGTCTTGGATTTTGAGCACGCGCGAGCAGCGACGCGCCAGGCGCAGATCGTGGGTGATCAAGCAGACGGTCACTCCCTCTCGCCACAGTTGGTCGAAGAGATCCAGGATCCCCTTGCCGGTGCGGGTGTCGAGGTTGCCGGTCGGCTCGTCGGCCAAGATGACCTTGGGTCGATTGGCGAGGGCACGGGCCACCGCGACTCGCTGCATCTCACCGCCCGAAAGCTGGGTCGGCAGATGCTCGGCCCGCCCGCCCAACCCCACCTTGTCCAGCATCTCGAGCGCGCGCTCGCGCCGCGCCTTGGGCGGCAGGCCGGAGAAGAGGAGCGGCATCTCGACGTTCTCGCGGGCGGTGGCGTGGGGCAGGAGATGAAAGGCCTGAAAGACGAAGCCGATCGACTTGTTGCGGAGATCGGCCAGCTCCTCGGAGTTGAGCTTCGCCACCTCACGCCCGAGGAAGCGGTACTGCCCGCGCGTCGGCACGTCGAGGCAGCCCATCAAATTCATCAAGGTCGACTTGCCCGAGCCGGAGGGACCGATCACCGCGACCATCTCCCCCGCGTCGATGGTCAGCTCGATCGACTTGAGCGCCTCAAGTTCGATCATGCCGCTCTTGTAGACCTTGGTCACGCCGGCCATCTCGAGGATCGGAAGGCGGCCGGTCGTTGCACCACTGCGCGTGATCATCTCGGTCGCCTCGGTCTGCATGCTGTGGTCGTCCCCTTCCGTGTGGAGTGGTCGCGGTCTTGACTCGAGCTCACTCGTGGCGGAGCGCCTCGACCGGATTGAGCCGCGCGGCGCGCGCCCCCGGCAGCCAACCCGAGAGGCATCCGATCCCGACTAGCACCACCACCGTGACCAAGCCGAGCGGGATCGAGAGGGTGGGCCGTCCGAGGTACTGCACGATCCCTTGTTCTGGCAGTCGCTGCGCGCCTTCGCAGATGAGCCAGGAGAGGCCGATGCCGAGGTAGCCGCCGATGCCGGCCAGGACCAGCGACTCGCCCACGATCTGGGAGAGCACCGCGCCGCGCCGCGCCCCCATCGCCATCATGAGGCCGATCTCCCGCGTGCGCCGCGTCACCATCACGAAGAGCATGTTGGCCAGGCCCACGCCGGCGACGAGCAGGGTCATCGCGCCGACCAGACCGAGGAAGATCTGGATCCCGCCCATGATCTTGTCCCCCTCCTCGTGGTTCTTGCGGGTGTCCCAGACCGAGACCGCGCTTTCGTCGGTCGGATCGAAGTGCTGTCGTTGAGCCAGAACCTGCCGCACGCGGGTTTCGACCGCCTTGACGTCGGCCCCATCGCGTACGTGGTAGAGGAGGTTGTTGTAGCCGCGCTGGCCGAAGATCGCCTCGAAGGCAGGAATCGGGATCGAGGCCTTGTCGTTGTCAGGCCCGCCGTAGGTGCTGTTCTGCACCTTGTCGACCTGCACGCCGACCACGGTGAAGGGCACGCCGCGGACGAAGACGGTCTGACCCACCGCCTCGTGCGAGCCGAAGAGGCGCTTCTTGAGCTCGGGCCCGATGAAGAGCACCCGTCGGGCCTCGCGCATGTCGGCCTCGTCGAAGAAGCGGCTCCCCGGTGCGGGATGGTGCGAACGCATGTCGCGGAACGCGGGGCTCACGCCGGTCAGGTGCGCCGAAACCGAGGTACTGTTCCAGCGCAGGTCGACCGCCCACCGCGTGAACTCCCCACTGACCGCGTCGATCTCCGGGATCGCGCGGGCCAGGGCCTCTGCGTCATCCTGGAGGAAGCGGATGGAGCGACCGGGCTTCAGCCCCTCCCACGTCTTGGTGGTGGAGCCAGGCCACAGGATCACTGGATCGGCGCCCAATCCGAGCCGTCCGGCGTTCATCTGGCGCTTGAGCCCCTCTCCGAACGCCAGGAGCAGCATCATCGAGAGGGTGCCCCAGGCCACCGCGAGGAGGATCGAGACTGGACGAGACTTCCCGCGGCCGAGAAAGCTCCACATGAGGTAGAGGCCTTGCGCCCAGGGATGCACGCGTCGCTCCGCCATCAGTTCCTCAGGGCCACGGCGGGGTTGAGGTTCGCGGCGCGCCGGGCCGGACCCACGCCGGAGATGATGCCGATCACGCCGAGCAGTCCGACGGTCAGGGCCGCGATCTGCCACGAAAGCACCGTATCGCCGATCGATTCTTCGAGCGGCGCGATCTGTCCGATCTTGACCACCACTGCCGCGAGGATGACGCCGAGCGCGCCGCCCAGCGCGGTCACGAGCAGCGTTTCGATCAAGATCTGCCCCAGCACCCAACCGCGACGCGCGCCCAGCGCCATCGAGATGCCGATCTGCGTGGTGCGGTCCTCGACCGCCATGCTCATGATGTTGGCCACCCCGATCCCCGCGACCGCCAGGGTGAGCATGCCCAGAAGTGCCAAGAAGGTCTTGAAGCCGACGAAGACGCGCCCCACCGTCTTGACCATGTCGCCGACGTCCCAGGTGGCGAGCGCTTCCTCGTCCTTGGGATCGAAGTGGTTTCGCCGCCCCATCACCGCGATCACGTCCTTGATCACCGCCTTGCTGTCGGCCCCCGACCTCACGCCGACGACGAAGTTGTCCGGGTAGACCAGTCCGAGCGAGGCCTGCGCCGCACGCGAGGGGATGAAGATCTTGCCGTCATCCTGCCCGTTGTAGTTCGAATCCTGATCCTTCTTCGGATTGATCCCGATGACGCGAAACGGCACGCCGCGAATCATGATCAGCGCGCCGATCGGGTCGTCTTCGCCGAACAGGTCGGTCTTGATCTGGGCGCCGAGGTAGGCGACGCGCCGGCGCTCGAGTTCATCACGCTCGTTCAAGAAGCGACCACCCGGCGCCGGCTCCATGTGGCGAAGCGAGGCAAAGCAGGGGCGCACCCCGGAGATGCCGGCCGACTTCTCCCCCTTCGGCCCCTTCACGATCGAGTCGGTGCTGTACTCCGGCGTGATCGCGCTGATGCCCACGACCTCGCGCGCGAGGGCGTCGGTGTCGGCGTCCTCCAATCGGATGTAGCGTCCTCGCGGGAGCCCCTCGTAGGGAAGCGAGGTGCGCGAACCCCACATCAGCACCATCTGATCGCCCAGGCTGGCCATGCGCTCCGCCTGTCGACGGTGCAGTCCTTCGCCGAAGGACAGGAGCACGATCACACAGAAGGTCCCCCACCCGAGTCCGAACAGGGTGAGCGCGGTGCGCTGCCGCTGCGCCCGCATGTCGCGCACGAACTGCGCGAAGATGACGCGGAAATCCACCTAGTCCCTCGCGTCCTACTTCTTCGCCAGGGTGCTCGGCGCCGGCTCGAGCACCATCGCGCCCTGGTCGAGGCCCGTCTTGATCTCGACGGTGAGCCCGTCGGAGAGGCCGGTCTCGATCGACTTCTCTTCCGGCTTGCCGGCTGTGCCGGGGACGCGGACGGTGGCCTTGCCGTCTGCGTACTTGACCACCCGCTCGGGCAGGACCAGCACGCTCTCAGCGCGCGCGAAGATGATCTTGGCGTTGGCGGAGTAGCCGGCGCGCAGTTCCACGCCGTCGCTCGGGGTGATGCGCGCCTCGATGTCGAAGAGGGTGGTCGAGTCTTCCTTTCGCGCTTTCGGCGAGATCCGGGTCAGTACTCCCTCGACCTTCGCCTTGGGGAGCGCGCCCACCGTGAAGTTGACCGGTTGCCCCACCGCGAGCTTGCCCACGTCCACCTCGTCGACCGTGCCCTTGAAGAGGAGTTCGCCCATGTCGGCCATGGTGAGGAGCACCGTTCCCTCCTGGTAGGAGGTGAGTGGGACCACCGGGTCGCCCGGGTGCACGTCGAGCGTGAGCACCGTGCCGGTGGTGGGCGCCACGATCCGATTCGACACGGTGGCCCCGCCGACCGTGGCGTGCCCGCTCTTCAACAGGTCCAACTTCTCGCTCTCGAGTTGCGCGCGGAGCTTGGCGGATTCGTGGTCGCGTCGCGCGTCGTCCAGTTCCTTGTCCGAGATCAAACCTTGCTTTGCCAGTCCCTCGGCGCGCTCGAGATCGCGCACCGCGCCCGCCTCCGACACGCGCGCCAGGTCAACGCTGCGCTCGGCCTCCGCGCGTTCGAGCGGCGTCGGATCGGGTCGCACGTCGATCAGCGGATCCCCCGCGTGGACGAAGTCCCCGACCTTGACGTGCACCACCGAGACCAGCCCCGGCACCTTCGATTTCACCGAGATTTCCTGATCCGGGACAACGCTGCCGATGGCCAAGGCCTCCTGCACCACCGATCCCTTGGTCACCTCGACCGTCTTGGGTGCGGTCGCGGCGCGCGCTTGATTGCGGCGAACGAGAAAGAGCGATCCAGCCCCCACCACCAGAATGGTTGCGATCACGATCCAGCGCTTCATCGTCGAGTAACCTCCCCAGAGTCTCCGGTCCGGCGCCCTCTACGCGTCCCGCCGAGCCCGGGTTGCCAACCGTGCTCCGGAAGACGCCCGACCGGCCCGCTCCCTCGACCCGATGTCAAAGCCCGGACGGTGATCGCGCTGGCGTCACGACTTGCGAGTTGACCCCTCCGAAGGTCGCTGCTAACTTGCCGCGGGTCGCGAAACGTTGCGGTTCGGAAAGGGAGCCGAACCGAGGACGCGCGACCTAGGGACGATTCGCCACGGAGCGCAGGGACTGCTTGGGGGCTGGCGCGAATCTCGCCAGACGGCTGTCGCCGCCCGAACCCGCATCTCTCGCCGCGCCGATCGAATCCGACCTTCAAGACCTCACACCGGGAACCGTTTCTTTATGAAGGCACGCTTCGCTTGTCCGGCCACGCTGTTCGCGGCGGTCGTGCTCGCCGTCACGCCCGTAGAGTTCCGCGCGCCGGGTTCTCCGCAACTCATCGTCGACGCGCTCGCCTCACGCCGAGGAGCCGAGCGATGGAAAGGAAGCATCGCCGGGCAGGTGCTGGACGCCGCCACCGGTCGCCCCCTCGCCTTCACCAACGTTCTGGTGGTCGGCACCTCCCAGGGCGCCATGACCGGCGACGACGGACGCTTCACCATTCAAACGTCATGCCCGGCGCGGTTCAGCTCAAGGCGTCGTATCTCGGCTACGAGGCGATGCAGAAGGACGCGACGGTGGTGGCGAGCCAGGCGATCACGATCGAGTTCCGCCTGCAGCCGACGGTGGCGAAGAAGGAGAAGGAAGTCCTCATCACCGCCGAGCGCCCATTGGTCGAGGTGTCGAAGGCCTCGACCACCCGTTCCTTCAACAGCGAGGAACTCAAGAACCTCACGATCGACCCGACCCTCGACTCGGTGGTCGAGCAGCAGCCGGGCGTGACCCGCGACAACAACCAGATCCACATCCGCGGCGGGCGGAGCGAGGAAACTCTCTTCATCGTCGACGGGGTGCAGATGCGCGACGTCCTCTCCGGAGATTCCGAGGGGAAGAACGTGAGCGCCCGCTCGGTCGCCGAGGTCAACATCATCACCGGCGGCTTCGACGCGAAGTACGGCCAGGCGCTCTCCGGCATCGTCGAGGCCAAGCTCAAGGAGGGGGGCGAGACCTACCAGGGATATGTCGGCATGCAGACCGACGAGCTCTGGGATGGGTGGAACACGCGGCAGGTGGACTTCCAGATCGGCGGGCCGCTCCCCCTCGCCGATCGCTGGCTCGCGCCGCTCGCCGGGCGCGGCTCTTCGCGACCCACCTTCTTCCTGAACGTGGCGAGCGACATCTCCGACGGCTACCTTCCCTCGATCCGCGATCTCCCCGGCGACTACCACCTGCAGTCGGCCTACCAGGATCGGCTCTTTGGAAAGAAATTCGATTACGGTCGCTTCTTCACGCCGGGCGCGGACAACGACTGGCGGCTCCTGTGGAAGTCGGCCTGGAAGGCATCGACCAACCACAAGTTCGTTTTCTCCGCGACCAAGGCGCTGAGCTTCAACCAGGGCTTCAGTGACATCGATGTGTCGGAAACCAACCGCAACAAGATCAACTACCCCTGGGCCTGGTCCCAACTCCTCCAGCGCTACTCCACCGTGACCAACGACCAGAACAGCATGGTCCTCTCCTGGACCCACACCGCGCGCGCCCACCTCTTCCACACCGTGAAGGCGACGCGCTACTTCTCGGCGCGGCACACCAGCGTCGATGGGAAGCTGTGGGACAAGCTCGACCCAAGCGTCTTCGTCGATGCGAGCGGCAACGAAGGATCGCTCTACTTCGTCTCGGATCGCTCGGCCAGCGACTTCCGCATCCGCTCGACCCGTACCTGGGCGCTCGACTGGGACTGGCAGTACAAGTCGCCACGCCACGACGTGCAGTGGGGCGGTCGCGCCCAGTACGAGGACGTGAGTTA
>JAXLXQ010000073.1:0-12608 GCA_046327845.1 Candidatus Eiseniibacteriota bacterium | reverse complement strand
CGGAATCAGGCGACGATCGGAGATCAGCGATCGGTCCGCCCCTGGGTCCTTCTCTCGATCGCGGTTGCCTTGGGACTCGGCTCGGCACGCCCAACACTAGCCGGTCCCAACTCGGACGGCAGCCTCATCGTCCACGCGAATACCAGCCTGACCTACACCTTCGACCGCAACTGGGCCGGCTTCTCGGACATCTCGCGCTGCGAGCGCGCGATCACCGACGTCGCTGAGGGGCAGAAGACGATCTGGTTCATCATCGCGGCATTTCCGTCGTACGTGTCGCCCAAGATCAAGGCGATGAACTTCGGCATCGAATTCGACTCGCAGGTCACGATCGAAGCCCAGGGGAGATGCGCCGGTGACGGTGAACTCTCCACCGAGACCTGGCCCAACTCGGGCGCTGGCACCGCGATTTGGTGGGCCGATGGATCGATCGAACGGGATCGAGTTTTCGAGGTGTACTGGTTCGCGGGGTACGGCTACTACGGAAACCAGTTCGCGGTCGTCCCCCACCCGACACAGGGAGGCGCCTTCGCGGACGATGAGACTCCGGCGGAGATCGACGCGGTCGCCGGCTATGGCATCCTCGGATTCGGCGTCGCCGGCGCGAATCCCTGCCTGGACTTTCTCCCCAACGGCGCCTGCTGCGACCCGCAAGGCCGCTGCACCATCACCATCAAGTCGCTCTGCGAGGAGCGTGGGCGCACCTACTTCGGCGACTACACCAGCTGCGATCCCGGAAAGTGCCTCGGACCCTGCTGCATCGATGACCAGTGCTTCGCCGACTACACGCAGGTGAGCTGCGAACGCGAGCGCGGCGAGTTCAAGAACATGGGCGGCGACTGCCGCCGCACCGCCTGCATCCCGACCCGGACCCACTGGGGCACGATGAAACGGGTCTTCCGCGAGTACTAGACCACGCCCAAATGGGTCGTGCCACCCGGCACCCCTTGGTCCTTCGCAGCGCTCGCCTACCCTCCCATACCTCTCCCGCACCAGCACCCCCTCTCCACGTCCGAGAAGCCGCAATCCATCCGAAATCGAGGAGGCCTGAGCTGAAGCCTGCGATACACTTGGCGGGCGCGTGGCTGGAGCGACGCGCCACCACCGAAAGGACTTGAGGACATGAGGAGTCTCCGTCTTCTGCTCGCCACCCTGGCGGCCGTCGCGGCGCCCAGCGTTTCTTGGGGCTCGGCGTTGGACCACCAGGCAGCGGCCCTTAATCTCCGCGGCCCCCTGGGCCCGCTCGCGAAGTCTTCCATCCGCGCCGGCTACGACCGTGCCGACCGCATCGTGCTGAAGTTCGAGGAGGGATCGCGAGTCCGCCTGCGCGGTAGTCGCCTGGTGAGCCTCGATCCGAGCGTCGACCTGACCGCGATCGAGGCGTTCTTCGCGCGGCATCCGGGGCTCAGTGTCTCGCGCCGCTTCGCACGGGACGAGGCGACCCTGGACCGCGAGCGCACATCGGGCATCGCGGCGAGCGCGTGGCAGCTGGCCGACCTCAACCTCTACTACGAGGTGCACCTGGCCAACCCGTCGGTCGCCGAAGGGAATCAGCTCTTGGGCGAGCTCCGCTCGATCGAGGTGGTGGAGCAGGCCTTCCCCGATCCGGTCGCGCAGCCGGCTGGCGCGCCGGCGAGCGCAGGGAGTGCGGCATTGGTCGGTCCTGGGCTGCCGACCCCCGACTTCACCGGCATGCAGGGCTACCTTGGCGCGTCGCCCAACGGCATCAACGCACAGGCGGTTTGGGGCTTCCCCGGCGGCCGGGGCGCCAACGTCAAGCTGATCGACGTCGAGGGCGCGTGGAACTGGACCCACGAGGACCTGCGCGCCCCCTTCTTTCAAGGGGGCACCCAAATCGCCGATCAAGGCTGGCGTGATCACGGCACCGCGGTCATGGGAGAGATGATCGGCGCCAACAACGGGTTTGGCGTCACCGGCATCGCGAGCGACATGCAGGTCGGCTGCTCCTCGATCGGTGACCAGAGCGTGGCGGCGGCGATCAACCTCGCCTCGGCCAACCTCGCGGTCGGCGACCTCTTCCTCATCGAGCTGCACGCGCCGGGTCCGAACGCGAACGGCAGCGGGCAGTACGGCTACGTGCCGATGGAGTGGTGGTCGGACAACTTCGACGCCATCCAGACCGCGGTGGCCAACGGCCGCATCTGCATCGAGGCGGGCGGCAACGGCGAGCAGAATCTCGACGACCCGGTCTACCTGCACCTCTTCGATCGCGCCGTGCGGAACTCGGGCGCCATCCTGGTGGGCGCGGGCACGCCGACCGGCCTCACCGCCGAGTGGTTCACCAACTACGGTTCACGGATCGATCTGAACGGCTGGGGCTCCTCGGTCACCACGACCGGCTACGGCACGCTGCAGGGCGGCGCGGAGAACCAGTGGTACACCTCGGGCTTCGGCGGCACCTCGAGCGCGAGCCCGATCATCTCGGGCGCGGTCTCGGTACTGCAGGGCTTGAGCAAGGCGCAGTGGGGCGTGACCCTTGACGCCAACGTGGCGGTGGCCATCCTCTCCTCGACCGGCACGCCCTGGAACGGCAACAAGCGGATCGGACCGCGGCCGAATCTGGTGGCAGCGCGGAATCTGCTGCTCCAAGGAGTCGGCACGATCTCAGGCACGGTGCGCGACGCGCAGTCGCTCGTGCCGCTTGCCGGCGTGCGGATCGCGCTGATCGAGAGCGGCGCGTTCACCCAGACCGACGCCGCGGGACACTACGCACTGCCGGTCCTGGCTGGAGCGTTCACGCTGCACGCGTCGGAGTTCTTCCACGATGAGGCAGACGTGCCGGTGACGGTGGGCGCCGGACAGAACGTCGTGCAAGACGTCGCCCTCAACCCGAAGCCGACCGGTAGTCTCACCGGCGTCGTGCGCGCGCAGACCAGCGGCACCCCGTTGGCGAATGCTGAGGTCCGCTTTCCTAACGTGCCGATCGCGGCGACCCACACCAACGGCTCGGGGCAGTACAGCGTGAGCGGGATCCCCGCCGGGATCGGATATCTGGTGATCTACGGCGGCGTGCCGACCAAGGGCGGCGCCTACCGCCAAGTGGACATCATCGCGAACAACAGCACCGCGGTGAACGTCGACCTGGCCGATGCCCAGACCTTCGAGGCGAACAGCGGATCTTACACACCGCAGTCGCCGTGGGCCTGGGGCGTGCCGACCGGGGTCGGGCCGAGCGGCGCCTTCTCCGGGTCAAAGCTCTGGGCGACGAACCTGACCGGCAACTACGGCGACAATCAGTCGGCCTACTTGACCACGCCGGTCTTCAACTTCGCCGGCGCGGCGCGGCTCTACCTGAGCTTCACCCACTGGTACAGCCTGGAAGCCGGCTTCGACGGCGGTAATGTGCAGGTGAAGAGCGGCCTCTCTTGGGTCACGGTGGCGCCGGTGGGCGGTTACCCGGAGGCCTACCTGGACGGACTGGGCGGCGAGGGGGGATTCTCCGGGGACACCAACGGTTGGCGCACCGAGGTGATCGACCTCTCCGCCTTCGCCAGCAACCAGACCCAGGTCCGCTTCCACTTCGGGTCGGACGGCGGGGTCAATCTGCCCGGCTGGTACCTCGATGACGTCGCCTTCGACACCGGTCCGAATCCCTCCGCGGTCGAGTCGATCGGCAAGCCGTTGGAATTTGCGATCGAGTCGATCCGACCGAATCCCGCCCGCGGAGCAAGCGTCGTGAGCTTCACGATCCCCGAGACCGGTTGGGTGCAAGCGCGGGTCGTCGACGCGAGCGGACGCCTGGTCCGTGCGCTTTGGAGCGCGCCGCTTCGCGCCGGTCGGCAATCGCTGGTTTGGGACGGTCGGAACGAGCGGGGGCGTGCGGTCGGCTCCGGTGTGTTCTTCCTTCGGATCGAAACCGAGACGGGGCTCTCGAAGAGCGCTCGACTCCTCCGCGTCCAGTAGAGACTTCGGATCTTCCCCCGGGGCGATCGCTCCCGGGGGAAGATCCTGCCCACCCCTTCCTGACCGCGCCTTTCCCTCCCCCCTCCGACTCCAACGCACTTTCAAGAAGCTCCACTCCCCAGCCGAAATTCAAGCGGGAGAGAGTCTCCCGCGCATGGGCAGGCCTGTCGAGGAGGGTTCGACTCGGGCTCCTTGGTCCGGGTCGCTGCATCTCGTGCTGGAACCGCCGCTTTCCGCCTTGCACCTCGCCGTCGATCTCGCCTTCGTGGTCGTGATCGGTTGGCTGGTTGTCGCCCTGCGTCGCGCACGCCAGCGGCTGACGCACAGCGATGCGCGCCTCGCCACCCGCACCGCGGAGCTGGAAGCGGTGCCGATCGGCTTCGTGGTGCACGATCCCGAAGGTCAGGTCATCGACGCCAATCCGCGCGCGAAAGAGATCCTGGGCGATGCACCAGTCTCGCTGCTCATCGGGTCCAAGGAAGCGAACGGCTGGCGTCTCCTGCCGGGAGATGACCTCGCGCCGGAAGAGGCCCCGTCCCCGGACGCGCAGCGCTTCGGATCGTGTCAGGAGTTCCACCCGGTGGTGGTGGGGATCGAGTCGCCGAACTTCGAGACCACCTGGATCGAGCTCCAGACCGTGCCGCTCCTTCAGCCCGGCTCGGAAGTGCCGAGCGCGACCCTTTCCGCCTTCTGCGATGTGACCGCGCGCGTGGAGCAGGACGCGCGGGCCAAGGTGGAGTCGGAGCGACTCCGCGGCATGCTCGACTCCATGGACGACGTGATCTGGTCGTTCGATGCCGCCACTCGAACTCCCCGCTTCCTCAGCCGCGGCGTCGAAGCGCTCCTCGGCCGATCGGTGCAGGAGCTGATGCGCCAACCCCGCTTGATGCTGGAGGCGGTGCACCCCGACGATCGGAAGCTGGTCGAGGAAGCACGCGACGAACTGGAGCAGGTGGGCGCTCTGACCATGGAGTACCGCATCGTCCGGGCGGACGGCACGGTGCGCTGGGTCCAGGAACGTTGCCGCATGAGCTTCACCGGCGAGGGGCATCCGAGTTTGATCGAGGGAATCACGACCGACGTGACCGAGCGCCAGGCCGCGCAAGCGGCGGTCACTCGCGCCACCGCGGTCGCACTCGAGAACGCGCGGATGAAGTCGGAATTCCTCGCCAACATGAGCCACGAGATTCGGACGCCGTTGAACGGCATCCTCGGGATGTCGGATCTCGCGCTTCAGGCGCCGCTCCCGCCCGATCTTCGGGACTACCTGAAGACGATCCGGGCCTCGGGCGAGTCGCTCCTCCTGACCCTCAACAACCTGATCGACTTCTCGGTGCTGGAGTCGGGTCGCGTCGACCTCGACAAGGTGCCCTTCCGGCTCGCGGACACGATCGCCGAGGCGCTCCGCGCGATCACGCCGCGATGTCAGCTCAAGGGCGTCGAACTCCTGGCCACGATCGATCCGGCGCTGCCGCTCGATCGCGTCGGAGATCCAGAGCGGCTCCGGCAGATCCTTGTCCACCTGTTGGACAACGCCATCAAGTTCACCGAGGACGGCGAGATCGAACTCTCCGCGGCGCTCGATACGCGCGCCGACACCTCGATCCGCTTCACGGTACGGGATTCCGGCATCGGCATTGAGCCAGCACAGGCCAATCGCATCTTCGACGCCTTCGTCCAGGCGGACGGCTCACACACGCGACGCCACGGCGGCAACGGACTCGGGCTCGCCATCGCGGCCGAGCTGGTTCACCTGATGCACGGGGAGATCTGGCTGGACACCGACGTCGGGCAGGGAAGCACCTTCCACTTCGTGATCACCCTGCCCTTCGCGGTGACGGCGACAAGCTCGCGCCCCGACCCGGTGCTCGACTCCTTGAACGGACGGACCGCGCTCCTGGTCGACGATCACGAGGGGGCGCGTCGAGAGCTGGCGCGTCAGCTCTCGGCCCTGGGGATTCGCGTCCTCAGCACCGGCTCGTCCGACGTCGCCATCGCCACGATTCGGCAATCGGCGGCCGAGCGCGTCCCGATCGACCTGCTCTTCGTCGACTCCACCTTGGAGGGGGTCGACGGTTTCGACCTCGATGCGCCGCCTGCGACTTCTACCGGAGGCGCGGGTGGACACGGTGATGTTGATCATGCCGAGTACTGGGCGAGAGGCGCGACGGGCCCAGGAGGCCGCACTGCTTGCACGTGCCGAAGCCGATTCTGGCCGAATCGCTCTATGAGCGATTGGCAGCGGGCCTACGACGCGCGGCGTTGGCCTGGGCGCGCGCGTCGCTTCCCCTCGCCGCGAACGACCGCGAACGATGCGCCCCCGCTCCACCGCCGCGCCCGCGAGGGCGCATTCTTCAGCCGAGGACAACCTGGTGAATCAGAAGCTGGCGGTGCGATTGCTCGAGCGCCGCGGCTACGTCGTGACGGTGGTGGCGAACGCCATGGGCGGTCGAGGCCTATCTCAAGGACCCGCACGACCTCGTGCTCATGGACCCGCAGATGCCGGTGATGGATGGCTTCGAGGCCACGTCGAGATCCGCCGCCGCGAACAGGTGGAGGCCGCCACACCCCGATCGTGGCCTTGACCGTGCACGCGATGAAAGGCGATCGCGAGCGCCGCCTCCTGCCGGCATGGACGACTACGTCAACAACCGATTCAACTGGGGTTTCTTCGCCGCGCTCGACTCCCTGATGAAGCGAGCCGGCGAGGACGAAGAAGGGCAGGACCGGCGGCTCCGCGGGACGCCGCCTGAGGCTGGGATGGCGAAGGTCGATCACTGTCCGCGCGAAGCTCTACTGCTGCTGACCGGGATCACCTCGGCTTCTTCACCGTGCTGATCACCCGCTGGCACTCGGCAAGCGCACAGTTCGACCGCTTGCTGGTGCGGCAGCAGGAAGAGTTCACGCAGCCGACCGAGCACGACCTCGAGGTTTGGAGCCGACCGCTCCGCACCTTCGCCAACGACTACTCGCTGTGGGACGAGATGGTCGACTACATCGCGACGCCGAGCGCCGAGTGGGCGGAGAACAACATCACGGTGAGCCTCGAGACCTTCGAGGTGAACGGGGCCTGGGTCTTCCGAACTGACGGGAGCCTCATCTTCGGCGTGGATAGCCTTCACCCGGACCAGCCGGTGCCCTCCGAGCTCGCGCCTCGACAGGTGGTCTCCCTCTTCGATTGGCAGCTGTTCCCGCACTGCTTCGTCGCGTGCGGCGGAGAGGTGCTCGAACTCTGCGGCGCCCCGATCCAACCGACCTCCGATACCCACCGCCGTTCGAAGCCGCTCGATACCTGGTCATCGGACGCTACTGCACGCCCGAGGCGCTTTGCGAGCTCGCCGCCTCGCTCGCTGCGTGATGTCGTCTTCGGTTTCGCGCAGGATCAAGAGGAGAGCGGGTTGCTCGCACGCGGCCGGGAACCAGAACTTCATCGACCTGACCGACCGCGAGGATCGTTGGTCGGACGCCTTCGCCTCCGCTCCGCCGTGCCCCGGTTGATCGAGGCGAAGCGCTCGCTGGACATCAGCCTCTTCGTGCACACGCTACTCGCGCTCGTCCTGCTCGGCGTGCCGGCCCAGTGCATGAACGCGCTGGTGCTCAGGCTACCGGCTTCTCGCCAGGGACTGGAGGACGGAGGAGGCGGCCGCGCTCGATCGCCTCGAGCAATCGAACGACGAGCATGGACAGCTGGCGCGGCTCATCCGCTACTACGCCGAGCGACGCGAGCTGGCGCGAACTCGAGCACCAGCGCTCATCGAAACCGACTCCTGCAGCCCCGGGCGAGGCGGCGGACCGCGCCAATCGCACCAAGAGCGAGTTCGTCGCCAACATCAGCCACGAGATCCGCACCCCGATGAACGGGATCCTCGCGCTGACCGATCTGGTGCTCGAGACCACCGAGTTGACCGCCGAACAGCGGGAGCACCTGCGGGTGGTGCACCGCTCGGCGACCTCGCTGCTGGCGCTGGTCAACGGCATCCTCGACCTGGCCAAGATCGAATCGGGCAAGATGGAGGCGGCGCTCCGCGAGTTCGACCTGCGCGAGGAGATCGAGGACAACCTGCTTCCGCTCCGCACGAGGGCGGAGCAGCGCGGTCTCACGTTGCTGCTCGAGGTCGATCCGGGGGTTCCGAGCACGATCTGGAGCGAGCCGGCCTGGGTGCGGCAGATCCTGCTGAATTTGGTCGGAAACGCCATCAAGTTCACCCAACGCGGCCGCGTCACGGTGACGGTCACGCGACAAAGCGAGGCGCGGCCGGGGGGCGCGTCGCGTCTCCACATCAGCGTCAGCGACACCGGCGTCGGCATCCCCGCCGATCGACTCGAACGGGTCTTCGAGGCCTTCACCCAAGCCGACGACTCGATCGCGACGCAGTTCGGCGGCACCGGCCTTGGCCTGGCCATCTGTCGCGAGCTGGCGCGGCGACTCGATGGGAAGATCTGGGCCGAGAGTGCGCCTGGCGAGGGCACCACCTTCCACGTGCTACTGCCGCTCTATCTGCACGCCCCCGACGCCCGCGCCGCCTAGCGTTTGAAGTTGCGCTACGGCTCGCGCAGCGCGCGGCCGATAGAGTGGCAGGGGGAATTTCTCGTGGCGCGGAGCTACACCTTTCCAGGGCCCAACCTCGATGCCTCGTTCGTGGAGGTCGCCCTCGGATTCGCGGTCACCATCACCTTCGCGGCAGTCGCATCGCTCACCTGGTCGGGACACCTCGACCTTCTTGGACTGCACGCCGCGCGCGCCTCGCTCGAGCTTCGCGTCCTGGTGGCGGGGGCGAGCGGACTGGCCGCGTTGGTCGGAGTTTTGGTCGGTGTGCGCGGCGTGCGTGGAGTGACCTTGGCCCTGGCTCGCCGCGGCGGCCTCCTCCGAGTCGAGAAGAGCGTCGGCACCTTCCGCCTCCGCGCCGAAGCAACGGGCGGCTGGGCCTTGGTGCTCGAGGTCGACGGCCCCGGGATCCGATTCCCTCTCGACGAGGCGACCGCCGCCGAACTCTCCCGCCTCTTCGATCCAACCGATCTGCTGGTGGCGGAGTGGATCGACATCCCCGACGAGGAAGGCGGCCCGGTCATCCTCGGCCTCACCGCGCTCGAGTCGGAGAGCGACGCGTCGGATCAGGCGGCCAAGGCGGCCTGATCTCCTCCCGGATCGCTTGCATCTCCTGCCTCGATCGGTAGCATCTCCGCTCGATCGGCGCGTTGGTCTTCCGCGACGGTCGCCGGAGGTTCTGCGTGTCCGAATCCAAGCCCGGCGCGGAGGCGCTCGCCTCTCCCGCATCCGCCCGCTCGCTCGGAGCGCGGGTCGTCTTCTACTTCTCCCGCCTCGGTCGATTCAGCCCGAACGCGCGCGCTTTCCTCCTGGGCTCGTTTCTTCTCGGCATCGGGCACGGCGCGGTCTGGGTGCACATGAACCTCTACTATCGCGCGCTCGGTTTGGGCGAGGAGATGATCGGGCGCATCCTCTCGGTCGGCTCGCTCGGCACCGTGCTGATCGCGGTGCCGGCCGCGATGTGGGTCGATCGCTTCCCGGCGCAGCGCGTCTTCGGCTTCGCCGCGATCGGCTTCTCGGTCTTCCTGGGGCTACAGCTGCTGTTGCCGCATCCGGGAGTGTTCCTCTTGGCCTCGGGGCTGGGAGCCGGGCTCTTCACCGTGCACTCGGTGGCGGCCGCGCCCTTCTTCATGCGCAATGCCACCGCCGAGGAGCGGATCTACCTCTTCGGCTTTGCCAACGCGATCGAGAACCTGGCGACGATCGCCGCCGCGATCGGCGTCGGGCAGCTCGCGCGCTGGCTGGGTGCGCGGAGCGGCTCGGAGTTGCTGGGCCTGCGCGTCGCCCTCGGGGTTGCGACCTTCGCGGCGAGTCTGTCGCTCCTCGCCTATCTCAAGATCCGAAGCGAGCCGCATGAACTGACCGCTCGTTCGATCAAGGACTACGTCGGCGCGCGCGATCTGCCGCTCCTCTTCAAGCTGACCTTCCCAGGCATGCTGGTCGGGATGGGCGCCGGTCTCGTGATTCCCTTCCTGAACCTCTACTTTCGCGATCGCTTCGGGCAGGATCCTCGGCAGATCGGCGTCTACTTCGCGGTGAGCCAGGCGCTGACCGTGATCGGGTTCCTGCTCGGACCGCCGCTCGCGCGACGCATCGGCAGCGTGGCCGCCTGCGTCCTCACCGAGGTGCTCTCGATGCCGTTCTTCCTGGTCCTGGCCTTCGCGCAGAGCTTGCCGCTCGCGGTCTTCGCCTTTTGGATGCGGGGTGCGCTCATGAACATGAACCACCCCATCTCGCAGAACTTCGCGATGGAGATGGTCCCGACCGATCAGCAAACGGTGACGAACTCGCTCCGTATGCTCGGTTGGAACGCCGCCTGGATGATCTCGACCCAGGTCGGCGGCTGGTTGATCCAGCACCACGGATTCACTCCGCCCATGCTGGTCACGATCACGCTCTACGCGATCGCGGCGGCGCTCTTCTGGGGATACTTCGGCCGCGGACGCGGGCGTCGGCCCGCGGCGGTTGAACCGAGCGGAGCGCGCTAGCTCGGTCCTTCGCCATTCGCACCAGCTTCGAAGAGCCGGAGTACGAGATCACCTTCGCCGGCACGCCGATCACGACCGCCTTGTCGGGGACGTCGAGCACGACCACGCTGTTCGCGCCCACGACCGCTTCGTTCCCCACCTTGACCGGTCCCGTGATCACGGCGTGCGGCCCGACCCAGACGCGATCGCCGAGCACCGGCGCGCGCGTGGTGCCGGCGGCGCCGATCACGACCCCTGCCCGATGTTGCAGTAGCTGCCGAGCTGCGAACCGGGGTTGATCCAAATGCCGCCGGTGTGTCCGATGTAGAGCCCCGGCCCGATCTTCGTGGTCGGCATCAGGTGGGTGTCGAGCAGGGTCGAGACCCAGTCATTCCAAGGCTTCCAGATGATCTTGAGCAGGAGGCCGAGCGGCCGCGGCGCCTCCTCGTAGATGTAGTTGCCGAGGCGAAAGAGGTAGATCGCCCACAGCTCCTTGGTCGAGAGGACGCGACGCAACCTGCGCGGGAAGGACCACCGAGGGATCGACGTAGCGCGAGAGGTCTTCCGGCCAGGCCTCCCGGAAGCGCGGGCGGTCAGGAGACGCCATGCCGTCGGATCGCCGCCGCCATCGAGGCGATCGACTCGAAGTCCTCGGGTCCGCCGACGGCCATCAGGTCGACCCGGTAGCGCTGCTGCACATGCCCGATCAGCATCAGGCCGAGGGAGTCGATGCGACCGCTCGCGACCAGCGACTCGTCTTCTTTCACCTGGGTCTCCGCGCCACCCTCGAGCAGCTGCTCGAGGATGAACTGCTTGAGCTCGGTTTCGATCGCCACGTTTCCTCCGGGGCCGGACTGCGGGTCGCTCGCGCCTCGCTCAGCGCGAGGTGGTGGACCTCTCGGTCAGAGACACTCGGTCAATCTTACCTGTCGAGGTGCGCGGAGAGGGCATCCAGAATGTAGATGCGTTCCGGCACCATGTAGAGCGGCACGTAGTCCTTGAGATGCGAGCGGAGTTCTGCCTCGTCCAGCACCGTCTCGCGCTTCGGCGAGAGGTACGCCTCGAGCCGATGCCCCGCCTCCGGCTCCGGCAGCGCGACCACCGCCGCCTCCCCGACCGCCGGATGCGCGTGGAGCGCGCTCTCGATCTCCCCCATCTCAACGCGATAGCCGCGCACCTTGACCATGTGATCGCGCCGGCCGAGGAAGGTCAGGTTTCGATCCGCCTCCTCGCGCACGCGATCGCCGGTGTTGTAGAGGCGCTCGCCGCGCGCGTCGCAGCGGGTCTTGCGCTCGGTCAGCTCGGGATCGTTCCAGTAGGCGGTGAGGAGGTTGCTCCCGCCGATCCAGAGGTCCCCCTCCTCGCCGCGCGCGACCTCGTGACCATCATCGCCAAGGATCAAACCGAAGAGGTTCTCGCAGACCCGACCGATCGGAATGGGGCGGGTCTCGCCGTCCGCGATGTCGGACACCTCGTAGTAGGTGCAGACGTTCGTTTCGGTCGGGCCATACAGATTGAAGAGCCGTGCGTGCGGTAACGCTCGACGCAGCGCGCGGAGGGGCGGCGTCGGGAAGACCTCGCCCGCGAAGAGCACGACCCGCGCGGTCGGCCAGCCGAGCGTGCCCAGTTCGCCCTGCTCCATCATCGAGATGAGCGCGGAGGGGACGGAGTACCAGACGGTGATCCCCCACTCCGAGACCTTCTTGGCCAACCAGGGGGCCAGCATCACCTCGGTCGATCGAAGCAGTCGGACCGAAGCGCCGCTGGTCAAGGTCACGAAGAGGTCAAAGGTCGAGAGGTCGAAGTGGAAGGGGGCGTGGCTGGTCATTCGATCATCCGGCCTGGGCGCGAAGGTCGCGATCGACCAGTCGACGAAGCCGAGCGCGGCGCGATGGCTCAGGACCACGCCCTTCGGCCGTCCGGTCGAGCCCGAGGTGTAGAGGATGTAGGCCGGCGCCTCGCGGTCGACCGGCACCGGATAGCGCGGGGCCGCGTCGGCCAGCGAGACGTGCGCGGTGAGAGCGGGATCCAGGGCCCCTTGCCCCTCCTCGAAGACCAGCTCGAGGGCCGGCAGCTCCGCGCGAATCTCAGCGAGATGAGGCTGACGCAACTTGTCGACCGCGAGCGCGCGCACCGCGCAGTCCGCGGCGATGAACTGCGCGCGGCGAAAC
>JAXLXQ010000072.1:0-13265 GCA_046327845.1 Candidatus Eiseniibacteriota bacterium | reverse complement strand
CTTTTGGTGGTTGAGTTCACCGACCTGGTCTTCGCCATCGATTCGATCCCGGCGATCTTCGCGGTGACCAAGGACCCCTTCATCGTCTTCACCTCGAACATCTTCGCGATCCTGGGGCTTCGGTCGCTCTACTTCCTCTTGGCCGGGCTGACCGAGCGGTTCGTCTACCTCAAGGTTGGGCTCGCCATCATCCTCGTCTTCGTCGGGACCAAGATGATGGTGGTCGATTTCTACAAGATCCCGGTGGTGGCATCGCTCCTGGTCATCACCGCGATCCTCGCGATCTCGATCGGCGCCTCGCTCTGGCGCACGCGCGGAGCGACGGCCCCCAACTCGGCGCGGGACTCGGCGAAGGTCGATTCGGCGCACTGAGTCGGCACACCGAGCCGGCTCAGTACGCCAGCACCATGAGGTCGCGCGATGAGCGTCGCCGCAGGGTCGGTGGCGGCGGCTCCCTCACCCCTGTTACAGTCCTCGCCTCACTCCGCCGCTCCCGGCCGGAGTAGTCGGAGGGGCCTCGTGAGCAGTTCTCCACTCGACCTCGCCCAGTCGCTGGGCGATCGCTACGAGATCGAGCGCGAGATCGGCCGCGGCGGGATGGCGGTGGTCTATCTCGCGCTGGATCGAAAGCACGACCGTCGGGTCGCGATCAAGCTCATGACCCCGGAGGCGGCGCGCTCGATCGGCCAGGCCCAGCTCCTCCACGAAATCGGAATCGCCGCGCGGCTCAATCACCCGCACATCCTCCCGCTCTTCGACTCCGGGGTATCCGGCGAGAAGCTCTTCTACGTGATGCCGTACATCGAGGGCGAATCGCTGCGAGCGCGCTTGAAGCGCGAGGGGCGCTTCTCGCTGGTCGAGGCGATCCGCCTGACTCGCGAGATCGCGGGTGCGCTCCACCACGCGCACGAGCAGCGGCTGGTGCATCGCGATGTGAAGCCAGAAAACGTGCTTCTGGCCGACGGGATCCCGCTCGTCGCCGACTTCGGCATCGCGCTGGCTCGACCGGCGGCCGGCGCTCCTCCGTCGAGAGGAGGATCGAGCGCCGCGGAGTTCGGTCCACTCCGTTCCGATTCCGTCCTCCCGCGCCTCGAGACCAACGCCGACGAAACCAGCGTCGTTCCTTCTCGGGAGTTCTCGAGCGGAGCGGAGGGCAAGAGCGGGGAGCTGGTCGGCACGCCGCTCTACATGGCGCCGGAGCAGGCGACCGGCCAGACCGACATCGATGCGCGCGCCGATCAGTACGCGCTCGGCTGCATCTTCTTCGAACTCCTCACCGGCCAGCCGCCCTATCGCGGCCGGAGCATCCTAGAGCTGCTCGAGCGGCACGCCCGCGCCGCCATCCCCGAGATCCACGCGCTGCGGCCGGATGTGCCGGATGATGTCGCCGGCACCCTGCGAAGAGCGCTGGCCAAGGATCCCTCCGAACGCTTTCCGTCGATGGTTCAGTTCATCGAGGCGCTGAACGCGGCGGCGGTTCGCGCCTACGCGGCTGCACTTCGAGAGGGCAATGAGGCGGCGATCGCGAACAACCTTCCGATCGCCACCACCAGCTTTCTCGGTCGCGAGAAAGAGATGGCCGAGATCGCGGAGATGCTCCGTCGCTCGCGCCTCCTCACCTTGACCGGGAGCGGCGGCACCGGGAAGACACGCCTCGCTCTCCAGCTTGCCACCGAAGCACTCGAGCAGTTCCCGGGCGGCGTCTGGCTGGTGGAACTCGCCCCGCTCGCGGAGGGCGAGCTTGTGCCCAAGGCAACGGCCACCGCGCTGGGCGTGCGTGAGGTCGCGGGCGAGCCGCTCCCCCGAACCATCGCCGCCGACATCGGCGAGAAGAAGTCGCTGATCGTCCTCGACAACTGCGAGCACGTGATCGAAGCGGCGGCGCGATTGGTGCACACCCTGCTCTCCACCTGCTCCGAACTGCGCCTGCTCACCACGAGTCGGGAGGCCCTGGGCGTGAGCGGCGAGACCTCCTACCGAGTCCCTTCGCTCGCGCTGCCCTCGAACGAGCGCGCGCTCACGGTCGAGTCGGTCATGGAGAGCGCGGCGGCGCGCCTCTTCGTCGAACGCGCCGTCGCGGGGAAGCCCGACTTTCAGGTGACTCCGCAGAACGCCGGCGCGCTGGCCGCGGTCTGCCGACGGCTCGACGGGGTGCCGCTCGCGATCGAGCTGGCGGCGGCGCGCGTGCGTGCGCTCACCATCGAACAAATCGAGGCGCGGCTGGACGGGCGCTTTCGCCTGCTGACCGGCGGCAGCCGCACCGCGCTACCGCGGCAGCAGACGCTGCGCGCCCTCATCGACTGGTCCTACGACCTCTTGAAGGAACCCGAGAAACAGATGCTGCTTCGCCTGTCGGTCTTCGCCGGCGGCTGGACCTTGGAAGCGGCCGAGTCGGTCTGCGCCGGCGACGGCATCGAGGATTGGGAGGCGCTCGATCTATTGACCTCGCTGGTCGACAAGAGCCTGGTGGCCTACGACGAGGCCGAGAACGGCGGGCGCTACCGACTGCTGGAAACGGTGCGGCAGTACGCGCGGGATCGCATGCTCGAAAGCGGCGGCGTCGAGCTGTGGCGCGATCGTCATCTCGAGCACTTCCTCGCCCTGTCCCGCGAGGCGTCGCCGCACCTGCCCGGCCGCGAGCAGGAGGCATGGCTCGCGCGGCTCTCGACCGAGCACGAGAATCTCCGCACCGCGCTCGACTGGGCCGACGGCACCGCGGAGCGTCGAGCGCAGGGGCTCGAGCTGGCCGGCTTGCTCCAAGCCTTCTGGCTTTACCGCGCCCACTTCTCCGAGGGACGCGCCCGTCTCGCCCACGCACTCGCGCAGGATCCGGGTGGAGAGCCGGCCTCGCGCGCCCGCGCACTGAACGGCGCCGCCAACCTCGCCTTCACCCAGAGCGACTACCCGGCGGCGCGCGCGCTGCACGAGGAAAGCCTTTCGCTTCGTCGAGAGATCGACGACCGGAACGGCATCGCCACCTCGCTCAACAACCTCGGCTCGATTGCCTACTTCTCCGGCGATCTGGCCCAGGCCAGGGCGTTGATCGAAGAGAGCCTCGCCATCCGCCGCGAGTTGAAAGATCGCTCCGGCATCGGATCCTGCCTCAACAACCTCGCGGTCATCGCACAGTTCAGCGGTGACTTCGACGGCGCGCGCGCGTGGCACACCGAGAGCCTCGCGCTGCGCCGCGAGCTAGGCGATCGAAGCGGCATCGCGGCCTCGCTGCACAACCTCGGCGTGATCGCGATGCAGCAGCACGATCGCGAGTCGGCGCGGCGACTGTGGGAAGAGTCGATGGTGATCCGCGACGAACTGGGTGACCGCGCGGGGGTGTGCACCGGTCTCCAAACGCTGGGGGCGCTGGCGCTGGAGGAGGGCGACCTCCCCCTCTCGCGCCATCGATTGACCGAGTCGCTCCGGATTGCGAGAGAGCTGGGGACCCGGCTCCCGATCGCCTCCGCCCTCGAGGGACTCGCGCCGGTAGCCAACCTCTCAGGTCACCCGGATCGAGCGATTCGCCTCTGGTCCGCCGCCGCCCGCATCCGCGCGGAGTTGGGCGCCCCTGCTCCCGACTCGGAGCAGCAGGTCCGGGACGCCGAGGTCGCGGGGGTGCGCGCCGCGGTCGGCGACGTCGAGTTCGAATCGGCCTGGGCCGCCGGGCGCCTCCTCGAAGACGATGCGGTGGATGCCCTGCTCGACGCCTGGCCGGAATCGACCCTGGGCACCGAATGAGCAGTCGCTGGTCTACTACCTGAGCAGTTCCAACTCCCATTCTTCACTCGTCCGCAAGCGGCCTCCTCGAGGGAAGAGGTGCCGCCTTGGCTCATGTACCCACGAGTGGAGGATCCGACCTTGCCCTATCGTCGTCTCCTGCTGTGCCTGGCCCTTCTGGCCGGTGCGGGCGCCGCGCGCGCCCAGCAATTCGAACCGCTGATCGCCCCGGCCCGCGAGGCTCGACGCTGGGCCACCGAGTCGTTGAGTGAGCAAGGCACTTCCTTCGCACCACGCTCGGCGTGGGCCGCACTCTCTTCCGGCAGCCTCGACGATCTCACCGCGCTCGGCGCGGACTACACCCAGATCTTCCCGTCGACCAACGGGCGGATCGCGGCGGTCGTGACCTGGTCCCGCGCAGTCACGTCGTCGAACGGCGCGGACCTGTCCGCGCGCCTCTCGGTCCGCGACGCCGACGGTCGCGAGCTCCGTTCCTTCGCGGTCGAGCCCCTCCAGGCGTTCGACATCTCCGACGATGGACGCTCGGTCGTCGCGCACGGCGAGACGATGGCGCGCGTGATGGAGTGCGGTGCGTGGAACACGCACCTGGTCTTCTACGACGGAGAGGGACGCGAACTGGCCCGCGTCGAGCGCGGTGACTTCTCGCCGGGCATTTCCACGACCATGCTGGCGAGCGCCGGACTCTTGGTCATTGGGACCACCGGACGAGTCGTCGCTTACGACCTCGCGACCGGTCGCGAAGCTTGGGTGCTTCCGCTCGACTCGACCGGCGATCGCCCGACCGTCTTCGCGACCCCGGATGGCCGCGGCGTCGCGGTCCTCGCGGCTGCCCCCCCCGGTCCAACCCGAATCCTTCGCCTCGACGAGAGCGGCGTCGCCCGCGCCAACCTGCGCTTGGACGGACGCGTCAACGCGGGATCCGGAGTCGCCTTCGCCCAGGACCTGCTCGTGGTGGAGCAGATCGAGAAGAACGAGGTCACCTATCACCTGCTCGACCCGCGGACCTTGCGCACCCTGCGCAGCGTCCGCGCGAATTGAAGGAGGCTCACCGATGAACCGACTCCATCCAATCGGGGCGGCGCTGGTCGCGTGCCTCCTGCCGGCGGCGCTGCACGCCTATACCTACCCGGTCGATCACCAAGGCGGACCTCGCGCCACCGCCACCTTCGTCGAGGATCACGGCGGCTGGCACGGTGGGATCGATCTTCCGCGCAGTAACGGAGCGACCCAGGTGCGCGCGACCGGCGACGAGAAGGTCTTCCACGTCTACACGACCGACTTCAAGAAGGTGAAGGTCGAGAACAACGACAACGCGTCGGTGGCCGGCCCCTGGGCGCTCGAGCTCTCGCACTCCAGTCAGAAATACATGCTCGACATCCTGGCGGTGCGGCGGGTCACCCCGGGCAAGCCGGCCATCGCCTATCACGTCGACCACGTGGTGGAGACGCAGCCCGGCTTCGCGGACGACGGCGTCGTGCTGGTGGCGAACTTCCCGAGCAACGCCGACTCCTTGGTGGCCGGGGATCAGCTCGAGGTTGACTACGCTTACTACTCGGATCGGATCTTTCAGCTCGCGAACGTCTCGATCGTGGGGACCGAGTACCGCTACTACTCGCACATCGACGGAATCCACCAGTACGTCGCGTGGAACAGCTATCCCGCGACCGCGGCCAATCGCTTCTACGGCGACGACACCGACATCCCGGCCGGCCGTGCGGCCCACGTGCTGAGCGAAGGCGAGTACTTCGCCGACATCGAAACGCTGAAGACCTTCGCCTCCGAACCGCAGCATCTGCACTTCGGGTTGGCCGGCGTCTTCACGTTTCCCGAGGGGACGACCAATCCGCTCTCGAACATCGTCTTCGCCACCGACGACCCGCAGGGGAATCGTCCCTACGTTCGCTCGATCGGCCTGCTCTACGGACAGAACGAGTACCGATTCCCCGACTCCAAGCTGTACGGAAGGGTGAACATTCTGGTCGAGTCGCGGGACGACATGGGATCCCCCGAAGCGAACGACGACGGCGACGGCGCGGAGAACGCGACGCGCGAGGCCGGATGCTACAACGCGGGCTACTGGATCACCGCCGAGCATGGGGTCGGCGAAGAGGTCGCGTCCGCCGCGCAGCCGAACAAGATGTTCGAAGGCCCCGGCAAGGACACGATCACCGCGAACGATCCGCTTCGCGCGGTGCTGATTCCCGCCGCCCCATACAAGATCGACGTCAACACGAACTACCACCTGGTGGTGAGCCACGTGGAGGGCGACTCGACCCGCTTCTGGAACACGCGAGCGAAGAAGGGCTCCGCTTTGAACGATGGGTCCGACGCGCCGATCGCGGCGGTCAACTCGGAGGCACGCTTCGGCGACGGCCGCTATCAGATCCACGCCAAGGCACGCGATGTCGTTGCCTACGGCGCCACGCGCGACTCGATGGTCACGGTCGACAACTTCCGTCCCTTCGTGCGAAAGGTGGTGGTGCGGGACGACAGCGGCGAGCTGTACTCCGGCGAGTGGAGCTTCGACGGCGCCGAGATCGTTTTCCAATACGCCGACCCCGACGAAGGCATGCTCGACGATCAAGGCAACAAGCGCTGCGCCGACGGGCAGTCGGATGTCGTCATCGAGGTCACCTTCAGCGAAGGCATGCAGGACGCGCAGATGAGCGCGATCGAGCCGCTGGGGTATACCCCGACGCTCTCCCGCATGCCGGCGGGGCAGGACACGCTGTGGTCCGCCACGATTCCGAAGGCGAAGCTCAAGACCAAGCGAGAGAAGGCCGGCCGCCAGATTCTCGAGATCTTCGGGACCGATTGGGCAAACAACGATGTTCGGCAGATCTCGACTCCTGCGGCGATCGACCCCGATGACAACAGCCGTGACGGCGCGGTCATGCGGGGTCCGAGCGGGATCGACGAACTCCATCGCTTCGCCATCTGCCAGCCGGTCGCGCTCGTCTGTGACGTGACCGGCTCGATGTACGACGAGATCGAAGACGTGCGGGTGGCGATGCGCGAGTTCATCGACCGGAACGAGGCCAACCCGAATCGCTTCCCGCTCTATCACGTGGTCACCTTCGAAGACGACGTGGAGATTCTCCTCTCGTCGAAGAAAGCGGAGGAAGCGCGGAACGTCCTCAACCAGCTCAACGCCGGATTTGGCGGCGCTTGCCCCGAGGCGTCCGTCTCGGCGCTCGACAGCCTGCCCTCCCTGATGCCGGGCGGCGGGGCCGCCGTGCTCGCCACTGACGCCGATCCAATGGAAGGTCGGCCCCGGCTCGACGCGACCATCGAGAAGCTCCGCGCACAGGACATCGAGGTGAACACCCTCTTGAGCGGCAGCTGCGAGGCGTTCTTCGCCAAGGCGCCTCCCAGCGGTTTCGCCGAGGCGGACTACGCCGCGGCCACGCGCGGGAACGACGACTCGCCCGCTTCGGCGGAGCGCTCCGGAGGATCCGACGTTCCCTTGCCGACCCTTTCCGATCTGTTCGGGACCATCGACGCGCGCGTCGCCTTCCGCGAGGTGTCGAACGGCACGGGCGGTCGCTACGTCGAGAGCTTCCCCAACGCGGAGTTCGTGGGCGCGGTGCGCGTGATCGCCGATTGCCTCGAGGCCAACGCACTGCTCCTCTCGCGGAAGGGCATCCTCGTAGCCCCATCAGCCCAGGTCGAAGCGATCCCCGTCGATGCATCTTGCAGCGAGCTGATCGTGCTCTTGAACTACGCGCTGGGAGACGAGACCTCGCTCGCGCTGCGCCGCCCGAACGGGACCACGGTGCTGCCCACCGACCCGGATGCTTCGATCACCTTCGCCCCGGGCGTGGCCAGCGTGCACGTCAACGCTCCGGCCGCCGGCGAGTGGAGCGCGGAGGTCGCCTGCGTGAGCGGCCATGGCCGCATCGAGCTGTCCGCGCTGGCGCGATCGAGCCGAAGAGCCGAACTCGGCGGGACGCCCAACCGACGCGCCGGCACATTGGCGCCGCTCGTCGTGACCCTCGAAGGCGCGGGCGCGCCGAGCGCGTTTCGCCTCCTGCGGGACGACGGGAGCGAGGTGCAGCCACTCTCCCTCTTCGACGATGGTCTGCACGACGACGGCGTGGCTGGCGATGGCACCTTCGGCGCGACCGTCGCGATCCCCGACACCGGCGCCTATCGCATCGCGGTCGACGCGCTCGACCAAGGGAGCAACTACGCGCGAGAGACCGCGCGCACGGTGGTGGTGGGCTTGCCGCGCATCGCGAGTGCCGACTCGCTCGAGTTCGGAGCCCTCTCGATCGGACGGGCAACACCCCTCACCACGTCAAGAACCGCGGCGTGGCGCCGCTCGTGGTGAGCAGGGTCGCGGTCGATTCTCCCGACTTCATGCTCTCGCCCACTTCGTTCATCGTGGCGGCGGGCGACATGCAGCGGGTCGACGCCCGTTGGACGCCCTCCACGCTGGGTTCGAGCAGCGCCGTCGTCAGCATCGCGGCGGCGACCGCCACCCGGTGCGCACCCTGGTCTTGCACGGCGAGGGCGAGCACCAGCGAACTCGCCTTCGCCCCTGACACGCTCGAGCTGGCGGTTCCCCCGGGCGACAGCCTCGGGGTCTCCCTCCGCGTTCGAAACGTCGGCCAAGGCACGGCAACCTTGGCCATCTCCGATCCCGCCGCGACCAGCGGACCGGCGTCGGCGCGTATCGCTGCAGACCAGCTTTGACGCGGCTGCGCCAGTCCCCTTCCGCTGGGCGCCCCTCAGCGGGCGCGTCGACAGTGGGGCCGCTCTCCGTCTGGTGATAACCGGCCGGCCCCTATCCGATCGGCTTCGACGTGATCTTCTTCGGGAGGCACTACACCGAGTTCTACATCTCGGAGAACGGTCACATCACGCTCGGAGGACTGCCCCTCGGTTGGCCCGCCCTGCGCTTCGGCGGCTGCGCCTTCGTCCTACGCCGCGCCGTATCTCGCCGCCTACCTGAAGAGCCTCGACCCTTGCCGACATGGCGGAGCGCGTCCGCTGGCAAGGCGACGGCGAGCGGCTGGTCGTGGAGTACCAGGATGCCCGGCGCTACGACCTGCACGAACAGGATGTCCCGCTCCAGCTGCCAGATCGTGCTTTCGCGCGACGGCTCGATCGACTTCAACTACCAAGCGCCCCGAGCGGAGGAGTGCCGCTCACCGCGATCGGCTCGGCCTTGGCCTGGTCGGTGCGCGCCGAGCTTGCGAGATTCCGTTCCCTGCTCGCGAGCGAACCACCCTGCACTTCTGGCGCGACAATCCATGGCTCGCGTTCGAGGCCAGCGCCGACACGCTCGGGGTCGGCGACAGCCTCACCGTGGCGGTGCGCGCCAACACGGTTCACCCGGAGTTTCAGGTAGGTGCCACGTACACGACTCGTCTCTCGATCGCGAGCGAGGGCTACGACGCTTCGGGATTCGATCTACCGGTGCGCCTGACCATTCTGCCGGTCCGTACGCGCTGGCCGGTCGGGTGACCGCGGCGGAAGATGGCTCTGGCGTCGCCGACGCGATCGTCACGGCGGTGGATTTCGGCATGTACAACACGGCGACCGATGCGAACGGGGACTACCTGCTGGCGGGGCTGACTGCCGAAGCCTACTCGGTCGGCTGCGCGTTCCGATCCGCTGCTGCCATGGCCGCGCCGGAAGTGGTGCCAGGTACCGGCCGCGACCTCAAGGACTTCCTTCGGCGCGGCCGATCGTCGCGCTTGATCGGCAGCCTCGACTTCACGCTGGCAAACGAGGACTCGCTCTGCCTGCCGCTTCGTCATCCGCAATGAAAGGAACGGTGCCGCTCGCGCTCGACGGCATCGGGCGCGGCGAAGGGCTGCTCCGCCGGTTCGGTCCGAGCTACGAGCGGATCCTTGACGATCCTGCCGGCGACACCGAAGGTCCCGACCTCGTCGCCCTCGACGTGGCGCGGAGCGCAGGCCAGCGCGACTTCCGCCTGACCTTCGACAGCGCGGTTGCGACCACGCTCAGCCACACTGATCTCGCTCGACGTCGATCGGAATGCGGCGACCGGAGCCAGCCCGCCCGCCTTCGAGGTGGGCTATCCACCCAGACGATCGGCGCCGAGTTCGAGCATCGATCCAGAACGTCTGCGGCTACTTCATCTATCTCTTCGACGCGGTCTCGGAGAGTACCTGAATGGCTACTTCCTGAACCTCGAGAGTGATCAGTGGTGATGTCCGGCGTTCCGCTTGCTGACCTCGGCGGTGCTGACGGCCGCATGAACGTCTGCGTCACCGCGCTCCCCGGAATCTGCGATGGAGGCTCGCAGCGACCGAGTGCTTCCAACGGGAGAGAGGGCGCGCCGCCGCTCGCGGCCAGCGGCAGCAACACCACCATCGACCTGGATGCCCGAGGTCGGTCACGGCGCGATCAGCACGTGCCCCTGGTTGAGCGTCGATCCGACCGCGGCGTTGATCGCGCCGGGGGACAGCGTGACTGTCTCGGTTTGCGTCGATGCCTCGGCGCTGGCCGACACCAGCGTCGGTTGCTCGGTCTCCTTCCGAAGCAATGACCCGCGCCGTCCGCTCGCCGTGCCGGTCAGCGCTCACGTCAGTTCGACCGTGAGCAGTCCGGACGCCGAGGGCGCGGCTCCCGCCCTCGTCTTCGCGCTCAAGCAGAACGATCCCAATCCCGCGCGCGAGGCGACGCGGATTCGCTTCAGCCTGCCGCGGGAAGAAAACGTTCGGCTCTCGATCTTCGATCTGAACGGACGGCTGGTGCGTGAGGTGATGGACCAACGTCGACCTGCCGGAGCCCGCACGTGGTGGACCTCGACGCGCGATCGCTGGCGAGCGGCGTCTACCTCTATCGCCTCGAAGCAGGCCGACAGGTCGCGACGCGGAAGATGCTTGTGATCAACTGACGCGGTCGCGCGAGGCATCCTCACGGTCGCGCGAGGCATCGCACGGTCGCGCGAGGCATCGCACGGTCGCGCGAGAAGGCCGCCCACCTCCTCAAGCGGTGCGGCCTTCGCGCGTCTAGTCGTCCAGGTCCACGAGCGTCAGATCGATCTCCGAGTTCCGCGATCGCGTCGTAGTAGAGCGCCGCGTGATCCGGCGCGAGGGAGAGCGACGCGGCGTACCAGGGCAGAGTGGCCAGCGAGTCGACGCGGGCCGTGGCGAGGTGGTAACGCCCGAGGGTCAGGCCTCGCGCGTCTTGGTCGTAGAGAGTAGAAGCCCGGATCCGCAACCGCCACCTCTTGCCAGTCGGCGCATCGCTCCGCCGGTACCACCTCGAGCTCTACGCCGCCGTCCCGCGGAAGCAGCACGATCGCCCCATCGGCGGTGCGCCGCGCGAGGAGTCCCGCCCGTCCATCGACTCACCGAGAACGCGGCGGCCCGCTTCGCTGATTCGTCTCGCGTCGAAGCCGCACGCGCCACACCTCCGTGCCCGCAGCCCCATCGACGTCGTAGTAGATGCAGTCGTCATGCCGAGACCAGAGCGCCACCGTGGCCGTCGCCTGCGAGTGGATCGGCCGCGCGACGGCAGAGGCGAGGTCGACGACGAAGAGCTGAAGCCTCCCCTCGCGCGCGCAGGAGTACGCGATCTCACGGCCATCCGGCGACCAACGAGGACGGATCAGCAGCGTCGCGCGGTGATCGGTCAGCTTGCGCGGCGCTCGGCCCGAGCGTTCCGCGATCCAAAGCTCAGGCGCACCCGAGCGATCGGAGACGAAGGCGATCGTCGCGCCGTCGGGCGAAACCACCGGCTCCGCGTCGCGCTGGGTCGAGGCGATGATCGGCTCCGCCGAGCGCTGCCAGGAGCCATCCGCCAGTGGATCCAGTCGCCAGATGCTCTGCGCAAAGGCCAGCCTCTCGTAGGCCAGGCGGCCGCCGGTGCGCGCGAGTGACAGTCGCTGGAGTCGTCCGCCCGGAATGGCGAGCGGCACCGCGCGCCCTGATTCGAGTGACACCTTCCAGAGGCCGAAGTCGACGTTGGACGATGCCGCCACGATCAACTCACGCCGCGAGAGCCAGTCGATGCCCGACACGCGGCGTCCACCCAGCTCGAGCTTCCGCGCTTCACCACCCGACGTCGGTGCGACCCACCCTTCCCGTTCCCCGCGAGCGTTCAATCGGAGGAACGCCACCGCGCGACCGTCGGGCGACATTGCCGGTGCGATGTCTCCCTCGGTGCCCTCGAGCGGCTGCGTCAGCGCACGATCATTCAAATCGTCCAAGCGGAGCAGATGAATGCGCGGAGTCGGCCCACCTTCATCCGCCGCGTACACGAGCGATCGCCCGTCGGGCGACCAATCCAGTCCAGTCACCGGTCCCGCGATCTGCGTCCGCATCCGCGCCTCGCCTCCGGAGACCGAGATGCTCGCGAGCGCACTGCCGCCCTCGACCTCGGCAGCGAAGGCGATCTCGCTGCCGTCGGGCGACCACGACGGCCAAGTCTCCGAGCCCGGCAGTGAAGTCAGTCGCACCGGCTCGCCGCTCGGCACCTTCATCGTGTAGAGATCGAGGGCACGCGCCTCGCCGCCCTCCTGCCCGGACCAGCAGTAGACCAGCATCGCCCCGTTCGGCGAGAGGGCGGGAAAGAGCTCGAGGCCTCGCGCGCTGGTGAGGGGCGTGGTTTCGAGCAGGCGCGGCACTCGATCGGATCGCATCGTCCGAAGCGCGATGCCGACGACCACGAGCGCGACTGCCGCGGCGCCGACGATCACGTGACGCCGCCGTCCCGACCACCCTCGTTGCGCCTGTGGCGCGGCGCTCGGCAGCGCCTGTGCCGGCGGAACGAGTTCCATTGGCGCGGGCGTCGAGGTCGGCGCGCCACTCATCGCGCCGTCCAACGCGAGGACGCGCGGCTCTGGCTCGATCACCGGCACCACCGCCGCGACCAGGCGATAGCCCCCCTTCCGAATCGTCTCGATCACCCGCGGGGTCTTGGTGTCATCGCGAAAGACGCGGCGCAGATCCGAAATCGTGCGGGTGAGCGCTTCTTCGCACACCACGGAATCGGCCCACACGGTGTCGAAGAGTTCCTGCCGCGAGAACACCTCGCCCGGTCGCGAGGTCAGCTGCAGCAGCACCTGCATGACGCGCGGTTCGATCTGAACCGATTCGCCGTCCCGCTCGATGCGATTCAGGGTGGGAAGAACGAGGCAACCCTCAATGCGAAAGGACGCTGGCGTGGACTTCGATCGATCGCTTCGTTCGAGTTCGTACATGCGGCGACACTCTCCCGCGCTCGGTCGGCGCACTTCGATTCTAGGCCGCGAGGATCGCCCGCAGCGCTTCATTCGCGTTTCCTTGGCTCGCCTTCAGGCTTCGGCGACGCCCGATTCCTACGCTTGCCCCATCGTTCCGCCGCGCGCGCCACCGCGCAACGGCGGTCTTGCAGAGAAATGGAGGCACTGCGATGAAACGGAATTTGGCTCTGTGTGTCCTGTTTTCGGTGCTCGCCGCGACCAGCAGCGAGGGAAGCTCGATCCCGAACGGTCCCTACTTCGGTCAGACTCCGCCGGGGTTCTCTCCCCAGGTCTTCGCGCCCGGGATCATCTCGCTGCCGACGCGCTT
>JAXLXQ010000071.1:0-14293 GCA_046327845.1 Candidatus Eiseniibacteriota bacterium | reverse complement strand
TGCGGCCGGTCTCGACCACCTCGACCACCAAGCCGGGCAAGGGCGCGTGCGTCACGGCATCGCGGACCGTCACGTCGAGATCGCCGATGCCGAGAAGGAGGCGCTCGCGCGCGGCGACCAAGTTCGGTCGCTCGCCGATCTGCTTCGCGCCGACCCAGGGCGAACCGGTGGCCGAGAGAATCTCCTCCGCCAACGCCGGCGTGAGCGGCCGTCCGTAGAGCGCGAGGCACTGCCCCTGCAACGATCCGACCGAGCCGGTGACGATCGGCGAGGCGCCGGAGGTGCCGTTGAAGCCGGCGGTGTACTGCACCTCGGGCGCGCCCCCTTGCAGATCGCCGCAGCAGCTGGTCACGATCGACGAGCCCCAGCCTTGGAGATCGAGTCGACTGCCGTAGTCGGAAAACCACTCGGCGTCGAGGCCGTTGGGCGTGCCCGCCCCCACCATGATCGCGCCGCTGTCGCGCACGCGGCGGTTGAAGGTGTCGCCGTAGAGCGCGTCGTCCAGGTTGACCGTGCCGTTCGCCCCCGCCTCGATGCAGATGATTCCGAGCGCGGTCGAGGTCTGGATGGCGGCGAAGACGTCGGGGATCCACTCCATCGGCATCCAGTTCTCCGGGCCGCTGATCTGGATCTCGATCAAGTAAAGGTCGCCCGGAGCGAGCACGCCGTTGGCCTCCGCGATGCGCGCGGCCAGGTCGTCGGTGTTGATCGCGCCGATCTGCATCTCGGGAGCGATGCCGTTGATCCCGTATCCATTGTGCTGTCCGCCGAACTCGCCCAAGACCGCGGTCCCGTGATCGGCCACCGCCGGCGCGCCGCCGTAGTACCACGCCGGCTTGAGATCCTCGTGCGTGAAGAGCCAGCCGAACTCGAGGTCGATCATCTTGACCCCTTCGCCCATGCCGCCCGCCTCCGTCCAGACCTGATCGGCATTGATGCCGATGGGTGAGGCGTAGAGGTATCCCTGCTGCGGCGAGAAGTCTGGGGTGGAGCTGAGCACGGGAGCGCGATCCGCGCCGTTCGCCGGCGCGAGCCGAAGCAGCGGCTCGGTCGGCGCCAGCTGCACCTCGCGGAAGCCGGCCAGCGCGCCGCGCGGCACGGCGAAGGCGGCCACCACCTCAGGCGCGGAGTTCAGTCGCGCGAGAAGCTCCGCCAGACGCGCGCTCCCATCGCCGGCGCTCACGGGAAGCGCGAGCATGACGAAGGAGTTGAGGTCCGGCAGGGCACTGTGGGTTCGCGCCTCGCCCCGCGCGCGCTCCTGATCGAGTTCCTGCTCGCCGCGCGGCCAACGACGCGTCCATCCCGCACCCTCGACCGCTGCAGCCGCGGCCCGCACCGCCGAGAGGTCCACGCCGGCCAGCGAGACCGGAACGCCGCCCCGCAATCGCACCTGAGCATCCTCGCGAAACTGCACCACGACACGATCGAGATCGACCGAGTCGACGCGTGTGAGGTAGTCGCGCGCGTCGGCCGCCTGCGCCCGAGGCGCGATCGGGCCGCTCGCGGTAGCGAAGATCGCCGCGGTCGCCGCGAGCACCGAAGCGTGGCGCCGCCAGCGGAGGGAGATGGCAATTGCAGCGTGGGTGATGAGTCGAGGCGTCATGGCAAGGTCTCCCGGTGCGGAAAAGAGTCGAGGGCACTCCTCAAACCGCATTGAGTGTACCAGGGTGGGTCGCGGGCGACGGGGGCATTCGCCCGTCACTCGCGCGTGTAGCCGAGCGATCGAAGCAGCTCCCGCTGCTCGATCCCCGGCGAAACCCGGCCGGGGTCGGCGCCACCTCGCATCGCGCGTCGCCACGAGTCGAGGGACTCCGCCAGCGCGGCGGAACGCACCGGATCGCTCCCCGAGAGATTGCGCGTCTCCCCTGGGTCGAGGCTGAGGTCATAGCATTCGCGGGATGTGCCTTCTCCATCGCAGGCGATCAGCTTCTCGCCGTCGGTGCGGATCGCGCCCAGCTCTCCATCCAAATCGGCGAAGGCGACGCGGGGCCTCGGCTGCTCCTTCGGATCGAAGTAGGGCGAGAGATCGCGTGCCTCGGGCAGGCCGAAGTCGGGCGGGCGCGCGAGGCCGGCCAGCGTGAGGAGGGTGGGCGCGATGTCCATGAGCCGCACCAGCGAAGGGTGCACCGCGGCGGCCGGGACGCGCGGCGGATAGCGGATGAGGAGCGGCACCAGCAGGGTCTCGTCGTAGAGGTTCTTGTGGTGACCCAGCTGCCCATGCTCGCGGAACTCCTCGCCGTGGTCGGCCGTCACCACCACCACGGTGCGGTCCCACTCCCCCATCGCGCGCAGCTGCTCGAAGACTCGGCCGAGGTAATAGTCGGTGAAGGCGATCTCGCCGTCGTAGCGCGCGATCATCGCGCCCAGCTCCACGCTCTCCGACACCGCGGACGGGGCGCCCTCCGAGGCCGGCGCGCGATCGGGACGGAACATCGAAGCATAGGGCTCGGGCGGGTTGTAGTCGGCGTGCACGTCCCAGAGGTGCAGGAAGACGAAGAAGGGGCGCCTTCGTCCCTCCCGGTCCCAGCGATCGAGCCAGCGTGAGGTAATGCGGTAGGAGCCGGGAGAGGTGACCACCCGGTGCGCTTCGCGCATGGTGGCTCGCGCCACGCTGTAGTCGTCGTAGAGATCGAAGCCGCGGGCGAAGCCATAGCCGGCATCGAGGTAGGGGCCGGCGACGAAACCCGCGGTGGCGTAGCCGCCCTCGCCAAACAGCTGCGCCAATGAGCGCACCCCTTGGGCGAGCGCGAGGCCGTCGCGAACCACGCCGTGCCGCTCCGGTGGCAGCGCGGTCAAGAGGGTGAGATGCGAGGGGAGCGTCCAGGTGGTGGGCGCGGCCACCGTCTCGAAGCGCATGCCTTGGGAGGCGAGGCGATCGAGATTCGGGCTGGTCGCTCGCGGGTAGCCGTAGCAGTGAAGGTGATCTCGCCGCAGCGAGTCGATCGAGATCAGAAGCACGTTCGGCTGCTCGGCCCGCGCGGTGGTGAAGGTGCGAACGCGACCCTTGGCGGGAAGAAGCGCCGCGACCAGCCCGCTCACCAAGACGAGCGCGCTCAACCGCGTCGACCAACGTCCCAGGCCGCGAAGCGTGGTTTGGAGGCGCGCCGCGCGCGAATAGAGGATCGCCCCGCCCGTCGCCACCGCGAGCAGGATCCAAGGCCAGGCGGCACCACCGTGGTGCGAGCCGCCACGGCTGAGCGCATCAGCGGTGGGGCTGGCCAGAAAGACGAGATGAAGCGCGGGCCAGCGCGTCTTCCCTGGCATCGCGAACCGCGCGAGCAGGAGGAGCGGCGCGAGCGCGAGGAGCGTCGCCAAGAGCCCGGCGGCCGCGAAGGTCAAGAACTCCCCCGCGTGCGCGAGGTCGAAGGGCCGGCTGAGCAGCGAGGGGAGCCGCTCCATCGATTCCAGCGACGAACTCCGCCGCCGCGGGCATCCGCGGAATCCCGAGCTCCCGGATTCGCCCGAGGGCGCCGCTCGCCCGAAGCACCGCGGCCTGGGTGAGGACACCAGACCAACGCCGAGTGCCGATCCAGAGCGAGGCGAGCCGCGTCGCGGAACGCGGGCGCGCTTATCCAGCATCCTCCGGTCACTACGTCGTAGTGGGAGAAGATCGCATCGAGGCTCGCCCTTGCCCCAGGACACGCTCCTGAGGTCGGTGGTGAAGCCGAACATGCGCGAGAGCAGCGCCTCCCCCTTGAGCACGTGCGTGGCCTCCTTCGCCTCGGTGCCGACGACCCGACCGTGGCGCGCGGCGAGCAGTCCATCACCGCGCCGACAGCGAAGTCTTTCGGGGTCACGATCTCGAGCGAGACGATCGGCTCCAGCATGACCGGCGAGGCGCGGCGACAGCCGTCGCGGTAGGCGGAGAGCGCGGCGTTCCGAAACGCGAAGTCGGTCGAGTGGACCTCGCTCCAGTGCGCCGCGACCAAGGTCGCCTGAAGGTCGATCACCGGATAGCCGAACTGGATGCCCGACTCCCCGCGTCGAGGCAGGCTTGCCGCACGATCGGCACGATTGCCGGAGGGAGCGCGTTGGGCTCGAGCGCGTCGACGAAACGCACTCCTTCGCCGCGCGAGCGGCGTCAGGCGCAAGGTGAGTTCACCCAGGTGCTGCCGCCCCGCGGTGAGCACGATCGTACTTCCCCTCGCTCGTGACCTCTTCGCGGATCGTCTCACTGCAGTAGGTGACCTGCGGCTTCCCCACCCGCACCTTGAGGCCGAACTCGCGCACCAGGCGATCCTCGGGATCTCGGTGAAGCTCGCCTGCCGGCGATCACCGTCTGTCGGTCGCCTCGTCCTCGCCCAGAACTTGAAAGTCGGATCGTCGGAGGCGAGCTTGCCGAGCGCGAGCAGGATCTTCTCTTCATCGCCGGCCGAACGCGCTTCGAGCGCCGCGAAGGTCGAACCGGATCAGGTAGTCCTCGAGCAGGAGCGGTGGCCCGGCGCAGGGTGTCGCCGGTCATGAAGCCGTCGCGACCAGGATGTCTCCCGCGCTTCCGAACTTGAGCGGTTGACGCTTGTCGGCGTGCACGCGGAAGAGGCGCGCGACTCGCTCGTCCGCCTGCTGTCGCGGCACGTGGATCGTCATCCCCTCGCTCACGCTGCCGGAGTAGATGCGGATGCGCTGGCCCGACCGCGCTCTCGCTCGGTGTAGGTCTTGAAGACGAAACCGACGAAGGCGGCATTGGGATCAGGCGGACAGGGCACGCACTTCGCCCGAGTCGGGACGAATGCCGATCGCAGGCGGTACTTCATCAGGCGCGGGCAGGTAGTCGATGATCGCGTCGAGGAGCGGTTGGATGCCGATGTTGCAGGTGAGGCGCCGGAGCGGGAAGGCCGCCGCGCGAGGTGGCGCGGCGGCACCGCCTTGATCTCCGCGCCCGTGGTCTTCGCCGCCGTCCAAGAAGCGCGCGAGGAGCGTGTCGTCCTCTCCCGCCACCGCCTCGAGCAGCGCTTGACGGAACTCCTGGGCGCGCGGCAGCTCCTCCGGCGGAATCTCGCCCGCCTTCCACTCGATTCCCTGGGTCGCCTGGTCCCACTGCAGGAAGCGGAACTCCAAGAGATCGATCACGCCGCGGAAACGATCCTCCACCCCGACCGGCAGGTGGGTCACGACCGGCGTGACGTTCAGCGTCTCCTTGATGTCCAGGAGCACGTCCTCGAACGAGGCGCCCAACCGATCCATCTTGTTCACGAAGAAGACGCAGGGCACGTGGTAGCGATCGGCCTGGTGCCAGACCATCTCCGATTGCGGTTCGACCCCGCCCACCGCGCAGAGGACGACGACCGCGCCGTCGAGCACGCGGAGCGAGCGCTCCACCTCGGCGGTGAAGTCGGCAGCTGACCCGGCGTAGTCGATCCAGGTTGAGGTCGTGGTCGCGCCAACGGAGTCGGGTGGCGGCCGAAGTGATGGCGTGCGCTCCCGCTCCTGATCCATCCAGTCCATCTGGGTCGACCCGGAATCGACCTCGCCGATGGCGTGGGTCACGCCGGAGTAGAAGAGGATTCGCTCGGTCGTGGTGGTCTTGCCCGCGTCGATGTGGGCGATGATTCGGGTTTCTCGGGCGGCCTAGTGGCGTTTCCATGACGAACTCCCGCTCCGGATCGCGCGCGCGATCGCTCGAGGCAATGGTTCCGGCGACCATAGGAAGCGCGGTGTCGAGTGTCAAGAAAGGGGCCGCGCTTCCGATCCGGGAATGGCAACCGCCGTCGCCTGGGAGGATCCATGCCGCTCTTCGCGCTCGCCCTCGGAATCGTGCTCTTCGCCGCCGCCTTCCTCGTGCTGGGGCTGCTGGCACATGAGCGAGAAGCCATCGGATTCTGAACGACTGCCTCGGCCGAATGCAGGAGGACGAGGTGGTCGTGCTCTCGAACGAGTGCATGCGCGTCTTCTCGACCCGCTTCGACGAGCGGCTCTCCTCGAGGATCTCTCGGGTTCGATCGACTCGCTCGAGCGGGTGGTGATCCGGGCGCGGCTCGAGCCGCTCAAGCGCGCCTTCGCCTCGGAAGAGGTGTACTGGCGCTACGTGCTGGTGGTGGGCGCCTTCCTGGGCGAGCTGGTGCGCCGCCAGGTGCCGGCATGCTGGATCCACGAAGAGGACGGGCTGGCCTTGCGGGTGGCGGACGGACAGACGCCCCGCACCCTTCGTCCGTTCGAGCTGGTCTTGCAGCACGTCATGGCGGGACAGCCGGGCGAGCTTCGCGCGGAGGTACTGGCCGTGATCGAGGGTAGCCGCGAGCTTCGCTCCGCGGCCTGACGCGATCCGCGGCCCGCGCCTCAGTCCTTGAGGAGCCCCAGCTCACGCGCGTGCTGCATCGCGTACTCCAGGTACTGCTCCGATGACCTCCCGCACCCGCTCGCGCTCTTCGGCGGTGAGGGCGCGACACCTTGGCGGGCGAGCCGATCGCCGGCATTCCGGGCGGGATCAGCTCCCCGGGGGAACGAGCGAGCCCGCGCCCAGGAGAGCGCCCTCGCCGACCCGGGCTCCGTCCAGTACCTGCGCCCCCATTCCGATCAGGCAGCCGTCTTCAAGGGTGGCGCCGTGGATGATCGCGCCGTGGCCCACCGTCCCGCACGATCACCGATCGTGACCGAGGTAGTGTCGGCGGTGACGTGGATCACGCAGTTGTCCTGCAGGTTGGTCTCGCGGCCGATGCGGATGAAGTGGACGTCGCCACGCACCACCGTGCCAGCACCCTTCTTGAATCGAACTTCCCTCCGCCACGATGACGTCACCGACCAGTGTGACGCCGGGCGCGATGAAGACGCGATCGGAGAGCACCAGGCGCACGCGAAAGGGATCAGGCGCGCTTCGGGCGATGTAGAGGGCATGCCTGGTGAGTGGCTCGCCTGGTTCGGTCCGAGCCGACGCGTCAGAAGGAGGAGAAGCGACCGAAGTCGCGAAGGTTGAGCTGCTCCGATCGCCTGGCGCAGCCGCGCGATCGCTCCTCTTCGCTTGGTTCGACCACGGACTCTTCGACTCGCCGCGGGTCAGCACCTCGATCTCGCTGCTGAAGAGCTTCGACGCGACGTAGATCTTCGCCTTGGCCTTCGGCGACCGCCAGAAGATCGCTGGGCCGCGCGTCGATCACGATCGATGCCCCCGGCGGTCTCGAGGAGTAGATCCGCGCGAAGAAGGTGTTCTCGACCAGGTCGACGATCTCGATCCGCAAGACTGTCGCTCCGAGCCCGTGGATGATCGCGACCAAGAGATCGTGGGTCAGCAGTCGTTGAAAACGCTTCCCTAGCACCTCGGCCTGAATCGCGTTCCACTCCGCGGGGCCGATCCAGATCGGCAGCTGGCGCGAAGCATCCAGGGTCTGCAGGATGACGACCGGAAACTGGTTCTTCTCGTCCAGCGCGAGGCTGTGGATCTTGACCTGGATCATCATGTCGCGATTGTAACCCCTGCGAGGCGCGCGGCCCCGCACTTCGAAGCGGCGGCGCGCGCGCCCGGCGTCAGCGCGACCCGACCTGGCGTTTGATCGCTTCCGCCTCGGGCACGCCGTCCAGCCCCTTCTCCATGTTGTCGAGCATCCAGCGGGCCGACCCGGCCAACTCACCCTGCGGGTACCTCGAGAGGTAGAGCTGGAAGGCCTCGCGCGCCTTGCCGTACTCCTTGAGCTCATCCGCCCAGGTGAAGCCGATCATGAAGAGAGCCTGGGCAGCGCGCGCGCCGGCCGGATACCGCTCGATCAACGCTTGATAGTGGCGAATGCGGTCTTCGGGATTCTGGTCCGTTTGGGCCAACTGGAGGAGGTCGGTCTCCCCGAGGAACGAGTAGGTGTACTCATCCCACCCCTTCTCATCGATCCCGGCGTGCAGATCGTCGCGCACCTTGGTCAGCACCTTGGTGAAGAGTTCGTTGTTCGCCTTGAGCTCGAGCTTCTTCTGGATGTCCGCCTTCACGTCCTCCAGCGCCTGCACGCCGGCCGGGATCACGTCGGTCACCTTGACCACGCAGAAGCCATGCGGCGTCTCGATCGGCGCGGAGACTTGATTCACTCCGAGCTTCATGATCTCGAGGTTGAGCGGGTTGTAGTCCTCGAAGCCTGAGATGGTCGAACGCGTCGTCACCGTGCCGATGCGCCCCTCGGCCAAGCGGGTGTTGTTGTCGATCGAGAGGGGTGCGAGCGCGGCGAGGTTCTCCCCCGCGACCAGCCGAGCGCGTACCTTCTCCGCCTCGGCCCTCGTGCGGAGGACGACCATGCCGGCTTGGCTCCGCGCGACCGTCTGGTAGGTGTCGATGTTGTCCTCGTAGTACTTCTCGATGTCCGCGTCGGTGACGTGAATCTTGGTGTAGACCTCGCGGTTCGCGGAGTGGTTGGCCAGGATGTATTTGCGCGAGAGTTCGAGCACGTCGAGGAAGTCGCGGTCCTTGTCGTACCCCTTCTGCTCCGCCACCGTCACCCAGCAGTACTGGTCGACCATGGCGCGCAGCACCTCACGCTTCTGCTTGATCGCCGCCAACCCTTTGAGTTCTTGCATCGAGCTGAACTGGATCTTGATCTTCCAGTCGAGATCCTTCACCCGGATCTCGCTTCGGCCGACGCGGGCGATCACGAGGTTGGCGAGCTTCGGGTCGGTCGCCACCGACTCCGCGCCCCCCTGGTCGCCACCTGGATCGGAGCCGGCCTTCCCGGTGCTCGAGTCGCCCGAGCAGCTCGAAAGGAGCGGCCAACTCAAGGTGATCAGGAGGGCGATCGTGCCGAGCACGCCGAGGCAAAGCCCGAGCCCAAGCCCCCGGCGGAATCCGCGCCCTGCGGAGGTCCCCTCCTGCTTCGGTCCCGTCTGCTCGTTCTTCGATTCGCTCGATCGCACCGTTCCTCCCGTCCGGATCGCCGGAGTGGCGAGGGCCGGCGCTTCCCCGGCTATCTTCCGGTGAAGGTCGGCCCTCGCGTCGAGTCCACTGCGTTTCGATTCTGTGTCGACCGGTCGCGTCGCTAGGCGGTCTGGTTGGTCACCAGCACGCGCACCTTCGCTTCGACCTCTTGGAAGAGCTTCACGCGCACCAGGTAGACGCCCAGTTCCTTGAGCGGCTCCTCGAGCAGGATGGCCCGCTTGTCGGTCTTGAGCCCCGCCTTGGCCATCGCCTCGGCGATGTCGGCGTTGGTGACCGACCCGAACAACTTGCCGTCCTCGCCCGCCTGAACGGGGATGGTGACGGTGAGCTTGTTGATCTTCTCCGCCTCCTTCTCAGCGGCGTGGCGCTGGCGATTCTCCTGGATCTGACGGACGCGCTCGCGCTCCTGGAAAACGTGTGCCCCGGCGCTGGTCGCTTCGAGCGCGAGGTTGCGCGGAAGCAGGAAGTTCCGCGCGTAGCCCGGCTTGACCCGCACGTTGTCGCCGCGACGGCCCAGGCCGTGAATGTCTTCGAGCAGGATGACCTCGGTCTGCATGTTGGCTTTCCTCCTTCGCCCTTGAGGCTAGCGGTACGACTCGCTCACGAAGGGGAGTAGCGCCAAGATGCGCACTTGCCTTCCGGCACGGGTGATCTGGGTCTGGTGCTTCGCGCAGTTGCCGGAGATACGCCGGCACGATCTGCGGTCGGTGATCGCGCGCTGGAGGCGCTCGTCGCGGTACCCGACGTAAGCCACGCGATCGAGGCGGAGCTTGCAGACCTTCTTGCGCGGTCCGCGTCAAGTCTTCTTCATCCGTTCTCTCTCCTTCCGTCCTCAAGCGATCGGGAGCGCATACGGTCCGATCTCGTTTCGCCCGCCCTGACGTTCGAGGTCGAGCGGGCAAGGTCTAGCCAATGAGGTGCAGAGTTCTTGGGCTGCGCGAGGACGATGTCCCTAGTGCGGGAAGCCGGCTTCACGCTGCCCAAGTGGCTGCGACTCGTCCCATTCTCCGTCGGTCGGGGAGTCGGATCGATCGGTGCGTTCGAGCGCATCGCTTTCGGAGGTGAAGGGCAGGCTCGGCTCCTCGGCGCTCCATCCTCCACGCTCCTCGGTCGCCCGTGCCGCTTCGCCTGGGACCCCGCGGTCCTCGGCCCGGCGCTCGCAGTTCTCGCGGTCGGCCTTCCGGCAGCCTGGCCGGCCCGGCATCGACCGTGGGCGGCAGGAACACAGGCGCCGCTGCAGCAGTCGCGTACACCTCGATGGCGGTGCGCCGCTCGTTCCGAGCGGTGCTGAAGTGCGCGAGTGGAGAAACCCTTCCACCGCCACCCCCTGCCCGTTCTTCCCGTCGCGCGAGACCTTCTGTGCGAGGTCCTGCCACGCCACCACCGTGATGTACGACACCGTTTCCTTTGCCCCGCGGTTCTCCGGCAGGAGGCGAGCGATCCGCATGCGGAACGATGCCACCGGAATTCCACCGGGCGTGAAGCGTAACTCAGGGTCCTGCTGGATATAGCCGGTCAGGATGACGCGGTTGATCCTAGGGAAGCTATCGGCGTCCATGGTTCACCTGCTGTTCTCGAGATGACTCGGTGCTCGGCCAACGGTCCGTGCAAGGACCTGCCCCTTACGTCTCGATCTTCGGCGTACCTGGATGAGCGACGCGTCCGGCGTTAGCCCCTGCGCCTCACGTCCACCGCACCGGCCTTCGCCGCGCGGCAGCTCGATCCTCGTCAACTCACTCGATCGTCCAGATCTGAAATAGACGCTGGGATCAGTCCTCTATCACGCGGTCCCGCCGGTGGCCACGCCCATCGCGGTCGTCGGAGCGGCCTTCGCCGTCTCCTTCGCCCTCCTCATCCGGGCCCTTGGCGACCGGTCCCTCACTCAAGACGGTGAGGTGTCGAAGCATCCGCTCGTTCAGACGGTAGCGGCGCTCCAACTCCTGCACAGTCTGTGGGGTCCCGTTGAAGTGATAGAAGGTGTAGATGCCCTCGTGCACCTTCTGGATCTCATAGGCCAGGCGGCGGCGGCCCCAGCGCTCCACGTCGAGCACTTCACCACCGTTGGCGGTGATCAGCCCGCTGATCGCCTTGATCTCGGCCTCGATCTCGTCCTCGTTCAGGGTGGGACGAAGGACGGTGACGCTTTCGTATTCCTGCAACGGACACGACTCCTTCTTGGGGTGCCGAGGAAGCGCCCCACTCGGGATAGATCCAAGCTTCCGCGCCGGCGTCCCGTCCGCCCGGCGCGATGGAACGAAATCCCCGGCCGGACCTCCGGCTTAGGACTTCGTGAAGCGAGAATTGCGACCGGCCGGCATTCTCCCAGTCCGGCGAGTCGTTGACAAGGGGACTTATCCTCCCCCACCGCCCGGGGCGGGGGCATTCCAGCGGGTCATGGCCCGGTCCAGTCCCTCGCGGAGCACGGTCCGCACCGCCTCGGCCGCCCGCTCGGTCGCCTCCTCTAGCGCGGCCCACAACTCCCCTTGGAGCGGCTCGAGCACGTGGTCGGCCAGGTCGACACCGGGCGGCGCTTCTCCCACCCCGACCCGCAGGCGAGGGTAGGAGGAGGTGCCGAGGGCCTGCTCGATCGAGCGAAGCCCGCGCTGCCCGCCGCTGGAACCGAAGGGGCGGATTCGCAACCGCCCGAGCGGCAGCGTGACGTCGTCACTGATCACCAGGCACTCGCTGGGGGCGAGACCGGCGGCGTCGAGGATACGCGCGACTTCCGGCCCGCTTCGATTCATGTAGGTGAGCGGCCGCACCAGCAGCCGCGGCTCCCCCTCCATCGGGACTTCGGCCATCGCGCTATGCCAGTGCTCTTCCCAAAGAGATGTGGGTCCGGCCAGACGAGCGAGCACGAGAAAGCCCGCGTTGTGCCGCGTGCGCTCGTACTCAGGGCCCGGATTTCCCAGGCCGATCAGACAGCGCACCCGACGCGCGGGCTTGGTCGCTTCCCTCACGCGAGGGGGAACGCTACTTCTTGGCCGCCGGCTTGGCGTCCTTCTTCGCGTCCGGCTTGGCATCCGCCTTCGCGGCCGGAGCGGCCTTCCCGGCCGCCGCGGCCGGGGCCGCCGTTGTCGCCGCCGCCGCGGCCGTCGCCGCGGCGTCCAGGGCCTCGTCCTTCGCCTTGGTCAGGATCGCCACCACCGTCCGCTCGGGCGACTCGGTCAGGTGGATGCCGGGAAGGTCGAGGTCGCGAATGTGGATCGACTGGCCGCGATCGAGGGCCGAGATGTCGATCGCGATTTCGTTCGGGATCTCGGTCGGCAAGCACTCCACTTCAAGCGTGCGCATGACGTGCTCGAGCACGCCGCCTTCTTTCACCCCGTGCGCCGTCCCCTTCAGCACCACCGGCACGTGCAGTCGCACCTTCTTCGTCATGTCGATGTGCTGGAAATCGATGTGCAGCACCCGCGCGTTCCGCGGGTCGCGCTGCACTTCCTTGATGATCGCCTTGAGATCGCGCGACTCCTGCCCCTTGAGCTTGACGTCCACGATCACGTTCTCCGAGGCGTGACGCATCACCTGCTCGAAGAGCGGCATGTCGATCGCGATCGGCAGACTCTCCCCGCCGGAGCCGTAGATGATGCACGGGATCTTGCCCGCCGCGCGAACCTTCCGCGCGCCGCCCTTCCGCTCCGCCGTCCGCGCTTCCGCGGCCATTTCCACCGTCGCCATGACTCGTCTCTCCTCTTCTCGCTCGAGCGCCCCTTGAGGGAACGCCGCCGACTTGCCTACCTCGACCCTTTCGCCTGGCGCGACCGCCGCGCACTCGATCAGACGAAGAGCGAACTCAAAGACCGCTCTTCGTGAATGCGCCGGATCGCCTCGCCGAAGAGGCGATTGACCGAGAGCACCTTCAAGCGATCGTCCAACCCGACCGATCGACCTGCGATCGAGTCGGTCACCACGATCTCGCGCACCGGCGCGGATCGCATGATCTCGCCCGCCTCAGGCGAGAACACCGCGTGGGTCACCCCCACGTAAATTTCCTCGGCGCCCTGTTCCTTGAGCGCGACCGCCGCCTTCGCGATCGTCTTCCCCGTCGAGACGACATCGTCGAAGATCACGACGTTGCGTCCGCGCACGTCGCCGATCAAGGTCATGACCTCCATGTCGTCGGCCCGGGTGCGCCGCTTGTCGACCAGCGCGAGCGAGGCCTCGAGTCGTTGCGCGTATGCCCGCGCCATCTTGACCGAGCCAAGATCGGGCGCGACCACGGTCAGATTCGGAATCCGCTTCTCCCGGAAGTAGTCGATCAAAACCGGCGCCGCATAGAGGTGATCGAAGGGGATATCGAAGAAGCCCTGAATCTGGCTGGAGTGGAGATCCATCGTAAGCACCCGACTCGCTCCGGCCGTGGTGATGAGGTTCGCCACCAGCTTGGCCGAGATCGGGACGCGCGGGCGGTCCTTGCGATCTTGGCGGGCGTAGCCGAAGTACGGAATCACCGCGGTCACGCGCTGCGCCGAGGAGCGCCGCGCCGCGTCGATCATGATGAGCAACTCCATCAGCGTGTCGGCCGGCGCCGGCGTCGGCTGGATGATGAAGATGTCGCAGCCGCGGATGTTCTCGTTAATCTTGACCGTGATCTCGCCGTCGGCGAAGCGGCTCACCTCCGCTTCCCCGAGATCCACCTCGAGGTAGCGACAGATGGCGCGCGCCAACTCCGGATTGGCGTTCCCGGTCAGGATCCTGAGCGAGTCGACCACGGTCCTCTCCTAATCTCTGGGGCGGGAGGATTCGAACCTCCGGTAGGCGGAACCAAAACCCGCTGCCTTACCACTTGGCTACGCCCCAAGACGCACGCACGACGACCCGCCCGGTCCCCCCAACCCATGCAGAGGAAATCCGAGTGGACTCGAATGCGGTCGAAGTACTCTGGTGTGGGATCGCCGGGGCCGGGCCGCCAGACGCGGGCGCCGCACGAACCCTGAGCAACGCTCCGCAACGCCGCCATCGTGTCATGGGGCGCGTCGGAGGGTCGCACTCTAGCAGAATCGGACGGGCAGGAGGAAGGACAGGGCGCGGGGACCGGCGCTCCCCGGACTCCGACCATTCCGGAGGCCGCGTCGCCTAGCGCACCAGGGCGCCCTTCTCGACCTCTTCCAGGTACTTCGCCTTGATCATCTCTTCCATCATGTGGCGCGTCGCCATGTTGATGGGATGACAGAGGTCTTGGTACCCCCCCTCCGGCTTCCGACGGCTGGGCATGGCGACGAATAGTCCCTTGCCGCCTCGAATCACCTTCAGCCCGCGCACCACGAAGCAGCCGTCGATCGTGATGCTGACGAAAGCCTTGAGCTTGTCGTCTTCCCGGAGTGAGACCCTGATCTCCGTGATTTCCATGGACTCACCGCCCTCGTTGTTTGCCGCTCCTGGCAAGATCCGTGGCGAGTCGAACGAACGTCGAGGAGACTTCCCTCGTTCCCTGCCGAGCCCTTCCCCCGC
>JAXLXQ010000070.1:0-14639 GCA_046327845.1 Candidatus Eiseniibacteriota bacterium | reverse complement strand
AAGGGGCTGTTCTCGAGATAGACCGCCCCGCCATCCGCGCCCTCGGCGCGGCACGACTGAACGATGCAGTTGTAGAGATAGGGCGAGGCGCCCGAGGCATACACCGCCGCGCCGACCCCATAGGCCGTGCCGCCGTTCACGACCTTGATCGAGTGCAGCATCGCCGAAGTCTCGCCGTTGACGAACAGGAAGGCGCGATGCGGCGCGTTGAACGAGCCCTGGCAGTCGATCACGCAATTGAGCGGGTTGCCGTTCTGCGACTTCACCGTCACGTTCTTCCCCTGGAAGTTCACATCACGGTTCCCCGGGCCGGTATACGTCCCGTCCTTCAGCAGGATGTAGTCCCCGGCCACCACCGACGCGGAGTTGATCGCGGCCTGGATGTTCGGGAAGTCGTCGCCGATGCCGGTCGAGTTGATCACCCAGTTGGCGGCCCTAGCTGTCGCGGTCGCGCAGCAGAGCAGCGCGATCCCGAGGGTTGTGACTCGCGTACGGCGCTCGCTCGCTGTGACACCTACGCGTGATTGCCCCGGCATCCTGCACGGATTCGCGTTCATCGCCATCCTCCCTTTTCGATCCCTCTCTCGTCGACCCAGCGACCAGGCGATGTTGCGGTTCGCGTGCCGGGGTTTGCCCTGCCCTTCCGCGAGAGGAGGGGGTTCTAACAACGGACGCTGCGGCGTCTCGCACGGACCGCGCGGTTGCGGGGGGGGGCCGCGCGGTCCGTCGGGGTACGCCTCCGCGGGTCCGCTCGATTCCCGCGTGCTCCTTCCGCGGCTACAATCCCTCGATGCAGACACGCACGGTTCCGCTCATCCTCTGCTTCGTCATCTCCGGTGCGACCAGCCTCATGCTCGAGGTGGCATGGTCGAAGGAGCTGTCCTACCTCCTCGGCAACTCGCTCCATGGCGTCTCGACGGTGGTCGCCGCATTCATGGCGGGGCTCGCGATCGGCAGCGCGATTGCAAGTCGATTGGAACGCCGTGTGGCCAATCCGGTGCGAGCCTACGGAGCCTTCCAACTCGCCATCGGCCTCTACGCGCTCGTCTCGCTGCCGCTCTTCCGCGCGGTGGAGCCGGGGCTCCGTGGGGTCTTCGTGGCTGCCGGCGGTGGAAGCGGGCTCGGCATCCTGCTGCGCTTCGCCGTGGTGTTCCTGCTCCTCGCGCTGCCGGTCGTGTTGATGGGGATGACGCTTCCGCTCTTGGCGCGAGCGGTGACGAGCGAGGGCGCGCGTTTGGAACGTGGCGGCGGCCTGCTCTACGGCCTGAACACGATCGGCGCGTGCGTCGGCACCATGATCGCGGGATACGGGCTGATCCCGACGCTCGGATTGCTCCGGACCACCTGGGTGGCAGGCGTGCTCGATCTCGCCACCGCCGCGCTCGCGTTGCTCTGGCTCGCGCCCGCCCGCCACGAGCGGAGCGAGGATCACGCGGCCACGACCGCCGGCGTGCGATGGAACCCGACGCAGCATCTGCTCGCGGCGATCTTCGCCTTCTCCGGCGCCATCGCGATGATCTACGAGGTGGCGTGGTTCCGCCTGCTCGGCCTCACCCTCGGACCTTCGGTCTATGCCTTCTCCTGCATGCTCGCCGTCTATCTCGCGGGGATCGGGCTGGGCAGCACGCTGGCGGCGCCCATCATCGGCCGCTGGTCGGGCGTACGCACCGTGGCGATCCTGCAGTGCGCGCTCGCCGCTCTCGGCTTGGGCGGACTCTTCCTCGCGGATCGCTTGCCCGAGGCGCACCTTGCCGCGCAGGCCAGGCTGCTCCCGGCCCTCGGAGCCACCGGCTTCGCTCTCGGACAGGCGTGGGTGGCGATGTGCCTCGTGCTCCTGCCCTGCCTCGCATCCGGCGCGGTCTTCCCCGCGGTACTGCGCGCGATGGAGGAGGCGAGCGCGCTGCGCGATGGGGGGCAGCAGCGCGAGAGCAACGCGGTGGCCATGGTGGGGCGCCTCTACTTCGGCAACACGTTGGGCGCGATCTTGGGGAGTCTGCTCGCCGGATTCGTGCTGGTCCCTCGCCTCGGCTTGTGGCGCGCGATCGAGATCGCGGGGGTGGGCAGCGCGGTTCTGGCCGGGCTCGCCTTCGTCGTGGATTCGATCTCGCGCGCAGCGAGGCGCGGCGCATCGCATCGCGGGCCGGGCCGCGCGATGGTCGCGCGAGCACTTGCCGTGGCGCCGATCCTCGGCGCGATCGCGCTCGCGCTGGTCGTGCCGCGCTTCGATCCGGTGTTGTGGAATCGTGGTCTTTATCGCGAGTCGGTGAGCGGCGAGGCCCGCCAAGCCAAGGGTCCTCGTCTGTCACCGGGAGATCTGCTCTTCGCCCGCGAAGGGCGGAATGCTTCGGTCGCGGTCTTCCGCGTGGAAGGCGGTGCCACGCTCTTCGTCAGCGGCAAGCCGGATGCGAGCACCAATCGAGGCGACACACCGACACAACTGCTGCTCGGACACCTGCCCCTGCTTTGCGCGAGTTCGCCCGAGCGCGTGCTGGTGATCGGCTACGGCAGCGGCATGACCGTCGGGGCGGTGCTCGCGCACCCCGAGGTGCGCTCGGTCGACGCGGTCGAACTAGAACCGGCCGTCATTGAGGCCTCACCCTACTTCGAGTCGATCAACCGTAGGCCTCTCGCGGATCCTCGATGCCATCTGACGTTGGAAGATGGGCGTCTCTTCCTCGAGGAGAGCGCTTCAAGCTACGACGTCATCACCTCGGAGCCGTCCAATCCCTGGATGGCGGGGATCGCGAACCTCTTCACCACAGACTTCTACCGCGAGGTGCGGAGGCACCTCAGACCCAATGGCGTGTTCGCGCAGTGGATTCAGAATTACCGCATCTCGGATCAGGCGTTTCAGACCATTCTGGCCTCGCTCCACGCGGAGTTTCCGCACCTGCTCGTGTTTCGGGTGAACCTGGGGGACTTCATGGTGCTGGCCTCCAACGATCCGATCCGCGTGCCATTCTCCGTGCTCGAACAGCGATTTGCGCAGCCGGAGGTGGTCCGCACGCTGGCCGAGATCGGCATTCGTTCCCCGCTCGATCTCGGATTCTTCCTGCTGCTGCCGGAAGAGGCGACGACGCGCTTGGCCTCGGCCGCGGAGAGGCGGAACACCGACGACAACGTGTGGCTCGAGCACCGGATGCCGATCGAACTGGTGCGGAGTGCGCTTCCGGGGCGCGATGCGGATGCGGAGGACGGCGACGTTGCGCTTCGCCTGGCGAAGCTCGGTGCCGGCACTCGACTCGCGGGGCTCGAGCAGTTATGGCCAGGCTGGCCGCTCGATGCCGGGCTCGAGGCCATGATCCGCTTTCCGAACGAGGTCGAGCCGTTCACGGTGGACGGCGACTGGTTCTTCGATCCTTGGGGCGATCTCCGCGAAGTGCAGTTGGACGGCGCCCGCGCGGAGCTTCGCGCGCGGGATCGTGTCGACCTCCTGCCCCGGCTGGAGCAATGGGCAGGGGCTGGGGACGCACTGCGCACCTTCCGCGAGGAAGCGAGCCGTGGCTTGGTGGCAGCGCGTCGCGAGGGTCGGTTGGACGACGCGATGCTGCGGGAGACGCTCGCGGTGGTCGATCTGCCGCTCGCGCTCACCTTCGCCGCCTCGCGTGCGCAGGCCGCTGGCGACCTAACCTCTGCCGAGGCGTACTTCGTGCGCGCGCTCCGCCACCCGGAGAGTGACAGCTACCTCGATGCGTTGCTCGGCTGCGCGCGCCTGCTGCGGGATCGAGGAGAGGTGGATCGGGCCGCGGCGCTGGCGGGCGAGGCGGCAGAGCGGTTTCCCTACTGCGGCGCGCCGTTCGTGCTCGCGTCGAGCTCGCGACGTCCAGGCCGATGCGGTGGGGGCGCGCGCGTGGATCGATCGCAGGCTTCGCTTCAATCCGGGGGATGCCGCGCTCCGCAGGCTGGCCAAAGCGCGCCCGTAGCGCAGGCGAGTAAGCACGAGAGCCCCGGGGGTTAACCCCGAGGCTCCCGAAGCGAGTCGTCTTGGTTTGTCGCCTAGGCGAGTCTGTGCCGCGACTAGAAACGACGTCCGCCGCGGCCACCGCCGCCGCCGCCGCCGTAGCCGCCACGACCGCCGCCGCCACCACCGTAGCCGCCGCGACCGCCGCCGCCACCGAAGTGGCTGTCGCCGCGATCTTCGCGCGGACGCGCCTCGTTCACGGTGAGCGCGGCCCTGGAGCCAGTGCCGTTGAGCGCCGAGATCGCCGCCTGCGCTTCCGCATCGCTCGACATCTCGACGAAGCCGAAACCCTTGCTGCGGCCGGTGTCACGATCCATGATCACCTGCGCGCTTCGCACCTGCCCGTACCCGGCGAACAGACCATCGAGATCGCTGCTGTTCGCGCTGAACGGAAGATTCCCCACGTAGAGCTTGCTGCCCATTTCTTTCTTTCTCCATCCCGACGCCCGCGAAGGCATCGGACAGACCCCTGATACTCAAAGCCCTCTTCTGTGATAGGCCACGTCGGCAGAGGGCAGGACAGACGGGTGTGACAGAAGACTGAAGCACTGACCACCAGACCGTTCGACTAACCAACCAGGCAATACTCTCGCCCGCCGACGCGGCCCAGTCCAGCGCGATCTTCTCTTTTCCGCGTATATCAGCAGATCTACTACTTGCCCTTCGTTGTGTTCTTCTCGGCTTCTTATGATCAACTCGCCCGCATCGCGAAAGGCTTGCGGGATCGCGGCAATCAGGGCGGCGCTCTGCTATGGTTCGCCGCCTATGGTCGTTTTCACCAATGTCAGCAAGCAGTACGGCCGCCAGATCCTCTTCGTGGAGGCGTCGTTCCAGCTCAACCCGGGCGAGAAGGTCGGCCTGGTCGGACCGAACGGCGCCGGCAAGTCGACCCTCTTCCGCCTGATCGCCGGCGAGGAGCAGCCGGACGAGGGGGACATCACCATCCCGAAGCGGACCACGCTGGGCTACTTCCGCCAGGATGTGGCCGACATGTCGGGTCAAAGCGTGCTCGATGAGGCGATCGCGGGGAGCGGCCGCCTGGGTGACCTGCACCACGAACTCAAGGATCTGGAGCAGGCGCTGGCCGACCCCTCCCGCGCCGAAGAGATGGACGAACTGCTCGCCCGCTACGGCGACGTGCAGGACGAGTACCAGCACCTCGGCGGCTACGATCTCGAGGCACGCGCCCACGAGGTGCTGAACGGCCTCGGCTTCGAGCAGGACCAGGTCGAGGGCGACGTCGGCGCGCTCTCCGGCGGTTGGAAGATGCGCGTTGCGATGGCCAAGGTGCTGCTCGGCCGCCCCGACGTGCTCCTGCTCGACGAGCCGACCAACCACCTCGACATCGAGTCGATCCTCTGGCTTCAGGAGTTCATCAAGTCGTATCCCGGCGCGGTGCTCATGACCTGCCACGACCGCGACTTCATGAACCGCGTGGTCTCGCGGATCTTCGAGATCGACAGCGGCGACATCACGGCCTGGTCGGGGAACTACGACTTCTACGCTCGCGAGCGCGAGGTGCAGGCGGCGCAGAAGGAGGCGGCCTTCGCGCGGCAGCAGGCGATGCTAGCCAAGGAACAGCGTTTCATCGAGCGCTTCGCCGCGCACGCCGCCAAGGCGGCGCAAGTACAGAGCCGCGTCAAGAAACTCGAGAAGATCGAGAAGATCGAGCTGCCGCGTCACCGCGAGGTGGTGCGCTTCGACTTCCGCCGGCCACCCCGTTCCGGCGACGACGTGCTCGACTGCCGCGGTCTGACCAAGCGCTTCGGGGCGCGCACGATCTACGACGATTTCGCCTTTCGCGTGCAGCGCGGCGAGCGCTGGTGCGTGATGGGGCGGAACGGCGCGGGGAAGAGCACCCTCCTCAAGATGGTCTCCGGCCAACTCGAGCCCGATGCTGGATCGGTCCGCCTCGGCGCCTCGCTCAAGCTCGGCTACTTCTCGCAGCAGGCGCTCGACCTCTTGGATCCTGAGCTGACGGTCTTCCAGCAGCTGCAGCACGAGTACCCATTCGAGACTCAGGGCGCGCTCCGTTCGTTGCTGGGCGCCTTCCACTTTCCAGGCGACGACGTGGAGAAGCCGATTCGCGTCCTCTCGGGCGGGGAGCGTTCACGCCTCGTGATGGCGCAGATGCTGATGGATCCGCCGAACTTCCTCGTGCTCGATGAGCCGACCAACCACCTGGACTTGGAGACGAAGGAGATGTTGGTGGAGGCGCTGCGTGACTTCGAGGGGACCATGCTCTTCGTCTCGCACGATCGCACCTTCTTGAAGGGGCTCTCGACCCACGTGCTCGAGCTGAACGCCGACGGCGCGGGTCGGCCGGTGGCCTTTCCGAAGCTACGTCGAGTGGGTTACGCGAAACGGAAGCGAGGCGGCGGGGGTGCATGGTTGACCCCCGCGCTCCTCGCCACGAGAGCTACCGCAGGATCACGACGCGCCTGACCTCGCGCTCACCCGGGGCACTGGCGGCGAGCCAATAGGCGCCGCTCGGCAATCCTCCAACATTCCATGAGAGTTGCCGGCCGCCCGCGCTCGTGATTCTCTCCGAGCGCTGCGCCACCGTCCTACCCCCCGCGTCGACCAGGCGCAGTTCCACGTCGGTCGGTTGAGCAACGTGCAAGAAGTAGCGAAGCGACGTGGTGGTCGGTGTGATTACCTCGAACGTGAACGCGCGAGCAGCGTTGACGGCCCCGTCGCCGACCCCGGTCGTGTTGCACGGATTCGGATCGCACGACACCCCGTCCCCGAGGTACTCGCCTCCCTGCGCGCACAGGTTCTGGTAGGTGACGATGCACTGGCCGGTGCCAGTCTCGCAGCATGCCCCCGTGGGGGTCGCACTGCAGCCGGTGCCCCAGGCGCCGACCAGACTCCCGCACTCGCTGTTTGACGGGGCGCAGGGTGAAGCCTCGTCGATCTCCACGTCGTGGATGTGACCCACACAGAAGAGCGGATCGGCGGAGAGGTTGCCGTTGGTCGAGCCCTGCCCGGAGGCGCATCCGACCCAGTCTCCATCCGCGTTGCCGAAGAGGTTCGAACACTCGAAGAGGACGGAGCTGCCCGAGCAAGCGACGGCATCATGCGCGTTGAACGCCGCGATGGAGCGAGAGATCACGGCGGAAGTGCCGGCCTGCAAGGCCCAGCCGCCCCCCTCGCAGTAGGCCACCGTGCAGTTCTCGAACACCGGGTTCGAGTGCACTACCGAGAAGGCCACTCCGTGGCAGAAGTACGCGGTGACGCGCGAGACGCGCAGGTCGCAATTGGTCGTGATGTACATTCCAGCGCCGATCCCGGAGTTCTCCCGCAGGAAGACATCTTCGACCACACTGTCCGACTCGAGGAAGGCGATGCCGCCGCCCCAAAACGCGTCGTTGTTCTCGAGGACGCAATTCCGAATCGTCGGCGATGCGTATTCAACGGCCATCGCCCCGCCCCAATTGTAGGTTCCGTCCGCCGGCGGCCAGCCGTTGATGATTCGGATGCCCTCGACCACCGAGGCGGGCCCCTCGCCGTTGTGGATGAAGAAGCCACGGTGGCGCGAGATCTGGTTCGATTGACAGTCGATGGTGCAGCTCCACGGATCTCCGGACGCGGAACGTATGGTGATCGCCTTCCCGCCGAAAGAGAGATCGCGATTGCCGGGCCCAAGGAACGTGCCGGAAGCGAGGAGGATGAGATCGCCGGGCGACGCCGCGTTGATCGCCGCTTGGATCGTGGCGAAGTCCCCGGTGGCGTCCGGGCGTACGTTGTACACGGCCGCCGCGCTAGTGGACGGAAGCAGCACCCCAATCAGCAAGCTTGAGAGCAGACAGGGTCGACGTGACATGGTTGGCCCCTCTGTCCGCGGTTTGGGGGGCGCGCGTTTCGCGGCTGGATCCCGCGGGGCACGACGATTCTCACCCTACCCTAGTGGTATGGCAAGCGCGGACTCCGGCTCACCCCTTCTCGAAGGTCATCTTCTGGTAGTTCTTGACCACGCCGGGGAAGCGGAGCACGCGGTTGTGCATCGCGACGTACACCCCCGGCTCGCAGAGCTGCACCGCCAGGAGCGACTCGACCAGATTCTGCAGTGCGTCGGTGTTGCGGAGTTCGTACGGTCGCATCGCTCCGGTCAGGACGATCGGCACGTGCGGACGTTCGCCGAGCCGCTCGATCAGGAGGTCGCCGGTGTGCGGAAGTCGATCGGTGCCGTGGGTGATGACCAAGCCGTCGTGCGACTCGGCATAGGCGGCCGCCACCTTGACGATCCGCTCGTGGTCCTCCGCGGTCATCTCGAGCGAGTCGACGTTCAGGACCGGTACTCGATCGATCACGACTCCCTCGAGGATGAGCTGCGCCAGCATGATCTCGAGGACGCTGCGCTCATTGGCCAGGGTGCCGCTCGCCTCGCTGTAGGTCTTTTCGATGGTGCCGCCGGTCGAGAGGATGGCGATGCGCCGCGTGTCGTTCATGCTCCGCTATTCCTCCGCCGTGACCGAGACGCCGTCGACCAGGATCCACGGGGCGCTGTATCCGTTTTCCACCACCTCGACCTCGCGACTCATCGACACGATCGACTCCAGTAGCTCAAAGACGTTGCCCGAGATCATCGTCTCGCTGACCGGTCGGCGCTCCCCGCCTGGCAGGTAGAGATGGCTTCCCTTGGCCACGCCGGAGAAGTCGCCGCTGGCCGCGTCGACATTGCCGCTGAATCGATGGACCGCGAGGAGCGGATGGCTGGGCCGGAGCATTTCTGCGAGCACGCCGTCGCCCGGCGACACCTTTGCACCGTGCAGGCCGAAGCCGCAGTGACCGGTGCGCGGCCGCCCGCGCCGCCGCGCCGAGTACGCGTTCTCCATCTGAAGGCAGAGTCGGCCCGAGTCGATGAAGGTGCGGCGCGAGGTCGGAACCCCCTCGGAGTCCCAGGCGGTGCAGCCGGAAAGGCCCGCATCCGATGGGTCGTCGACCAGCGTGAAGCGCGGATTCGCGACCGCGGTCCCCAGCCGATCGTCGGTGAAGACCGACTTGCCGTAGAAGACTTGAAGACCCGAGAGATGAAACTCGATTGCGTCGAGCAAGAGCTCTTCGAGCGACTTCGGCGTCAGCAACACCGCTCCCTTGTACGACTCGCCCGGGGCCGCGCCGAAGGTCGAGGCGAGCTGCGTGGCCATCCGCGCACCGTCGGCCAGCATGCGTTCGCGCGCGCCCGCCAGTTGCCAGCTCATGCCGCCGCCGTAGTCGAAGTTCGTGATGTCGTCGCCGTCGATGCCCTGCCCGCTGCCGAGCCAGCTCAACTTGGTCCAGCTCTCGCTCACGTCGACGCCGTGGCTGTTCAAGAGGATCGCGTGCCCCGCGTCGCTCGAGACGTTGCCCGAGTCGATCGAGATGCGGGGATCGCCGCGAAGCACCCGGAGATACTCCTCGGCCAAGGCGCGCAGGTCCGCGGAATGGAGCGCGTCGACGGCGTCATCCCAGGTTAAGGGCCGCGCTTCGAGCCGCTCCGGCGCCGGCATGTTCAGGTACTCGTCGGGCGGGGAGAGGGCCGCCACCGCCATCGCCGCCTCGACCGCGCGCACCAGATCCACATGCGCGATCGAGTTGGTTGAGGCCGATCCGAGACGATGGCCGTGGTGGACCCGAAGGCGCAGCGATGACTCCTCGCCGCTCGAGGAGAGGCTGAGCTCGTTGCGCTCGAAGCCCACCTTGATCTCGCGGCTCCACGCCGCGGTCACCTGCGCCTCGTCCGCGCCGGAGCGCCGCGCCAGCTCAAGCAGCGCCTCCGCGCTCGACCGCAGTGCTTCCGTTGGGGTCATGCAGTGGCCTCACGCCTTCCTCGCGCCGGCCATCCCGGCGCGCGCAGGCGGTAGCCTGACTCAGCGAGCGGGCGGCCGTCCAGTGCGAAGGCGCCGGATCGGGTGAGGTAGAGCCGAACAACAAACTGAGGACCCTGGACCGGGCCCTACTCTTGAGGGATAGCCCGGCGGTGCGCCACGCGCTAACCTGAAAGTGATCCCGCACTCGGAGGACCCATGCCCTGGTCGCCTCACTTCCTTCGCCGCCTGACGCAATTTGCGCTCTGCGCCCTCTCCCTTTCGGGCTGCGCCGGGACCCTTCAGCACGAGCGACGCGCGATGAATGCCGAGGTGGTTCTCCTCTCCTTCGGCTCGGTACTCGGTCAGTTCCACACCGAGGGAGGCCACGCCGGCAACGTGGGAGGACTGGCGCGTCGTGCGGCGCTCGTAAGGTCGCTCCGCGCGCAGTCGGGCGAGGTCCTGCACCTCGACCTCGGGGACTTCACCGCGACACCCGAAGCGGTGGACCGCGGGGACTGGGTGTCGACCGAGGCGGTCTGGGATGGAGTGATCGCGATGGGTCTCGACGCCACCATTCCGGGCGCGAACGAACTCACCGACTGGCGCGCCTATCAATCTCGTATCGAGGCTAGCGGCGTTCCGATCGTCTGCTCGAATTTGTTGGTGCGTGAAGGGGCACGTGCGAAGCCGGTGGGGCGGGCCTCACTCGTGGTGCGGGTCAACGGCGTCCGCGTCGCGCTCTTCGGGCTCGTGGGCGAAGGCGCGATGGGCGAGGCTCATCCTCCGCGCGATCTCGAGTTCCAGCGTCGGCCGGCCGTCGAGGTGGCGCGCGCACTCGTTCCCGAACTCCGCGAGCGTGCCGACCTCGTGGTGCTCATGTCCCAGCTCGACGACGACGAAATCGAGGGGTTGCTCGACGCGGTCCCGGGCATCGACGTCGTGCTCTGCGGACGAAAGGTGCCGTGGGTGCAGGAGCTGACGCTTGAACACGCGACGATCGTGCAACGCACCGGCACTCGCGGGCAGTACGCAGGCTGCTTGCACTTGGTGGTGGATCCGGTGGGACAGGTCGTCTATGCCGTCGCCGACAACCACCGACTGGGTTCCGATGCGCCCTCGGATGCCGTGATCGAGCAGCAGGTCGACTCCTTGGTCGCGGAGTTCCGGGCCGCGCGCGAGTCGCAGTTCGCCATCGATCGAGAGCGACGCCTCAATCCGGCCTTCCAGTGGCGCGTCGCGAGTCCCGATGCGCCCTATCCTCCCTCGCCTCCCGCGCGACCGAAGCGCGTCCGTGTCGAGCCGCGCTAGATGTCTCCGCACAACCTAGCGCCCCGGCGCGCGACGCTTGCGAAGAACCCACCGCGGGGATAGTGTCGGCCCCGGTCTCACGCCACTTCTCTCGACCGGGCGCTCACGCGCTCGATGGAGGTCGCCATGCAGAGTAGAAGTGCGTTTTGGTGTTCGCTTGCCCTCGGCTTTCTGATCCTCGGTCCATCTCTGGCACCGATCGCGCGGGCCCAGGTCACCTCCGCCGCGATCGTGCAGGAGGTCACGCCCAACCCTCGTGCCCAGGCCATGGGAAACGCCTTCACTGCCGTGGGCCAAGATCCCTGGGCCGCGTGGTGGAATCCCGGCGCGCTGGCGAGCATGCGTGACTTGAGCGTGGGGCTCTACTCGACATCCGACTACTACACGTTCGGGTTTGGCAAGTGGACCGTGCACTCCGCCGCGATCGCGGGCGCGCGCAACGGCCTCGGCTACGGCGCTCACTTCTCACGGTTCACATTCGGCGAAACCTCCGAATTCGGAGATGCGGGCGAACTCGGTGCGACCTACAAGCCGAGCCAGATTGCGATGCACCTCGCCGGAGCGGTCGAACTCATGCAGCTCGTGCGCGGCCGTCCCGGCCCGTTCTCCTTCGGCGTTGGGTTAGGCGTGAAGGGCATCCACGCCTTCGAGGGGTACAGCGGCACCGCGCGCAACAAGAAGAAGATCACCGCCAATGGCTACGATGCGGATCTGGGCGCACTGCTGACCGCAAAGGTGCCGCTCCGCAGGCAGGGCCGCCCGATCGGGAGCGCGACGGTGTCGATCGGCACCACCGAGCGCAACGTCTTCGATCGTGATCTCTCGTTCGGCAAGCATGGTCGGGATTATCCGCTGGTGCGCCTCAATCGGCGCGGCGCCGCGATTCATGTCGAGGTCGGCAATCACCCGGCCCTTGGTCCGCTCGGCGAGCTGACCCTCGCGATGGATCGCACGGCGGGGCCGCACAACGTCCTCGAGCGCGAAATCCGCAATCGAGGTCTCGAGCTTGGACTGGCGCACATGCTCTACCTGCGCTGGGGTCGAATCGAAGACCGCGCCTACGGCACCGTGAGCAACACGCGCGGCTGGGGCTTCGGCCCGGATGTCATCCTGAATCGCAGGCTGCAGTCGCTCCGCATTCGAATCGACTACGCAAGAACGCCGCGTCCGTCTGGGCTCAAGCCGCTGGAACAATACGCGCTGTCGGTTGGGTTGGGGGTGTAGTCGGGCAGCCAGGCGCTGGCTGCCGCGGAGGACTCGTGCGTTCGAACTGGGCCGTCGCGCTTGTCGCCATCACGGCGATGGTCGGACTGGGGGCTTCGCGCGCAGGCGCCGAGCCGCTCACCGCCGGCAGGATTCAACACTACGTCCCGGACGCGCGAGCTCGAGCGATGGGGCAGAGCTTCGTGGCGGTCACCGATGGGAAGTGGTCCGCCTGGGCGAACCCGGCGGCACTCGCCTGGACTCGCGGCAAGGTGCAGGGCGCCTACTCCTACCTCGCGCTGCCCGAGCCACACCAGACATCTCGGAATCCAACGGAGTTCTTTCGCGCCGCGACGCTCTCCGCCGGGCGAGGAGGGATGGGTGTTGGCCTCTATTGGGCACGGCTCAACTACCCGGACTTCCACGAGGACTTCGAATTGATCTACCGACATGGTCATGAAACAGACACGCGCCTTTCGAGCGGTGTCGATGTCCTGCGCCTGGTGCGGCGTCGACCCTCCGCGGTTGGCGTCGCGCTGGGCGCGACCGTCAAGCGCGTGACCCTACACTTGGCGCCCACGAGTTACACCTCGCTCACGTCCGGTGCGCAAACCGACGCGGACCTCGGCCTGCTCGTGACCGGTCGCCTCGAGCAGGGTCGCGGGGCGAGGCGAATCGGCACCTTCATCGGATCCTTCGGCTGGTCTCGACGCAATCTCTTCGATCGCCACGTCGTGGACGAGGACCAGCACCAGAGCGAGCCGCTCGGCACCACGAATCGCTACGGCGCGGCGCTACGGTGGGAGACAGGACTGCGTCACGAACTGGGGCCTGATCTCGAAGTGACCCTCGCGACTGACCAGGGTCTGCCGCCCCCTGGAGTCCAACACGGAACGGTCAAGACCGTTGGGTTGGAAGTTCTCGTGCAGCAGACCGCGTCGATTCGACTGGGGCACGTGAAGGATCCGAAGGGCATCTTCACGGGAGACACCTGGGGGCTTGGCCTCAGCCCCGATCTTCTGCTTCGCCGCTGGTCTGGCTCGATGCATGCACGGATTGACTTCGCGTCGATAGAGCAAGCCTCGTACCGCGGCGGGAAGTCCGAGCAGTGGGCGCTCGTCGTGAGCTTCGGAGGGCCGGTCCGAACCGGGGCGCGTGTGCTCGCGGACTAGGATCTGAGCTCTGGTGCGCAATCCGCGGCGCGGGTCCTCACCCGTGTGCCGGAGTCGCCGAGCGAGATGCATGCACAAGTCGCCCGTCGCGCCGGCATGCGTATCGCTTCGTTTACCGCAGCTACCGCGTACGCGCGAGGTTGAAGAGCCGCCCTTGAAGCGTGACGGCAAGTGAGTCGAAGCGTGGGCCGCTGCCCCCGAACTCCAGGGTCACGTCGGGCGAGCCTGCGACGGTGAATCTCGACCCCTCCACCAGGACGAGTCGGAAGGTCCGACCGATCGAGCTGGTCCCGATGAGTCTTCCGCCGCTCCGCGCGGTGATCGCCACCTCGATTCCCGGGTCTACCGCAAAGGTGCCGATGCAGCGATCCGCGAGCGAAGATTCGATCGGGACGTTCGTGGGGTCGCCGCTGAACGGCCGCGCTCGATACCGACTCGCCTCGTCTCGCACCGCCGGCTCGTCGCTCGCCGCCAGAGCGGAGTCGTAGCGCGCGATCGCTCGCTCCCGCCGCCTGGAGAGATCGTCGATCTTCGCCAAACCGAGCAGCGCGCGCCCCTCCGTGGGATCACCACTTGGCCAGATGCGCACGGCGTGGAGAGCCCAGCCGAGATCACGGACCGCGCGCTCGAGTTCGCCCGCGTCCAGCGCGAGCAGCCCTCGTTCGCAGTGTCCCGCCGGTGAGCTCGGCGCCTGGGCGAAGAACTGGCGGAGCGCGATCGCGGCGCTGTCGACCTCCCCGAGGTTGCGCAGCGTGCGCGCCCGGCTCAAGAATTTGGAGGCGCGCGCCTCGTCTGTCCATCTCAGGAGCTTGTAGTCGGGGTCGAGCAGCACGGTGTCGGGTGCGGCCTTCACTTGTAGCGTGAACGGTGTGCTGCGCTGTTCGAGCGCGATGCGCTTCACGGAAGGCGCGGATCCGGCGTGGAGAAGCGCGAGGTCGACCTGGGCGTGGTAGACATCGCCGACTTGCTCGATCACGCCGGACACGGTGCCGGGGGACGCCGAGTCGTTCCTCAGCTGGAATCGGATGTCGGGAGCTCCACCTCGTTCGAACCACTCCGAGAAGAAGCGGCCGAGATCGCGGCCCGCGCTCCGCTCCCACGCACGACGGAGATCGGCGAGCGTGAAGCTCCGCCGCGCGTGCTCGTGAAGTACGCTTCTGAGCCCGCCCAGGAATGCCTCGTCGCCGATCTCCTCCCTCAGCA
>JAXLXQ010000007.1:0-136449 GCA_046327845.1 Candidatus Eiseniibacteriota bacterium | reverse complement strand
GCCCGCAGCGCGGAGAGGCAGAGAATCGCCCCGGCCAGCGCGGGATAGGAGAGGCTGCGCTGCGGATCGGCCATCGAGCCCGAGCTGTCGATGTAGAGGTCGAGATCGATCGGAGTGCGCTTGACCTCGTGCCCTTCGGTCGTGCCCCACACACGTTGCACCGTGGTCAGCCCCGGCACCACGTGCGGACTCTGCAGCACCGTCTGCAACCAGTCGGCCTGATCGATCGGTTCGCCCACAGTCCACGGCTCGAGCCCCTCGGGGAGCGGATCCGCGCTCAGCTCCACCCGACGCGTCGGGAATGGAATGAGCTGCCGCGTCGCGCGCTCGCGGTAGTAGCGCACCGCCGCCTCGTGGTCGTCGAGGTCGATCCCCGCCGCGCGCAGGATCTCGCCGAACTGGAAGGGGTCGCGCGCTTGACCTCGACTCTCGCCCGCGCCTCTCACACTCGCCTTCGCCGCCTCGTCCTGCGCGCTCGTGTCGTCGATCGGCAGGTCTGCGAGATCAGGATCGAGAGAAGGGTGGATGGCGCCGCTCCGCTCATCCGCATCCTCGTCACTCAGGCCGGCGGGATCGCCCCCCTTCCCCGCGTGTTGCGTGTCGAACCAACGCTTCATCAAGGCCTGCGACTCGCGGTCTTCCAAGAGGTGCGGCAGAAGGAGCGCGGCGAAGCGCCCCGCCCCGTCCAACCAGTCGCGCGCGTAGCTTCGAATGAGCCGAGCGCCGAGCTGCGCATCCCCTTCCAGTCGATCTTCCAGCTTGCGCGCGCCGAGCGTGCCGCGAGTCAGGCTCCACAGGATCTCGTAGATGCGCATGTAGAGGAGCCAGACGCTCCCGGGTGAACGCCCCGACCCGATCTTCTTGTACACCTCGGCGAGGCGGAGGCCGGCCGAACGCTGCAGTCGATCGTTGATCAGGAGGTCGCTGTACAAGTTTGCGACCATCGGCGCCTGTGCCTCGATCGTCGGGAGAGCCCAGCGCATGCGCGCGATCATGCGCGCATGGTCGGTGAGGTTGGCCGGGGCGAGAACATGGTGGCCGATCTCGTGCGCCAGGATCTCCCGCGGGTAGTCCTCCAATCCCAGCTTCGCCACCTGCGCGAGGTTGACCACCACCGATTGATCATCGAGGCGAATCATCGCGAAGCTCTCGGTCAACCCCTCCGCCTTCGCTTCATCGTCGCCCAGACAGAGGATCGGTGACCGCAGGCGCGTGTATCGGCTCCAGGCCTCGAGCGCCTCCGGCCAACGCTCGAGCCAGGTTGCGCGAAGCGAAAGCAGATCGACAGTGGGCATCGGCCGGCTCAGCTCCGCGGCACCAGGGTCACGGCGTGGCTGAAGGGAGAAGTGAGCGCGATCGCGTGGGCCGTGACCGCCTTGCTCGCGAGTCCGCCTGGTAGATCGACCGCGATCGCGCCGCTCACTCCGGAGAGGAGGTTGGCCTTGATCGCGATCTTGGGCGAAGGCACGGCGTCCGCGGGCGCCGCATCGAACTCGGGCCGGGTCGCGCGGTGGAAGGTGGCGCCGAAGGCATCGGCTACCAAGAGCCAGCACTCCTCACCGCTCCGCACCAAGAACTCCTCTCCCGCCGACGCGACGAGCGGGGGCTGGGAGAACAGGCCGCCGAACCCGCGATAGGCGCCGACCGTGAACGGCTGGGTGCATCGCGTTCCGTTGGCCAGCGACCATCGGTCGATCGCGAGGGCCGAGGCGACGTCGGGCCACTTCGCCTCCAGAGGAACCGCGAGAGCAATGCGCGACAGTCGTTCGGAGAGCGTGGGGAGGAGCGCGAGCGCGCCGGTTCGGTAGTGGGCAAGCCCCGCGCGCCACGCCGCCACCTGGCCGACGCGGAGCAGCGTGTCGAGGTCGCTCGTCTCCCCGGCCGCGTGCTCCATCGTCGTGATCCAGTCCTCGACGGACGCGCCCTCGGTGATCGAGAGCTGGTGCGCCGCGTTGGCCAGCGCGGTGAGCAGGCGTCGCGGGGTGGTAGATAGCGCCTTCGCCGCCGACACTCCCACCCGGCGCCAGCACTCCTCGATCGCGAGCCCCGGCGCGTCTGCGCCCACCAACTTCTCGGCATACAGCTCGAGCCCGATCTCGTAGGCGACGCTCACCACCTCGAAGACCCGATCCACCTCCGGAACAGCGCCGGCCAAGGGATCGATGGTGCGCGCGACGAAGTCGAGAAAGCCCTGAGCGTCCAGGCTGGGCTGCGCGTGGCGCGCGGCGACGAAGCGCGCGTTCATCTCCTCGCGCCCCGCGCGGAGCGCGGTCGCCAGCGCCTCGCTGACCACTACTTGGTCCTCAGCCAGCGCAGATAGTTGGTGTAGCGCTGGTGCAGGTACTTGAGCTTGAGGAGATCGTCGTAGAGGTGGCCGTACAGCTTCTTCCCCTTGGTGAGCTGTCCGATGGCCCGCTCGATCTTGACCTGGCGCGCCCGCGCCTCGCTCTCGCTCACCCCTTCGAGCCCGCGGCGGAACTCCGCATCGAGGTCGCCGACCACATCGTCGCGATCGAGGTTCAATCGGTCGTACTCCGCGCAGGCGAGATCGAAGGCGCGACGCAGCCACCCGATTCGGTCGCTGCGGAACTGCTGGTTGCCGGTCGCGTCGAAATAGGGCGAGTCGATGTCGGGGGTGAGCTTCTCGTGCAGCACGAAGGGGAGCATCTGGCGCACGTCCTCAAGTTCGATCACGCGATTGCCACGGAAGTAGGCCATCGCCTTGGCGAAGATCAGAAGCGTCATGAGTGCGCGCACCGAGAGGCCGTTCCGCGTCTGCGAGCCCAGATCCTTCACCCGATCGCGGCCGGTGTCGAGCGCGGTGACCGCATTCCAGTCGACACCCGAGAGGCGAAGCGTGTCCTTCGTCTTGTACTCGAACTGCTCCGCCGCCACCTCGCAGAACTCGAACTGACTCGAGAAGAACTCGATCCTCCGCCGGATCGGCCCCGGAACCTCGACCGCGCGGATCTCTTCTTCCGCGCGATCCACCTCTGCCTCGGCGAAGACGATCTGCCGTGGCACCACTTCTTCCGGCCGCACGTTCTCCTCGATGCGCGCGAGCAGGTCTTCGAGGAAGCGGGGATTGAAGGCGAGCGCCTGCACGATCACGTCGATGCGATCGCGCAGCGCCTCGATCACCTGGTAGGTGCCGCCGCCTTGATCATCGTTCGCGGTCAAGAACCAGGCCGCCTCCGGACACTCGAAGATGTGGTTCAACACCTCCGCGTAGTTGTCGCCCATCACGGTCAAGAGCGCGCTCTGCGTGCGGGTCGGAATGCGGTTGTACTCATCGATGATCTTGACCCGCATCGAAAGCCAGCTGCGCCAGGAGATCCGGATGTCTTCGATCCGCTGCGCGTTCACCAGGTCGGCGGGCAAGGGATTGCCGAGCAGATCGGCGATCGTCATCTGCGGGTGGCCGTGTTGCATCGCGCGGCGCACCTCGCGCACCGGATAGCCCGCGAGCACGCCCATCAGGATCGCGCTTGCCGTCTTGCCGCGCCCCGGCCCGCCGATGAAGAGGCACTTTCGCCGCGTGGCGAAGGTGAGAAGCGGAAGCAGCACGTAGCTTGAGTAGCTCTGCGCCGACGGCAGGGTCAGCCGGCTCTTCGAGTCGCCCACCACGAAGGACTGCGGCGGCCCGTCCAGGTACTCGATGTCGTAGTGCGGCGAGATGATCGCCGTGTTCACGATCCAGAAGTAGGCCTGGCGCAGCTTCTCGTCGAGCGGTAGGTCGGACGGCGCGCCCTCGCTCGCCTCCCGCACCGGACCTCGGTAGAGGTCGGCGACATCGAGACCCGCGGCCGCGCTTCGGCATGGGGATTGGTGGGCGCCTCCGAGACGCGTTGAAACAGGTTGAATTTGGGCATTTCGTCCCTTCCTCCCGGTCGGTGCGGCGAGACTTTCGCGGACAGCGACACCCGAGTGCAACGACGAACCCGTGATCTCCCGCAATCCCTGATTGACGTCCCGCCCCGGCGGCGAGACGATTGTTGACGCACTCCCCGGCCGGAGAAGGAGGCGAACGATGAACGACCTGCATCTGTTCGTCGACCGCGACGTCATGCGTGTCACCCTGGTTGGCGTTCCGGACAACCCAGGCGTCGCGGCCGAGGTCTTCAGTGCCCTGGGCGATCTCGGAGTGAACGTCGATCTGGTGGTCGCGCAGCGTCGAGCGGACGGCCGGGCCGACATCTCGGTTGCGGTGCAAGAGAGTCAGCGGGTGCACGTGGTGGCCGCCCTCAAGGAGATCGCTCCGCGGGTGGGCGCGCACGACACCATCTACGATATGGACGTCGCGATCGTCGGCGTCGCCGGCCCGGGCTCCCAGCAGCCGGGAACGGCGGGGCGCGTCTTCAAGGCGGTTTCGAAGCAAGGGCTCAACATCGAGCTGATCTCCACGTCGCTCTCCTCGGTGCTCTGCATGATCGATCGGTCGTGGGTGGAGGAGGCGTCGATGGGCCTGCGGGAGGAGTTTGGTCTGTCGAACTGAACGGAAGCGCCGGCAGGCGCCTTGGATCATCCGGCTCCTGCCGGCGCTGCTCGCCGCAGTGCTCGTCTGCACGCGCGCTCGCGCCCAGTCGTCCGAATCCGGCGTGCGCGGCACCGTCCTCGAGGTCGACTCCGGTCGCGCGATCGCGGGCGCGCTGGTCTCCCTGCCCGATCTCGCCCGCTTCGCGCTCACCGACGGCGAGGGGCGCTTCTCCCTTCCCGACGTTCCGCCCGGCCCGCAGCATCTGGTCGCGCAGTCGATCGGCTACGCGACGCACCGGCTTCACGCGATCGTTCCGCGCGGGGGCTGGCTCGAGATCAACCTCGATCTGAAGCCCGAGCCGATCCCACTCGCCCCAGTGACCGTCCGCGCGCCGCTCGCGCACCCGATGATCGACGGCGCGGTCGATGGCAGCCGCAGCGCGCCGATCGCCGCGATCGAGAACCACCCGCTCTTGAATGATCGCGATGTCTTCCAAGCGCTCGCTTCGGGTGAGGCGCGGCTCGAGCCGGAGACCGCGACCGGCTTCGAGATCCGAGGCGCCGCCTCCGATCAGACCGCCTATCTGCTCGACGGCATTCCGATTCTCTCGCCCTACCATGCCGGGGGGATGAGCAGCGCGTGGAATCCGGACGCGCTCGCGTCCATCCGTCTGCGCGAAGATGGCGCCGGCCTGGACAGCGCGCCCACCCTGGGCGGCGTGATCGAAGGCTCGACGCGCGAGCTCGCCCCTCGCGCCGGCGCGCGTGGTGCCGCGAGCACCACCCACGCCCGCGTGACCGGAATCCTGCCGAGCCGATCGGACGGCGCGTCGGTCCTCCTGAGTTCGCGCTGGGGACTCCCCGATCTGATGCGCGGACGACGCGAAGCAACCTACCTGCGCGGACAGACCGGCGATCGCCTGCTCACCCTCGACGCGCCGCTCGGCGGCGGTCGCCTCCATCTCTTGGGGTACGGCAGCGAGAACGAGCTTCGCACCATCGCAGGCGTCCCGGCGCTCGGCGGCTCCTCGCGCGGTTTCCCTCGCAACCACTTCGAGTGGGAAAGCAGCTCGCTCGGCGGCGAGTGGTCCCGGGCGCGCGAGGGCCGGACGCGATCGCTCCGCGCCTGGTCGGTCCTCGGTCAAGCCGGCGCGAGCTGGATCGGCGCGGACGGGGACGTGCTGCTCGGCACGGAACGACGCGACCTCGGTCTTCTCGCGAGCGAGACGCGCGGTGGAGCGCGCGATCGCACGCGCATCGAACTTCGCGCTGAGCTGTCGCGCACCTCCTATCGCACCCACGCTGTTCACGACTCGACGCCCCCGTTGCTGCTGCGCGGACGCGGCCACGCGATCTCCGGCTACCTCGATCGGGCGACCTTCCTCTCGACTCGGGTGAGCGCGGAGTTGGGCGCGCGCGTCACCTCGACCGCGCGGTCCACCCGCCTCGCCCCACGCGCCGCGCTCCGCTGGTCTGCGCCCGACAGCCTCGAGCTTGGGTTCGTCGTGCAACGCACGCAGCAGTACGCGCAGTCGCTCCGGAACGCCGAATCGGTGGTCGGGAGCGTCTTCCCGGTCGACCTCTTCGTCGGCGCCGAGGAAAACGGCGTCCCGGTCGCAGAGAGCGATCGCGCAGCACTCACCGCCGCGTGGACACCGATCGCGGGCGTGCGGCTTGGCGGACAGATCTACGAGAACCGATCGCGCGGGCTTCTCGTGGTGGCGACGCAGACGGGCGGCCCCTTCGCGACCGACGCCTTCGAGATCGGCCGCTCCCACGCGAGCGGGGCGGCGCTCGACCTTTCGTTCACCGGCGCGCGCTGGGTGGCGCTCGCGAACTACGGCGTGCAGCGACTCCGCGTGCGCACCGCGAGTGGCTCCTACACGCCGACGGCGGCGGCGCGGCACCGCTTCGAGGCGGGCATCACCGCCTTCCCCACCGCCACCTCCTCGATCCGCCTCGGGCTGATCTCGCTGCTCGGCCGTCGCGCCACCGAGATCCCGAACGCCTTCGAGTGGGAAGCGTGCAACATCACAGACGGAGGCTGCGAGTTCGCGGGGAGCCCCGACTACGGAACGTCATCGCTCGGCGGCCGCCGCCTTCCGGCCTACCTGCGCGTCGACCTCGGGGTGAGGAAGCACTGGCACCTCTCGAGCGAGCGACACGAGGTCCGCATCGAGGCCTTCGCCACGGTGACCAACCTGCTCGGCCGGCACAACACGCTGACCTACGCCTACAGCGTGGACAAGGGGCGGATCGCCCCGATCGAGATGCGGCCCCGCGCCCCGCTGGTCGCGGGAATCGAATGGCGATACTGAACCGGGTGTCACGAATCGTCCCCCTCGCCTGTTCCTGTGCGAGGAGGGGCGCGTGCATCATCGAAACTCGCTGAGGCCGGACGGCGCGGTGCGGGATCTCTCGGAGCTGTTCGCGTCGGAGTTTCCGCGGCTCTCGCGCTACCTCGAACGGGTCTCCGGCGAGGCCGAAGTCGCCGCCGACCTGGCGCAAGAGGCCTTCGTCCGACTGCACAAGCGTGGCGAGCTGCCCGACTCGCCCAGCGCCTGGCTCGTCAGCGTGGCGCTCAACCTCTTCCGCAACCTTCGGAACGCGGAGCGGCGTCGACGCGAGCTGCTCACGCCCGAACGCGCGGCGCACAGCATGGGCGAGGGATCGGCCGAGCCCGATGCCCTCGACACGGCGCGAGACGTCCGCGCCCGTGTGCGGCGCACGCTCGATGCCATGCCCGAGCGGGATCGCGATCTCCTCCTCCTCCACTCCGAGGGGTATCGCTATCGCGAGATCGCCTTGGCCCTCGGATTGAACGAAGCGAGCGTCGGCACCCTGCTGGCGCGCGCGCGCCGCGGCTTCAAGGACCGGTACGAGGGGAACTCCGATGCATCTTGAACTCGAGGATCTCGAACGCTACCTGGATGGCGAGCTCGCGCCGGAACGGATCCCGACGATCGAGGCGCACCTTGTCTCCTGCGAAGCCTGCCGCGCGCTCGAGTCGACGCTCCGTCGCGAAGAGAGCGAGGTCGAGGCCTTGCTCGCGACGCTGGATGCGGCGCCCGTGCCCGCGATGCGCGAGCGCGCGTGGATCGCGCCGCCAACCTCGCCCCGACGACTGCAATGGGCGGCGGCCATCATCGCGATCGTGCTCGCGGGAGCGGCCTTCGCGATGACCCAGGCGCCGATCGGTGCCTGGGTGCGTGATCGACTCGCACATCGTCCAGCGCCGAGCCGCGGGCAGAGGTTGGCGCCGGCGGCACCCCAGCCCTCCGCGGTCACCGAGTCGCCCGCCGTGCCGATGGCAGGCGTCGCGATCGATCCAGGCGCCTCCTTCACCATCGACTTCGCCGCACGGCGAGACCGGCAGACCGCGCGCGTCGAAGTGGTCGACGGCCGACAGCTCGTGGTGCGCGGCCCCTCATCGCTCTCCCACTTCTCCTCGAGCCCGGAGCGGCTCGCCGTCGAGAACGGCGCCGGAGAGGCTCGCTTCGAGATCTCGATCCCACGCACGGCGCGTGACGTGACGATCAACGCCGCGGGAACGACGCTTCTCACCGTGCACGAAGGGGTGGTCACGAGCAGTGGCGCCGCGGTCGAGGGCGGAGCGTACCTCCTCCCGCTCGATCGCTAGAGCGCGTCACAAACGCGCCGGCTCATCGGCTCCATGGCAGGACATTCACCCCAACCCGGGAGGATCGAGATGATCTGCCAACGCCCTTGGATCGTTCCGTCACTCATCGTCGCGGCGACGGCGCTGCTCTCCTGCGGAAGCTCGGGCGGCAAGAAGATGCCGCAATACAACCCCGCGATCCCGACGCGGTGGGCGGCGACCGTGACCAACCCTTACTTCCCGCTCACCCCCGGCACCGTCTGGGAATACCGCGGAGACACGGAAGACGGCACCGAGACCAATCGGGTCGAGGTGCTCACACAAACGCGCAAGATCAACGGCGTGACCGCGACCGTGCTGCTCGATCAGGTGTTTCTCGACGGCGCGCTCATCGAGGAGACCAACGACTGGTACGCACAGGACGAGTCCGGCAACGTCTGGTACCTCGGCGAGGACTCGAAGGCGGTGCGTGACGGCCACGTCATCGGCAGCGAAGGTTCGTGGGAGTGGGCGCTCGACGAGGCGCTCCCCGGCATCATCATGTGGGCCGACCCCACGCGGCACCGCAATGAAGAGTATCGACAGGAGTACTACCAGGGCGAGGCCGAGGACTGGGGCAAGGTCGCGGCGATCGAGCAGACGGTCGACGTGCCGGCCGGCCACTACGTCCACTGCATTCAGACCGACGACTGGAGTGGGATCGAAGCCGGCTCGCTCGAGAAGAAGTACTACGCCAGCGGCGTCGGCCACGTGCTCGAGATCGACGCCGACGGCAATCGAATCGAGCTGGTCCGCGTCACTCTGCCTTAGGGGATGCTCCCGAGGCTTCGACCTCGACTCGAATCACCTCTTCGCCCGCGAGGATCGAGAGGTGCACCTCGCCCGCCGGCACCGCATCGAAGAGGAATTCGCCGAACTCGCTCACCTCGCCGTCGACGATGTGCACCTCCGCCTCGCGCGAGGTGACGTGCAAGAGCGCGCGCCGCGCCTCCGGAAGCTCCGCCGCCGCGCGCGGCGTCACTTGCCCGCGCAGTTGTCGCCCGCGCGGTCCTTCCGAAAGCGCGATCGAAAGCGCGTAGTCGCCCGCCTCGTAGCGCAGCACGCGGGGGCCGCCGCCTCCACGCAGTGCATGGGTCGGCGTGAGCGAGTCTCCAACCAGAACAGCCACGAACTCGCGAGCGGCCGCGCGGGCGCGCGCCCACCACTCGCCCTGATCTGACGGGGATGCCTCCGCGGCGCGCCGGGCGTCCCGCTCGCGGGCCAAGGCCAGGACCCGGGGCAAGGTGTCACTGGCCAACGCCTCGGGCACGACCGGCAGCCGCGCATCACGGAGCAGCCGAACCAGCTCCTCCGCATCAGCACGTCTCTCTGCGCAGCGGGGGCACCCCCGCAGGTGCTCGTGAACCGAGGCGGCCGCATCAGGAGAGTCGATAGCTTCCAGGATGCGATCCCAGCTGATGTGCTTGTCGGTCGGGCTCATCGTCCCCTCCCTTACGCGGCCGGGCCTCGGTCCACGACTTCGGGGCCTTTGCCCGATGGACGCGGGAGGCGAGGGGTCTGATACATCGACCGTGGGCTTCGTGCCCGGCTCGTGCGTGCCGAGGAGCTTCCGTTCCGCGAGCACGCGTCGCAGCTTCTCGACGCAGCGACCGCGCGTCGGACCGATGCTGCCGAGCGGCAGCCCCTCGCGACGGCAGATCTCCTCATACGACGCGGGCGGTTCTTCCAAGTAGATGGCGGAAAGCAACCGCTGACAGCGCGCGTCGATTGCGGTCAAGGCGTCGCGCACGCGCGCGGCGCGGTCGAGGCGTTCGAGATCCTCGAGCAGCTCCGGCGCCTCCGCGCGAAGCGCCGGATCGTTGACGCTGATCTCTTCGAGCGATCCTTCCGGCCGCCGGCGACGCCGCCCGTCGATGGCGAGTCGAAGCGCGATGCCGTAGGTCCACGAGGCCAGCCGCTCCGGATCGCGCAGCGCGTCGACGTGCTGCACCGCCGCGAGGCAAGAGCGCTGAAAGAGGTCGTCGCGATCGGCCGCCTGCATCTGGAATCGGCCAGCCACGGCATAGATGACCGGACCTAGCTCTAAGACGAACTGCCGCCACGCCGCTTCGTCGCCCGCGGCGAGGGCGCGGCAAAGCTCCACGCGATTCATCAAGCAGCAGCTCGCTTCCCGGTCGGCCCGATTTCGTATCCCTAACTTCGAGGCCCTGGCGGTGACCTCGAAGCCCCAAGAGATGCTACCATGCGGCCCGTCGAAACGAACGCAGGAGGCTCGCGTGTTTCCACTCGGTGACGACAACAGCGATCGCACCCGCACGCCGATCGTCAACTACGCGCTGATCGCCGCGAACGTGCTCGTCTTCGTCCTCTTCCAAAAGCTCGGGCAGGACCAGCAGTTCACCAACGCGCTCGCCACCGTCCCGGCCGAGATCCTGAGCGGCCACGACGTCGCGCGCGAGGTGATCATCAACAACCCGCAGACCGGCGAGGCGCTCGGCTCGATCGAGCTCTTCCCGACGCCGATCCCGCCCTTCATGACCCTCTTCACCGCGATGTTCATGCACGGCGGCTTCATGCATCTCGCGGGAAACATGCTCTATCTCTGGATCTTCGGTGACAACTTAGAGGACCGGATGGGGCACGTGCGCTACTTGATCTACTACCTCCTGACCGGCGTGCTCGCAGGACTTGCGCACGTCTTCGTGACCGCGGCGACCCACGGCAACGTCTTCATTCCCTGCGTCGGCGCATCAGGGGCGATCTCCGGCGTGCTCGGCGGATATCTCCTGCTCTTCCCCGGCCGGCGGGTCACGGTGATCATGCTTCGTATGCTCACGCAGGTGCCCGCCATCGTCGCGATCGGACTTTGGTTCGCCTTCCAGGTGATCAGCGGACTCGCGTCCTCTGGCGTTGGGGGCGGCGTTGCCTACGGCGCGCATGTCGGCGGCTTCCTCGCCGGGCTGATCTTGGTCAAGCTCTTCGCGGCGGGGAGCAGCGGACGCTACGCGCCGCGGAGCATGAACTGGTCGTAGCCGCGCGCTGCTCCCGTCCGCACGGGCAGTGAGGCGCCGGCAGATCGTGAGGTCGGCATGTCATCGGAGCTCTACTCCAAGTTGTACGCGGTCATTCGCCGCATCCCCCGCGGCCGCGTCGCCAGCTACGGGCAGATCGCTCTCCTCGCCGGCTTCCCCGGCCGCGCGAGACAGGTGGGCTACGCGCTCCATGCGCTGCCCGCGGGGAGCGGCGTGCCCTGGCAACGCGTGCTGAATTCGAAGGGCGAGGTCAGCCTGCCGCCGAGCGAGGGCTTCGGCGGCCTTCAGCGCGCGCTGCTCGAGAAGGAGGGGGTGAAGTTCGATGCGTGGGGGCGGGTGGATCTGGAGGAGTTTGGATGGAAGCCGCGGGGGGTCACTCCGAGGAAGGCGGTGAAGACGTCGGTGCGGAAGAAGACCCTGGGCGCCAGACGCCGCGACCGATCCTAGACCGTGCTCCTCAGGTAGTCCTTCCTCCGCGACGAGACTGGTATCACCTCACCGGCGTCACCCAGACGTCGTACACGCCGTTCGTCGGCATGTCAAAGCAGACCGCCGTGCCGTCGGGGGACCACGCGGGATCGCGTTCATCACGGGGATCGGTCGTGACCTGCTTCAGCTGCGTGCCGTCCGCAGCCATCGTCCAGATGTCGTAGTTGCCCGCGCGTCGAGACGAGAAGACGATCTCCGATCCGTCCGGAGACCAACTCGGCGCAAGGTCGGCCACCGACCCGAGTGTGAGAGCCGCTGGCACTCCGCCGCTCGCCGGAACAGTCCAAATCCCCGAACTCTGGTTGTTCGTGAACTCGAAGACAATCGTTGCCCCACTTGGCGACCAGTCGAGGTGGCCAACATATCCTGACATCTGAGCGAGCAGTACCGGCGGGCCACCGGCTGTTGGCACCACCAGCAAATCAGCCGTCTGTCCGCTGTCACCGTTGTCAAACACTGCATAAGCGATGCTGGCACCATCGGGCGACCATGTAGGCGAGTGGATCGTTCCGTTCTCCGCGCTCGCAATCACCGCTGGGTCCGCCCCGCTCGCGAGATCGAGAATTACGATCTCACCCCGATCGAGGTCACTGATACCCCGCTGTGCGGCAACGGCGAGCCGCGTTCCGTCCCTGGACCACGAAGGCTCCGATGCCCCACGCGCGAAGGCCGTGACTCTGCGCGGAGAGTCCGACAGATTCGCGAGCACATAGACTTGAAATGTGCCTGCCGTCTGCCAATCCGCGATGAACGTAATGCTACCCGTGGCGGAGCACCACGACGGAATACCTGCGCCACCGGGTCGATGACTCTCAGTCAATCGCAGAAGTTCGCGGGGCGTTGCGGTTGCGAAGTTCGAAATTGGAGACACGTTGCCGGCGTTGTCCTCCGCCTTCAATGCGAAGTAGAATGTCGCGCGTGGCTCAAGTCCGGGGACGGTGAACGACTCGGGTTCCCCTGCGGGAAGCGGTAGCGTGACTCCCTGGATGACGCTTGCGGCTGGCCAGTTCTCCTCCGTGATCAGAGCGAGGGACGAACGAAGCTCGTAGCGCGCCGCCCGCCCGCGATCGACATCATCCCCTGGTGCCGTCCACGTCAGTCTCGCCGAGGTCGAACTCAGCGCCTCCGCCTTGAGGTCACTGATGCGCGCTGGCGGAATGGTGTCGAAGACGGCCGCACGAACTACATTCGAGATCGGCGACCAATTGTCCGCTTCGTCAACCGACTTGAGTCCGATGGACCAGACTCCGATCGGCAAGCTGCTCAGCTCGAGAAACTGTCCCTCGCCAGCGGCCCTCGGGATGGGCAGATTCACAACGCGGCTTGCTGTCTCCCACTCAGCTTCAGTCAGGTGATCGGGAGCGTAGCGAATGTCGTATCTCAGAACCGTCCCGGTCAGGCCGTCGTCACCGGGCGCGGTCCACGCGAGCGCGAACGCCTCTGAAGCGAGGTCATAGGCGACCAGGTCCACGACTGCCCCGGGAGGCACCGTGTCGGATGGCTTGGGGTGAGGGTCGACGCCGTTCCCACAGCCGGCGAGCGTCACAGAAGCTGCGAGCAGGGCTGCGAGTCGCCGCATCATTGCTGGTGAACCTCCAGGTAACGATCCTGCCGGGACTGCCGTCAGCCTTGCAGCAGCATGAGAGCGGCGTACGTGCTTCAGCGCGCGCGTAGCTTTCCGGCTTAGGTTCGCAGCGCCAGGCGCTCAGAATCCGGCGGTGATGGCTATGACACCGGCACGTCAGCGTGACTCACGGAACTGAGCCTTGATCCTGCCCCACGTGGTGTTCGACACGGCCGTTTGCGCGCAGCCAATCCCTACGGCCCCGATCAACCCACAACCGTCAGGGCTGGCAACGCAGGGCCCGCCATCTCTGACAGACTCGTCGCCCCCAGCGTCAGAGCAGAACAAGGGGTCGGCGGTTCGATTGTGTGCGACCTGAGTTTGGTCAGGTGCATGCACATCCGGGGCGTCCGGCCAGAAGACGTTGCAGAACACCGCCGGTGCACCACTGGACTCGACCAACGTAGGAGCGCCGGCCACGATCGTGTTGCTCACGACAACAGGGTTCGTTCCGATGGTGAAGATTCGGAGCGTTACGTTTCGGAATGTACTGTGTGTCACAGCAATCGCGTTCCAGTCAGACTCAATGCTCACGGCGCCGTAATAGTTACCCGCGGCTGCGACGAAAGTGCTGTTTGACACGTCATAGGCTGGCGACGCACCCGGGGGCGACGGCGTCGCAATCGCCCATCTCGTCGCGTGAGGTGCGCCGCGATCAAGGACGTGGCATCCGTCAACCCGAAGCGTCCAAGCGTCGACGCGAACACCGGAGACACCCGACGTGCTGGGGGAATGGGACTGAAACTTGCAGTTTGTGATGCCGACAGTGCGCGCGTCGATGAAAGCGAGTTGCCCAGCTACCCCGGCTGTAGCGCCCTCAAGGAACGAGCACTCGTCGAGCAGGGCGGTCTGTGCGGAGTAGACATATAGGTGACCGCCGTAGTCGTCGGCGCTGTTGTCGGCAAACTCCGTGCGTCGGATCACCACCGAGTCCAGGCCAGTCACGCCCACGGCGCCGCCGAACCCTCCGAGAGAACTATGTGCGCGATTGGAGCTGAAGCGGCAATCCTCGATGGTCACCGACTTACCTCCGCCGTGGTGGCCCCACGCTATCGCGCCTCCCTGACGCGAGCCTGCACCCTTGGGTGAACCCGTGCCATTGAGGAAGGAGACCCCAACTACGGTCAGGCGCCCACACTGAGAGGAGACACCTTCGATTGCCGCGCCGCCGTCGCACTGCACCCTACAGAGTTCTGGACCTTCGCGGCCGATCACAACCAGATCTCGGTCGTCGGTGACAGTCACGTGGAGCGGCGTTGTTCCGACCGGAACGTAGATCGTGTCCGCCGAGCTGCCTGTAGCTTGGTGCCCTCTGAACCCGACTTGGCGACCATGTATGGGTGACGCCGACAGAAGAGAAAGTCCGAGCATGAGCAGAACCTGAAGACCGCGGTTCGCCACTGGCTGACGCCGGGATGACCGAGGTGTCAGGCGCGATCGCCGCGCATCCGCCGCGCCTCCGTTGGCAGCTGTTCCGACCGGAGGGGCCAGTGGCAAATCGGACCCGAGCCTGACCATGACAATCGGGGCTACCATTCGCGAGCCCGCGTGTTCGAAGTTCCTATCTCCTCTTCGTGAATCCGCGTGAGCCATGCGTCACACGAGTCCGGCGGCAGGTAGTCGCACACTGATGTCAGCTGCTCGCAGCTGTGCTCTTCTCGATCCCACACGAACAAGGTCGAGCAATTCGTCACGGAGTCCCGAGCAGCGAAAGCGAGCCGCCTGCCATCAGGTGACCACGTCGGCTCGAATCCGAGCGCCACGAGTGGGTGCCGAGCGCCGGTGTCCACGTTGATCACGCTGATGCCGGTCGCGGCAGGATCACCCCATTCGTCGAAGGCGATCTCGTCGCCGCTCGGCGCCCACGCACAGTCGCCGGTCGTCAACGCACGGATCAGCGTCCTGACGCTATCGAGTCGCGCCATGTCCATGACGCGAACTCCGCCCCCACCTGCGATGGCTTTGCCATCAGGAGACCAGTCCGGGTCGCGCAGAAAGTCCGCGACGCTGCTGGATTTCAAGGTCGAAGTGTCGACTGTCCAGAGCCCATTCGGAGAGCCGCCCACGTACAGAACCTTGTTTTCACTGGGATGCCAGTCCGGCATGAACAGCGAGCGATCGCTCGTGGCGAGACGACGCACTGCGCCGTTCGTCACCCTGACCTCCCAGATCTCGAGCTGCCCATTCGTGCCCTGTCTGACGAACGCGATGGCTTCGCCGTCCGGTGACCAGGTCGGCTCTGCTCCCTCGGTCAGATATCGCCGAGTCTTGGCGTCCAGGTCGTAGATCCAGAGTTGCCGCGCCCCGTTGGCCACTAGATCTTCCCAGGTAAGCGCGTCGTGCACATACGCGATCAAACTGGGCTTCCCTTTGCACCAGTCCGGCTCCTGGTCCACACTCCGCGAGTCGAGATTCCCGAGTGTGAACGGATCGCATGATTGCACTACGTCCGGCTCAGGAGCGCCGGGCGAGTCAGGTTCACACCCGAAGATGACTGCCAGGCACGCGGCCAGAACCCAGGGCCAATGCCTTGGGTGTCGGTTGGAGGACGATGAGCTTGGACATCGCATCGCGCTGGCCGTCCCGTTAGGACGCGAAGGTGTGCTCCATGAGTTCGCGTCGGCAGCGATCAGGTTACACGCAGTTGGACTCTCGCTCATCGTCTGATTCCGGGAGCGCCGCCCTTCCTCCGCGCGCGCGCTCGAAAGCCCTCCGCTGGGCCGCCCCCGCCGCACTCCTCCTGCTCACGCTCCTCGCCTTCGCCCCCGCCCTCCGCGGCGGCTGGATCTGGGACGACGACGCCTACGTCACCGACAACGCGGAGCTCGAATCGCTCGCCGGCCTCGGCCGCATCTGGTTGACGCCGGGCGCGACGCCGCAGTACTACCCGCTCGTCTTCACGTCTTTCTGGATCGAGCGACAGATCTTCGGCGTCCATCCGTTCCCCTTCCACCTCGCGAACGTGCTCCTCCACGCGGGAAGCGCGGTGCTCCTCTGGCTCGTGCTCAAGCGAGTGGGAATGCGCGGCGCGTGGCTCGGCGCTGCGCTCTTCGCGATCCACCCTCTGCAAGTCGAGTCGGTCGCGTGGGTGACGGAACGAAAGAACGTCCTGGGCGGCCTCTTTCTCTTCGCGTCCGCGCTGGCGTGGGTGCGCGCACGACCACCCGAAGGCGAAAGTTCGCCACGACTCTGGTGGACCAGCTTCCTCCTCTTCGCCGGCGCGCTCTTGAGCAAGACGGTGACCGCCGCGCTGCCGGTCGGGCTCTTCCTCCTCGGATGGTGGAAGCGTCCGCGCGAGTGGAGACGCGACCTCGTGGCGCTCCTGCCGTTCTTCGCGCTCGGCGCGGCCTTCGGCCTGCTCACCGCGTGGATGGAGGTGCACCACGTCGGCGCGAAGGGCGTCGAGTGGAATCTGAGCAGGATCGAACGGGGCTCGGTGGCCGCGCGCGCCTTCTGCTTCTACCTCGGAAAGATGATCTGGCCGGTGAGGCTCGCCTTCAGTTACTCGCGTTGGACGCCGCGCGCCGCCGATCTGATGCTCTACCTCCCGATCGCCGCGGCCTGCCTGCTCCTGCCTTGGCTTCTGCGCGGCCGCTTCGGTCGCGGTCCGATCGTCGCGATGGGATGGTATGCCGCTGCGCTCTTCCCCGCGCTCGGGTTCTTGGACGTCTACCCGATGCGCTACTCCTGGGTGGCCGACCACTTTCAGTACTTCGCGGCGGCGGGTCCGCTCGCGCTTCTGGGCGCAGGTCTCGTGCGCATTCGACCGCGCCCGCTGCCGGTGCTGCTGATCGCGCTGCTCGTTGTCCTCACCTTCCGCCAGTCGGCGATCTACGAGAGCGCGGAGACGCTCTGGACCGACACCTTGCGGAAGAACCCCGAGTCGGTGCTGGCGCACGGTCAGCTTGGAATGCTCCTCGCGTCTTCTGGCAGAGATGAGGAGTCGCTCGCTCACTTCCGGCAAGCGCTGGAGTTGGACCCGAAGGAGCGGCGGACCTGGATCTCGCTGGCCGCGGCGCTCGGTCGGCTCAAGCGCTACCCGGAATCGATCGAGGCCAGTGACCATGCGATCGCGATCGAACCGGCCGACGGCAATGCCTGGCTCAACCGCGGCGTGGCGAAGGTTCGACTTGGTCAGTGGCAAGATGGCGCCGACGATCTCGCCCACGGCTTCGCGCTGGGGTTCGAAACAGGCCGAGCGCGTCAGTACCGAGCAATTGCTCTCGCCCGACTGGGGCGCTACGCAGAGGCCTCCGCCGAGGCAGAACGAGCCGTGGCGCTCGAGCCGCGGGACAATGATGCGCGTATGCTGCTCGAGCGCTGCCGCGAGGAAGCACGGGCGTCGAGGCAGATGCCCTGAAGGTGCCTTGGCTCCCGTGGGTCGGCCACGGTCACAACTCGGAGGAACGATGTCTCGACCCTACGACGCCGTGATCATCGGATCAGGTCAAGGCGGCGGGCCCCTGGCCCAAGCCCTCGCAACCGCGGGATGGCGGGTCGCGCTGGTCGAGCGCCTGCACGTGGGTGGCACCTGCGTGAACGAAGGTTGCACTCCGACCAAGACGATGGTCGCGAGCGCGCGCGTCGCCTACCTCGCGCGCCGCGCGGCCGACTATGGCGTGCGCACCGGCGATGTCTCGGTCGACCTCAAGACCGTGCGCGAGCGCAAGCGATCGATCGTCACGAGCTTTCGCGACGGCAGCCAACGACGCCTTGAGTCCACGGCCAACCTCGACCTGATCTTTGGCGAAGGCTCGTTTGCCTCGGCCGGCGAGATCGCCGTCGAGCTTCCGGACGGGACGACGACGCGGCTCGAGGCCAAGCGCGTGATCGTGAACACCGGAGGTCGGCCAGCGCGGATCGAGTTGCCGGGGATCGATCAGGTCCGCGTGCTCGACTCAACCAGCGTGATGGAGCTTGGCGAACTCCCCTCCCACCTCGTGGTGCTGGGCGGCGGGTACATTGGCCTCGAGTTCGGGCAGATGTTCCGGCGCTTCGGGAGCGAGGTGACGATCATCCAGCGGAGCGCGCGACTCCTCGGCCGCGAGGACTTGGACATCGCCGACGCGGTGGCGGAGATCCTGCGGCAGGATGGCATTCGAGTCCTGCTCGAAACCGAGGCGGAGTCGATCGCGCCGCGCGGCGATGGCTTTGCACTGCGCGTCCGCACGCGCGAGGGAAGCGCGGAGGTGGTGGGGTCGCACCTCCTCGGCGCCATCGGGCGCAAGCCGAATGTCGAGGCGCTCAAGCTCGAGAATGCGGGGATCGCCACCTCGAAGGATGGGCACATCACGGTCAACGATCGCCTGGAGACCAACGTTCCGGGCATCTACGCGATCGGCGACGTCAAGGGCGGCCCGGCCTTCACCCACATCTCGTACGACGACTTTCGCGTGCTCCGGCGCAATCTTCTGGAAGGAGGCTCCGCCTCGATCGGGGATCGCTTGGTCCCCTACGTCGTCTACATCGATCCGCAACTCGGCCGCATCGGATTGAGTGAGGAAGACGCGAGGCAGCGCGACCTCAAGGTGCAGGTGGCCAAGATGCCGATGAGCTGGGTTGCGCGCGCGCTCGAAACCGACGAGTCGCGCGGCTTTCTGAAGGCAATCGTCGATCCGGAGACAGGACTGATCCTGGGCGCCGCGGCCCTCGGCCTGGAGGGCGGCGAGATCATGTCGATCCTGCAGACCGCGATGATGGCCGGACTGCCGTACACTGCGCTGCGCGACGCGGTCTGGGCGCACCCTTCGCTCGCGGAAGGCCTCAACAACCTGTTCGCGAATCTGGAGGCCTCGCCTCGCCCTGACCCCAAGCGATAGCCACCGACCCGCCGCGCGAAGGAGGACAGCATGCTCACGATCGACCGCGAGAATGGGATCGCTCTTCTTCGCCTCCAGCACGGCAAGGCGAACCTGATGGACCTCGAGCTCTGCCAGGCGCTCGAGAGCGCGCTGCAAGAACTCGCCGACGATGACTCGCGCGCGGTCGTCCTCACCGCCACGGGCTCCATCTTCTCCGCCGGCGTCGACCTCAAGCGGCTGGTCGAGGGCGGCGCGAAATACAGCGACCGCTTCGTTCGTGCGCTCTCCGAAGTGCTCGAGGCGCTCTTCGCCTTCGAGAAGCCGTTGGTCGCCGCAATCAATGGACACGCGATCGCGGGGGGCATGGTGATGGCGGCGGCCGCGGACTGGCGCGCAATGGCCCAGGGTCCGTTCCGATTGGGGGTGCCTGAACTCGCGGTCGGCGTTCCCTTCCCGCCCGCGGCGATCGAGCTGATTCGCTTCGCGCTCCCGCCGACGCATTGGACGGAGTTCATCCTCGAGTGCGGGCTGGTCGACGCTGACGCCGGTGTCGATCGTGGGTTCCTGCAGGCCGCGCTACCGCCGGACGATCTCCTCCCCGCTGCACTGCTGAAGGCCGAGCGATTGGCGGCGCCGAGCCCGGATCGGTTCGCGTTCACCAAGCGTCAGCTCCGGGGCCCGGCGCTCGCGCATCTCCGCGCGGAACGTCTGCGGCTGGACGCGGAGATCGCGCACCTGTGGCGATCGCCGGATACGATGCGCGCCGTGAGCGCCTATGTGGAGGCGACGCTGGCGAAGCGTTGAACCCTCGGTCTCCAACTTCTTGGGTGGAGCTACTGCCTGACCGAGGACGGCGCGACGTTGAACGAGACCAAGTGGGCGGAGTTTCCCGGTCAGATCGACTTCTGTGCGGGTGAACGTCAGCGCGACGACCTGAAGTTCGTCCGCACGATGCTGACCGAACTCCAAGGGCGATTCTCCATCGACTCGGAGCGCGTGTACGCGGTCGGATTCTCCAACGGGGGAAAGTTCGCCGCGCGCTGCGCGGTCGAGTTGTCGGATCGCTTCGCCGCGACGGTGTCGAGCGGAGGAGGCGGCGCGCTCCCAAGCGACACGACGCTCACACCGGTCGGCATGCTTCCGGTGATGCTCGAGTTCGGCACCCGTGACAACAAGCTGCTCACCCGCCTCGGCGTGCCGGGCCCCCTGCCGATGGGCTTCAGCAAGCTCTTCACCACCTACCCGGGGCTCTACGGCAGCATCGTACAACCCTTCGTCGACGCCTTCGCGCAGGACCCGGTGAACTTCACGGTGACCGGCGATTCGACCTCGTACCTCATCGCCAACTTCCACGGCCTCTCGAACGACCCGAAGAACGTCTTCAAGCTGGTTGAGGTGCGCGGGCTGGAGCACGAGTACCCGAACGGCGTGAACCACGAGCTGAACGGCGCGCAGCTTCACTGGGCCTGGATGAAGGCGTTCTCCCGCTAGCCAAGCCCTTCCGCGAACCCGGTTCGCATTGTCGCTTCTTCCCGCGGCTTTGTAGATCTGACAAAGAGTCCCCCCGATCCGGCCCTGACGTCCGCGTCGACGCAGGATCGCAAGCGCCTGCCCGCGAGTCGCTTTCGTTGATCTTCCGCCCCTCTCTGCTCGACGGCACGCTTCCTGCGATGTCCCCCCTGACGCGTCGAGGACGGGCGTCGGATTCAAGGAAGGCATCTGGCTCACCACGCCATCCACGCCCGTCCTCCCGCCCACAATCGGTTTCAGACAGACGAAGGAGGAAGCCATGCGGAAATCGCAACTCACCACCCTCGCCCTTGTCGCGTCCGCGTTCACTGCGCTCTCGATCGGGACCGGCGCGAAGGCGGATCCGAGCAACGTCGGATACCGCGGATGGGGCCCCTTCGCGTCGGTGTCACCGTGGACGAGGATCAGGTGCACTTCGGTGCACACATGGACTTCGGCAACTTTTCCGACCATGTGCGCTTCCAGCCGAACGTCGAGCTGGGCGTGAGCGACAACCTCACCCTGCTCACCCTGAACGGCGAGGCGGCCTATCGCTTCAGCTCTCGCTGGGACGCGTGGACCCCGTACTTGGGCGGCGGGATCGGACTGAACATCGCCGGGCACGACAGGGTCGCCGAAGGCTTCAACAGCGAACTCGGCGTGAACGCGCTCGGCGGCATCGAGCGCGGGTTGGGTAACGGCAGCCGCTTCTTCGTCGAGACCAAGCTGGGCTTGGTCAACGGGCCTGACCTCAAGATCACGACCGGCTGGACCTTCTACCACTAGTCGCCTACTCAGGCGCGGTTGAACGGCTCAACGCGACTTCACAATCGCATACGAGGAGGAAGTCATGAAGATCGTCGGTCTCTCACTCATCGCACTCGGTGCCGTGATCCTGATCTACGGAGGCATCACCTACCAGCGGGAGCGCACGGTCCTCGAGATCGGCGATCTCAAGGCAACGGCGAAGGAGCAGAAGTCGATCCCGATTCCACCGGTGGCCGGAGTGGCCTCGGTTCTGGCCGGGATCGGGGTCCTGGTGCTGCCGCTTCGCAAGCGCGGATGACTCTCTCGGGGCAAGGAAGGAGGCAAGCGATGACTCGACACTCGAACTCGATGATGCTGTGGCCGCGCGCGATTCCAGCGGTGCTCCTCGGAGCCTGCCTCGCGTTCGCGGGGTGCGCGACACGCAGCGCGGAGCAGGCGGCGCGCGAAGACGCGCCGGTGCGACGCGAGCCGACGACGCGCGTGGCGTCGATCGCTTCGGGCACTTCGATCGTCACCACCCTGCAGACTCCGATCGCGACCGACCGCAACCAGGTCGGCGATCCAATCCTCTTGCGGACGGTCGAACCGATCATGGCGTCCGACCTGGTGGCGCTCCCGGCCGGCTCGTCGGTGCATGGGCAGGTGACCTACATCAATGACGCGGGGCGGATCAGAGGTGCGGCCGCGCTGACCCTTCGCTTCACCGAGGTGGTCACACCCGATGGCAAGCGCTATCCGATCGTGTGTGAACCGTTCCGCCTGGTCGGAAAGAGCGACGGCAAGCAGAGCGCCGAGGTGATCAGCGGCGGCGCGGTTGGCGGCGCGATTCTCGGCGGAATCTTGGGGGAAAGGACGGCGCGCTCAAGGGCGCCGCGGCCGGCATCGTCAGGACCGGCGTCGCGCTCGGCACCAAGGGGGATCAGATCGTCCTGCCGGTGGGGAACGCCTGCGTGTCACGCTGGTCCAGCCGCTGACGATCCAGATGGCGGTGGTCTGAACCAGACCTCGCCCGTCGCCTCGAAAGGAGGAGACCATGTTGCACTCCGAAAGTCGTGATCGATGGATGCGGTCCTTCTTTGCTTCGTTCTTCGCCGCCGCGATGGTCGTGCTGTTGCCCCCTTCGCTCGCGCAGGCTTCCGAGCCTGGCGCCGCGGGAAACATCGGACCTCACCTCGCCTTCTCGAAGGCGAAGGACGCTAACGACGGTAATTTCCTCGTCGGAGGCCATCTCGAGTTGTTGCTGGCCCCGATCCTCGGTATCCAGGGATCGGCCGACTATCGATCGGAAGATCACTTCGTCGCGCGCACCCCGCTCGGCAACGAGTCGCTGCACGTCCGAACCATTCCGCTGCTTTTGACCGGGCGGTTGTACTTGCCAGGCCCGATGCCGATCCGACCCTTCGCGCTCGCGGGCGCGGGTTGGTACCACGTGGCCTATGACTACTCGGCCGGGCTCGAGTCGCGGTACGGGTTCAAGGACGAGTCGGTCGACACCTTCGGATGGCATGTGGGCGCCGGGGTCAATCTGCCGCTGGGACCCGACGTCACGATGAGCGCGGAAGGGCGATACAACTTCGTCGACCCGGAGCGGAAGCTCGGGCACGACGTGCGCGATGCGATCCGCGACCTCGACTACGACGCCTACACGCTCGGGGTCGGCCTCAACTTCGGTTTCTAGCTCACCACGAATCATGTGCAACCCAGGAGGTGCGGAATGACCGGAACGTGGAGTTGCGTCGCGCGGCTCGCGCTCGACGGAAGGAAGGGTCAACTACCGGCGCTGGTTCTCGGGCTGGCGATGCTCACGGCGAGCGGCTGCGCCACCCGCGGATTCGTGCGAAGCCAGATCGAGACGGCCAACGCCGGCGTGACGTCCAACATGTCGGCCATGGAGTCGCGCATGAGCGCGCGCGACGATCAAAACGCTGCCTTGGCGGGACGCGCGCTGGAGCATGCCGATGGCGCACAGGCCGGGGTCGATGGCGCAAGACAATTGGCGCTGGGCTGGACTCAGGTGTCGGAGGTCGGCCGCTACCGCGCTCACTTCGGATTCGATCGAGCCGACCTCGATGAGGAGGCGCGGGCTGCGCTCGATCCGGTCTCGACCGCGCTGGCTGACAACCCGAACTACGTCGCGGCGATCTTCGGCTATGCCGATCCGACCGGCGACGAGAACTACAACGCGCAGCTGGCGGAGCGGCGCGCCTCGGCGGTGAAGCGATTTCTGCTCGAGCGCGCACCGGTCGACGCGGTGCGCATGAGCTCGGTCGCCTTCGGCGAGACTCCGCCGGAGTCGGAGGTGGCGGACCTCGGTGAGGGCGCGGCGCGGCGACAGGTGGTGGTGGTTCTCTTCGAGCGCAAGCCGGCGGAGAAGCCGCAGTCGTTGAGCGCGCGCTAGCGCCCCAATTCCTCGACGAGCAATCTGGCCTTGTGCGCGAGACGAGCGGCGGCGGTGACGTCGTCGCTCTTCTTCGCCTCGGCGACCGCAACGAGGAGCGCCTCCGCGGCGCGCAGCTGGTCCAGTTCACTGGTCGAGAGCGCCGCGCGATCGATCGTCTCGATCCGCGCGGAGGTCGCGCGGACGTCATCGGCCACTTCGCCTTCCAGTCGGGAGCGTTCTTCCGGTGTAAGCGAGGGCGTGAGCGGCGGCGCGGCCGGCGGCTTGGCGGGCTCGGCAGTCACCGGCGCCGCGACCACCGGCGTGGCGGTCTCGTGCGGGGTGCTCGGAGAAGCAGCCTTCTTCGGCGCCGGTATCGACTCCTCTCGCGGCGGCTCGGTCGTAGCCTTCGAGTGGAAGAGCGACGCGCAACCGAAGCACCCGCACGCGAGCACCCAAGCCCAAAGCCAAAGCATGAGCGCTGCTCGTTCAATCGCGCGCGTCATGCCGTCAGCACCCACGGAATCTCCAGGATCACTTCCGTCCCCTCGCCGCTGGTGGATCCGATCGCAACGCACCCGCCGTGCATCTCGATCGAGTGTCGCACGACCGCGAGGCCGACCCCCGTTCCGTCGGGCCGCGTCGTGAAGTAGAGATCGAGCAGCCTATCACGGATCTCCGGCGGGATGCCCGGACCGTTGTCGCGCACGATCATCCGCAGCAGCCTGTCCGCGCGCGCGGTCGCGAGGGTAATGACGCCGTCTTCTCGGCCGACCAGCGCCTGCAGGGAGTTGCGGAGCAGATTCTGGAGCGCCTGCTGGAGCACTTCGGGATCGGCCTGCGTCTTCGGCAGTCCCGCTTCCAAGTCGAGCTTCAAGGTGACGCCGGCCAACGCCGCTTCGTTGCCGAAGTGATCGCAGAGCTCCTCGAGCATGGCATTGAGGTCCACCGCGCGAGGCGCCGGCGGTCGGACCCGCGCGATCTTGAGGAAGCCGCGGATCGCGCCGTCTAGTCGACTCAATCCGCCGGCGACCCGATCGACCTGCTGATCCTTGGCGTCTTCGCTCTCTGTGTCCATCTGCCGGAGCGCGGCCAGGTCAAGGTTGACTGCCTGAAGCTCGTTCCGCAGCTCGTGCGCCACACCCGCGGTCAGCTCTCCGAGATGCGCAACCGCCCGCGACTGGGCGGCGAGGATCGAGGGATCGATCGGCGGCGTGGGCGCCCCGCTCGCGGCCGTGGGTGCGAGGCGAGCCGCCACCAAGTTCAAGCCCCTCGCCAAGCGCGCGAACTCGTCCATGCCCGACTCCGGGATCGGCTCGACCCGGCCCTCGCTCAACGCGGTGATGCCGCGTTCGAGATCGCGGAAACGATCGCGCGCAATGCGGCCCAAGGCGAGGGCGACGAAGGCCGCCAGCGCCACGACCACCAACGCGGTGACCAGGGCGCGCACCGCGGCATCCTTCACCAAGGCCCACAAAAAGGTGCCTGCGATCACCACACGCACCTTCGCGTAGGCGGTCTTTCCAGCCGAGAGCGAGGTCTCGATCTGGTAGACGGACGGAACGCGGGCCAGCTCCCAAAGGGTCGCGACCGCGCCCGACAGGGTGGAGACATCCGGCAGCGGCGGATCAGAGGACGCCAACTCGCCGATGCGCGTGGGCACGGTGTGCGCGACCACATGTCCATCGGGCGAGAGGATCGCGACGCTCAGAACCGAAGGCGCGTGCACGATCGCATCGCGCAGCACTCGATCGAAGCGCGGATCGGAGGCGATCTCGTCGAGCGAGCGGCCGCTAGCCTCGCCGGCGAAGCGCGAGAGTTCGCTCGTCACCGCGCCCGAGACGAGCTCGCCCTCCACTCGCGCCTGGTGGGTGGCCAATCGCACCGCAACAATCAGCCCGAGAAAGCCGGAGACCACGACCAGCAACACCGCCAAGAGAATCAGCGCGAGGATCTGCCGGCCGACCCACGAGGCCCTCATCACGTGGTGCCGTCTCCACCCTGTCGCTCCGCCTCGTAGCGATTGAGGCGGGTGTAGAGGTCTTAAAGGCTGACCTGCCGAGCACTTCGGCCGCGCTTGTTCTGTTCTGCGCGCATCGTGTCCTGGATGATCAGCGCTCCACTTCCGCCAACGAGGTACCGCCGTTGAAGGTCCCCGCATTCGAGGCGCGCACGAAGCTCTCGCCCCCGCGCAGCGCGGGCGGCAGGTGCTCGACCTGCACGTCATCTTCGCCACAGAGGATCGCCGCGCGTTGGATCGCGTTCCTGAGCTCGCGCACGTTGCCGGGCCAGGCATAGCTCGCGAGCTTCTGCCGCGCCGCCTCGGAGAGGTCAACGAGGCGCGCGCCGCTCGACTGCCGAAACTCGACCAGGAAGTGCTCGGCGAGGACCGCGATGTCTTCCACCCGTTCGCGCAGCGGAGGGATCACCAGCAGGAAGACGTTCAGTCGATAGAAGAGCTCCTTCCGAAACTTGCCGTCGCGCAGCTGCGCCTCCAAGTCGGCGTTGGTCGCGGAGACCACGCGCGCATCTACTTCGATCTCGCGATCGCCGCCGACGCGGCGCACCTTGCCGTCTTCGAGCGCGCGGAGCAGCTTCGTCTGCAGGTCGGCCGGCATGTCCCCGATCTCGTCCAAGAAGAGCGTGCCGCCGTGCGCCTGCTCGAAGCAGCCGGCGCGCGCCGCGGTGGCGCCGGTGAACGCACCCTTCTCGTGTCCGAAGAGCTCGCTTTCGAGCAGCGCCCCGGGGATCGCGGCGCAGTTGATTGCGACCAGCGGCCGCGCGGAGCGATTGCTCAGACGATGCAGCGTCCGCGCCACCACTTCCTTGCCGGTGCCGCTCTCACCCGTGATGAGCACGGAGGCAGGGCTCGGCGCGATCTGCTCGATCATGCGGTAGAGCTCGAGCATCGCGGGGGATCGTCCCACCATCTCGCCGAGTCGACCGCTCCGCACCAACTCGCGGCGCAGCGAGAGCAGCTCGCGCCGGAGCGCGGTACGTTCCAGCCCGCGCTCGACCGCGTTGCAGAGACGCTTCGGATCGGCCGGCTTGGTCAGGTACTCGAAGATGCCGCGACGCGTCGCCTCCACCGCGCCCTCGATGGTGCCGTGCCCGGTCAGCATCACGATCGTTGTGTCGATGCCGCGCTCCTGCAGATCGCCCACCAGGTCGAGTCCGCTGCGGCCCGGGAGGTTCAGGTCGACGATCAGAAGATCGGGCGGCTGAACCAAGACTCGCTGCAGCGCCGTCTCCGCGTCGGCGGCGTCATCGACGTTGGTGTAGCCCGAGCTCGCGAGCACGGTGCGCAGCCCCTCGCGAATCGCCTTGTGATCGTCCACCACGAGAATGCGGTCGCCCGCGTCGATCCGCGGGGTCTTGTCGGATGTGTTGTTGCTCACGAGCCCACGATAGCACGCGCTCGACTTGTAACTCCTACAAGCAGGATGGAAGGAGTTACCACGAGCTCCGGTGAAACGAGGGATGCGAGCGCCGCTATCTGCGTGCGCCGCAACATCGGCGTCTCCGCGAGCGGTTGGCACCGACCTTTCACCACAGCTCACAGCCACACGCGAGTCGAATCGGGTCCCATGCGCCCGTCGCGGAGTCGACCCAGGGAAGGAGGAGTCCATGCTCTACACCATCGCGGTTCTCATGGTGGTGCTGTGGTTCCTAGGCGTCGTGAGTAGCTACACGATCGGTGGGCTCATCCATCTCCTGCTCCTCCTCGCGGTCGTTACCGTGCTTGTCCGTCTCATCCAAGGACGGCGCGTCACCTAACTGACCGTCGCGAGAGATCGCACCAGTTGGAACGCCGCTCGAATCGGCCGCCTCCGACCTCCCCCCGGACGGTGGCGGGACGTCCCCAATCCAACGAGCCCATGGGAGACGACCGAGCGGCCTCCATCCGCCCTCAGCGCAGACCAGAGCAGTACCTGGTCTGCCTGAGGGCGGCTTCACCAAGCCAACGGAGGCAAGCCATGTCGAAGATCCTCTCTCTCACCCTGCTGACGCTGACCCTCGCGCTCTCCGCATGCGGTTCAGCAAACGACCCGCAGAAGGCGAACGACGAAGGGCGACGACCCGCCGCCGATCAACAGGCGAACAACCAGCCCGCGGTGAACGGCAGTGACCAGGACGCAATGCCCACGCCGACCGATCAAGGCACCAGCGCCACCGACATCGCGATCACGCGGAGCATTCGCCAGGCGTTGATGGAGGGCGAGGGTCTCTCGCTCGACGCCAAGAACATCAAGGTCATCACGCTCGAAGGCGTGGTCGCGCTGCGCGGCCAGGTCGTATCCGAGGAGGAGCGTACGGAGATCGGCGCGGTGGCCGGAGACACACCCGGCGTGACTCGCGTGGTCAACCTCCTCGAGCTGAAGCGCTCTGATCACTAGGGACCCGGAACTGAGGGACAACAGGGAAGGAGGAACTCATGAGCAGCAGAGCAGCCGTTTGTCTCGCGGGAACGCGGAGGAGCGTCGACACCATCGTCTCGCGACTCCACACCGCCGGCTTCGCCTACAACGACATCTCGGTCGTGCTGCCGGACAACGCCGGCTGGCGCTCGGTCGCGATGGACAAGCAATCGAAAGCTCCGGAGGGCGCGGCCACCGGGGCGAGCGTCGGCGGCGTCGCCGGAGGCACCCTCGGCTTCCTCGCAGGAATCGGGACCCTCGCTATCCCCGGAGTCGGCCCGTTCATCGCAGCCGGCCCGATCCTCGGCATGCTGAGCGGTGCCGCGGTCGGCGCCACGCTTGGCGGTGTCGCCGGCGGTCTCGTCGGCATGGGCATGCCCGAGTACATCGCCAAGGCGTACGACGGCAAGCTGCGCGAAGGCCGCGCGCTCATCTCGGTGCACGCCGACGAGAGCGACGAGCTCGACCTCGCGAAGGAGATCATGAAGAGCGAGGGCGCGGAGTCGATCGGCGTGACGGAGGAGAAGTCGGTGAAGGGGAAGTAGTGAGGCCAGAGGCGTGCGATGATCCGTCGGCGGCGCACGCTGTGAGATGCACGCGCTCCGCCACGCCCGTCCGGAATCCGGGCGGGCGCGGGCGGGGCAACCGCTGTCTGGTCGACAGAGCCCGGTGAACGCGAATCTGTGTGCCGCGCCGCTTAGGAGGGCTCGGTCCCCTCGCTCAACACGCTCAGGTACTGGTCGTAGACGAAGAGCCGATTACGGCGGCGGCGGATGTGACACGTACTCCTTCCAGGAAGAACTCGAGCCACGCCTCCCCGTCGCCCTTACTAGGGCAGTCTGAGTAGGAGGCACTCTTATTAGGATTCTTGCCCTGAAATCTTAATGACCGACGGGGCGAAGGCTCCGATCAACTCCCCGGCAGCACGTGCAGCCAATCCCGCAGCAGGAACTGCATCCGCGCGATCAGGAGCGAGACGCGCGCCATCACCGTGTAGCCGAAGGACGCGCCGAACGCGACCATCAGGAACCAGATCCCCGCGCGCGCGGCCGCGCGGTGCACCGCGTTGTGCGGCGAGGAGAAGTAGAAGTAGGCGATCACGCAGAGGAACCCGAGCAGGATCAGCGCCGAGTTGATCGCCGCCCAACCGTGGGCGAACGGCTTCACCGCGTCGGCCAGCTGCGCGAAGATCTGTGCCTGCAGATAAGCGGGCACCGCGATGCCGGAGTAGATGCCGACGTAGAAGGCGAGGGCCCAGTTCGAGAGTGGCGTGGTTCGCGGCCAGAGCCGACCGAGCACCAGGACGCCGAGCGCGGCCGGGATGATCGGCAGCAGGTTGCCGTGCCCGATCTTCTCGATGACGTTCGGCTTGAGCACGTTCTGGTACTGCACCGCGAGCAGGTATCCGGCTGAGACCCCGACGAAGAGATGCTCGGCGAAGCGATAGAGCGGATTGTCCCGGTAGAGGAAGGTGAAGACGCAGAGGGTCAGAAAAGCCGCGACCCACACTTCGAGGCCGTGCATCATGCTCCGGCCTTTCGCTTGAGCGACCCGGTTGCGAGCGACGCGAGGTTGCCGAGGATCACCAGGATCACGACGATCACGTGCACCATGCTCTGCGCGTCCATTCCCCGCCTTCCGTCACCGAGGAGCCCGACCAGGCTCTCGTACTCGGCCGCACCCTTCATGCCGCCGATCAATCCCTTGATCTGACCGGACGAGAGGTACGGGTAGTAGTCGGTCGCCATGACCGCGGTCGAGCCCAGGATCATCGGCACGTGATAGCGGCTGGCGCCGATGCGGATGTAGTAGTCGGCGATGGACGAGCCGCTCAGGTTGATCAAGAGCGGGAAGTCGGTGAAGGAGTTGATCGGCGCCATCAGCGGAATCGACTCGGTGCTGGTGCCGTAGAAATCCTTCGGGAAGAGAGTCTTGATGTTGTCGCCGAGGCCGAGGATCGCCGCCTGGTTGCCCGACTTGTAGCCGAGGAAGACCCAATCCTGATCCCTCTTCTTCCCCTCGGCCTCGCCGGCGATGGCCAGGGCGCGCTCGATCAAACCGGGCGCGGCGGGATAGAGCGTCAGGATTACCGGCTTCAAGTTGCGGCGGAAGCAGTGGCGGAGCGTGGCGATCGCCATCGGCTGAAGCTCGGCCATGATGTCGGGCTCGTAGTCGAGCGACATCAGGATGGTCGAACCCTCGGGCACCGACTCGATCGTGTCATAGAAGGCCTTCACCCGCGGCGACGCGCTCACCGGCAGGTTCACCGGCACGAGCAATGGGATAGTCACCCCAAGGAAGACGAGGAGGAAGATCCACCGTCGATCGAGCGCCATCATCCGGCGCCAGAAGCCCCCCTGCGCCATGCGTCACGATCTCCCGAGGTAGGAACGGTCGATCCCGATGATGATCTTGAGCGCGGTGGACACAGCACCCAGCCCGACCCCGATCGCCACCGCGCGCTTGGCTGCGAGGTTCGGCACGTCGAGCAGCCATTCGGTCAGCGGCGGGAATCCCTTCCAGATGAACTCGCCGATCGACACGCGCCCGATCATCATCACGATGGCGGTCGCGAGCAGCAGCGTCGCCTCGACGTTCCGCGCGCGGAAGGCGCGAAAGGCGGCCGACGCGATGAAGAAGGCGAGCAGTGAGAACATGGTCGAGGCGAGCGGCGCATTGATCGCGTTGTAGATCCAACCGACCGCGGTGCCGTCTTCCACTCCCTGCACCACGCCGAGCACGGTCGTGACGCCGATCGCGATCAGGGTGACGAGCGCATAGGGCCACCCGCCCTCTCGTCGCGTCACCTTCTTCTGGTTCGATCCCCAGAGGGCCAACGTGCCGAGGATGAGGGCGAAGGTGTAGACGACGTCGGCCCACTCGAGGATGGTCGACTGCGTGTTCTGCGCTTCGTGGTGCGGAATGAAGAAGATCGCGATGAGCAGCGCGCCGGTCAGGAAGGTGACGAAGACAGGGCCGCGACGCATCATGACGAGTGTGCCCTACGAGGTCTGGAGCAGTTGCCCGAGGCCCGGCTGCCCGAGCAACTCGAGAAGGAGGGCCAACACGACCACCGCGACCGCCAGCGCCTTCGCCCAGTCTTGCGCCGCGATCGTCGCCATCTCGTCCGGCTCGCGACCGAGGTAGGCGCTCGCGGCGTAGAGCTCCTCGCCGAGCAGCGTGTAGTCGCACGAGCAGACGAAGAAGGGAAGCTGCGTCACCTGATCACAGCCCGCGATCTGCACCGCGCCGGTCAGGTTGCCGGTCTCGGCCAGGAAGAGCGCCTCGGCGTAGAAGGAGCCCATGTAGATGTTGGCCGCGGTCCGCTCGCGCATCATCGTTCCGGTGACCGACGCGCAGTAGGCAAACTGCGTCGCGCTGACGTAGTAGACAGAGCCCGGCACGAAGGAGTCGAGGCGATTGGCTTCGCGATACGACTGCTGCACGGCTCCGTCGATCAGGGCCGCCACCACCGGGTCGTAGCACGGGATGCGCAGATCGCACCCCAACTCGGCGACGCGCCGGCCGACGCGACCGGAGATGGTGATCGCGGCGAGGGTACCCACCTCGCTCATGTCGCCGCTCCCCGGGACGTAGAGCACCGGGCGCCCCATCTCGGTGGCGCGGCCGATCGCCTCGTCGAGCGCCTGCAAACCTGGAAGCGGTCGGATATAGATACCGCCGACGCGTCGAGCACGCCGGCGGTTGATCAGAAGGAAGGAGACGAAGAGCAGGAGCCCGATCAATAGGTTCAATCGATGAGGATCGAACCAGCGGACATCGAGCGCCTCGTCCATGGACGCGAACGGTAGCACGCGCCTCGCGCGATGGTCAACGCGCCCTCGCCACCATCACCATGCGGAGGCGAAGCTGCTCGAGCGTCTCCAGCCTACGCCGCAGGAGATCCTTGTACTCCGCGGTCGCGGTGTGATGCAGCTCGTGCAGGGTCTGCGTGTGGGCGGCTTCCAAGAGCTCGTTCAGAAGCTCCCGTTCGGCGTCGCTCAACTCGAGTGTCATGCTCGCACCCTCCGGCGATCTCGCGGCGCGAGGCGGAGGCGCCCGCGACGGGATCGCCCTGCCTTCAGTCTACGTCCGGCCGGAGGCGGGCTCAAAGTAGCGGGTCGGCGTCGTCCCGAGCTGCCGGCGGAAGGCGGAGACGAAGGCGCTCGGAGTCGAGTAGCCAACCGACAAGCCAACTTCGGTGACGGGCCGACCCGCCGCCAGGAGCTTCACCGCCGCGAGCAGGCGCGCGCGCTGTCGCCAACGCCCCAACGTCAGCTCCGTCTCTCGCAGGAAGCACCGCTCGAGGGTGCGACGCGAGGCGCCTACCGCGCGCTCGACGCGATGCATCAGGTTCCTCGCGGTCGGGTCGGCCGAAAGCAGTTCGGCGGCCTGGCGGGCTCGCGGGTCGGTGGGCCAGGGGAGCTGCAGGGGGATCGTGGACAAGGTTCGAAGCTGGTCGATCACCACCCGCGCCAGCCGCGCCTGTCGCGCATTGGTTCTTCGCAGCACGCCGACCCGGCACACTTCGAGGACAAGCTCCCGAAGCACCGGCGTCACATTGACCGCGCGACACTCAAGTGGAAGGCCGCGAGCAAGCGACGGTGTGAGGTAGAGCGTCCGGACGGAGGTTCGACCCGCGATCTCGATTCGATGGCGAACCCCGGCGGGAATCCACACGCCGCGGTAGGGCGGCACCACCCAAATCCCGGCGGGAGTGAACACGGTCAGAACTCCCCGAGAGGCGTGCGCCAGCTGGTGCCATTCGATGACGCGCTCATTGATCTCTGCGCCGTGGGCGTGGGTGGTCGCCCAGTTGCGGACCAGCACGTCGCTGTCCGGCCCCTCTTGTCGTCTTTTCGACATCGATCGTCAGAGTAGCAGAAGTGCGGCGGCTTTCCGTTCGCTACCATCCTCGGTCGATCAACAGACCACGCAGCGGACGGCGCGGAAACGCACCGGAGCACCCCGAGGAAGGAGGAATGAGTGTCGAGCAACCTCGCGCACTTCGCAATCAACGCGGACGACGTCGATCGCGCGCGGCGATTCTACGAGACGGTCCTGGGCTGGCGGTTCGAAGCTTGGGGTCCCCCCGGCTTCCTACTCGTCCACACTGGGACGACCGACGATCCTGGCGTTCAAGGGGCCTTGCAGAAGCGGCGCGAGCTGATTCAGGGCAAGCCAATGATCGGTTGTGAGTGCACCTTCGCCGTACCCGACGTGGATCAGACCGCGGCCGCGGTGCGCGCCGCCGGTGGCAAGATCCTGATGGAGAAGGTGACGATCGCCGGCGTCTGCCACCTGATCTTCTTCCAGGACCCGGAGGGGAACGTGATGGGCGCAGCGACCTACGATCCGGCGGCCGAGTGATCATCCTTGAGACCGAGCACCTGCTCTTCCGTCACCTCGTACCGGACGACCTCGACGACCTCTTCGCGCTCTACCGCGACCCGGAGATTCGCCGCTACTTCCCCGACGGGACGCGCACGCTCGCGGAGACGCGCGAGGAACTCGAGTGGTTCCGGCACGGCCATCCCGAGCATCCGGAGCTGGGCCTCTGGGCCACGATCTTGAAGGGCGAACCGGGCGCGCGCGGCGATGACCCCGGTCGCTTCATCGGGCGATGCGGCCTGCTGCCCTGGACCATCGACGGCGTGCTCGAGGTCGAGATCGCCTACATGATCGCGAAGCCGTACTGGCGGCGCGGGCTCGGCAGCGAGGCGGCACGCGCGCTGGTGCGCCACGGCTTCCAACAGCTGCGGCTGCCGCGCCTCATTGCATTGGTCGATCCGGAGCACGAGGCGTCGATCCGAACCGCGGAGAGCGCGGGCTTGCGGCGAGGGCGAGAGACGGTGATGGACGGTCTGCCCACCGTGATCTACCAGATCGACAACCCACCGGCCGGAAGGTAGGCGTCAGAAAACGGAGAGGAGGCCGGTTGCCCGACCTCCTCTCGCAGCTCATCCAAGCGCGGGTCCGATGTTCGCCGATCAGGCGAGCCTGTCCGCGCTCGAACTACGAACTACCACCGACGCTGCGAGCCGCCACGCGAACCACCACTCGGGCGATCCTCACGCGGCTTGGCCTCGTTGACGGTGAGCGCACGACCCTTGACCTCGCGCCCGTTGAGCGCGTTGATCGCGGCCTGCGCTTCGGCATCTCCGCTCATCTCGACGAAGCCGAAGCCCTTGCTGCGGCCGGTGTCGCGATCCATGATGATCTGCGCGCTCCGGACCTGGCCGTGCGACGAAAAGAGCTCCTCGAGGTCGGCGTTGCCCATGTCGAAGGTCAGATTGCCGACGTACAGCTTGCTACCCATCGTTGTTCTCCTTGGACTTGTGCTCTGGAGAGCACTGGACCCTGTTTCTGTCTCTCTGGGCCCATTAGAAAGGGACCCGGGGTGGGTCCAGTAGGAAGGACGATCGAGGCCAAGCGAAGCGGAACGTACAGCAACCGCACAGACCAGACTCTCTCGACGAACCAACTAGAGGGAACGGTACGCCACGCGCGCGCGGGATTGCAAATCTTTCTCCGCCCGAGTGCCTCGGTGGGACTGAGGGTCGATCCAGCGGGGCCGCTCCCGCCGCCTGAGTCGCTATTTGCGACAGCGGACGCGAGTGGGTTACGCTTGAGTCCCCCCCAACCTGACCGAGTCGCACGCCCGACCGCGTGCTCAACGGGAGAAGACCATGCGCCAATTCCTCGCATCCATCCTGGTTCTCGCACTGGGCCTCGCCGCGCGGCCGGCCGCGGCCGGCGTGTGCTGCCTGCCTGACGGGAGTTGCATCCTCACTGACATCAACGACTGCATTGGCGTGCAGAGCGGGGCCTTCTGGGGGGACGGTACGACCTGCGATCCAAACCCCTGCGGCGCGGTCGGCGCCTGTTGCGCATGGCAGGGGAGCCAGGGCGGCCCGGTCTGCTCCGTCACGACCGGAACGGGTTGCGCCACTGCCGGTGAGTTCGGCTACCCCGGTATTTGGTACGGCCAAGGAACCGACTGCGTGCCGGATCCGTGTCAAGGCGAACAACCCTGCTGCCTCCCGGATCACAGCTGTGTCTGGCTCGCCGTCTTCGATTGCGAAGCGCAGGGAGGCGTCGCGCTCGGCCCGGAGCTGCCTGCGATCCGAATCCCTGCCCCGTTCCGTACGGCGCCTGCTGCTATGAGTGGGGCGCGCACTGTGCGGACGTGACCGACGCCCAGTGCGCGCACTTCGAGGGCGCCGTCTTCGAAGGAGACGGAACGCGCTGCACCTCGGTCCAGTGCGCGGATCGCCTGGGGCGTGCTGCCTGCAGGATGGCACCTGCTTCCTGGCACCGGAATCCGCGTGCCTGGGCGCGCAGGGTCAGTAGCGCGGGTGATGGCACCGACTGCATCGACGGCGCCTGCCCGCCGGTTGCCACCGAGCGCACGACCTGGGGACGCATCAAGCACCGCTACTAGTTCAGATCGAGGGCGCGCTCCGGCTCGGCCCGAGCGCGCCCTTCCCGTCTTCTCCGCCCGCGCTCGCCTCTCTATACTCCTTGCGCAGCTTCCATCCGCCGCGCGGCGTTCGAGCCTGCAACAAGGAGCGCAGCATGTTTCCTCGAACACTCGGTTTGATCATTCCCTCGTCGGCCGTCTGCTCACTCGCGTCGTTGGCGGTCACGACTTCACTCGCCACGGCGGCAATGCCCCGAGACCGCAGGGCAGAAGAGCTGCCGGGCTTCGCATCGCTTCCGGCGTTGCGTGCGCCTCTCGAGGTCTCGACGGGACGTCAACCTCTGGGCACGATCGCGCGGGGCGGCGACGCGACGCTGGGATCGATGCAGTTCAATTCGATCGCGCAGCTCGACGGGATGTACAACTGGACCTGCGCCTTCGGCGACACCGACCAGGATGGTCAGCGCGAGGTGATCGGTGTCGTGCAGAGCGGCGGCCAGTTCTACACCCGCTTCTTCGAAGAGCAGGGTGGCAACGTCTACACCGACGAGCAGGACCTGCCGTACTTCTCTCCATACGTGGCCGGTGACTTCGATCATGACGGCTTGATGGAGGTGCTCGGGCAGTGGAGCAGCTACCTCCGGATCTACGAGGCGTCGAGCGTCACCGGCTATCCGGATCACCTTGCCTGGCAGTCGCCGGCGTTGATCAACGTGCTCGGCTACCCCTGGGTCGGCGACTCCGATCACGATGGCCACACCGAGATCTACCAGTCGTGGAATCCCTTCACCGGCCTGGCGCGCTTCCTCATCTTCGAGAACACGGGAGATAACTCATACAGCCTCGTCTTCGATCGACAGACCAACTCGCCCGTCGGCCGCGAGAAGGCGGCGATCGATCTCGACCAGGACGGCAAGGACGAGATCTTCGTCGCGGCGGACGACGGGAAGGTGCACGTCTATGAACCGATCGGCCTGGGATGGGCGGAGGTGGCGATCCTCCTCATGCCCGGGTTCACGCCGACGTCGCTCAAGGCAGGATCGGACGTCAATCACGATGGCATCCTCGACCTGATCGTGAGCGGATCGTCGGGCGTCGGCTGGCAGACGCAGCTGCTCCAATCAAACGGAAACAACAGCTATGAATTCGTATCGAGCGTGAGCCACGACGACGGCTACTTCGGGCTTTGCTTCAATGCGGTGATCGACGTAGACGGAAACGGCGACAAAGAGCTGGTGATGAGTGGCGGCGCTTCACTCTATGTCTTCGAGTGGTCCGGAGGCTGGCATCTTTCCGGGCAGATCAACGACCCGGACAACGGCATCCACGCGGCGATGTTTGCCGACGACCTCAATCAGAACGGGCGCGGTGAGATCCTTTGGCAGGTGGAAGCTTCGAGCGAGTCGCCGTTCAAGTCGCTGTTGTATGAAACCGCGGGCACTGTCGCGGTGAGCGATCCTCTTCAACTTCGCGCGTCGACGCTTCGCGCCTTCCCCAACCCAACGCGTGGCGACGCGACACTGCGTTGGCAGGCTCCTTCCGCTTCGCCCCTGATCCTCGAGACGTTCGACAGCGCCGGGCGTCGGGTCGCCCTCGCGGGCGCTCGCGGTTCCTCGATCGCCTGGGATGGCAGCTCGCTTGCCGCCGGGATCTACTGGCTGCGCCTCGTCGATCGCGAAGGCAGGGAACTCGGCGGCACGCGCGTGGTGCGCACCCGCTAGAGCCCGACTCACCGCGCAGGGGGTTCGTTCGCGAACCCCCACTTCACGCCCTGCCTCTCCACCTGCTCGAGCAGGGTGTTGAAGCGCGGGTCGCCCTTCCCCGCCGTCTGATACCGACGTGCGTAGTCGAGCGCGGCGCGCCAATCGGCCTCGCCTTGCGCCCGCTCACCCGCGCGCAGATAGCCACGCGCCCGCGACAGGTAGGCGACGGCGAAGTTGTTGAGCACGGTCGGATCATCCGGCTCTCCTTCCGCCGCCAGCGACAGTCGATGAATCGCCGCCGTGTACTCACGACGCGCGATGTGCAGCTTGGAGAGATAGAGCGCGACCTCCGGTTGCAACGAGTCGTAGTCCGCGGCCGCCTGCAGTGCGGCGAGCGCCACCAACGTGTCTCCCTGCTCCGCCGCGGTCTCTCCGAGGAGCTGCCAGGCGAGTCGGTTGTTCGGTTCGCTTTGAATCGCCGCCTCCAAAGTCCGGCGCGCGTCGTTCAGCCGCTTCGTCGCGATCGACTGCGTGACGGCGTCGAGCCACGTGGGGCCGCCCCGCAGCTTGTACACGCGGTAGCGCTCCTTCGACCACAGCACGTCCGACTGACGGCGAATCGCTTCCTGGTTCTCCTGCACCTCGCGGAATGGCGCCTTGCCCGCGATCAACTTCGCGCGGCCGGTTTCGATCAGGTACTGCACGCCGCGATCCAAGTACTTCTCCGGCGTCGAGCGGCCGAGGAAGTCGGTCACCTCGATCGGGACGAGATCGGAGTTGGGAAAGGGGCCGGCCTTCTCGCCCACCACCGGCACGCCGTGCGGGAGATTCTGCTCGAGCCACTCCGACAGCTCGACCCGCGGATCCGGTCGACTTCGCGTGCGCTCGCGCTTCAAGAGCTGAATCTCGCTCGGCAGAAGCACCGCCACGGTGAGCGCGCCGGCCACAAGCGGACGCAGCCTCGCGCGCGATCGCGAGAGGAGCGACATGAGTTCCCAAATCGCCACGATCGCGAGGAGCAGGATCATCGGCCACGGCCCGACCAGGTAGCGCGCGTAGAGGCTCTGCCAACGCAGCATCGGCAGAAGACAGATCAGCACCCACGCCGCCACCGCGGTGGGCGCGAAGCGGCGCGTGCGAAGCGCGAACCACAGCCCGACCAGCGCCGCGGCCATTCCGAACGGCCCGAGGTGCGTTCCGAAGATGTCGAGCAGCTTCTCTGCGCTCGACGTCTCGATCTCCTTCGCGCCCTGAAACATCTCGGTCACATTGGACACGCGATGAAACTCGTAGCCGAGATCGCGCGTGAAGCGAGGCGCGTCGATCAGTGCGTAGGGGGTCGTCATCAGAAATGCCGCGATCGACGCGGCGGCGGCGAGGGCAAGGCGGCGCCACACGATCGAGCCATCGACGCGCAAGCGCCACACCGCGAGCAGTGCGAGGAGCGCGGCGACCAGGCCGAGGTTGTACTTAAACCCGGCCGCCAATCCCGTCGCGGCGCCCGCCAACAGCCACGACCGCGTCGACCCTTGCTCCGCGCGCAGGATCAGCAGCAGCGCCGCGGTGGCGAGGCAGGTCGCCGCGGCATCGGTCGTGGCGAGGTGCGAGTGCTCGACCATGAGTGACGAGACCGCGACCGCGAAGGCCGCAAGCCTCGATGCACCGAGCGAGCACCCGATCCGTCGCGCGATCGCATAGACCAGTGGAATCGTCGCCGTCCCCGCGAGCGCGCTCACGCTGCGAGCGATCAGGTAGAGGGTCGTCACGCCCCAGGTCGGATAGAAGTAGAGGACGCCGCCTTGCGGAGGGCGCGGGTAAGTGCCGCCGGCCAGCCAGGTGACCGCCACGCTCCACCCGGCGAACTGCCCACCGATGGTGCCGCCCAACAGGATCAGACCAAAGAGCGCGGCCAGGAGATAGATCATGCCGGTCGGGTAGTTGAAGAAGTGCGGATTGAGAGTGTGGTCGCTCCACATCCACACCGCGTTGTCGACCAGCGTCGGCTCGTCGTAGTGGAGCACGCAGGGCAGATCGCCCCGGAGGTTCAGGAATCGAAGCGCCGCGCCGAGCAGGGTGATGAGCCAGAGCGCGCGGTCACCGCGCAGTCTTACCACGATCCGCCGCCGCCTCCCCCGCCACCGCCGCCGGAGAAGCCGCCGCCGCCGCTGGATCCGCTAGAGCGCGGCGTCGACGCCATCGACGCGCCGGCCGACGCCATCGCGCGCGTCAGGCCGTGTTCGAACGAGCGGGTGGTGAAGTTCATCGAGTTGTAGTGGCCGCCGTACCAGGTCGGGGGCGTGTCGTAGATCCCCTCGAACTTCTTCGCCCAACGTGCGGACACACCCAGCGCCATCGCGTAGGGAAGCAGCTTCTCGAACACGTTCCTGGCCGCGTCACGGTCGAGGCTCTCGCGCTCCACGCGTCCCACGAACTCCTCGAAACCGCGTGCCCAGGCGCGAAGCTCCACTCCCTTCTTGGTGCGTCGCGGCATGGCCGGCGAGAAGGCGAGGCAGATGGCCATCGACACCGTGCCCGCGAGGATCGGGAAGACCATCGCGTTCGGAAAAATCGCGCCGTTCAGTTTTCCCCAGAGAGCGCCCACTCCGATCACGGCGAAGAGGACCAAGAAGGCGAGACCGACGTAGCGCCCGCGCACCTCCTCCGGGTTGCTGTCGAGCGCGCCCTTCTGCACCAGTCGCGAGTACACGAGGCTCTTGATGCCCGGAATGTGCTGATAGAACTTGGTGCGCAGGTCGGAGATCTCGACCACCGGCCCCGCTTCGAAGAAGCCTTCGAGCAGCTTCACCTCGTGCGGTGCCAGCTCGCGCGTGTCCTTCTCGCTCCGAATGAAGGAGAACTCCTTCCAGCGAATCAGCCCCAGGACCGACTCTTCCTTTTCCTCGATCTTGAGGTAGCCGCGCACCGCCAGGTCGATCAAGGTCGCGGTGATGTCGCGCATGTCGACCTGCTCGTCGACGATCGCGCCGATCTCGCCCGGGGTCATCCCTTCCGGCGGCTCGTAGCGAACCATCACCGTGCTCGCCCCCTCCGGATCTTGGCCGCGCGACCGATAGCGCGACCAGAGCCAGAAGAAGACGCCGAGCGGCGCGAGCAGGATCCAGTTGTCGTGCACGAACTGCGCGATGCGAGCGAGGCGGCTCGGGAAGCGCACCGCGCCGCGCGGGAAGGCCACCGCGATCGTCATCCCCTCGAGGGAGTCGAGCGGGCGCGTCGCCTCGAAGCGCACCCCGCCGGCCGCCGGATTCGCGATCGATGCGCTCTGCTCGCGGCTGCCGAAGCGGCCGGTGTAGGCCACCGAGAGGAGCGAGTCGGCCGGCCAATCGACCGGCAGGTGCACCGTGCAGCTCGCGTGCGCGATCGCCTGGTTCCACTCGTTGCCCGTCACGTTCCAATAGATCTCGTCGTGCTTCGCGTAGTGCCCGAGCGCGCGGTCGACGCGATAGCGAATGACGTAGACCTGTCGCCCTTCGACCGTGCGGTCGGCCGAACCGATCCGGATCATCACGTAGGCGCCGTCGCGCGAGAGCTTGGTGCCGTAGCTCGAACCCGACTCGTCGGTCACGCTCTTGAGGCGAAGGTCGAGCCCGTAGTTGAACCCCGTCGGATCGGTGTAGCTGACCGGAATCGAGCGGTAGATGCCATGGCGCGGCTCGCTGAATTCAACCGTGATCCGCTCTTCCACCGTGAGCTTCGCGTTCGATTCAACGGTGAGGTCGACGTCGAAGTCGGTGATGGTGAAGCCGCCCAAGTCGGCGCGGGCCGGCGCGACGATCGTGGTGAGTGCGAAAAGCGTGGCGAGGAGGAGCAGCGTTCGCGGGATCAGCCGAGAGCGGATCATGCCTTGCCTCCGAAATCGACCTTCGGCACCGCCGCTTCGGTCGCGTCTTCCAGTTCGAAGAACTCGCGTGATTGGAAGCCGCCCAAGCGCGCGACGAAGAGATCCGGGAACGACTGGATCTTGGTGTTGAGGTCGCGCACCACCGCGTTGTAGTAGCGGCGCGCGTTCTGCAGATCCGACTCCAGCTCGACCAGCGAGGTGTGGAGCTGGCGGAAGGATGCGTCGGCCTTGAGTTCGGGATACGATTCGGCCAGAGCGAAGAGGCCACGGATCGCGCCGCCCAAGGCGCTCTCCGCCGACTTCGCCTCGGTCACGTTGCCGCTCGTCACCTGCGAGGCGCGCGTGCGGAGCGCGGTCACCTGCTCGAGCGTCCCCGCCTCGTGCTTCGCGTACCCCTTCACCGTCTCGACCAGATTCGACACCAGGTCATGGCGCCGCTTGAGCTGCACGTCGATGTCCGACCACGACGCGTCGGCGCGATTGCGCAGGCCGACCAGCCCGTTGTAGTCGAGCATCGCCCACACGATGAGCGCGAGAAGCACCACTGCGATCGCTGGACCCACCACGCCAAGCCCTCCCCGCCGCCACGCGGCAGCATGGCTCGTCATCGAGCCGAGGGAGAAGATACTCGGAATGAGGGCGGGGGGAAGTGGGAGGTTGGGGCGAGGAGGCTCAGCGGACCGGGCGGTAGCGCTGCTTGAGGAGGCCCCAAGTCTGCGGCACCACCGCGATGCCATCGCATCCCACGCCCAATGCACCCGCGCGCGCGCAACCGGCGCTCATCTGCAGGCACGGGCTGTCCAGCCGAAGCGTTAGGCCACCCTCTTCCACCTCACAGAACCGTGGATCCGTCGTCAGATTGCCTTCGACGTGTCCGTTCCTGACCGCCAGTCGTTCGGGTTCGGGCCAGAAGACGTTGCACTCGATGTCGCCGAATGGATGGAGGATGACGTCGGTGCGGCCCTGGTACACCACGTTGCTTGCGACCGTCGTACCAGCAACTCCGCTGATCGTACCCACCACCAATCCGATCCCTGCGAAAGTGTTGCCCACTACCCTGACCTGGCGCGCATTTGTCTCTACGGCCACATCACCGTCGGCCTCACGCAGCCCCGCCTTCGACCAGAACGTGCACTCCGAGATCTCCACGGAGCCGTCGGCCCGAGAACCTTCCGGCCAAAGAATGTCCCACTTCGTGCAGGCTGGTGCGTCGAGGTCGTAGGCATCTACCCTGACGGCGCGGAAGTCGGAACATCTCGCCCACACGCCCATGTCCTCCACCGCTCCCTGTCGCGCACATTGCATCGTGCAGTCGACGAGCGAGACCGATTCCGCGCGCGTCACACGGATGTTTGACCCGCCCCCCGCTCGATCGATCCTGTTCTCGAACGTGCATCGCTCCACGACGACGTGGCCTGCCTCGCAGAGGATCGCCGCCCCGACGTCGGACGCGTTGTCCACTAACTCCGTGTCGCGGATCACGACGTCGGCATCGGTCACCACCGCGATCGCGGCACCGTAAGGCGCGCTCGACTCCCCCTCCGAAGAGTTGTCCTCGAATCGACAGTCGGAGACCTCTACTCCACCGCCGGGTTCTATTCCTCCCCAGGAGACGGCGCCACCACCGACAGGGTGCCCACCGTGCCCGCGAGCACCTTTCAAGGTGACGTGCGCAATCGACAGATTGCCAGGGGGGGTCGTCCCACTATCGAGGATCGGAAATGTGCCGATGGCTTCGAGCACGCAGGCAGACGCGGGTCCGCGACCCAGGACTACCAGATTGCGATCGCGTTCCACGACCAGGTGCATGGGGTGCGTGCCGACGTCCACCCAGAGGGTGTCTACAACCGATTGGTACACGCGCCGTGCGGAATCGTAAGCACGAACGTCAACTGCTGAGGCGATCACCGGCGCCATCGCCAAACACAGCGGACCGACGGCGCCGAGCCCAAAGTGCACGGACCGGGTGTGTTCAGTGCTCATCCAACCTACCTCATGGGAAGGATTCTTCACGGAGCCTTCGCGCGGTTGAGTTCGTCACGAGGACCCAGACACTCGTCCTCCGTAGCGCCGCGATCTGTCGTCCGGGGACTACCTCGCTGTTTCGATCACGCAGGTTGAGTCGGTGTCGCGCGCGGTCAGTTCGGCTGTCCCGCTCCCGTGAATTCCGATCGGAACCGACAGCGACAGATAGCACCGTTCATCGCTCGCCCCAGCGCCCTCGACCTCGACGTCCACGTCCGATCCAATCGATGAGGTACTCCAACACTCCACAAGCCATCGGCCGGTCAGCGCCGCCCGCACCCGCACGACCGCGTGGGTCGCGACTTCCGACGTGTCATCCAGCACTCCGAGCTCGTTCTCGGTGCCAACGTCGACCTCGGGGATCTCTCTCGCACCTGCCCCCGTGCCCACGCGCCGGCCAAGGGGATCCGTGATCAGCATGCTGTCTACACTCGCGTCAGCGATCAGCCTGAGGTGACGGAGCGTGCGGGAGGCGCGCGCGTGTGGATCAACCGGTGGGCGTCGGCCTGAGGTCGAGCAAGCTCCTCCGAAAACGACTAGCGCGACAACACCCGACCGGGTCAAGGTCGTAGTTCTCACGAGCCCTTCCTCTCGCGGTTCTTCCAGCACCTGGATTCATCACGCCGAGTTCTCCGGAGCGCCTACCACGCCGTCCACCCCCATCCACCATCAGGATGTGCCCCGTCACGTACTCCGACGCGCGCGCGAAGCGAGGAAAACGGCCGCGCCGACCATGTCCTCCGGGTTCGCCGGCCGCCCGGCGGCGTGCGCGCGCGCACCGAGGCGCCGGTTTCTGGATGATCGAGCGTATGCGCGGTCGTGTCGGTGCGGACGTAGCCCGGGCCGATCGCGTTCACCAGGATGCCGTGCTTCGCCCACTCGACCGCGCAGGTGCGGGTGAGCTGGACCACGCCGCCCTTGGTCGCGGCGTAGGGCGCGGACATCGGATCGGCCACCACACCGGCGAAGGACGCGAGGTTGATGATGCGCCCGCCGCGTCCGGCCGCGATCCAACGCTTCGCGACCTTGCGCATGCAGAGGAAGAGGCCGCTCAGGTTGAGCGCGACCATCTTATCCAGTCAGGCTCGGTGTAATCCTCGGCGGCTACGCGCGCGCTCATCCGGCGTTGTTGATCCACACGTCGACCCCGCCGCGCTCGGCCGCGCAACGATCGAGCAACGCATCGACGCTCGCTTCCTTCGTCACGTCAGTTTCGATCGCGAGCGCGTCGACCCCTTCGGCGCGGAGCCGCTCGGCCGCCGACTCGCCGCGTGCGCGATCCAGTTCGCCGATGACGATGCGCGCGCCGTGCGCGCCCATGCCGCGCGCCAACGCGAGGCCGATGCCGCGACCGCCGCCCGTGATGACGACGACGCAGCCGGTGAGGTCGAAGAGCGAGCGAAGCGAAGCGAGTGAGTCGGTCACGAGCCCTCCGTCGAGTCGAGCGCTCTAGGTGCCTTTGCCTGATTGGTAGCAGCGTAGGTGCCGTCCGGCGGGAGAGGGTCGGTGGCGAGCGGCGTCGGTGCCGCGCGGCACGAAACGCTCGGTTGCGCCTGCGTCTGTTCGCGCGCAGCACCGCCGAGGCGCGCGCTCCCTGTCGTCTTCTCTCGGACGCGCGCCGTCCGCTCGCCGCCGACCCTCTCCCGCCGGACTCGCCCATGCTCCCGTTTCATGCGAACTGATCTAGAACGCGTAGCCGGTCGAGTAGGGCGCGGCCGCCGCGTCGAGCAGCGCGAGCCGCACGTTCAGGATCTGCCGAAGGTGCGCCTGATCATGCGCGACCCACGACGCGAGCAGGTCCCCCACTCGGAGCGATCCGGCGATGGGGTGCGTGTGCGCCAGATTCCAGTCGACGCCGCCGAGGCCGCGCAACCAGGCGAGCGACGCGGCGCGTTCGTGCTCGAAGTCGGAGCGGATCGCCGCGAGATCCTGCTCGTTGTACTTCCGCGCGACGACCCATCCCTCCGGGTCGTTCGGCGGCCAGTCCTGCGCGGGGTCTTCCAGCGTGAGTTGAATCCGACGGCGGAAGTCGAGCCGCTCCTCGTCGAGCAGGTGACAGAGCACCTCGAGCTGCGACCACTTGCCCGGCGCGTGCCGCTGCCGCGCCTCCTCCGGCGTGAGGTTGGAGGTGAGCGCGAGGATCGCCCGGCCGCTCGCCTCCAGTGATTGCATCGCCGATGTGACGTTCACGGCAGCTTCCTCCTGGTCGCGCCTAGCGCAGGCGGCGCGTGGCGGGTCGGTTCTTTCGCCCGAACTCGGACGAAGGGTCGGCCTTCTGGTTGGACGTCGCCTCCCCGCGCGGCTTGCCTTCGGCGGAGGCTTCCTTCTGCTTCTTCCGACGACGACGGTTGGCTCCGGATGGGCCGCGCGACGAACCTTGGCGCTCCGTGTCTCGGGGCGCGCCATTGCGAGGCGACGGATCACGCGGGGCACTGTCGCGGGGAGCACTGTCACGGGAAGCACCGTCGCGGGGCGCGCCGTCTGTTTTCTTCCCGTCGCGCCGCGCCGGACGTGGCTCGGGCTCCGCCTGCGAACGACCAGCCTTCTCGCGCGAAGGCTGCGGGCGCGAGGCGCGATCGCGAGGCGCGCGCTCGTGCGAGACCTCGGGCCGAGGCGGCGGCGCGGCGCTGTAGTCGAAGTCGGGCGCGGTGACTCGCGGGAGCCGCTTGCCCAGCACCTTCTCGATGCGACCGAGCTCCGTCTCCTCCTCGGGCGACACGAAGGTGAAGGCGTAGCCGGTCGCCTCGGCGCGACCGGTGCGCCCGACCCGGTGGATGTAGTCCTCCGGCGCGCGCGGCACGTCGAAGTTGACCACGTGACCGAGCGCCTCGACGTCGATCCCGCGCGCCACGATGTCGGTCGCGACCAACACGCGGAGCTTCCCCTTCTTGAAGCCGGCGAGCGCCGCGGTGCGCTGAGGCTGCGAACGATCGCCGTGAATGCGATCGGCCTTGATGCCGGCCTTGACCAGGAAGCGCGCCAAACGATCGGCGCGGTGCTTGGTGCGGGTGAAGACGAGCGCGTCGTCGATCTCGCCGGTCTCCAAGATGTGCGTGAGCAGCGACGACTTCATCGACTGCAGCACCGGATAGACCGCCTGCGTGATGCCGACGGCGGGCGCCGCCTTTCGCTGCAGGTTGATCGAGGCGGGATCATGCAGCATCTCGCGGCTGAGCGCGGCGATCGGTTCGGGCATGGTCGCGCTGAAGAAGAGCGTCTGGCGCTTGGCCGGCAGCTGCTTCAGCACCTTCCGAATCTCCGGCAGGAAACCCATGTCGAGCATGCGGTCGGCTTCGTCGAGCACCAGGTATTCAAGGCCCGGCAGCTTGGCGTAGGCGGACCGGAAGTGATCGAGCAGACGGCCGGGGGTCGCGATCATCACGTCGACGCCGCTGCGGAAGGCATGCTCCTGCGGACCCATCGGCGCTCCACCGAAGATGGCCGCACCGGTCAGCGGCGTGTGCACGGTGAAGTCGTTCAAGTCATCCAGGATCTGCGCCGCGAGTTCGCGGGTCGGCGTCAGGATCAACGCGCGCGTCGTGCCGCGTGGCCGATCGAGCAGGCGATGGAGAATCGGAAGGAGAAAGGCGCCGGTCTTGCCGCTGCCGGTCATGGCGCAGGCCAGGAGGTCGCGTCCGGCCAGCGCGAGCGGAATGCCCTCTTCTTGAATCGGGGTGGGACGAACGAAGCCGAGCTCCTTGATTCCCTTGAGCAGGCTCGCGTGCAATTTGAGCGCGGTGAATGACAAGCGTGGTCCTTTCGAGCGGGGAGATGTGGATCGGTCATGAGTGCGCGTGCGGTGCCTCAACGTCGCCGCGCCCCCGCGAATGTAGGAGCAGCCGCCGCCCTTCACAATCGCTAACGCGCCGCCGCGAGCGCCGAGATCAGTAGATGAAGGGGATCAACCGTCGCACGCGCCCACGGTAGGCGGCGTACTCCGGGAACTTCGCCTCGAGCCAGCGCTCTTCTCGCCGCGCCTTCCGGTCGAGCAGAAGAAAGAGCGCCGCGACGAGGAGCACCGTCACCCACGAGCGGACGACGAGGGACCAACCAAGGGTCGCGGCCAACGCGCCCGAGTAGATAGGGTGCCGCGCCACCGCGTAGGGCCCAGTCGTGGTGAGGGTCGAATCAGACTTGGGGTGCGGCAACGGCGTGAGGTTCTTCCCCAAGCGAAGCAGCGCGGCGATGAAAAACAGGCACCCCGCGACCACGAGGACGAACCCGAGGGGATTCGTGATCGATCGCGCCGGTGACGACCAGCGCGGCAATCCCGGCGCTTCCCGCGGACCGATCGCGATCAACGCCCCAAGCGCCACCTGCGCGACGACGTACCACTCGCCGCGCTTCCCGCGCCACCAGACGGCACTGTGATGTGCATGGAGCTCACCCATCAGGTCGCTCCTTCCGCCCTGCTCAACGCGGGTCGGGTCGCGGCAGCTGCAGCGTCATCGCCGACTCATTCACCGCCATATCCTCAGCCGCGTAGTAGGCGGCGACTCGTTCACGCATTCCAGGGCGAGTGTAGACGTCGGCGTGCGGGTGGGCGATCACGTCGAGGATCACCTCCGCCACCTCCTCGACCGGCTGCGCGCCCGGCAGCTGACGCGAGTCGACGCCGCCGCCCAGCGCGTTCAAACCGAAGTCGGTCGCCACCACGCCGGGCGATACGGTGGTGACGTGGATGTTGGGATAGCTCGCGCGCAGCTCCTGCCGCAAGGTCGAGGTCAAGGCGTTGAGCGCGTGCTTGGCCGCGCAGTAGACGGAGCGAATCGGGGCGAAGGGCACGCGTCCGAGCATCGAGGAGACGTTGATGATGTGGCCGTGGCCGCGCGTCTGAAAGTGCGGCAGCACCGCCTGCACGCCGTAGAGCGCCGACTTCACGTTCACCAGCATGATTTCGTCGAAGTCGTCGTCGGTCAGCTCGGAGGTGAGGCGCGAGATGCCGCGCCCCGCATTGTTGATCCAGACGTCGACGTGGCCGTGGTGCGCGATCGCAGAGTCGAAGGCGCGCTGCACCTCCGAGCGCAGGGTGACGTCCGCGACCACCGGCAGCGCTTCGTGACCGCACTCCGCGGCCACCTCGCGCAGCTCCCGCTCACGCCGCGCGACGAGCACCGGGCGTCCCCCAACCATGGAGAGTGCGCGCGCGGTCGCCGCGCCGATCCCCGCGCTCGCCCCGGTGATGACCACGACCTTGCCGCGTACCGACTCCATATTTCTCCGTTCTGTAGACAGGCCCGCGCTCGCCGGAATGTGGCCCCTCCTTCGGGGCGAATCGCGTGCGAGCGAGGCAAGAGTAGCGACTGGTGCGATCGTTGAGCAATTCCGAGGTGTAGGTCGCCGCGATCTCCTTGCCGGTCTCGGTCCGGCTGGGACACACTCCTCCAATTCGTCGGGAGGAGGAAGGGTGATCGAGTCGAGCGCAGACGCACCGCGGCAGATCGGGATCTACGAAATCGAAGGCACCCTCGGTCGCGGCGGCATGGGCGTGGTGCTGCTCGCCCGCGATCCGCGGCTGGGGCGACGCGTCGCGCTCAAGCTCATCTCGGGGCGGATCGCCCATGACCCGGAGTGGAACGCGCGCTTCGTCCGCGAGGCGCGCACCCTCGCCTCGCTCAATCACCCGAACATCGCGACCATCCACTCGCTCGACCGCGACGGCACGATCGATTTCCTCACGATGGAGTACATCGAGGGCCGGAGCCTCGCCGCGGTGATCAGCTCCGGCGACATCGCGATGCCGGACGCGCTCTCGATCTGTCGACAGATCGCGCGCGGGCTCGAGGCGGCCCACCAGGTGGGCGTGATCCACCGCGACCTCAAACCGCTCAACGTGATGGTCGGACCGGACGGACACGTCAAGCTGCTCGACTTCGGCCTCGCCACCACCGAGAGCCGGGAGATCTCGGATGCGGAGACGATCCTCGCGACCGAGATCGATCCGAGCGAGATGGGCGGAGAGGGCTCGGTCGAGAGCGACGCCACGGTGCTCGTGAGCGATGCGTCGGCTCGCGCCAGCGCGGTGAGCGGTTCGACCGCGTCGACCGGCACGCCCGGTTACATCAGCCCCGAGCAGGTGGTGGGCGCCACGCTCGACGCGCGCTCCGACCTCTGGGCCTTCGGCGCGGTGCTCTTCGAGTGCCTGAGCGGCGTGCGCGCCTTCGATGGCGAGACCGGGGCGGAGCGCATCCGTCGCTCGATGAGCGGGAGCTATGACCCATCACGCTTGCCGTCGAACACGCCGGCCGCGGTGCGCGATCTGGTCATGCGCTGCTTGAAGCGGAGGCGAGAAGAGCGACCGGCCGCCGCCAGCGAGCTCCGCGCCGTGCTCGACGCCGCGCTGGCCGCGCGCGAGTGGGAGGCGCGCGAGGCGGGCACGACCGACGCGACGCCTGGTGGGCGGCCGCGAACCAATCTGCCTCGTCAACTCTCCTCCTTCGTGGGGCGAGGGAAGGAGCTCGCCGCGATTCGCGCGATGCTCGATCAACATCGTCTGGTCACGATCACCGGCGCGGGGGGCGCGGGCAAGACGCGCGCCGCGCTCCAGGTGGCGGAGGCGAAGAGCGCGGAAGATTCGGCGGAGGTTTGGCTGGTGGAGTTGGCGCCGATGAGCGATCCGGCCTTCGTGCCGGCAGCGGTGGCGCGCGCGCTCGGGGTGACGGAGTCGCCCGGGCAGCCACTCGCGGATGCGATCGTGGCCAACCTGGCGAACCGAGAGCTGCTCCTCTTGCTGGACAACTGCGAACACCTGGTGGAGTCGGCCGCGAATCTGGTGAGCCGGCTCCTTCGTTCCTCGGCGGGGCTCCGCGTGCTCGCGACCAGCCGTGAGGCGCTCGGCATTCCCGGCGAGGCGATCTTCCCACTGCCGCCGCTCGCTCTGAACGAGCCGGAGGCTGGGCAGGCGGAGTCCACCGAGTCGGAGGCGGTCCTGCTCTTCGCGGAACGCGCGCGGCAGGTGCAACCATCCTTCCGCGTCGACTCGACCAACTTGGATGCGGTGGTCGAGATTTGCCGGAGGCTCGACGCGATGCCGCTGGCGATCGAGTTGGCCGCCGCGCGGGTCCGCGCCTTGTCGCCTCGTGAGATCGCCAAGCGGCTGGACGATCGCTTTCGCCTGCTGCGCGGCGGCGCGCGCGGCGAGGACCGAAGGCACCAGACCCTCGAGGCGATGATCGATTGGAGCCACGCGCTTCTCTCCGATGGGGAGCAGCGATTGCTGCGCCGCCTCTCGGTCTTCCGCGGCGGCTGGACGTTGGAAGCGGCGGAGGCGATCTGCGCGGACGAGACCCTCGAGTCGTGGGAGGTGCTCGACCTGCTCTCTCGACTGATCGAGAAGTCACTGGTCGTCTTCCACCAGGGACGGTACTCGCTGCTCGAGACGGTGCGTGAGTATGCCGCGGCTCGGCTACGGGGCGCGGAAGATCACGCCGCGGTCCGCGAGCGATGCCAGGAGTACTTCCTCGGCTTCGCTCGGGGCGCCGCCGAGAAGCTCATCGGCCCGGAGCAGGGCGAGTGGCTTGCTCGCCTCGACGCGGACGTCGAGAACATCCGCGCCTGCATCGCCTGGTCGGTGGACCGGGGTGAAACCAATCGGTCGCTCCGCTTGGCCGGAGGTTTGGTCCGCTACTGGTTGATTCGCGCGCAGTGGCGCGAAGGGCGCGACACCATCACCCGCGCTCTTGCCCTGCCGCCGCAGGACGAGAGCCTGCTCGACCGCGCGTCGGCATTGAACGGGCTTGCCTCATTCCTCTTCGCCCTCCGCGAACTGGACGCGGCGATACCGGTCTATCGGCAGACAATCGAGATGGCGCGCGCCGCGGGCTCGCTCGATCGGGCCGGCACGACCCTTCAGAACCTCGGGAACATCTACCGTCAGCAGGGCAAGCACGAGGAAGCGGCGGAGGCCTTTCGCGAAGCGCTCGAGTGCGTCGACCCGAACAACACCTGGGTCAGAAGCGCGATCCAGATGAACCTCGGAACGCTCGCCCTCACCCTCGAGAAGTACGACGAGGGCGAGGCCCACCTCTTGAAAGCGCTCGAGCTGCAGGCATCGACCGGCGATCGCGTGGTCGAAGGGGTGGTGGTGATGCACCTCGGCCTGGTCGCCTTTCGCCGCAAGCGCATGACCGAGGCGCGTGATCTCTATCTGCGCGCAAACGCCATCTTCGAGGATCTGAGCGACCGGAACATGGGCTCCTTCTGCGATGCGAACCTGAGTGGCGCGCTCTTCGCTCTAGGTGACATCGACGGCGCCGAGCGGCGCACCCTCCGCGCGCTGCGCTCCGTCAAGAACTCAGGCGAACTCGAGCTCAACATCACGTGCCTCGAGCAGCTGGGCTGGTTCGCTTGCCATCGCCGGCGCTTCGACTCGGGGGTTCGTCTGCTCGGCGCGGCGGAGGCGGCGCGGCTTCGCCTCAACATTCCCCGCGTCGCGGTCGAGATGCGCGAGTGGAACGAGAGCTTGGAAGCGATCCGATCGAAGCTCGACGCGGCGGAGTTCGATCGTCACTGGCAGGCCGGGGGTGCGCTCGATCTCCCGGAGGCAACTGCGTTGGGGCTGTCGGCCGCGCCGTAGCGCGCCTAACCGCGCCCGAGCACGTACACCACCCAGGGCGCGATCGTCGTCTCGCTCTTCCAGGCGATTCCCTCTGTGCCGTGGGCTAGCGGGCGCACGACCTCGAGCACCTCGAGCCCGGCGCGCGCGTACAACCGTGCGTAGTCGTCGTCGGTGCAGAGAATGTCTTCGACCGGACGGCGATCCGGCACGTCGAGCATCACGATCAACACCTTCTCGCCGCTCTTCGCCTGTCGATTCTCCGGAAAGTCGCGCGTGGTGAAGGACGCCCACTCGTGAAGGTAGATCTCAGGCGAGGACACCACGCTCACGATGCGGCCGTCGGGCGCGAGCCTCGCGCGGAGCTGCTCCAAGGTCGCGAGCTTCACCGCCTCGTTCACGATGTTGTCGAAGGTGAAGGCCGAGAGGATCAGATCGAACTCGGCCGAACCAACGGCGGCGAGGTCTCCCTCTTCGACCAGACGATAGTCGCCGGCGGGATCGAAGGAGCGCGCTTGCTCGAGCATCGCGTCCGAGATGTCGATGCCGGTGACGGTGAAGCCGTGATCGCGGAGGAAGCGGGTCGAGCGGCCGGCGCCGCAGCCGAAGTCGAGTGCCCTCGTCCCGCGCGCGTGGCGCGCGAAGAGCGCGGGCAGATCACGAAACGCGAGGAGGTAGGTGCCCGGAAACTCGAGCTGCGCGTAGGAACGGGCGCGTTCATCATCCGCGTAGACATTCCGGAGATCGTCGGACACGCGCTGCCTCGGCTTCTACTCGGCCACCGCGTACGACTCGAGGTATCCGCAGCGCGCGCAGCGGTAGGTGCGCACCGGCAGCCGCTCCTTCCCCTTCGTTTTGACGCCGGACCAGAAGCTGCGCTCCGGCTCACCTTCCAACCACTCCGTCGTGTTCAGCGAGTCGCCGTGACCCTTGTCGAGCATCACGCCGGTTTCCATCGTGCCTTGGCACTTGGGGCAGGTCTTCGTGCTCATCTCGTCCTCCGATCCGCGCGGTCGCGCGCTCGGGAGTATGCGCGGAGGGCCGGTGCGTGACAATCGCCACGTGGCGCGGCGGTCAGCGGAGGACCGCAACTTCTCGGAGCCAGCGGTGCAGCCTCGGGCAGTAGTCGGGATCGAAGGTGAGGTCGGGCATCGACTGGCCGCCGGCGTGCCGAGCCTTCATCTCGGTCACCGACTCGCTCGGGCCATCCACCTGTTGCATGCCGTGCCCCGCCTCGGGGAGAAGCTCGATCGTCGCGCGCGACCGCGGATTGGTCGCGAAGGCGGCTCGCATCGCCGCGATGCTGTCGTCCACTGGGATGTGTCGATCCTTGCCGCCGAAGAAGCAGAGCAGCGGGATCGAGATGGCGCGGAGATCCCCTGCAGGTTCGTAGGCGCCGTGGCGCGTGAAGAAGCTTCGCTGTTCGGAATTCAGCTGGCCGCGATCGGGCGGCGCCTCCCCCCATTTGAGCTTTTGGAACCACGACGACGCGCGCGATGCCGCCCACATGGCTTCGAGTTGGTCGCGTCCCTCGCCCGTCTGGTAATAGCGCCAGAGCACCGCGCGCACCGGATAGGCGGCGGCCAGCTCGGCATCGGTCCACTCGCCCCCCTCGCGCAGCTCTTCCATCCGTTGGTAGAGGGTCTGCATGACCGGCGAGACGCCCGGAGCGGAAACCAAGATCGCGAAGGCGAGCGAGGGGTCGCGCGCCGCCATGATCTCACCGACCCAGCCCCCTTGGCTGATGCCCCAGATGCCGACGCGCCCAGGATCGACTTCCGGCCGTCCGCGAAGGAAGCGAACCGCCGCATCGCCGTCCGCCGCGCGTTCGGTCAAATCGGGAGCGTCGCTGTAGCTGCCGCCCGAACCACCGATCCCCCGCTTGTCGAAGTCGAGCACCACGAGGCCGGCGTCGAGCAGGCAGTCGAGGAAGCCGGCGTGGCGAAGCTCCGCGCGGTCATTGGTCCCGGAGCCGTGAAGCACGACGACACCGGCCCGAGCTTCGCGATGCTCCGGCGTTCCGGCATCGCTGGCCGTCGCGCGCGGAGTGTAGAGGGTGGCGGCGAGTCGCACCGAGTCGGCGGGAATCGACACCTCGACGCTTTCGAACTCGGCGCCCGCCGCGGACCACGGAAGGAACGCGAGCAGGTGAAGAGTGAGTAACCAGGGGAAGGCTCTTCGGACCATCACGACTTCCATCCAATCTCCTTTCGCGTTCGGCCTGCCTGCGCGAAGAGTCTCCTCTATCGTTGCTCGATCGTCTTGAACGGGAGAAACCTCGGAGGCACCTTCCGGCGGAGCTGGGCCGGCGTCACCCCGAGCGACCGAGACATCGATCGCGTGAGATGAGCCTGATCCGCGAAGCCGGCGCGCAGGGCAACCTCCGCGAGCGGCAGGGCACTCGTGCGAACCAAATCGACCGCTCGCTCCATGCGAAGCCGCCGTATGAAGTCGCCGGCAGAGCAACCGTGAAAGCGCCGGAAGGCGCGCGCCGCGTAGACCGGGTGGATGCCCGCCTCACGCGACAAGTCGGACAGCGCCAATTCTCCCTCACGATCGGACGCCAAGCGATCGGTGATCCGACGGAGCCAAGGAGGTGCGGTGCGCAGCTCACCCTCCTCGCCCTCAGCGCCGACGCGCGCCAAGAACTCCAGCACCGCGCCCTCCAACGCGAGCCCGGCCACGGGATCGCTCGCTCGAATGGCGCGTCGCACGGGACCCAGGAGCGCGTCGACCTCACTCCCCTCGCAGTAGACGCGGTGGGCCGGCAGCGAAGGGGCGAGGCTCGGATCGATCTCGATCATCGCGCAGCGGTTCGCGGCGTCGGAGAAGTCCAGGTGGTGACGATCTCCCGCCGGCGAGAAGCGGATGCCTCCGCCGCGCACCCGTCGAGCGGCGCCGCCTCGCGTCACCGCCTCCTCGTATCCGCCGCTCAAGAGAAGGAAGAGATGCGGCCTCTCGTGCGCGTGCCCTCGAATCGCGAGGTTCGCCGGCGCACGGAAGAACTCGATGGAAAGGGAGTCGCGCAGTCGGTCGATCATGAAGCCCTCGGTGGAGTGGTGGGCTTCCTACGTTGGCGCGGGCGGGATGTTGCGGCCGTCGGGGATCGGATCGGCCGTACAAAGAAGGCGGCCGGACCGCAAATGGAGGCATGGGAGGCCGCATCTCCCACGTGCTCCTGCGAGCCCGGCACGCCATCGCGTTGAAAATCGCGGGGCCCATTCGCCGTAGACGGATCGGGGCTAGATTCCGTACCGACGAACGGGCCCCAAACTGGGGGGCGAGTCCACTGCCCGTCCCTTCGCGCGAGAGGTCGGTGATCCCCGGGCGCGTGATACGTGGCGCCTGAATTTTTCGTCGGGGCGAGCCAACGGTTGAAGGGCACCCGCCCTGCAACTATCGTGATTTCACCGGCCCCCCCGGGAGGTACTGATGAAAGGCGATTCCCACCCACGGAGCATCCAACGGCTCCTCGGCCCGCTAACTGCCAGCGCTTTCGTGGTCCTACTGGCCACGTCGTGCGGCGACGACGACAAGTCCACCCAAACCCAACCCGTACCCGGATCGCGTGCCGAGCAAGCAACGATTGGTCGACGGCACCTTGCTGAAGCTGCTGGTCAGCAACACCGGGGCACCTCAGCTCGATGTTGACCAGGAAGGTTGGGGCGATTGAACCTCTTCGATCCCCAGCGATTTCGGGGCGGGGTCTGTCCTTACCGACGCCGGCTTGTGGATCGGCGCGAGTGTGAACAGTGAGCCGCGCGTGTCGGCGACCAACCTGCTCAGGCGACTTCCTGCCGGGCAGCTCACCGAGTCGGCCCCGGTGCTTACCTACGTCCTTCGAAGCGGCGATCACCTGAAATTCCCGACTACGCTCAGTGGCCGATCGCACTCGGCGCGCCGGCCACCCAAGAGGGGCACCCGCGCCGCATCGGATCCTTGACCACCTGGACCTGCTATCGGGATCGCGATACATCGGCGCATCGCGCGCTGCGCAGGACTCCCTCGGCGCGGTCGTGCCGAGACCAACTGGATCAAGGCATGGTTCCTTCGGTGCTCTTCACTCGCCTATCAAGTCTTGAGCAGTTCCGAGCGACACCTGGACCGATGCCCGCTTCGGGCTCTGGGCCGACCTGGACCTTCCGCGTGAAGGACCTGGTCGGGTGTGATCTCCAGCGCAGCATGGGCTACACCTACGCTGACTACGACGTCGCACCGCTACCCGAGCCGTATGAGCTCGCGGTCGGAATGCTCCTGCTCGTGACCCCAGGCAACACCGGATTGGTGGCCTTTCCCGGCAACTGAAGAACGCGAACGAGCCGACCAACGCGGCCGGCGCATTCAATCTGCTGCACGGGGTCGATCTCGATGGAAGCCCCTTCATCGATCGACGAACAGCAGCCGACCGTCTTCGGGCTTCGGGTGATCCGATCACCGGCCAGGGCTTCATCGATCCCGTCGCGGGGGATCGACGCATGCTCACCGTGACCGGGCCGATCTGCTCGGGCCAGGCGGTCGACCGAGTTGATGTCGCGTACGCAACGGCGACGGGCTCAGACCAACACGTGGCAGTGCTGAACCTGCGCTCGCTCGCGGATCAGATCCGAAGAACCTCGGAGTGGTGGAGCGTCGAATAGAGGGGTGACTCGGGCTAGTGCCCGCCCTGCGCCCCCAGCCACCGCTCCGCGTCGAGCGCCGCCATGCAGCCGCTCCCGGCCGCGGTGATCGCTTGGCGATAGATCCAGTCCTGCACGTCGCCGGCCGCGAAGACGCCCTCGACACTGGTGCGGCTGGAGCCCGGCACCGTCTTCAAGTAGCCGTTGGGGTGCGTCTCGAGCTGACCGACGAACAGCTCGGTCATCGGCGTGTGGCCGATCGCGACGAACATCGCGTTGACCGGAACGTCCTTCTTGCTCTGGTCCTTCAGGCTCTTGATGCGGACGCCGGTGACCTTGTCGGCATCGACGCCCAACACCTCGTCGACCGCGCTGCTGTAGTGGATCTTGATCTTCGGGTTCTCGACCGTCCGCTGGATCATCGCCTTCGAGGCGCGGAATTCGTCGCGGCGATGGACCAGGTGCACCTCGGAGCAGAGCCCCGCGAGGTAGCTCGCCTCTTCCATCGCGGTGTCGCCGCCGCCCACCACGGCGACCGGTTGATTGCGGAAGAAGGCACCGTCGCAGACCGCGCAGGCGGAGACGCCCTTGTTCTTGAGCTTCTCCTCGCTGTCTAGCCCGAGGTAGTTGGCGCGCGCGCCGGTCGCGACGATGACCGTCTCGCCGAGATAGAGGTCATCGTCGACCCACACCTTGAACGGGCGCTTCGAGAAGTCGACCTTGCTCACGTCGGCCGTGATGATCTCGGTCCCCTGGTGCTCCGCTTGGTCGCGCATCTTCTGCATCAAGTCCGGCCCGGTGATCTTCTCGTAGCCCGGGTAGTTCTCGACGTCCGAGGTGAACATCAGCTGTCCGCCGGGGATGAGGCCGCCGGCGTTGAAGCCCTCGATGAGGAGCGGCTTGAGGTTCGCGCGCGCGGCGTAGATCGAAGCGGCCAGCCCCGCGGGAGCCCGACCCGATGATGATGACCTTGCGAGTTTGATTGGCGTTCATGCTTCCTTCTCGGCTTGCCGGGGACTAGGGCGGTTCGACGACTCGGACTTGGATGCCCTCCTCGGCACCCGGAATTCCATGGGAGGTTAGCGAGGCAGCGCGAGACGGTCGAGGGGCGATCGTGACCTCGTAGTCGGCTCCCCGGAGGCTGTTGCCCCGCACCGACGGATCGGCCAAGCTGCCGACATGGAGACCGATCAGCCCCGCGGCGAGATCGAATCCCGCGCGCGCCAGCGCCGCGCGACCGAAGCGCAGCTCGAGCGACTGCACTGGCGCTACTCGATCGCGCGCCTCGTCGTCTTCGGACTTGGCGTCGCGCTGCTCGTCGCCTCGGTTTGGATGAAGCTTCTCTCCCCCGCCTGGCTGCTCGCGCCGATCGGGGCCTTCATCGTGCTGGCGGTGCGGCACGAGGACGTCGTCCGAGCGCGCGATCGGGCACGGCGCGCGGCCGAGTTCTACGAGCGAAGCCTGGCGAGGATCGACGACCGCTGGAGCGGCGTCGGTCCGACCGGCGAACGCTTCCTCGACCCCGAGCATCCCTACGCCATCGACCTCGACCTCTTCGGCGACGGCTCGCTTTTTCAGCTCCTCTCGCAGGCGCGGACGCGCGCGGGCGAGGAACGACTGGCTGCGTGGTTGCTCGCGCCAGCTGCCGCCGAGGTGGTGCGTGCGCGTCAAGGCGCGGTGCGGGAGCTGGCCTCCGCGCTCGATCTCCGCGAGGCGATCGCGGTGCTCGGCGACGAGGTCGAGTCGGCGCTTCATCCGAGCGAGCTGGTGGCCTGGGGTTCGGAGTCGAAGGCCGCGGTCGCGGTCGATCGCGTGCTCGCGCTCCTCCTGGCCTTGGTCAGCGTGGTCACACTCGTCGGTTGGCTCGCGTGGCACTGGGGCGCGTTGCCACTCGTCGGTGCCATTGCGCTCCAGTTCGTGCTCCGACGTCGGACCAAGGAGTCGATGCGCCGCGCGCGGGTCGGCGCCGATCACGTGCTGCGCGACCTCCGCCTCCTCTCCGAGATCCTGGGGCGCGTGGAGTCGGAGCGCTTCGACGCGCCGCACCTTCGCAGGCTCCACGCCCGCGTCGAGGAGAGCCCGGCACGCGCCATCCGCGCGCTCGATCGTTGGGTCGATGGCTTCGAGGCGCGGCGCAATGCCCTCCTCGCACCGGTGACCGGGCTACTGCTCCTCGACCTGCAGTGCGGCCTCGCGATCGAGGCGTGGCGCGCGCGGCACGGTCATCGCATCGAGGAGTGGCTCGATCTCGTGGCCGAGTTCGAGGCGCTGGCGTCGCTCGCCGCCTTCGCGTGCGAGCAGGAGGCGCTCTGCTATCCCGAGATCCCGCCGCGCGTGGAGTTCGATGCAGCGGCACTCGGGCACCCGCTCCTGCCGCGCGCCGCGTGCGTGACCAACGACGTGCGGCTCGACCAAGAGCGATCGCTGCTCGTGATCAGCGGCTCCAACATGTCGGGGAAGAGCACGCTCCTCCGCACCATCGGCATCTCGACCGTGCTGGCGCTGGCCGGCGCGCCGGTGCGCGCGCGATCGCTGCGGGTGGGTGAACTCACGCTCGGCGCATCGATCCGCATCGTCGACTCGCTGCAGCACGGCACCTCCCGCTTCTACGCCGAGGTCAAGCGTGTGCGGCAGATCGTGGCGCTGGCCGAGGCGCCGCGGCCGCTCCTGTACTTGGTCGACGAGATCTTCCAGGGGACGAACTCGCACGATCGGCGGATCGGCGTCGAGGCGATCTTGCGTTCGCTGGTCGAGCGGGGCGCGCTCGGGCTCATCACCACCCACGACCTCGCGCTGACCGAGATCGTCGCGCAGCTCGGCCCGCGCGCGCGGAACGTGCACTTCGAGGATCACCTCGAGGGCGGGCGGATGGCGTTCGACTACCGCCTGCGCGACGGCGTGGTGGCGAAGAGCAATGCGCTCGAGTTGATGCGGTCGGTGGGGCTCGAGGTGTGAACCGGCCCGCCGCAGTGGTTTTCGGGTGCGTGTTGCTGTCGCTCTTCTCGAGTCAGGCTCGCGCGGAGACGCCGGCCGAGGTGCCGAACCCGCGCGTCGCCGGCGGAGGCTGGGTCAGCGACAACGCCGGCATCCTGGACGACGCCACCGAGCAGGCGATCAACACGATTTCGAATGACCTCGAGCACGAAACCTCCGCGGAGGTCGCGGTGGCGACGGTGCACAACTCGGGCGACATGACGCCGAAGGAATTCGCGACCGCGCTCTTCAAGCTGTGGGGCGTCGGCAAGGCCGAGCACGACAACGGCGTGCTCATCCTCGTGGCTTCGGATCTCCATCGGATCGAGGTCGAGGTCGGCTACGGCTGCGAGGGTGTGCTGCCCGACGGTCGGGTCGGTCGCATCCTCGATGAGTCGGTGATCCCCCACTATCGCCAAGGTGATTGGGACGCCGGCACCCTTGGCGCGGTCATGGACATCGCGACAGTTTTGCGCCGGCCGGACTCCGCGGCGGCGGCTGCCCCACGCTCAAGCCGTCGGAGCCAAGGCCTTGGTTGGGCGCTCATCTTCCTCGGCGGGCTCGGCGCGGTGACCGGCGCGGGCTTCGGCCTGCGCGACCTGCGTTGGCGTCGCTCCTGCTCGAGGTGCGGGAAGCGCATGCGCCTCCTTTCCGAGTCGGAAGACGACGCGGTGATCACGAGCGACGAGCTGCTTGAGGAGACGCTCGGCAGCGTCAATCACATGGTGTGGCGCTGCGAGCCGTGCGGCCTCTATCGCACCGAGCATCGGAACAAAGCAATGAGCGGCTTCACCAACTGCCCGCAATGCGGGCGCCGTACGGTCGAGCATTGGTACACGACGATCGTCGCCGCCACGACCGAGCACGCGGGCGAGCAACGCAAGGCGCAGGCGTGCAAGCGCCCGGGTTGCGGCTATCAGGAGAGCCACGTCGTGACGATCCCTCGCCGCGAAGTCAGCTCCTCCAGCAGCGACAGTTCGAGTTCTTGGAGCTCCAGCAGTAGCTCGAGTTCAAGCTCCGACTCCTCGAGCTTCGGCGGTGGATCGTCCGGCGGCGGCGGCGCCGGGCGGAGTTGGTGAGCGATGCCGATCGATCGCCGTGGGCGCCTCCAAGACGAACCCTTCTCCTACCGCGAGTCGCGCGACGCGCTGTTCCTGTGCTTCGAAGGACGCACGGTGCGGACGCTGCGGGGAGCGGATGCCGAGGCGCTGCTCGCGAAGCTGCGCGGGGCGAGCGGGCGAGAGTTGCAGCTCCTGTTGGCGAAGGCGACGGGGAATTTCAAACGGGGGAACGAGCGCTAGCCGCTACTCCGCGGTCGCGCCGCGGTGGTGCCCCACCTCTTCCCAAATCCGCACGTGTCGCGTCTCCTTCAGGAAGATGCTCCCCACGATGAAGGTCAGCGACGCCACCGCCATCGGGTAGTAAAGCCCGGCGTAGATATTCCCCGTCGACGCGCAGATCGAGAGGCCGATCACAGGCAGCAGTCCACCGAAGACGCCGTTCCCGATGTGATAGGGCAGCGAGAGCGACGTGTAGCGGATCTTCGCCGGAAACGCCTCGACCAGATACGCCGCGATCGGCCCGTACACCATGGTGACGAATACCACCTGCGCCAGCACCAGGAGCGTCAGCGCAACCACGTTCGGGTTCGCCGCCTCCTTCACCGGCACGAGCACGCCGCTCGCGTCGTACGCCACCGGCGCCAGCGCGATCGCGCCGGTCACCGGGTTGCGCGTCGACTGCACCGACACGACATTGTTCCCCGCCGCGCGCTCCATCCCGTGGTAGATCGGCAGGTAGCTCACGACCGCGAGGAGGCACCCGGCCATCATGATCCGCTTCCGCCCGATGCGATCGCTCAGCCAACCGAAGAAGACGAAGAGCGGCATGCCGAGCAGGAGCGCCGCCGCCACCACCAGGCTCGCCGTCCGCACGTTCACCTTGAGCACGCTCTGCAGATAGAAGAGCGCGTAGAACTGTCCGGTGTACCAGATCACCCCCTGCCCCGCGGTCGCGCCGAAGAGCGCGGTCAGGATCACCCGCCAGTTGCGCTTGTTGCCGAAGCTGTCCTGGAGCGGCTGGCTCGACGACTTGCCCGTCGTCTTCAAGTGCGCGAAGAGCGGCGACTCGTTCATGCGGAGCCGCACGTAGAGAGACACGATCACAAGGAGGATCGAGATCAGAAACGGCACGCGCCATCCCCACCAGGCGAAGGTCTCCTTCGACATGGTCGACTGCACGACCAAGATCACCGCGAGCGAGAGGAAGAGCCCGAGGGTCGCCGTGATCTGGATGAAGCTGGTGTAGAAGCCGCGTCGATCGTCCGGCACATGCTCCGCGACGTAGATCGCCGCGCCACCGTACTCGCCTCCCAACGCCAACCCCTGCAGTACGCGGATGAAGATCAGGAGGATCGGCGCGAGCATCCCGATCGTCTTGTAGGTCGGCAGGCAGCCGATCGCCGCGGTCGCGCCGCCCATGATGAGCAGCGTGATGAGGAAGGCGTACTTCCTTCCGATCAGGTCGCCGACGCGCCCGAAGAAGATGGCGCCGAAGGGCCGCACCAGGAAGCCGACCGCGAAGGTCGAGAGGTACGCGATCAAGGCCAGCGTGTCGTTGCCCGGCGGATAGAAGAGCGGCGACAGCACCGCCGCCAGGCTCCCGAAGATGTAGAAGTCATACCACTCGATCATGGTCCCGGCGGCCGACGCGCCGATCACCTGCCAGATCTTGGACTCGCTCTGCGCCGGGGTGGCAGCGGACATCGATTCTCCTGGTTCGCCGAGGCGGGACTCGCGCGCGTCGCGCGAGGCGACCGGCGTGGAAACGAGTCATCAATCGTGACGGAGCGAGCGAGGGCGGGCGTCAATCGATCGATGCGGGGATGCGGAGCGGCTCCGAGTCGGGACCCAGGCGTCTTCCGCCCCGCGCGTCTCCTTCGGTTTCAATCGGTGGCACCGCGGGTACCACTCGATCACCGCACATCGAGTGATCGACGCCCTCGAAACAGCTCGTTTCACTGGAATCCCGCGATTCGTGCAAGGAAACCGGATGGCACGCTTCCTTCAATACGCCGGTCATGAGTAGACGATGAACCCGCGTTGCTGCAGGCGAGAGGAGGGGCCATGTCCGCGCACCTGGTCGAGTCCCACTCCCTTGGAAGAGGCTTTCAGGCTGCAGCCTCTCCCCCGCGCGGGCCGCGCATGGCGCTCTCCTCTCGCCGTCCACTCGTCGTTTTGCTTCTCCCCGGCATCTGGATCCTCTCGGCGGAGGCGGCCTCGCTGCCTCCGTGCGAGTACTGCGTGATGCGATCTGACCTATGGACCTCGGACCTCCGTGCGCCGGTGCTTGACCTGGGGGGCTGGCACTGGCGGCGGAGATCGAGGCCTCGATCGATCCGTACACTGGCATCGACGACAATGAACTCGTGATCTTGGGTGAGCCGCAGCCCGACGCTCGCCTATCGCTCGATCTGGAACCCGGCGTTGAACTGGATGCACGCGTACAGATCCTGTGGAACGGCGCGGAGGTCGCGGATCTGGATGACGGCGAGCGGGGGAGACGGAGCACTGGAGCGATGAGGCGCGCACTGGTTCGTGGATCGCGCGTCTCCGAAGCCCCGGGGACTCACCCCAAGATCCACCTGGGGCCGCTCGACGCCCATGCGCACGACTACACCGTCCGCTTCGCGATCACGGGGACCGCGCGCCGGGCCGCAGGGATGCCGCCGGTCCTCGTGCTCCGAAGCCCCTCGCCCTCTCCCGAGATTCGGTACGAGCCACTTCCGGGCACGACCACCCAGGTTCGTGTTCTCGCTGTCGACGGCCGTGAGGTCGCGTCCCGGGAGTGGCTCGGAGGCAGAGAGCATCGCCTGTTTCTGAGCGGACTGCCGAACGGCATCTACTTCGTGCGGCTGGCGCAGGGGCGCGACGTCATCGCGACGAAACGCGCGGTGGTGCTGCGCTAGATCGAGAGACCACTCCTCGCGGAGCTCACCTCCGCCGGCTGATGCGCCGACGCCATCGCGCCCGCCTTATCCTGAGCAGTAGAAATCACCATGACCCGCTCGCCCTCGCGCGGACCTAGACTCTTCCCCGCGCGGGGAACCGCTCGATGTGCGCGCGATCATTCCCCGCCGCGGCGTCGGCGACGAAGTCTCCTCGCGACGCACCGCTTCTTCGCCTCCACACCAGGCGAGGCGGCTTCCGAACCCTCCCGCGCCTCACGATCGCGCGCAGTTCTAGCGCTCCTCCTCGCGCAAGGAGGTTGCCATGGGTACGTCAGCTCGCGTGAAAACACTGCTCGTGACTACGCTCATCCTGAGCGCATGGCTTCTCATCCCCGGTTGCACCAACGACACTCCGACGACCCCCGCGGTCGATGACACGCCGGCTCTGACGGCGCCCGACATCAACGCGCCCTTCGCCGGCTCACATCCGATCGTCGATCCGCCGCCGCCAACCGAGCTCGTGTCCTTCGGGCTCGATCGCATGATCACGTTCTGGCCGTACTCCGATCCCCAACTCGACGGCATCGCCGAGACCGGTGGGATCACACCCTCGGATCCAATCAACCTCATCTTCTACGGCCACGCGCACCCGCTCGAAATCCGCGCCGCCCTGCTTTCGCTGGACGGCGATCGCACCGCCTTCGGACTGCCCGACATCTATCCGTGGAATGCCACCTGGAGCGACGCGATGGGCGACGCCCAGGCCGCCTACGTGGAAGGCCCTGGATGGAGCGGCAGCGTCATCCAACTTCAGTGCGGTGACTACGAGCCGTTGCGCTTTCATCTTCGACTTTGGCAAACCGGCATCGTGACGGAGGGCGAAAAGACCTTCACTCTCGGCGCCGCTCACTTCGACATGATGATTCCGGGGACCGCCGACCACCAGGTGCTCTCGTGGGAGGCGGCCGAAACGCTGCTCAAGATCGACATGATGCGGAGCTGCCTGCTCTGCCCGGTGCGTCCAATGCTGATCACGCCTGAGATCACTACTTGCCCCTGCTGGCGCACGATTCCCGGAGTGCTGTACGCGGGAATCCCTGAGCCGCTCAAGGGGCTGCTCGGCCTGCCGCTCGGTCCGGCGTCGGCGCCGGTGCCGATTCCAAACGACGGTCGAGCCACGTTCCTCAACATGACCCACGAGCCAGCGGTCATGCCGACTCTGGTTCACCTCACCACCACCAAGGTCTACCAACAGGTCATCCCGAAACCGTTCTGCAATGACGGCAGTCAGTACGTGCTGGTCACCGGCCCGGTGAACTTCCAGAAGAACATCGACGTCATCGCGCGTGGCAAGGTCGCGGTGAACTACGAGTACTCCGGCACGCTCACGGTCGTGCCGTGGGATCCGCTTCACAACCAGGCGATCGGCGCGCCGTATCAAGCAGAGGTGGCCGGTCGTCAACGCGGCACGATCGATGGTCGCTACAGCTTGCTGTTGGCGACCGATCTGCGTCGAACGATCACGCTGAAGGATCCCCAGTGGCTGATCTTGGGGTTGCGAGTCGGGCGTGGGCCCGATGCGTACCTCACCGAGATGCACTGCGGGAACACGGTCCTGTAGTCAAGGCGAGGGGAGGACAGGTTGCCTCCCCTCGATCTGCTTGCGCGCGCTACTCCGGAATCTCTTCCGCCCCTCGCCTGCGGATTCCCGACTGCTCCGCCGCTCCGAAGTCATCAAGCAAGCGCAGCACGGCATCCTGCGCCAACCGCAGCGTGCCGCTGATCACGCGATCGGCGGGATAGAGCTGCGTCGACTCGAGCATGTAGCAGTTCTTCCACGGGGTCTCGACCGGCGGCACCACCTCGGAGAAGTTGCGGTGGCAGATCGGCTGCGCGTGCGGCGCGCGAAAGACGCGGTATCCCTCGACCCACTCGCGGCGGAACGCGGGGTTCAGCAGCTGCAGGGCGGCGGTGTACTCATCGAACAGCTGCTCGTCGGGGAAGGAGTAGCGCGGGCGCGATGCCTCGAGGTAGTACGGCACGTAGACGACGCTCCGCCCTTCGAGCCGCGGATCGGCGTTCAGGTTCGCATACTCGATGATCCCGTTGAAGGCGATGCGAGGGTCGTGCACGTTGAGCCAGAAGTTAGGCGACACGGCCTGCTTGAGCCGCAGGATCATGCAGACGACGCCGATGAAGCGAATGGTCTCGAGCCGCGCGGCGTAGGCTGCGTCGTCACTCGGAATCAGTTTGCGATAGACGGGCAGCGGCACCGCGCAGATGACGCTGTCGTAGGGGACGTTCTCTCCCCCGATGCGGAGCCCGCGACAGATGCCGTTCTCGGTCCAAAGACCTTCGCTCCGCGATTGCATCCGGATCGTGGCGCCGGCCTCGCGCGCACGCGTCGCGAGAGTTTGGATCAGGAGGTCGGAGCCTCCCTCGAGATAGCCGAACCGCTCGCGCGCGAAGACCGACTTCCGCGAGGTCGCCACGCGGTGGATGCGATGCCACATCCAGGCGGCCGAGATCTCCTCGTGGTACTCGTCGAACTTCACGCGCAGGAGCGGGTCCCAGATCACCGAGTAGGTGCGCGCGCCGAGCTGATCGATCAGCCACTGCTTGGCCGGTAGGTCCTCGAGCTTGGACCAGGTGCGGAAGCGGCGCGAGTAAAGGACGTTGAGCCCAAAGCGCGCCTTGTCGACGAGCGAGAGCGGCCGAAAGCGCAGGAGATCGATCGGGCTGCCGAAGCGATAGAGCCGCCCGTCGTAGAAGAACCCCGTGCGCGTCTCGCGCCACTTGAGCCGCTCGTCGATGCCGATGCGCCGGCAGGTGTCGATCAGCGTCGAGTCGTGACGGCAGATGAAGTGATAGAAGCGCTCGATGCGGAAGCCGTCGAAGTCGAAGGCGCTGGCCAGACCTCCCAGCTCGGAAGCGGCCTCGTGCAGATCGACCTGAAAGCCGAGGCGCGAGAGCTCCCAGGCCGCCATCAATCCGCCGACGCCTCCGCCGACGATGCCGATGCGCGCACTGCGCGGGTCTACTGCCATTGTCCGCCGTAGGGGCTGGCGCGCCGCGCGTCGTCGAAGCGCTGCTTGCCGCCGAAGAGGTGATACCAACTCGAATACCAGCCGCGCGCGGCCCAGCAGAGCGGCCAGAGAAGCGGCGTCTCGAAGAAGAGGCGACGGAAGAAGGTCTGCCGGAGCAGCTGCTCCACGAACGAAACGGTGTTGTGCTTCGCGCGAATGAAGTCGAAGCGCGGCACCTCGCGACGCGGTGCGCCGTCGGCACCGACCACCTCGATGCGCTCGAGGTCGCGCACGCCGATCCCCGCCGCCGCGCACAGCTCGAGATGTCGAATCGTGCGCGGATCCATCCCCATCACCTGCGCCGACACCGCATCGATCGCCACCGGATCGGAGCTCGCCATCAGCAGATTGCAGACGCGCGGAATGCCCGACTTGGGACCATCGCCTTCGAGCGCGACGGTCGCGTCGAGCACGGCGAAGGCCGGCCGCAGCACCTTCATCAGATCACAGAGCACCTCGTGCACGACCGGGTGATAGTTGTGACGAAAGGTCGGGAGGCAGCCCCACTGGTTCTTGATCGCGCCGGAGAGGCCGGTCTTGTTGTGCGTCTTCATGACCGGCACGGTGACGAGCGTGGTGCGCGTCAAGATCTCGGGCAGGGGGATCTCCGGCACCTCGAGCGCGCCCGGCACCGGCACGCGCGCGATCGGCTGGCGACTCAGGTTGACCCACTCGAGCCCGTACTGGCGGCAGATCCGGTCCATGCCGGCGCGACGGAAGGAGACCTCGATGTCGACCACCACCTGGTCCGCCTCGACCAGGTAGATCTTGGAGGCGCGTTCGCGGAGCACGCGCACCACCCCTTCGACCACGAGCGGCGAGGTGATGGCGCCGGGGAGCAGATGATCGAAGCCGAGGTTCGGTTTGAGCGCGATGGCCGCGCCTTCCGGGATCGCGCTTCGCCAGTCGGCCGCCTCCATGACACGGGCCACGTCGGCCAGGAGATCGGGGCCGGTGTCGAGCAGCGCAACTCTGGCCTTGCTCCGCAGGCCAGCGCCCACGCCGCGGGTCGTGTCATTTGGGGGCTCGTTTCCATCCCGACCATTGTATCGGTCGGAAGGCCGCCCTGGCTCGCGGTCGATTTCGCGAGCCGCAGAAAGGCCGCGGCGTGCTCGATTGACAGACCTGGGTCGACCGAGCATCTTCGGTCGGGCCGCGAGTGACCTTGGGGGGGGCGATCGGGAGTGCTGAAGCATCACACCGTGGTGAAGGGCGCGCTGTGGCTGCTCCTGCTCTTGGCCTTGGTGCCCATCGGGCTCCGCTACGACCATCGCTTCCGGTCGCTGTTCACCTACAAGCCGAATCTTCTCTTCTACGACACGCGCATCTTCCTGAGCGAGCTCGCGAAGTACGAGAAGTCGGGCGTGCTCTACGACACGCAGCAGGAGAAGTACTTTCGCCCGGGCAGCCCGGTGTACAAGTACCCGCCTCCCTATGCCGCGCTGCTCACCCTCATCAAATCGCAACGATGGAAGCCGATGGCGCAAAAAATCGCGGCGCTCGACCTCGCGGCGTTGGCGGCTACGGTGTTCCTGATCGCTCGGCGGCGCAGGTGGAGTCCGCTCGGCCTCGCCGCGCTGCTCGTGCTCGTCTTGGCGTGGTCCCCGGTTGACGAGAGCTTGAACGGTCCGCAGCTCGAGCCTCTGCTCTTGCTTCTCTTGACCGCGGCGGCGTTTCTCTCTGGGTCGCGGCGCGCGGAGTTGGGAGCCGGCGCGGCGATCGGCGCCGCGGCCGCGCTCAAGGTGTATCCGGGCCTCTTCGCGTTGCTGCTCGTGGCGCGACGTCGGTGGACAGCGCTCGTCGGGATGATGGCCGGAGGGCTGATCACACTGCTCCTCGCGTCGCTCGTGATCCCGCCTCGCTTCGCAGTCGAGTACTTCACGCGGATCCTGCCGCACCTGGGAGGCACGGGGCTCGGGCCGGAGAACGTGAGCCTCGCGGGAACGATCGGGCGACTCGCTCTGCTCGTGTTCGCGGGAGCGGCGCATGCGGCCAAGCTGTGGCAGTCGATCCAGCTCAACATCCTCGAGGAATGCGGCGTGCCGTCCGCGATCTGGACCACGCGCGCGCTTCACCTGTTGGTCGGCGCGGTGATGGTCCTCGCGACCGCGCGCGCCTGGCGCGTCAGCTTGATCTCAGGGCCGCTTCGTGAAGCCCTGCTGTTCGGGGCGGCGCTCTGTCTGGTCGTGTTCCTGAGCCCAACGTCCTGGCTCGATTACCAGACGCTGCTGCTGCTCCCGCTTCTCCTGGCCATTCGCGAGCTGCCGGCCTGGTCACGCGATCGGGGCTCGTGGTTCCTGCTCGCGGTGGCGATCTTCCTCGGCGTGCTCTCGCCCGAGTGGTCGATTTGGGGGACCGAGGCCCTCACGCTCTCGCTGCTGCGCGCGATGCTCTCCGTCGTCGTGTGGGTTCTGACGCTTCGGGCCTTGGCGGCGCCGCGCGACATCGACGCCGCGATCGTCGCGTGAGTGCGTCGTCCGAGTGAGGCGCGCTCGTCGGGGCGTCGCGTGAACCTACCTATCGCGTGAGCAGAACCCGCCCGCTCGTCGAAACACCGCTCGACATCAGCCGCAGAAAGTAGACGCCGTTCGCAAGCTGGCGGCCGTCATCCGCGCGGCCGTCCCACCTCACAGCGTGTTGGCCCGAGGTCAAATCTTCCCCCGCGATCAATCGCCGCACGCGCGCTCCGCTCGCATCGAACAGATCGAGCGCGATCGGCCCTCCATGCGGCAGCGAGAAGCGAATCGAGGTTTCGCGATCAAAGGGATTGGGCGCGGCGAAAGGCGCGGCATCGTCGCGCAGCGAGAGCAGCTCTGGCGCATCGGTGGTCGGCGTGTAGTACGCGCGGAAGTCGGTGCCGGGGCCCGATACGATCAACGTGCCGTCCGCCGCGAGGGTCGGCCCGCCGATGTTGATGTTGGCCACCGCGACGTTCCATCGCGGCGTCAGGTCCTCTTCATAGGCGTAGAGGCGCCCCGCGGCCGCGCCCCCGTTCGAGAAGTAGACCCGCCCGACGCGGTCGATGGCAAACCGCGCGGAGAGGAATCCGCTCAGCACCGCCGTCTCGTTCAGCACCGCGCCGTTGCTCGGGTCGAGGCGCGCGAGCTTTGGCCCCGGCGTGATCACGTAGACGCTGCCGCCTGGTCCCACGCCCAGCTCGGCGCCGGCGCCGCTCATTCCCGCCACCTTCCACTTGAGCAGGAAGCCCGAGCCGGTGTCGGTGAACGCGTAGTAGAAGTCGACCGACACGTTGTTCTGCGCGCGGTTCAAGTACACCGTGCCGTCCGGTCCCACCATCGGCGTGTTCTGGATGGTGAAGCCCGGCATCAGCTCGCTCTGGTAGAGGCGCGCGCCGGTCGTCGCGTCGTAGCGCACGATCGCGTGACCGCCGGCCACCGCATCCGCGACGTAGAAGGCGTTGCCGAAGAGGGCGCCGCCGCAGTTGCCGCTGACCGAGCCGACGCGGGTGGCGTGCCACACCGTCGTCCCGTCCTCCGCGTTGAAGCGCCAGATGTCTTGGAAGCTCGCCACGATCGGGTCGCCGTCGGGCGCGAAGACCATTCCGTCGTACGACCCCGCGTTCTGAAGAGCGACCGACGACCAGAGGGTGTGCCCGTCGATCGCGTCGAGCGCGTACAGCTTGGCCGAGACCGACGCACCGTTGCCCGACCGCGAGCAGTAGACCCTCCCGCCGTTCACGCCGCCGACCCACGGAATCCAGTCGCCGCTGACGTACGGCAGCACCACCGCCCAGCGCTCGGCGCCCGTCACGAGGTCCATCGCGACCACGTAGGCATCGTTCGGCTGCTGATAGGGCCACTTGGGTTGCCGCACGGTGTAAACGGACGTCCCGTCGGTCACCGGCAGCCACGAGATCAGGCTGCTCCGCGCACTGGACCAGCGAAGGTTCGCGGTCGCCGGGCTGGGCGACTGCACGGCGGAGTTCCGGCCGGCGTTGCCGCCGGAGTTGGTCCAGTCATCGGCCTCGGCCGACGCGGCAAGGGCGAGTGCAAGGAAGAACGCTCCGCCCACGGCGCGGCGCGTCGTGAGCGATGCGGTGGTGGTGCGATGGGTGCGTGGCTGCATGGCTGACCTGCCTCGGTGATGGTCCGGATCCTCTGCGCGGCGCGAACAAGTGTCGCACGCGCGCCGGGCGCGGTGCTACCCTGCGCTCGCCGCAAATGGGGCTCGACCAGTCATGCGTCTTTCGGAGGACCGATGACACGCGCTCCATTGCTGACCTCATCGCTCGCGATCTCCGCCCTGCTCGTCGCCGCAATCTCCGCGCACGCCGCGACCCTCACGGTCTATGACGACGCGCTCAGGAACAGCTTTCAGGATTGGAGCTGGGCGGGGCACTCGCTGACCGAGAGCACGACCAAGCACTCCGGCACCTACTCGATCTCGATGCACGCGACCAACTGGGAGGGGCTCTTCTTCCACCTCGCCGGCGGCTTCGCCGTGTCGGAGCTGGACACGCTCGAGTTCTGGGTCAACGGCGGCGACGCGGCGGGCAAGGACATCGGCCTCGTGCTTCAGATGAACGGCGCGAACCGCGGCAGCGTCGTGCTCGATGCGTACGTGCAGGGCGGGCAGATCCCCGGCGGCGCGTGGGCGCTGGCGCGCGTGCCGTTCAGCGCCTGCGGCGTAACCAACGGCTCGGTCGACGGCCTCATTTTCCAGGCCTGGGGCGCAGCCGATCAGCACACGCTCTACTTCGACGACCTCGTCCTGCGCGGCCCCGGCGCGCCGACCGGTCCGATCACGATCAACGTCGACCCGAGCCTCGATCGCCACGCGATCTCGCAGGAGATCTACGGCGTGAACTTGGGCTCGAGCGCCGACTTCGCCGCGGCGCCCTATCCGGTGCGACGCTGGGGTGGCAACCAAACCTCGCGCTACTCTTATCAGGACGACACGGTGAACAGCGGCTTCGACTGGTTCTACATGAACAGCCCGCTCGACAACCCGAACCCGGGCAATCTGCCGAACGGCGGCGCGGTCGACCGCTTCGTGCAAGAGACCAAGGCGGTCGGCGCGAAGCCGCTCGTCACCATGCCCACCATTGGTTGGGTCGCGAAGGATCGCGTCAAGCGCTGGGGCTTCTCCATCGCGAAGTACGGCGCGCAGCAGGACAACGAATGCATCCGCTCCGGCTGGCAGTCGTGGTGCGCGGAGGACGCCGGCAACGGCGTCCGCCCCAACGGCACCAAGATCACCGGCAACGATCCGCTCGACACCTCGCGCACGATCGGGCCGAGCCACGACATCGGGTGGATGCAGCACCTGACCAGCTACACCGGCGGCGTTCCCTACTACGCACTCGACAACGAGTGCATGCTGTGGCACGAGACGCACCGCGATGTGCACCCGGCCAAGCTGACGTACGACGAGCTCTGGTCGCGCACGGCGAGCTACGCCTCGGCGATGAAGACGCAGGATGCGAGCGCCAAGCTCTTTGGTCCGGTCACGTGGGGGTGGTGCGATCTGTACAACTCCGCGGCCGATGATTGCGTGGCGGGGGCCGATCGCGCCGCGCATGGAGGGACGCCCTTGGTCGAGTGGTACCTCGCGCAGGTCGCGACCTACCAGCAGCAGCACGGCGTGCGACTGATCGACTACTTGGACCTCCACTACTACCCCCAGGGCTCGGGCGTCGCGCTCTCCGATGACGAGTCGGCCGGCACTTCGGCGCTGCGCCTGCGCTCGCTGCGCGAGCTTTACGACCCGAGCTACGTCAGCGAGTCGTGGATCAACCAGCCGGTCGCGCTGATTCCGATGGTCAAGGCGTGGATCGCCGCACACACGCCCGGCATGAAACTCGCGATCACCGAATACAACTGGGGGAACGACGACGGCCTCTCGAGCACGCTGGCGCAGGCCGAGGCGCTCGCCATCTTCGGTCGCGAAGGAGTCGACGTTGCGACCCGCTGGGTCGCGCCCGAGGTCGGCACGCGCATGGTGGACGCGTTTCGCTTCTTCCTGAACTACGACGGCGCCGGCGCGCAGGTGAGCGGCGAGAGCGTGCGCGCGACCACCTCCGATCTGAACCGCGTCACCGTCTACGGCGTGCGCGGCGACGGCTCGCGCCTCTTCGTGCTGCTCTTCAACCAGTCGACCGCGGCGCAGACGGTCAACGTGACGGTGAACGGCGGTCTGTCGGGCAACCTCGCGCTCTATCGCTTCGACGGCGCGCAGTCGCTCGGTCCGGCCGGTTCGATCACTCCGAGCGGATCGACCTTCGCGGCGACTCTGCCGGCGCGATCCGCCACGCTCGCGGTCGGCACGCGCGCCGCGTCGCCGGTCGATTCACCCATCGTCATGGCATCGACGCCGCTCTTCCACGGCGCGCGTCCTTCGCCCTTCCGCGGCAGCACCTTCTTCGCCTTCGAGCTGCCGCGTCGCGAGGCGGTCACACTCGAGATCTTCGACGCCGCCGGTCGCCGCGTGCGCACGCTCGTCGATCGCGCGGAGTACGAGGCCGGGCCCTCGTCGTTCTACTGGGATGGACGCGCAGATGGTGGTCGCGACGTCGCGGCGGGGGTGCTCTTCGCGCGGCTAAGCGGGCACGGTTGGGCGCGAAGCCACATGCTGATCCTGCTCGACTGAGCGACGCCGCGTCGATCACCGCGCCCGTGTCGGCGAATCGAACAACACCTTCACCCGCGCCCAAGACATCAACCGCGTCGCGACCGGCGTGTCGGGCAAGAAGCCCACGCCGATGCCGAGGCTGGTGATCGGAAGGCCGAACACCGGCCCCGGGTCTTGCCATCCGCTCGGGTAACCGATGTCCGGCGCGACGCAGGTCCACGGCTTCCCGACCGGACCATCGAGGTCGGTCGCGGCGAAGTAGCTCTCGAGCCGATCCGGCCAGACACCCCACCATCCAACGGTGAACTCGTCCGTGACGCTTGCGGAGACTTCCTCGAGATACAGACCGAAGTCGGGATAGACCGGGATGTTCTCGAACGCGACGCCGGGGACCATGGCAACCACCGACCCCGGTTCTCCCGAGACTCCTCCGCTCCAGACGTAGAGATCGGATGGATCGCCGAAGGTCTGCGTGTTCCGCGTGAGCCAGATCGCCATGCAAGTGATGCTGCCGGGGCCGAGCGAGAACGCCTCGCCGAACGCGCCGTAGTAGGGCGGCGCTTGGCCCAACCGATGCCACGCGATTCCGTTCTCGAAACTCCCGTCGTGATGGACCTGGACCGGCGAGACGCAGTCAGCGGTCATGCGCGTTACGTCCCCGAGCGTCGAAGCTCCCAGAACGCTGGTCTGCGCACAGGCAGGGGTTGGGAGCAGGGAGCCGGCTTCTAGGACAATCACCGCCTTCGCCAACCAACGGAGGACAAACCTGACTCTACGCATCGTCATCCCTCCTTAACCTCTGGAACCGAAGTAGAGCGGCCGCGTCACATGGACCACCTTCTCAGCACAAAACAATCGTCCTTGTGTGTGCAGTCGGCATTTCCAAGGCAATCGGAGTAGAACGCGAGCTTGTAGCAGCCTCTCCCTGTTGCCCCGTCAGGTGTGAAGGAGACTACCCGCCAGAATGTCATGCATGCGTCGTACGTGGTACACAAACCGCCGCAGGATCCGTTGCAAGATGACTGCTCTCCGCCAAAGAAGAAGCAGCACGGAACTACGCAGACATCGCAATATGGGGCGACGGAGTAGGTGCAGTTGTCTTCATCGAAGGCCGTGACTTTTCTCCACAGGAGTCCGTAGTCGCGCGTGCATGAGGACCACTGATCCCAGCACGACCCACAGCTAGGTTCAGCAGGAAAGGACTCTTCCGAATCGCCTATGAACTGAATGATATCGTCCACCTGGTACCAGCCGGCCTTTCCGTAGATGCAGGGTTGAGTGGTCGGTGGCCAGACAGGGAGTGGCGAATCGCCCTGTGCGTGGACGGCAGGCACGACACCGAGCAGTGAAATCGTCAGTACGACCGCGTAGGAGATCGAATTCCAAACACGGTTCGAACGCGGCACGCGGCACCTCACTATGTTGTGCCCGCTTCTGAAGGGCGGGCGAGTCCTCGCCGGGATTTGGTTCTGAGCCGGGGGACAGAGAAGTAAGGTGGATCAATGGTCCGCTCCGAGCTGCGTCATGTCAACGTCGATTCGCGCTCGGCAGGAAGTGGTGAGGCCACCCGTTTCCGTCCCTCCCGGGGGTCCGGCCCAGATTAGCTGTCGGGGCGGCGCCGATCGTTGGACAGGCCCGCGCGGGCCAGAATTTTCTCGTGTGGATCGCCACCGTACCGTCGACGCCCGTCGCACCGAGGTTCTTCTGCGGACCTGCGGCCTGTCACCTCAGCACGCCGTAGAGAACGCTCCACGGGCCTTCACCGTCAGGTCGTTGAGGTGCAGCCCAATCGCGGGGAACGCGGAGAAGCGTGCGAACGGCACGCCGCCCGCGTGGCGACTACGCAGTCAGGCAGTCGGCTCGTCCGTCGCTGCATACGCACGCGACCGTGAGTGTTCTGCGGGTCTCTCGGCTCCGCGTGAGCCAGATCGCCATGCAAGTGATGCTGCCGGGGCCGAGCGAGAACGCCTCGCCGAAGGCGCCGTAGTAGGGCGGCGCTTGTCCGAGGCGGTGCCATGCGATTCCGTTCTCGAACGTACCGTCGTGATGCGCTTCGATCGGGCTCGCGCAGTCGCTCGATCGGACTTCGATTTTCCCGGGCGTGGATGGGCAGAGCGTCGTGGTCTGCGCGTAGGCCAGTCCGCCGCACGCGCAGAACCAGGCGACGGGCGCGAACCTCGCGATCGCGGGCAGCGCGATGGGACGAGGGCGAAGTCGCCGAGCGAGTGCCTTCAGCACGCTGCGGCACTCGAGACCAAGTTCGGTCGTTGGGGAATGAACGCTGCACATTGCAGACCCCCTGCGGCTGCTACACCGCCCTCGCTCGATTGGCATCTCGCGGCGGGAAGCGAGGTCGCTTCGTTCGGGCACCACGCGGCGCGCCGGTGGGTGCGGTGGCCGTACGGTCGTGCGTCACGCTCTCCCCGCAGAATCGGGACAGTCCTATCCTGTACGGCACGGAGTGCGCCGCACGAAGCCACGCGTGGAGATTTGTATCGCGCGGACGAGCAGGAGTACACTCGTTCGCGCACGCCGGAAGCCCCCCCACTTCCGTGACTGCTTCCACGAGGTGCACCATGGCTCGCCACTTACGATCGTTCCTGGCTCTTTCCCTCCTGCTTCTCTCGACCCAAGCGCTCGCCGGGGTGAATCACGGAGGAACCCTGATCGTCCACGCACAACCGGTCTCGGCTGGGTCCGCCTGTACGGAAGGAGGGCCGCCCGGCGATTGCACATTGGACCAGCCCTGCGTCGCGCTCGACGCCTGCGCGAACGCGCGCACCCAGGCGCCGGAGGGCCTCCCTCTGATGTGGTCCGTCCTGGTCGCATTCCCGAATGGATCGACTCCGCGCATGAAGGGGTTGACGTTCGGGATCGACTACGACCCCGGGATCGTCGTGAGCGTCATGCGCTGTGCCGACTTCGAACTGACGACACCGGATTGGCCGTCGCCGGGATCCGGTACCGCGCTGGCGTGGAATGCAGCTCAGACCGATCGCCTCCAAGTGGTGTACAAGTTCGTCGGCTACGACTATGACTCCGGCAGCACACCGCACTTCTTCAGCGTGATCCCGCACCCGACGCAGGGCGGAAACTTCGCCGACGACAGCGTGCCGTCGGTACTCGATCCGATCGACGGCTACGGCACACTCGGCTTCGATCAACCGGGCGTGCTCCCCTGCCCGACGTATCAGGTACCGACCGGCGCCTGCTGCTTCGGTTCCGGACAGTGCATCGTCCTTACCCCGGGTGAGTGCGCGGACTCGAACGGCGTGTACCGGGGAGACGGCACTTCGTGCAGCCCGAATCCTTGCCCGGTGCTGACTGGCGCGTGCTGCACCCCGAATGGCGTCTGCACGATGAAGACACGCGTCGACTGCGAGTCCGGCGGCGATCTCTACCTTGGCGACAATGTGAGCTGCAATCCGAATCCATGCTCCGACATTCCGGGGGCGTGCTGCATGTCAGACGGTCGCTGCATGCTGCTGTCGCACAGCTTGTGTAACTCTTATGGCGGTTACTACCAGGGAGAGTTTTCTCTCTGCGATCCGGATCCCTGCGCGGCCCACCTCGGGGCATGCTGCATGGACTACAGCGGCTGCGAGATTAGATACGCCGATTGGTGCTTGAGCTACGGGCGCTTCTTCGCGGGGGACGGCACCGACTGCTCGCCCGATCCTTGCGGTCCGTACCTCGGCGCGTGCTGCTACTTCGAGGGGTACTGCAATCGCACGTCCCTGGAGCAGTGTCTGGCCGACTACGGCACCTTCCAGGGGTACGACACGCTCTGCGACCCGAACCCTTGCCCTCCGCCACCGCCGCAGGGAGCGTGCTGCTTCGACTACGGCGGCTGCATCTTGACCTGGGAGGTGTACTGCGCCAACTACGGCGGTAGCTTCCAAGGCGAGAACACCACCTGCTCGCCGAACCCCTGTCCGCAGCCGGATGGCGCCTGCTGTCTCGACCCCGATCACTGCATCGTGACCCAAGCGACCGACTGCGGCGGCACGTGGCTCGGAGCCTACAGCGTGTGCGATCCGAATCCGTGCGACGATCCGATCGGCGCCTGCTGCATGCCGAACGGTTCTTGCCAGGAGATGCTGCAGGCGGCGTGCAATCAGATGGGCGTCTACCTCGGCGACGGCACTTCGTGTACGCCGAATCCGTGCTCTGTTCCGTTTGGCGCCTGCTGCTTCGTCGACGGCTCCTGCGTGCAGAGTTCGCAGTATGACTGCGAGATGCAGAACGGTTGGTTCATGGGAGCGGGAATGTCGTGCGATCCCAATCCTTGCCCCGCGCCGGTTCCGATCCAGAAGAAGTCGTGGGGCGGGATCAAGGGGATGTACCGATAGCTCGCGTGCTCAAGTGCGATAGCGGATCTCGAGCGGCTGCTCCTCGCCGGCCACGAAGTAGCGACGCCAGATCACGACCACCCGCCCATCGCGAGCGGCGTGCTGGGTCGCGGCGGGCGTCACGGACACTACCTTGGCGCCCGCGGGGAGCAGCACGGACCGCGTGACCAGGCGCGGGTCGGGATAGTCACCGCGCTGCCTGTACAACCAGTCCGCTCCGTCGCGTTGCACCGCCCGCGGTTGCCGAATGACGACCGTCAACTCCAGCTCTTCGCCGGGCAGGAGCGGTCGATCGAGGTCGACGAAGACGTGCTTTCCGCCGCCGGGTACGTCTTCCGCGCGGTACGGAAGCACCCGCCCGAACGGATCGAGCACCTGGTAGTCGGCAAGCCACGCAACCTCATGCGTCCCGAGTCCCCAGTCGACCGAAGTCAACAGTTTCCCCGAGGTCGCGTGCACGGTGACGCGACTGCGCAGGAGAACATTTCCCTCCGCGTCGACCTCCTCGAGAGTCGACATCTCGCGGAGCGCTTGCCCCTCGCCGGGAGCCTTGGGCAGAGGGGATCCGTCGATCGAGCGAAGGTCGGAGGTCCCGAGGAGCAGGCACTCGTCCTTCGTCTGGAGGAGATAGCGCGGCTCGCCCACCGCGAGCAGCTGACCGCGCGCGCGTTCCCCGTTCCGCATTAGCACCTCATGCGATGGGCCTTCGTCGGCCCGCGGGCCCCCGGCTCCGAACCGTATCGCCACCAGTGAGAGCAAGAGCAACAACGTTCCCGTGAAGATGATCGGCCGAGCGTACATGGCATTCTCCCATTCTCCCGTGACGCGCAACGGCGTCAGAAGGGACGTTCGATTTCCAAGCTCGACTCCAGGTTCGCCTGGGCACCGCCGCGTCGTGCGTCACGCTCCGAAAGCGTCGCGACGGCGCGCGAGGCTGGCGTGCGCGGCAGCAGCCTTTCCTTCAACAACTGCACGCCGAGAACCACGGAGCCGATGGCCGCAAGCGCGGTGAGTTGATCGAGCAGGCCGCCCGATCTCCCGCGGAAGAGGAGTTTCGACCACACCGAGTTGGTCGGCGGGTAGAACGCGGGCCAGCGCACGCGCAACGGGTAGCTGCGGATCGCAAACCGATCCTCGGCGCGATAGAGGATGCGCGGCGCGGCAGCCCACAGGCGCTTGAAGTCCTGGTGACCCCGGCGCCACTCGCGGCAACTCGAGCACGCCGCCAGGTGTGTCGCGATCGCCGGAGCATCGTTGTCGGCTAGTTCCCTATCGAGGTCCAAGACGATGAGCCGTCGCGTCTCCTTGCAGTCCAATGTCGACATTACGACCTCCAGTCGGCGAGCAGCGCACGCAGTCGAACCACCGCGTCGTGCTTTCGCGAGGCCACCGTCCCCTCGGGGCATCCGAGGATCTCCGCGATCTCGCGATAACGCCGCCCTTCCAGTTCGCTGAGCACGAAGACCTCCCTCTGATCGTCGGTCAGGGCGGCCAGGGCCCGGTTGAGGCGCCGGTTCAGCTCAGCGATCTCGACCTGTCGTTCCGGGCCGATGGCGTGTTGGTCGCTCGTCCGGTCGGCGAGCGCGTCCAGCGAAGTCCACTCGTCCTCGCGTCGTCGTCGCGCGCGCTGGCGCACGGCGTTGAGCGCGAGGGTGTAGAGAAAGGCGGCGAACTTCCCGCGCGCTTGGTAGCGCTCCGCTCCGCGAAAGAGCCGGAGGAAGCACTCTTGGCTGAGATCGCGCGCATGTTCCCGATCCCCGGTCAGGCGATAGATGAAGTTCAAGACCCGCTCGTGGTGTCGCTCGGCGAACACTGCACAGGCATCTCTCTTGCCGCGCGCGACGAGCAGCATCAACTCGTCGTCTGTCAGCGCTGGGTATCGCCTGCTTGACCTTCATCACCGCCTCACGACCTACCCGCCCGTTCCGGGGCATCACTCAGGTAGAAGAACGCGGAGCGACCGATTCCTTCGGATCAATCCGCGGCGCACGGGAAGTTCGACCGCGGCTCCCGCCTGGCCCTGGATGGTTCGTTGCGCCTGCGGCCGCGGGAGGAGTAGCCCTCAGGCGCGAAAGGGAACCTCCCCGGCCCTGCCTCTCGAGGTACACCATGGTACGCCACTCGTGCTTGGCTCTCGCCTTCATGCTGTTCGCCGCAAATGCCCTCGCCGGGGTGAACCACGGCGGCACGCTGATCGTTCACGCCCAGCCGCCGGGCATCGGCTCGGGGTGCCCCGATGATCCGTACAGTCGGTCGTGCGCGATCACCGATCCATGCATCGATCTCGACGCGTGCGAAAACGCGCGCACGATGGTGTCGGGAAGCGCCGTGACCTTCTGGTCGGTGCTCGCGGCCTTTCCATCGGGCAGCACGCCGCGCCTTCGCGGCGTCAGCTTCGGAGTCAACTATTCGTCCGGTTTGAGCGTGCTGGCATCGGGCCACGTGCCGGACTTCGGCGTCCTCGACCCCGGATGGCCAGGCAGCGGCACGGGTACCGCGGTGTCGTGGAACACGACGCGCACCGATCTTCTCACCGTCGTCTACTGGTTCAGCGGCTACAGCTACGTCTCGCCGGCGCCCTCGCTCTTCAGTCTGTACCCCCATCCGACGCAGGGAGGCTTCTTCGCCGACGACAGCATTCCCGCGGTGCTCGACCCGATCGCGGATTACGGCGCGCTCGGCTTCGATCGGGCGGGCGACCTGCCCTGCCCGATCTTCACTCCCACTACGGGCGCATGCTGTATCGAACTCGACCCTCTGTGTCGTGCTGAGCGTCGTCGAATGTCAGCAGACCGGCGGGATCTTCCTGGGCAACGGAGTGCCGTGCGATCCGAACCCCTGTCCTCCGGTCATCGGCGCCTGCTGCGCGTCGAACTTGACCTGCTCGCAAAAGAGCCGCGCGCAGTGCGAGTTCGAGGGCAACCTTTATCTCGGCGACAACACCGTTTGCTATCCCAACCCTTGCCTCTCGATCACCGGCGCCTGCTGCATGTCCGACGGCACCTGCGTGCTGGCGAGAAGGGTCGACTGCGAGTACTGGAACGCCTACTACCAGGGCGACTACCACCTGCGACCCCGATCCCTGCGCGCCGAACATCGGTGGGTGCTGCTTCGAGTACGAAGGCTGCTACCTGACGTACGAGCAGTACTGCTACGACTACGGTCTCGGCTACGCGGGCGATGGCGTGGGCTGCGATCCCAACCCATGCAGCATGCTCGGTGCCTGCTGCTTCTATCAGAGCGGACTCTGCGTGATTCGGGGCGAGTCGGGCTGCCTCTCCGACGGCGGCACCTTCTATGGGGAAGGCACGGTCTGCGAACCGAACCCCTGCCCGCCTCCGCCCGCGAGTGGTGCCTGCTGCTTCGCTTCCGGCACCTGTACCGTGATGGAAGCAAGCCAGTGCGCGAGCCAAGGCGGAAGCTACCTCGGCGACAGCATCGTCTGCTGGCCGAATCCGTGCCCGCAGCCATCGGGCGCTTGTTGTCTGGCGGATCAGCAGTGCATCGTGGTCCCGCGCGCCGACTGCAACGGCTATTGGCTTGGCGCCGACACCGTGTGTGAACCGAATCCGTGCGCCGGCTCCACCGGCGCCTGCTGCCTTTCGGACGGAAGCTGCTTGGTTCTGATTCCCGCCGCCTGCGAACAGATCGGCATGTACATCGGCGACGGCGTGCCGTGCGATCCGAACCCATGCTCGGTGCCAACGGGCGCCTGCTGCTTCGGCGATGGCAGCTGCGTCGTGCTCTCGTTCGACGAGTGCGTGCAACAAGGAGGGATTCTCCTCGGCCAAAGCAGCTGCGAACCGAACCCGTGTCCGCACCCGGTCGCCGTGCAAAAACAATCGTGGGGCGCGATCAAGGGCCGCTACCGCTAGACGCACTAGATCGCTTCGCGCGAGCTTCCACCGTCGTCGAATCCTCCGGGAGAGGGTCGGTGTTGGGCGGCGTCGGTGCCGCGCGGCACAGTACTTCGGTTACGCCGACGCTTCTTCGCGCGCAGCACCGCCGAGGCGCGCGCCCCGCGTCGTCTTCTCTCGAACGCGCGCCGCCCGCCCAACGCCGACCCTCTCCCGGAGGACCACCCAGGCGTCGTCCGCAGTCACGAGAGGGAGCTTAGAACGCGAAGCCGAAGGTCATGGCCGTGTGCAAGACCCAGTTGCTCGCATCGACGTTGTACGGAATCGTGTGGCCCAGGAGGGTGATCTGATCGAATTGGATGTCGTAGCGACGCACACCCAAGGAGATTGTCGCTCCTCCGTTCGGAGAGAAGCGCGTGTACTCCATACCGAGCACCTTGCCGCTGCCTTCGAAGCCGTCGTCCTGCTTGTCCAGGTAGCTGACGTCCGCGGTGCCAGCGAGGACGAAGAGCGCGGAGGTGCGCCCCCGCAGATTCGCGGGCGAGACGCTCAGCAGGTTGAGCTTGGCGACATACTCGGCGAAGTCGTAGTCCATCGGGATCTGCACGGCGGGCGTTTGCCCGAAGACCCCGGCGCCGTGGATGTCATGCGAGGAGTCGCCGCGGCGGAGTTCGACCTGGGCGATGTTCCGAAACCCTCCGGTGAACGAGTACGAGAAGTGGAAGCCCACTCCAATCCCGATCCCGTCGCCGAAGAGGCTGGTGATGCCGTCCGACGTCATCACGCCCATGCCGGAGCCGCCGCCCACGTGGAGGTAGATGCCGGTGCGAGCACGTGGCGGCACAGCGGGGGTCGCGGGCGGTGACGGCAACGGCTCCGTGACCACCGTCTCCGCCGGGCCGCTCTCGGTCGATGCGGTTTGAGGCGTCGCCTGCGCCTCGACCTTTGGTTCAGCGGACGGCGCGATGGGCGTCGTCGCGTTCACTTGGCTGCCGCAGAGAGTGACAGCGATCAGCGGAAGCGCAAAGGTCCAGCGAGGCATCATCCCCTCCTCCCGGTAGTACGACCGGCCGGCCTGACTCGAGACCGAGAGTGCTATCCTGTTCGCCCCGGCCCAAGCATCGCACTGTCACCGCAACGGCACCGCGGCCGGCGCACTCGGTGGGCAAGGCTCGGGTGAGCTCCGCGGGGATTGCCGAGGTTCATGAGTCCGCCACGCCTCCACTCACTCGAGCTGCGCTTCTCGTTGCCCGGCGCCTTCGGCGTTGTGGATGAGATCGTCGTGGGCTACGCGCACGGTGCGCCGCGCCACCGCGTGCGCGGCACGCACTGGAAATCGAATGCGCGGACTGACCTGTTGGCCGCGTCGCTGGCGCTGCTCTCGCTCCGCGAGCAGGCGGGGCAAGCGTCGCCGCAGCTCGACAGCCGCAATGGTCCCTTCGAGGCACGCCTCTGCGCGCAGCTCCATGACCTCTGGTTCAGTCCGCGGAAGCGGATCGAGTCGCATTGGTTGGATGCCGTCTTCGACGAGGACACGTCGTCCCTGCCGTCGCCACTCGGACTTGTGCTGGCACGAAGCGGCAGCCGCGAGGCCGCGAGCTTTCGCTTCGCTTCCGGTTTCGGCGGCGCCCAGCTGCGCTTCACGCGAGGCGGGACTCCTTGCGATGCGGGGCAGCTGTGGGCGCTCCTCGGCACGCGCTTCGGCATCGCGCGGCCCCTCGAAGACTCACGTTTGCCGCTTCCCAGCTATCGCACGTCGCTGATCGGTCGCGAGCAGGACCTCGAGCGCCTGCTCTCTCTCGTGCGCGAGAACCGACTGGTGACGATCATCGGGCCTTCGGGCGTGGGCAAGACGCGCCTGGCAATCGAGGTCGCGACTCGTGCGGATCAGTTCGCCGAAGGCGCGCGCCTCGTCGACCTCTCGGCCGCGCGCACGCGAGAGCAGGCGGAGCAGCGTGTGCGCGAGCAGGTCGTTGTAGCGCCGGGTGATTCACGGCCGACCGCGGAGTTGTTCTGCGATCGGGCACTGCTGATTCTGCTCGACAACTGTGAAACGGTGCTCGAGGCGTCGGCTGAATTGGCGAGCGCGATTCTGTCGGTATCGGCGCACTGCACGGTGCTCGCCACCGCGCTGGAGCCGCTCGCCGCTCACGGTGAGATCTGCTACCGGCTCCATCCCCTGGCTCTTCCGTCCGACTCGACCTCACCCGACGAAGCGCGGCACGCGCCGTCGGTGCAGCTCTTCCTCGATCGCGCGGCGTCCGGCGCTGCGCAGGAGCCCCCCGAAGTCGATGACGCTTCGCTCCGTTCGATCCTCGCGATCTGTCGGAATGTCGGCGGCCTGCCGCTCGGCATCGAGCTGGCCGCGGCGGCCGCGCGCCGCTTCTCGCTCGTCGACGTGGAACGCCTGCTGGTGGAACATGTCGATGCAGTCGAGGGGGCAGACCGCAGCCTTCCGCCGCGACACGCCAGTCTGCGCGCACTCTTCACCTGGACCGCAGGGCTTCTCTCCGCGGAGGAGCGACGGATCCTGGCCTGCCTCTCGGTCTTTCCTCTCGACTGGTCGCTCGACGCCGCGCTCGCGATCTGCCGCGCGGTCGGCATTCGCGAAGGCGCTGCCCTCCGCGGTCATGCGCGTCTGGTCGACCTCTCGATCGTGCAGCTCGACCCGAAGAATCGCTTCACGATGCTGCCCTCGCTTCGCGCCTTTGCGCAGGCCGCGCTCGCTTCGTCGGCGTACGCGGAGAAGATCAGGGCGGCGTTCATTGACTCCTTCTTGCAGCTCGCGGAGTCGGGGCGCGGCAACGAGGGACTGCTACTCCCTGAGTCGCAAAGCCTGCGTCACGCCGCGCTCCTCGCCTGCGAGCATGGCGATGTCGATCGCGCCGCGCGGTTCGTCGACGCGCTCTATCCCTTCTGGCTCGCCAACGGAGCCTGGATGGACGGGGCGGAGATCTGTCGCCTCGCGCTTCGCCTCCCCGAGCTCTCGCCGGCGGAGGAGGCGCGCGTGCTGCTCGCGGCCGCCGGGCTCGAGTATCGACTTGGCGAGATCACGGGCGCCCGCGCCCATTATGCGCAGGCGCGCGAGCGGATCGAGGCGAACCTGGTGACGTCAGATGGGGAGGATCGTTCATCCGACGCGCGCGGCCGCAAGCTTCTCGCGCACGCGGTGCATGGACTGGGCGCGGTCGCGTTTCGCTCCGGTCAACTCGATGAGGCCGAGCGCCACTTCGCGCAGGCGGCGGAGATTTGGTGCGATGCGGGGGACGAGAAGGATCTGCTCTACGTCACGAACAACCTCGCGGCCATCGCCGCCACGCAAGGACGGCTGGAGCAAGCTAGCGAGCGATTCGCGGCGGTCGCGGAGTTGGCCAGCCGCTCGGGTGATCGCCGGGTCCTCGCCAGCGCGCTCATGAACTGCGGCCTCGTGCAGTGGCGCCAAGGCGGATCCGATGTCGCGCGCGGCTACTTCGAGCGAAGCCTCGAGCTCTTCCGCGAACTCGATGACGCCTGGGGCGAGGCCAACGTGTGCAACAGCCTCGCGGTGCTCGCGCTCGAAGCGGGCGAACTCGAGGACTGCGCCACCTATCATGCGCGGAGCCTCAACCTGCGCGTCAAGCTAGGCGATCGCGCGGGCATCGTCGCCTCGATCGAGGGCTTCGCGAGTCACGCGGTCGCCAGCGGCATGCCGGCTCGGGCGATTCGATTGCTCGCCGCCGCGCGAAGCATGCGCGCGGCGAGCGGGCTCGAGTTGACGGCGGACAATCGAGAGGCGGTCGAGCGGGCGTGGGCTCAGGCAAGGACGCAGATCTCGACCCACGATGGATCGATCGAAGAACAGCTCGGTGCATCGCTCACCCGAGACGAAGCAGTCCTGCTCGCCCTTGCAGGCTAGGTCGGGTCACGGCTGCAGCAACGTCACCGTCCGACTCTCCGCCCGTCCGCCCGCATCGAGCCTGTACAAATAGATGCCCGCCGGCAGTCGCGCGCCGTCACCGCCGCGCGCGTCCCAGTCGACCGTGTGCGGCCCCGCGGGCAGCTCCTCGCTCGCGATCGTGCGGAGCTCGCGGCCGAGTGAGTCGTAGAGCCGAAGCATCGCGCGTTCCCCGACCGGCAACGTGAAGCTGAAGCGGATGCTCCCACGCGAAGGGTTAGGCGAGGCGCTGAGCAGGAAGACCGTTTCGCGCGGAGCGGTCGGAAGCGGCGGCGCGTCGGTCGTGGCTTGATAGCGAAACACGGTGTAGCCGACGGCGAAGCCGCTCGACGCCCCGAAGAACTGATAGCGGTTGATCGCGCTGGCCGCGCCTTGGATCTGGTACGGCTGCCAGGTGACGCCGCCGTCGGTGCTCTCCGCGCTTCCGCCCCAACCGTCGACCCAGCCATGCGTCTCGGTAACGAAGCCGATCCCCTCGAGCTCGTCGATGCCGGGCACGTTGACCGCGCTCCAGCTCAATCCGCCGTCCTTCGTGCGAAGCACCGTCGCGCTCGAGGTGCTGTAGACCGAGGCGTAGCCGGTGAGCGCGTCGACGAAGTAGATCTTCCAGCAGTAGGCGCCGGCCTGCGTGCCGAGGTAGCGCGTCGACCAGGTGGTGCCGCCGTCGGTCGTGCGGAGGATCACCGGCTTCGACTGCGAGATGCTGCCGGGGCTCCCTCCGATCGCGAAGCCGCTCGTCTCGCTGGTGAAGTAGCAGTCGACCAGATTGCGCGCGTAGGGGCTCATGTCGACGGAGCCCCAGGTGGCGCCGCGATCGGTGCTGCGGATGAGCACCGCGGGTCCGAAGTAGGCGCCGGTGCCGTAGACCGCATCGCCGAAGCCGGCGAGCCCGCAGACCGCGGGCGGCCGCGGCACCGGGATCGAGTTGTTCGGGATCGCAACCCAGTGCCCGCCGGCGTCGGTGGTGCGATAGAGGAGCTGCGATCCGAGCGTCCCGGCGATCCCGACCTGCGAGTCGGCGAAGTAGATCGTGCGGAAGTAGAGGCCGGTGCTTGCCTGCAGATGCCACGACGCGCCGGCATCGGTCGTGCGGTAGATCTCACCTGAGGAGTCGACCACCCAACCGGTGCTCGGGTCGACGAAGTGCATGTCGTCGAGGCGACCGGCCACGGGCGCGCCGGGGATGGCTTCCCAGGTGCCCTGCGCCAGCGCCGAGCAGGTCGTCGCCATTGCGAGAACGCAGAAAAGCAGCATCGTGCGTGGTGCGTGGCGCATGGTGTCTCCCAGGTCGGTGTTTCGGCGCCCCACTGCTCGGGGGCCAATCGCGCGCCCTTGAGGATAGAGGATGCTGGCGCGCGGATGAAGCCCGTCGCCGGGTTGTTCTGGACCGGTGGTGAAGCCTCGGGCGTCTCGACTATGCTTCTTCGCCAACAGCACGGGCTCGGCCCAGACAGTGAGGACCGCGTGGAGATCGAGATCGCACAGTCGCACTGCGAGACCCGCGCGGCGATCGCGCCATCCTCGCGGCTTCACCGGTTCTACGATCTGATCTGGGCGGCTGCACTCCCCGTGCTCGCGCTCGCGCCACGGAACGACGGCGAGCGAGCGGAGCGACTGGGTGGGTTGCCCGGCGCGGACGGGACTCCGTCGATCTGGTTTCATGCGGCCAGCATGGGAGAGGCGCGCAGCCTCGAACCAATTCTCGAGCGGGTGCGCGCGGCGCTGCCTTCCGCCTGCATCACCGTCACGCTATGCGCCAGCATCGAGGAGGTGCGCGCACGCTGGCGCCGTCTCTTGCCCCACGCGCGCGTGCGGATCGCGGCGGCCCCGTATGACGCCCCGGCCGCGATCGATCGAGCGTGGGAGCGGCTCCGCCCCGACCTCCTGGTGGTGGCGGAGTGTGAGTTGTGGCCGAACCTCTTTCATCGATCGACCGCTCGGGGGACGCGCCTACTCATGATCAACGCGCGGATCTACCGACGCGACGCGGCGTCCTACCGGCGGCTTCGCCCACACCTCGCGCCCGCGCTTCGTCGCGCGGAGTGGGTGGGTGCGGCATCCCAGGAAGATGCGGCGCGCTTGCGTGCGGCCGGGCTACCGGGCGCGGCCATCCACGTGATCGGCTCGAGCAAGTTCGATCTGATCCCACCACGAGCGGAGGAGATTGATCCCGCGCTGCGTGCCGTGCTCGAACGCGGGACCTGGATCGCCCTCGCGAGCACGCATCCGGGAGAGGAAGCGCTCTTCTGGCCCGCGCTCCGGCAGCTGCTCGACAGCGCGAAGGATCTTCGAGTGCTGCTAGCCCCGCGTCACCCGGATCGTGCCCCCCGCCTGCTCGCGGAAGCACGGCACGCGGGGATCGCTCCGGCACTGCGGTCTTCGCTCGGCCGCGCGGGGAGCGGCGAGGTCGCAAGCGGAGACTCAAGCGGGGCGCGCCTCCTGCTACTCGATTCTCTGGGCGAACTGCCCTCGCTCTTTCCCTACATGCGGGCAACCATCCTCGGCGGTTCGTTCGTGCGCGCCGGAGGTCACAATCCGATCGAGCCGGTGACCGCCGGTTCGCCCGCGATCCTCGGGCCCCATCACGAGAATTTCGAGCCGGTGGTCCGGGCTCTCGCCGACTCCGACGTCCTTTCCGTCACGGCGGACGCGGGAGAGGCGGCTCGCGTCGCGCGTCGCTACCTCGAAGCCGATGCCAACCGATCGGCGATCGCGGCTCGGGCGGAAGCGGTGCTCGCGCCGCACAGAGGGGCCGCCGACCGTTATACACACGCGATCCTATCGGCCTTGCGCCGGTGCGCGGCCGGCGTGTAGAACCAGTCCACGGTTCTAGGGGGACTCGTGAGCTACCGACAGGCACCCATCTTCATCTCAACCGGCTGTGTCTCCGCCGACCGCGTGACCATTCCGTTGATCCGTGAGCTGCGTGCGCGAGGCATCGACTCACCGATTCGCGGCCTGGTCGGCCCGATGCTGGCGGCCGAGGGAGTGGAGTCGCTGGCCGACCTCACGGAGTTGAGCAGCATCGGTCCGTTCGGAAGCTGGGGGGCAGCGCTTCGGCATCTCGGCACCGTCACGCGCGGTTACCGGAGCGCGTCGGCGTGCTTCTCCCGCGAACGCCCGCGGCTCGCCATCTTGGTGGACAATCCCGGGCAGAACATCCCGCTCCTGCAGATGGCGCGCCGCTTCCGCGTGCCCTCGCTCTACTACGTGACCCCGCAGGACGTCTGGGCGGCGCGCATGGGTGTCGGCACCGGGGCCGCACGCACTGTTGCTTCCCTTGCACAATCCATCGCGAACGTCTTCGAGTTCGAACCGCCCTTCTTCCAACGTCACGGCGCCCACGCCGAGTGGGTCGGGCATCCTCTGATCGACATCCTTCGCTCGACTCCGCGGCCCGAGCTTCGCGGTCGGACGATTGGGCTCTTTCCCGGCAGCCGGCACCAAGAGGTCCGAGACCTCTTGCCGATCCTGCGTCGAACCGCCGAGGCGCTGGCCCGGCGAGACGAGGCGACCCGCTTCGTCATCTCGTCCGCCACCGAGCAGCTTCATCGCATCCTCACCAAGGCGACGTCGGAGTGGAATGCTCCCGTCGCGGTGTACAACCGTGAGCCGTACCGCGTGCTCAGCCAGTCCGACCTGCTCATCGCCTGTTCCGGAACCGCGACGCTTGAAGCCGCGATCCTCGGCTTGCCCATGGTGGTCATCTACCGCGTGCACCATCCGATCGATCGAGCGCTTCGACCACTCTTCGTGCGCAGCCCGTTTTTCGCGATGCCCAACGTGCTGGCCGGGAGGCAGGTGGTGCCGGAGTTGATCGGTCACCGCGCGAACCCCGAGCAGCTGGTGCGGGAGGCGAGCGCTCTCCTCGGAGACACCCCCGCGCGGCGACGGATGCTGATCGACCTCGAAGCGACGCGTCAGCGTCTGGGACCCGGGGGCGCGATCCGCCGCACCGCCGACCTTGCCCAGCGTCTGCTCGAGCCCGCCGCGGAAGCGACCGTGCTTAGCGCGGCACCCAGCTGAGCGTCACGTGAACGATCGTGAGCGACTCGAAGGTGCGGTTGGAGAGCGCGGCGCCGAGTAGCGCGCTCTCGGGCCAGAGGTATCTCGCCAGGAGGAGCAGCGCGAACACGCATCCGGCGGCGCTCAAGTAGGCGGCACGAAAGCCTGGTCGCGTCGTCCGCACCGACTGCCACCACGTTCGCGGCGCCGCGGCCGAACGAGGCAGACGCTCACTCGCGTGCCGGTACCAGGCGACGAAGTGCACCAGCACGAAGAAGAGCAGCATGGTTCCGATCAGCGGCAACAGCATCACGAGTACGGCGTCGCCGACGTAGACGGCCAAGAGCGCGCGCTGCTCGCGAAGGAACGCGCGCCAACCACCCGGATAGCGCGTCGCCACCCAGCGGGCCGCCAGCAGATTGAATGCGACCGCCGGGACGACATAGGACGCGAAGCGGGCCGTGATCGGCCAGGACGTCGGAAAGAGCAGGCGCGTGAGGTCGTCCTTCGGCAGCAGCCCACGCGTCTCTAGAAAGAAGAGAAAGCCCGGCCACTGCAACGCAACCAGGCTGAGCACGATCATCGCGCCGACCAGGTGGATCGAGCGGGACTGCACACGACGATCGACCGCGGGCGAATCGCCGCCGGCGAGGTAGAACACCGCCTCATCGCGGAAGACGTGCACGATGAAGTAGAGCGCGAACGCCAGATGCAGGATGGGATTCACGCTGCCGCCCAGTCCCTGGTAGACGACCGCCAACGCCACGCCAAGCGCCGCCAGGAGCGCGAACCAGGTCCGTGTCGCCGGCGCGCGAAAGCTCCGCGAGGTCATCAGGAAGAGCACGGCGAAGAGGTAGTGCGGGATTCCCGCGATCTTGTTCGCGGCGAACAGCGGCTGCGCGAACGCCAGATGCAGGCGATCTCCGCCGCGTGCGAGCACCTCCAGGACCACGGCGACCAGCGCTGCCGCGGAGCAGACGAGGGCCCAGGTGACCGACCTGCTCCAGGCGGCGAAGGTTGCGCTCTCGCGGAGTCCGGCGAAGCCACCGGGCGTCGTGTCGCGAGTCTGGTGCGATCGGTCGATGGCTCTTGCGGGGGGCGATTCGACGGTGCTCATGTCGCGTCCTCGAGTTGGGGGATCCGTGCTGGATGCGTCCGACCTCGATGCGGAATTCGCCGGTGCAAGATCGCCCGACCGCGGAGCGCCTGTCCAGCGGCAAGTGCGACCGCTTGACCGGGCGGGCGGGATGCTGCCAGGCTCCACTCCCCATGATGAGCGAACTCAAGTGGCAACTGGCGCGCGCGCTCATGTGGGACGCCGGGCGCGGCTCCCTCAGTGCCGCCTCGCGACGCACGCGGCGATTGGCGCGCGGTTCGCGATTCCTACTTCGCTGGCATTGGGGATGGGCCCGACACAACCTTCGCCTGGTCTACGGCCCGGAACTCGCGGAGCGTGAACTCGACACCCTCGCGCGCCTTTCGATCGAGTCGCACTTCCTCAGTGTGCTCGAGGGGTATCGCGCGCGCGAACTCGAGGTGCGACTGACCACGAGCGAGGCGCTCGAGCGACTCCGCGAAATCACCCGCGGCGGAAGCGGTGGCATCGTCGTCGCGCTGCACCTGGGCGGATGGGAGGCGGGCATCCGTGAGCTGTCGCGACGCGGCCTTCCCGTCACCGTGGTCTATCAACCGCCGGCCGACCCGCGCCTCGAAGCAGCATTCGCCGCGGCCCGCGCCGGCTCCGAGATCGAGTGGATTCCTCTCTTACGGCCGCTCCACGCGGTGCGGGCGCTGCAACGAGGACGCCTCCTCGCACTGATGCTCGACTCCGACCTCGGCAATGCTCGCGTGCAGGCTTCCTTCCTCGGTGTCAGCGCGCGCCTGCCCGCCGGCGTGGCCCGGCTGGCTTTGCGATTCGGCGTGCCGATCATTCCGGCGCTGGCGGCCCGGGTGGAAGACGGGGTCGCCGAACTGAGGGTCGGAGAGCCGATCTTCGCGACCGCGTCGTTGGATGCGGCGGCCGCGGAGACGACCGGCATCACGACCCGAGTCTGCTCCGCGCTGGAACCCTGGGTGCACGAGTTTGCGGAGCAGTACGACTGGACCAACCCGGTGTGGCGCGATCGGCCCGACGGACGACGTTGGACGCTGCGCGAGCCGATCGAGTCGCATTGGCGCGAACGCGAGACGGAGTTCTCTGCGGTGTCCGTCCGCGTTCGACGCTTGATCGCGCCGGCTTCTTCGATCGCCGTCGACTCGAGGCGTCGCGCGTGACGCGGGCGGTGCGCGAGTGGCTGGAGGCCGCGGCCCTTCGACTTGTTCTTCAGCGCGCCCGACACGGCGCGTTCGAGAGCGCGGCGACGCAGGTGCGCGGCTGGGCGCGCGGGGCGCGGCGCTTCTTCCCGAACGAATGGCGCTGGACGCTCCGAAACCTAGAACTGGTCTTTGGCCCCGAGCTCAATGAGGCGGGGCGGGAGCGGCTGGCCACGCTGGCATTCGAGAACCACTTCCTGAGCTACCTCGAGGGACTCCGCGTCTCCGACATCGCGGTCGAGCTCCGAGGAACGGAGCGGCTGGAGGCGGCGACCTCGCGAGGAGTGGGCACGATCGTGGCGAGCATCCACCTCGGCAGTTGGGAGCCGGCCGCCTGCACGCTGGCCTCGCTCGGCCGCGAGGTCGCGGTCACCTATCGGCGCGCCGACAATGGCGGCTCCGAGCGACAGTTCGCCGCCGCGCGCGCCGAGTACCCTGTCGAGTGGATCGAGAAGCGCGACACCTTCGCCATGGCGCGTGCGCTGCGTCGCGGAAAGCTGCTCGTCCTGATGACCGACCTCAACACCACGCGCGGCGGGGTCGAAGCAGACTTTCTCGGCTTGCCCTCGCGTTCGCCGAGCGGCCTGTCCCGCCTCGCTCGTCGCTTCGGTTGCGCGGTAGTGCCGGCGGTGGCGGTGCGTCGCGCGCCCGGGCACGCGACGGTCGAGCTGCTTCCGGCGCTCTCACCTGCCGGCGCGGCGGATGAGGATGGCCGGTTCGTGACGACGCTCAATCGGGGCTTCGAACCGTGGGTCGTGGATTACGCGGAGCAGTACAACTGGCTCCATCCCCGCTGGCGTCACCGCCCAGACGGACGTGTCTGGCGCCCCGACGATCCACTCGCCGAGCAGCTCGCGGCGAGGACTCGACCTTTCCTTTCGCTGGCCCCGCGGGTGCGCGCGCTCTTGGCGGAGTCCGATGCGTAACTCGATCCTCGCCGCGGCGCGCCGGTGGAGGCTGGTCGGCCTCGTCATTCTGCTGCTCGGCATCGGAATCAACGCGGTCTTCCGCGCAGGTTTCGACGATGCCGTCCGCACCGACGTGAGCGTCTATCGCGCGGCCGGCGCCGCCGCACTCGAGCACGCGTCGATCTACGACGCACGCAATGAACGAGGCTCTCCCTACGTTTATCCTCCGTTCACCGCGCTGGTCTCGATTCCCCTCGCGTGGATACCCATGCCGGTCGCGGCCGCTCTCTTCTACCTCTTCTCGCTCGGCGCGCTGGCAACCGCGGTGTGGCTGGGGGGCAGATGCCTGGTGCGTGGACCGAGCGCGGCGCGCACGCTTCGTCACGCCAGCACCGCCTGCGCGCTCCTCTTCATCGATGTCTTCTCCCGCGGACAGGTCGGACACTGGATTCTCCTGGGCCTCGTGATTGCACTGTGGGGGTGGTTGCGAGGTCGCGCCGCGATCGCGGGCCTCGCGCTCGGCGCCGCGCTCTCGATCAAGCCGACGCCCGCCGCGCTTCTGCTCCTCTTCTTCGCGTGGCGACGGGAGTGGCGATTCGTACTGTGGTCAGTGCTCGGCGCGTGCGCGGGGCTGTGGTTGGTGCCTTCGCTCTACTTCGGCCCGATCGAGGCGGGTCGGCTGCTGGTGGTGTGGACCAGGGACGTTCTCTACGCCGCAGGAGGTCCCGGTTCGATCGCACAGATGCCCGGCGGTCGACCGGGCGACTACCTCGGCCTCGCCGAGCCGACCCTACCCAACAATCAATCGATCCTGGCCGGCGCGACCCGACTGCTGCTCTTGCTGGGCGGAAGGGACACGCCGGCGCTTCGGACCTTGGCGCGAGCACTCGCCGCGGCCGCGGCAGCCACGCTGCTGTTCCTGTCGCGAAAGAGCTGGACCCTGCGCGTGACCGGCGATCGTCGCATCGTTCAATTCGGGTTGCCGGTCGTCACGCTGTTGGTCACGGCGCCGCTGGCGCGGGACGACTACTTCGTGGCGCTCGTCCCGAGCGTGCTTGGACTCCTCGCCTGTCGTGCCGAGCAGACCGAAGAGGGACGGCGCCGGACGGATCGAGTGCTGGTCCCGGCCGCGGTCCTGGTCTTGTTGCCGCTCCTCATTCCCCAGCTTCGTCCCGCCGCACCGATGGGCGCCGGCACGCTGCTTCTCTGGGTACTCTCCCAGCGCGCGGTGCTCGCTCAGCCCGACGCGACCGACTCCAGGAGCCGCATCCAACCGAAGAGCGCCTCCACCACGATGGTGTGAGGGCCGTCGAAGGGAATGAACTGGATTTCGAGCCCTCCCGCTTGGAGGAGATCGCGCAGCGCCTCGGCCGCTTCGAAGGCGAGGAGTGGATCGTGGCGACCGTGCGATTGCATCACCGGCAATCCGCGGCGCGCGGGGGCAAGCTCGCGCCAACGCGCCGCGTGGATCAGGGTACCGGAGAAGATGCCGAGCGCCGCGGGGTTTGTCTCGAGGTGCAGCGCGAGATCGGTGGTGAGCATCGAGCCCTGTGAGAAGCCACCGAGCGCAACGCGCGTGAGCGGGAGCCCCGTCTCGGCGCAGAGTTCGTCGAGCATGGCGCGGAGCTGCGCGCGCACCTGGGGTAGCTCGGGGGGCGACTCGTTGCTCCGATCGAGAATGGCGCCGCGGCGAATCGCGTCGTCCAGCGCCTCCATGTCGATGGGCCACCAGGCGCGCGACTCCATGCCGTAGCCGCGGCCGAGCACGATCGGCGCGGACGGAAAGATGAAGCGCGCGCGCTGCGCGAGAAGAGACGACGCACGGAGCAGCTCGCCGCCGATCGAAACGAGATCGTCGCCGGGCGCGCCGTAGCCGTGGCACAGCACGACGAGCAAGGTGGGCGGGGTGTCGTCCGGCAGGGCATCGACGATGCGGCACTCGAGGCCGGCAATCGTCCTTTGTTGGCTCTTGGTGCGACTCACGGCGGGACCATAGCACGCCATTGCCCTCGGGCCGACGAAGCGCGTACCATTTCAGCCCACGCTTTTCCCCGGAGGTTCCGATGCGCATGCACGCTCCATTCCTCGCGGCCGGTCTGGTCGTCGCCACGCTTGCCGCGGGAACGTCCGCGCTCGCCGTCAGCGCGCCGATGGTGGTTGATCCCGCGATCGCGTCACTGGTCAGCCAGGTCTCGACCGACACGCTCCTGTCCTACGAGACCAACCTGGTGGTGTTCAATCGACGCAACACGGCGTCCGACACCTCGAGCGCCAACGGGATCGGGGCGGCGCGCAACTGGATCCAATCGCGCCTGCGGAACATCTCCGCCCGGAACGGCGGCAACCTGCACTCGGGCTGGTTCGAGTTCACCGCGACGGTCTGCGCGACCCCGAGGCTCAATCGAAACGTGCTCGCCACCCTGCCGGGCACGCAGACTCCCGATCGCGTCTTCATGGTCGGCGGCCACATGGACTCGCGCACGGTCAACATCTGCGACGTGACGACGCTGCAGGCCGGCGCGAACGACGACGGCAGCGGCGTGGTCGCCGAGATGGAGATGGCGCGCATTCTCGCCGGCCAGAGCCTGGAGTCGACCGTCGCGTTCCAAGCCTTCACGGGCGAGGAGCAATCGCTGCTGGGCAGCGCGGCCTACGCGGCCTGGGCACGCGCGCACGACGTCGACATCGTCGCGATGATCAACAACGACATCATCGGCAACGTGAACGGCTGCCCCGACAGCCCGAGTTGCGGCGGCGGCTCGCCAACCGATGTCGACTCAACCAGCGTGCGCGCCTTTGCGGGGGAGCCGGCGACGGGGCTCTCGCGCCAGCTCACCCGATTGGCCAAGAGAGTCGGCGAAGCCTACGTGCCGTCGATGACCGTGCACCTGCAGCCGGCGATCGATCGACCCGGGCGCGGCAGCGATCACATCTCGTTCTACAACGCCGGATTTCCTTCAATGCGCTTCATCGAGACGCTGGAGTACACCGGCCGCCAGCACAACTCAGCCGACCAGATCCAGTTCATGGACTTCGACTATTTGACCCGCAACACGCGGATCAACCTCGCGCTCTTGACCAACCTGGCGCAGGCCCCACCCACGCCGGCCAACGTGCGCGTCTTTGATCGCGGCACTGGCGGATCGATCCGCGTGGACTGGGACGCCGTCACCGGCGTGGCCGACCTCGCGGGATATCGCGTCGCCTATCGCTTCACCACCAGCGGCGACACCCTGGGATATAGCGACGTGCTCGACGCGGGCAACGCGACGAGCTTCGTGGTGAATGGCTTGAGCAACGACGTTGAACTGGCGGTGTCGGTCGGCGCCTACGACACGCAGGGACACGAAAGCCTCTACGGTGAGGAGAAGCTCGTGACCCCGGGCATTGCGCCGCACTTGCCGCAAAAGTTCAGCGCCTGGTCCAAGACCGATCGCGTGCAGCTCGACTGGCGGACGCAGGAGTTGGATCTTGCGCGGATCCGCATCTTCCGCAGCTCGTCGCCGCTCGGCCCCTTCGCGAAGATCGACTCGGTCGCGGCGACGAGCACGACCTACCAGGACCTCGCGGTCGCGCCCGGCACCTACTACTACTACCGCATTCAGTCGGTCGACCTCGGCGGACTCGAGAGCCCGGTCACCGCGACCGACGAGGGTCGCCGCGTCACGCATCAGGCCGGCATCTACCTCATCGACGCGACCAAGAACGGCGCGGGCGGCTCGGGCGACCCGAACGACACGCAGGTGGATCAATTCTACGAGGCGCTCTTGACCGGCTACCCGGTGCTCGATCGCTACGATTGGCAGGCCCTGCACGACGGCACCGGCGACCTCTTGAGCGACGCCGACCTCAGCCGCTACAAGACGGTGTTCCTCCACTCCGACCGGCAGCTCAGCACGATCGCGGCCGACTCGACCGAGCTTCGGCAGTTCGTCGCCTCCGGCGGGCAGCTCTGGATTTCCGGTTGGGAGCTGCGCCGGTCGCTCGGCGCCGCCGCGTTCAACCCGCAGGACTTCAAGCCGGCGTCGTTCATCTCGTCGGTGCTGCGCGCCGACTCGCTCCGCACGAGCGCGGCGACGGAACTCGACTACGCCGGCGCCACGCCGCTCCAGTTCGGCTATCCCGCGCTGGCGGTCGATCCGGTCAAGTGGCCGTTCAGCGGCGGCAATCTGCAGAACCAGGACGTCGCGCTCGGCGGGCTGATCAATCCCTTCGAGACGACGCCGATCTACGCCTACAACTCCTCCGCGGTGCCGCCGAGCCCGAACCACGGACGAGTCGACGGCTGGAAGTACCCGGCGGTCTCCCCCAAGGTGGTGGTGACCGACTTCCCGCTCTACTTCATGAATGCGACCGCGGCCCGCTCGCTCGCCGACATCACCCTGCACGAGTTCGGCTACGGCGCGAGCGCGATCGAGCCGGTCTACAGCTTCGTTCCCGGATTCGAGCTCACCTCGCGCCCGAATCCCTCGCCCGGTTCGAGCGAGCTGTGGTTCCACCTGCCGCGGCGCGGCGAGATCACCCTTCGCATCGTCGACGTCACCGGACGTCAGGTGCGCCGCCTCCTCGCCCGAGCGGAGACGGGCGCCGGTTGGAGTCACCTGTCATGGGATGGTCGCGACGGCGGCGGTCGTGAGGTAGCATCCGGCATGTACTTCGCCGTGCTGGAGTCGGGCTCGGAGCGCGCGCGGCGAGCCATCACCATCTTGCGATAGACGAGACGCACGGCGGGATCGCGCGGAAGGGACAGGCATGGCCGAGGCTGGGTTTGATCCGGTTCACATCGAAACGGAACGCCTTCTCCTTCGGTCGATCGAACTCTCGGATGCGCCGGGCCTCTTCAGGATCTTCTCCGATCCCGCGGTCATGCGCTTCTGGAGCACGCGCCCCTGGGACGACATCGAAGTCGCACGCGGGCGCGTGAAGTCGAGCATCGAGGGGCGCCTCGCACGCGAGGAATTGTATGTCGGCCTATTTCGCCGCTCGGACGGCGAGCTGATCGGGACCTGCTCGCTCTTCAGCTTCCATCACCCGAGCCGGCGGGCCGAGATCGGCTACGCGCTCGCGCGTTCCGCCTGGGGGCAGGGGTTCATGCACGAGGCGCTCCTCGCCTTCGTGGCCCACGCCTTCAGCGCGCTCGACCTCAATCGTCTCGAGGCCGACATCGACCCGAGGAACCAAGCCTCGGCGCGCACCCTCGATCGCCTCGGCTTCAGGAAGGAAGGTGCGCTGCGCGAGCGATGGATCGTCGAAGGGGAGGTGTCGGACTCGTGGCTCTATGGTTTGCTTCGGAGCGAGTGGACGCGGCGGGGGGAATAGCCCACGCCCGGCGATGACTCGACATGTCACTCTCCAATTCTGGCTCCAACTAAGACAGGACATCACGCATGTCGACGAACAAGGTCGCCGCGGTCACCGCGCTCTTCTGGATCATGAAGATCTGCGCCACGACGCTCGGCGAGACCGCCGGGGATCTCCTCTCGATGACGCTCAACGTCGGGTATCTCGCCAGCTCGCTCATCCTGATCGGCGTGTTCGTCGTGACTTTGTTGGCCCAACTCGGAACGGGGCGATTCCACCCCATCCTCTACTGGACGGTGATCCTCTCGACCAGCACCGCGGGCACCACCATGTCGGACTTCATGGACCGCACCCTCAAGTTCGGCTACACGAAGGGGTCGCTCATTCTCGTGTCTGCCCTGATCGTGATCCTCGCGATCTGGCGCCTCGTCGAAGGTTCGCTCTCGGTCGATCACATCGGAACGCGACGCGCCGAGCTCTTCTACTGGATCGCGATCCTGGTCTCGAACACCTTGGGCACCGCGCTGGGTGACTTCCTAGCCGATGACTCCGGGCTCGGCTTCCTCGGCGGCGCGGTCTTGATCGGCAGCCTGCTCGCAGTGCTGGCCCTCGCCTACTTCTTCACCCGCTTCAGTCGGGTCGCCCTCTTCTGGTTCGCGTTCGTGCTCACACGCCCGTTCGGAGCGACCTGCGGCGACCTGCTGACCAAACCGCCGGCGAGGGGCGGGCTCGGCTTCGGGACGATCGGTTCATCCATCGTGCTGTTCGCGATCTTGGCCGGAGTCGTCGTGTTCTCCCACCTGCGCGAAAGCGCCACAGCCTGAGAGCGAGGTCTGCGTGACGGAATCAAGGGTGATCGAACAAGAGGTCGAGATCCCAGCGCCCGACGGGCGAATCGACGCATACTTCCTCAGGGTCGCGGACGATCAGCCGCGCCCCGGCGTGCTGCACCTGCCCGACATCCGCGGCGTACGACCGGCACACATCGAGAAGGCGCGGCGACTCGCACGCGGGGGCTTCGCGGTGCTGCTCGTGAACGTGTTCTACCGCACCGGGCGATTCCCGCTGTTCGAATCTCCCTTCGATTTCGCCGAGGAGCGGACGAAGCTCCGCTTCCAGGAGCTGACCTCGCCACTTACTCAGGACGCGGTCGAGCGTGACGCGCGCACGCTCATCGATTGGATGCTCGCGGAGCCCGGCGTACGCGGTTCGCGACTCGGAGTGGTGGGACACTGCTTCACCGGTGGGATGGCGCTGCGCTACGCCGCCGCCGTGCCCGATCGCGTCGCGGCCGCGGCATCCTTCCACGGCGGCGGCCTGTACAACGACACGCCGACGAGTCCTCACCTCCTGCTCCCTCGTGTTACCGCGCGGCTCTACTTCGGCCACGCCGATCAGGACCGGAGCATGCCGGCCGAGGCGATCGCCAAGCTCGATGAGGCGCTGGCCGCGTGGGGCGGTCGCCACGAGAGCGAGACCTATGCCGGTTCGCTCCACGGCTGGACCGTGCCGGACAACAAGGTGTTCGATCCGCCCGCCGCCGACCGCGCGTTCGAGAAGCTCGCGGCGCTCATGCGCGACGAACTGAGATCGGAGTGACGGCTCGATGCCCGCAGGTTACTCCGGAACCCCGCTCGCGAAGAAGCTAGGCATCAAGGAGGGCGCCACGGTGCTCGCGATCGGCGCGCCCGCCGACTACAAAACGCTGCTCGCACCGCTGCCGACCGGCGTCCGCTTCGCCACGCGCCTGTCCCGCGGGATTGATCTAGTGCACATCTTCAGTCTGCGGCGAGCGGAGTTGGCTCAAGCGCTCGAACGTTACCGCGCGACCCTCGCGCCCGACGCGATCGTCTGGGTCTCCTGGCCGAAGCAGAGCGCGAAGATCCCGACCGAGGTGACCGAGAACGTGATCCGCGAGCTGGCGCTGCCGCTCGGCTGGGTCGACATCAAGGTCTGCGCGATCGACGCGACCTGGTCGGGCTTGAAGCTGGTCGTGCGAAGGGAGCTGCGCTAATGGATGTTCGCCGTGTCGATCTTGGGTCGCCGATCGCGCGACAGCTGATCGAGGCCTTGAACGACGAGCTGACCCGCACGAACGAAGCGCGCGAGGACGAGCACTTTCGCCTCGATCCGGAGGAGGTGGCGCCGGGCGCCGGGGCATTCCTGGTCGCAAGCGAGGGACTCGAGGTGCTCGGCTGCGCGGCGATCCGTCGTCTGCCGTCGAACGACGGCGAGGTGAAGCGCATGTATGTGATCCCCGGAGCGCGTGGGCGCGGCGTCGGTCGACATCTCCTGCGCGCTCTCGAGCGTGAAGCGTGGGGGCTGGCGATCGAACGTCTCGTGCTCGAGACCACCGCGCGGCAGGTGGAAGCGGTTGCGCTCTACCGCGCCTTCGGCTTCCAAGACATCCCTCCCTTCGGCGAGTACCTCGCGTCGCCGCGCAGCCTCTGCCTGGCGAAGCCGGTCGACCGACACGCCGCGCTGCTCGGATTTCTGCGCGGTTGTCGGTACGCGGTGGAAGCGTCGAGCAGCGAGAGCGGAACGCCGCAGAGCGCGATGATCGGCGTCGCGATCACCGATCGCTTCGAGATGATCTTCGACACGCTGGGCGACTCGCGGAAGGCGGGCAACCTGCGCGCGCGGCCGGGGATCTCGTTGGTCTTTGGCGGCGCGGGCGCGGACGAGATGCGGACGGCGCAGGTCGAGGGGTTGGCCGACGAGATCGTCGGCGCGGAGCTCGGCCCGATGCAGGAGATCTACTTCCGCGTCTTTCCGGATGGGCGCGAACGCTTGAGCTGGCCCGGACTCACCTACTTCCGCATTCGACCGACTTGGATTCGATACAGCGACTTCGGGGCAACGCCCGCGCTGCTCCACGAACTGACCGGCGCCGCGCTTCAGTGATGACGCAGGATCGCCACGGACGCCGGCACGGCGGCCTTGGCCCACTCAAGGTGCATCCGCTCGCCGGGGTGGAGCCCGTCCGGCGCGAACCAGTGCGACTCGCTCACCGTCCGGCGTGAGATCGTGGTGACGTCGAGATAACGGGCGCCGAGGCGTTCCGCCTCCTCGTGGTTGATCGCGTTGAATCGATCGATCTCCCCAGCGATCCGCGCGCGATCGCGCCCCTCGGCGAAGGGGGTCACGCTCCAGTCGGGGATCGAGAGCACGAGCACGTGATCGGCGCGGCCGCCGGCGAGGTCGCGTGACCGCTCGAGCAGCGCGACGAACTCGCGGCGATACTCCTCGCTGTCCCGACCGCGGTACTGGTTGTTCACCCCGATCATGAGCGTCACGAGCGCGTAGGGACCGCGCGGGCCCATTCGATCGATGCCGGCCGACAGCTCGTCGGTGGTCCAGCCGGTCTGCGCGATCACGTCCGGCTCTTCTACGCCGAAGCCTTCGATGCGGAGCAGATGGGCCAGCCGCTCCGGCCATCGCTCCCGCCAGTTCACACCCTCACCCACCGTGTACGAGTCGCCGAGCGCGAGCAGACGAATCACGCCGACCTCCTTGTCTTGCCGTACGCGAGGCGCACCGCATGCGACGAGTGACATGCACCCCGCCAGAGCGGCAACCATCGCCGTGCCGCGGCAGGGCCACGCGGGGCCGAACGCGCTCCTCACCCCGCGCGGATCTCCGCCAACCAAGCTTCCTTGAGCCCGATCTTGTGGATCTTGCCCGCGCCGCTCTTCGGCAGCTCGGCGCGCACCACGATCGTCCGCGGCACCTTGTACTCCGGCAGACTGGCGGCGAGGTGCTCGAGCAGCCTCTGCTCTTCGATTGTCGCCCCGCCCCGCGGTGCGACGAAGGCCACGATCGCCTCGCCCAGGATCTCGTCCGGTACGCCGATCACCGCCGCCTCATGCACCGAGTCGTGCGCCAGTAGCTTCTCCTCGATCTCGAGCGGGCTGATGCGATTGGCGCCGCACTTGATCATCTCGCGGGTGCGTCCGACGATGTAGAAGAAGCCCTCCTCGTCGCGGAAGGCGAGATCGCCGGTGTGAAAGCCGAGCGTGTCCAGCACCGCGGCGGTTTCCTCCGGCGCGTTCCAGTAGCCGCGCATGATGTTCTCGCCGCGCGCCACCAGTTCGCCTGGCTCACGCGGCGCGCACTCCGTGCCGTTCTCGTGCAGCACCCGCAGCTCCACCCCCGGGATCGCCTTGCCGATCGACCCGAGCTTGCGCGGTAGTTCGCGTGGATCGAGGTAGCTCAAGCGCGCGCTCGCCTCGGTCGCGCCGTACATCACGAAGATCTGCTTGCCCGGCAGCTTCTCCATCAAGCGCCGCGTCAAATCGGGCGCCATCGCACCGCCGGCTTGCGTGACGTAACGCAGGGTCGGGAGATCCACCTCGCCCAGCTTCGAACGATTGAGCAGGATGGCGAAGGTCGAGGGCACGCCGGAGAAGCCGGTCGCCCCTTCCTTCTGCATGCGGGTCAGGACCGAGTTTGGAAAGAGGAGGTCGCTGCCGACGATCAGTGATCCGCCGGCCACACGTGAGTGTTGAGGAGCGACTTCCCGTAGACGTAGAAGAACGGCAGGATCGCCATCACGCGATCGGCCGAGGTCAGCGGAGAGATACTGCACGATGCTCTCGGTGTTCGCGATCAGACTGCGATGGGTAAGGACGGCGCCACGCGGCTTTCCGGTCGATCCCGAGGTGTAGATGATGGCGGCATCGTCGGTCGAGCGCGCGCCGCCGTCGATCGCCGCGTCGCTCTCTCCTTCTAGCGCCGCGCGCAGCTCGAGGACACTCCCTCGATCGTTCCCTGCCAGATATCCGGTTGATCGGTGAGGAGCGTCGCGATCTCGAGCGGCGGTGATTCGACGAGTCCTGCTTGGAGTGCGGTGCCGAAGTGCCCCTCGGCCAGCACGACCCTCGCGCCCGAGTCGCGGAGCAGGTGCCGCAATCCGCGGCGCCGATCGCGTGGTTGACCGGCACCGCGATCGCGCCAGCGCGCAGGATCCCGTAGAACCCCGCGACGTACTCGATCGTGTTCCGCCAGAGGAGCGCGACGCGATCGCCGCGCACGACGCCCAAGTGAGCGAGAGCCCGCGCGACCTGGTTCGCCAGGCGCTCCGCCTCGCCGTAACGGTGGGTCGACTTCGGAGCGATCAAGAGCGGGCGTTCCGCGTCGGCGGCCGCCGAGCGGGTCAGGGCGTCGTGGAGTCGCGTCGGAATGGCCATGCGGCGGAGTCTACCGCGAGAGCCGGCCGTTCTTCGAGGAGCGTGTGCGTTGCGCCACGCGTTGAACGACCAGGCCCCGCACGCTAGCATGCGACGTCGTTGTGGCCACTGCGATCCGGAGAACCCTCCTCGATGTCCACCCCAACAGCGACGAGACCATGGCCGTGACCGTTCGACTCGAGCAGGCCGGCGTCGCGCCGCCCCGGCGCCTAGACGCGATGCGTGTCTCTGGCCGTCGCTGGACGCGGGCCGATTTCAATCGCCCCACCCTGCGCGTTGCCCGGGAGCTACTCGGGGCCTTCCTCGTTCGCCGCACCGAGCAGGGCGCGCGCTCCGCGATGATCAGCGAGGTCGAGGCGTACAGGGGCCCGCGCGACCTCGCCTGCCATGCCCCGCGTGGACGCCGCACCCCGCGGGTCGACCCGCTCTACATGGACGGTGGGACGATCTACGTCTACTTCTGCTACGGCATGCACTGGCTGCTCAACTTCAGCACCGCCGGGCTTGAATTGCCGGAGGCGGTGCTGGTGCGCGGCGTGTGGACCGACGAGCCGACTCCTCGGGTGATCGTCGGGCCGGCCCGGGTGACGCGACACCTTGGAATCGACAAGCAGCTGAACGGCGGCGATGCGGTCCGCTCGGATGAACTATGGGTCGAGGATCGCGGGGTGAGCATCCCCGCGCGGCGCGTGCGCCGCGGGCCGCGCGTGGGCATCGACTACGCGGGCCCGTACTGGGCGGCGCGACCATGGAGGTTCTGGGTCGAAGCCGAGACGAAGTAGCTCGAGCTAGTGCTTCCCGGCCTTCGTGTTCTCGAAGATGCGGAGGCTACCGTCCTCGTCGATCCAGACCCCCGCGTCCTCGCCGTCCTCCGCGCCCTCGGGGGCGAAGCTGAAGACAGTGGCGCCCTCTTCCGTCTCCTTGCGGCTCGCGTCGGGCAGCTGCTCCTCGTACCAGGCGACCAGCTCGTCGTGCGACCCGTCGGTCTCGAGGAAGAAGGTCATGCGCTCCGTGTGATCGGCCTTGGTCTCGCCATAGAGATCGGCGCCCATCGCGTCCTCGATCGTCGCCCCCGGGTAGATCGGAACCTGGGTCGCGTAGACCGCGAGCTCCGATGCTTCCTTGGTCCAGTGTGCGCCGCGCTCACTCTTAGCCTGCTGACAGGCAGAGAGACCGACGCAAAGCAGAAGGGCGACTCCGACGAGCTTCATGGGCACCTCCCCGATCGGTTGAAGATGTGCTCTGGTTATCGGCGGAGGCGCAGGCCGGCCGAAGGAATTTCCCGGAGTCGCCCGGGGGACGGTTACGGCTCGAGCGGCACGTAGAGCTCGGTCTGGAGCTGCTCCTTCGGCACGTCGGCAGGAGTGTTGCGGTAAAGCTCGAAGCAGATCGAGTCCTTCATGCGGTGGCCGCTGGCCGGGAGCCAGACGCCGAGCAAGCGCGACCAGGCGTCACCCAGTTGCTCGTACGGGCCGACGTGCGTCGCGCAGGCGTAGCGGCCGCTCGGGATCTCGAGCTCGCTCAGTCCTTCGGGCAGCGGCGCGGGCAGAGACGCGCCCGGCGCCACCGAGATGGCGGCGTCCGAACGCAGCTCCGACGGCGGTGTGGTCTCCGGGTCGTCGTAGTACACCGCGACCATCTGCGCCCCCGGCCCAAGCAGTTTGGTCTGTGCCGCGATCGCACCCAGCTTCGCGAAGGCCTCCGCGATGCGATGGTAGGGACCGGTGTGACGCACCGCGACGACGCGCAGCGGGGGCATGTCCTTGAGCACCGTGTTCATTCGAATCTCTCCATGGATGAAGTGGATCTCCGACAAATCGACGCTCCCCGCGCGGAAGTGGATTCCAGACTGCGCGGCGAGCTCGATCGGAAACGGCCGGCGACCCTTGCCTCCCCGCCCCCGTTGCCGGAAGTCAGAAGGCGCGCAGTCGTAGCGCGCGCGAAACGCGCGGGTGAACGACTCGTGCGTCTCGTATCCGGCGTCGAAGGCCAGGGAGGTGATCGGCGTTTCCTCGTTGAGCAGACACCAGGCCGCTCGCTCTAGCCGCAAGCGCCGGTGCAGCTCGAGCGGCGTCTCGCCTAGCATCCCCCGGAAGATCCGATGGAAGTGGAAGGGAGAGAGCGCCGCGGCGCGAGCAAGCACGCGGAGATCGAGCGCGCGATCGAGGGCGGCCGCGACCGCCTCGATCGTCTGCTGGACCGCGACTTCATAGAATGACTGGGTGTTGGGCTTCATGTGGGCGAGATTACGAACCTGATCCACCGACCGCTTGACGCTCGTTGCGCATTCTCCGGGTCGTCGCGCGGGAGTGCCAACTCGTTCCGGAACGGGAATTGGGACTCAGCGTGGCAACAGCGCTGGCGATCCTCTAGCGCGCGGTGCGCGGCGCGGCGGTGCCGTGCGCGGCGCTGCGCGACGCGGCGCGGCGCATGACTCAATACCGGAACGCGCTTCCCCCGATGAACTCGCGCAGCAGCGAATTCTGCGGCACCTCTTCCGGAAAGAGCGGCACGAGCAGGTGAAGGAACCGCAGCAGTCGATAGGCCTCGCTCATCTCGGGTGAGCCGATCGGCACCTCGAGCAGGAAGCGCTCGGCATAGGTGCGGATGACCGCCGGCTCGTAGACCAGCGCCGAGTTGAACATCGAGTCGGCTTCTTCCTGAAAGGGGAAGATGTACTTGTTCTCGCCCGCGCGCACGCTGGTCCACTGGCGAAGCGTCTGCTCGGCCGAGTAGTTGCGGTAGAGGCGATCGCGCACGATGCGCCGCAAGAGCCGCACGTCGGCGGTGAAGATGCGGTTGTGATCGTCGATCGAGAGCTGGGTCAGCGCCGAGACGTAGATGCGATGCTTCTGCTCCGGGGCGACGCCCACGGTCAGACGCGGATTGAGGCAGTGGATCCCCTCGGTGATCAAGATGTCGCCCGGCTCGAGCTTCCGTCGCACCGTCTTCTCGATTCGCTTTCCCAGGGGGAACGAATAGAGCGGCGTCTCGACCTCCTCACCGCGAATCAACCGCAGCACCTGATCGTTGAATAGCTCGAGGTCGAGCGCCTCCAAGCACTCGAAGTCGTAGGTGCCGTCTGAGTGCTTCGGCGTGTCCTCACGATTGACGTAGTAGTTGTCCATGCTGAGCGCGACCGGCCGGAAGCCGAGCACGCGCAACTGCACCTCGAGCCGCTTGGTGAAGGTCGTCTTGCCCGACGACGACGGCCCAGCGATGAGAACCAGCCGCACCTGCTCGGCCTTGGCGTGGACCGCGTCGGCGATCGCGACCGTCTTTCGCTCGTGGAATCCCTCGGCGATCTTGATGATGTCGGAGATCTTCCCGGTGATGACCGCCTCGTTCAGCTGCCCGACGTTCGCGATGCCCACCGCCTCGTTCCACGCACGGGTCTCGCGGTAGGCGTCGTAGAGCTTCGACTCCGCGATTGGCCCCTGGCGCACCGCGTAGTCGGCCGACGGGAAGCGCAGGATCAAACCGGACGAATAGGGCACGAGATCAAAGGAGCGGATCGGCCCGGTCGAGGTGGCGACCGGTCCGAGCACGATGTCGCGGTAGTTGCCGCAACTGGCTAGCTGCACCTCGGCCCGCCGGGTGGTTTCGAGCAGCTTGACCTTGTCCTTCGCGTCGATCGAGCGGAAGTACTCGAGCGCCTCCTCGATCGCCACTTTGCGTACCCGGATCGGTCGATCCTCCGCGACGATCTCCTTCATGCGCTTCTTAAGCTGCTTGAGCGTCTCCTCCGGCACCGGCGCGATCGGGGTGCCGTTCTTCCGCAAGGAGAAAACATAGCCGCCGCCGAGCGACTGTCCGACCACCGGGTTGAACTGCGCGTCGAGATCGCGCGCCGCTTCACAGAGAATGAGCACCGCGCTCCGGCGATAGGCGGAGACGCCGTCCTTCTGCCGGTAGTCGACGGTGTCGACGCGACAGTTCGAGACGAGCGCGTGATCGAGCGAGCGCAGCCGCCCGTTGACGATCGCGCCGAGCGCCGGGAGCTTGCCCGGATGCGGGTGGTCCCGGAGCAGCGATTGCACCGTGACGCCCGCCTGGGTCGTGACGATCGCACCGTTCAGCGCGACCTCGATTGGGTGGCTCTCCTCCGCCGCGTATGTCTGCGGTGCCGTCACCGCGCTCTCCTCTCCGCACCGGGGCGGATCCCTCCGCCCCTTCTTGGGCCTTCTGATTGTCGGCCGCGCGCGCGGCGCCGCTTAGCATTTCCTGGGCACCGGATCCGAGACGATCCACCGGCGTGATTGAGCCGCGCGGCGCGCCCTCTTAGAATCGTCGCGATGCCTTCTGCCCCGCGCCAATCGACCGCGCCCCGAACCGGGCTGCTGCTGCTCGGGATCTTGGTCGTCACAACCCTGGCCTATGCGCGGCTCGGCGGCAATGGCTTCATCAACTGGGACGACCCGGTCTGGGTGATCGACAACCCGGCGTGGAGCGCGCCTTCGCCCCTTCGGACGATCTGGCTCTCGCTCGAGACGCATCAGTACTACCCGCTCTACTTCTCGCTGCTCTGGGTCCAGCATCTCCTCTTTGGCTCGCACGCGGCGGGCTACCACTGGGTGAGCCTTGCCCAACACCTCTTGGCCGTCACCGGCCTCTACGGCTTGCTCCGGCGACTGCGCTTCGGCTCGACCCTCACCTTAGTCGCCACGCTCGCCTTCGCGCTTCACCCGATCCAGGTCGCGGCCGTGGCCTGGGCGACCGAACAGAAGACGGTGCTCTCGACCGCCCTCGTGCTCTTCGCCTTCGAACGCTACCTCGCGTGGCAGGAGCAGCGCGACGAACGCCACTACGCCACCTCGCTCGCGCTCTTCTTCGCGGCGATGCTCACGAAGTCGCAGCCGCTGCTCTTGGCGCTCCTCTTCCCGATGGCGCGCCCGCTCCTCGGTCGCGTCAGCTTCGACGGTGCCGCCCTTCGGCGCGAGGCCGCCCGCCTCGCCCCCTTCTTTCTCCTCGCGCTCGCCCTGGCGATCCCGACCGTGATTCGCGAGCGCGCGCCGCTCCGCGAGGGAAACCTCTCGCTGATCGAGCGCGCCCTCGTCATGAGCCGCGGCGTCTTCTTCTATCTGACCAAGATCGCCTGGCCGAACCCGCTCTCGGGCCTCTACTCCTTCTGGCGGATCGATCCGCGCGTGCCGTCGCTCTGGCTCTGGTTGGCCGGGGCGCTCGCGCTCACCGCGCTGGTGATTCGGCTGGCCGGCCGCCATCGCGTCCTCGCCTTCGCGGCGCTCTTCTTCGTTCTGCCGTGGCTGCCGGCGAGCGGGCTCGTCCCCTTCGGCCACCTCGAGAAGTCGTACGTCGCCGACCACCTGATCTACGCCTCGCTGATCGGGCCGGCGCTCCTCATTGGACTATTCATCGAGCAGGTCATCTCGGTGCGCGTGATGGGCGGCGCGCTTCGCACCCCCGGCATCGCGCTCGCGGCGGTGCTGCTCCTTGGATACGGCGTCGCGACCTTTGGCCGCACCTTCGACTACGCCGACTCGGAGCACTTCTGGGCCGCGGTGTTGGAGGTCGATCCCGCGTCTCCTTCGGCGCACAACAATCTCGGCGTCGAGCTGGCGACGCGCGGGCGGATCGACGACGCGATCGCGCACTACCAGGAAGCGATTCGACTCAAGCCGGGCTACTACGAGGTGCGAGTCAACTACGCGCGGGCGCTCGAGCAACGCGGCGACACGCAGGGCGCGATCGACGAGTTGGAGACGGCGCTGCGGGTGAAGCCCGGGGACGCTGCCGCGAGCGCCGCGCTCGAGCGGTTGGGCGCGCGACGAATCGAACCGGACCAGGAGTCGAAACTTCGCGCGCAGGCCGCGTCGGAGCCCGCGAACCAAGGGGCGGCCCAAATCGCGCTCGCGCGCTTCCTCACCGACTCCGGGCGCGGAGAAGAGGCGGCCGACCTGTTGAACCGAGCACTCGCGCGCCCATTCGATTCGACCACGCGCGCCGCGGTGCTCGGCGAACTGGGCTACGTGGACGTATCGCTCATGCGCCGAGGCCGCGCTCGAAGCGTACCGGCAGCAGACCGAGCTTCAGCCGAACGCACCCTTCCCGCGGATGAACTACGGCGTCCTTCTCCGGCGCCTCGGCAGATTCGATGAAGCGGTCGCGCAGCTCACCCGCGCGCTGGCCGCGGACCCGGAGAACCCGCAGATCCGCGCAAACCTGGCCAAGGCCCAACGCGGGGAGCGTTGATGCCGAGCGACGCTAGGCCTCGCCGCGGGTCATCGCCAGCAGACGATCCAGGATCTTCTCGCCGTCGGCGCGAATGCCGTTGTGATCGTACTCGTTCGTGATCCAAACGCGCGTGCCCTGGATCGCTCCGGCCGCGCGTTCGCTGAATCCGCACTCGACGTACATGTCGTCGTGGTAGACGGCCGCCGCGACCGGGACCCGGTTCGCGCCGAGCCGTTCGAGATCGTAGAGGCGCGGCCAGTTCGTCCGCTCCGCCAACCGCTGCGCCGCCTCGCGCAGGCCAATGAGCGCGCCGCACCTCGAACATCCACGGGTAGACCATCTCGCCGGTGAAGAGGGGCGCGTCGGGGGCGTCGAGCGTCGGAAACTCCGCGCGCAGGCGATCCGCCGCCCAACGAGTCGCGCCCTCCTGCGCGTAGATCGCTTCGTGCAGCACCGCATAGATGGGATTGCGCGTGAAGGAGTGCTGCTTCTCCACGTCGATCAGGAAGGCGGGATTCCACGCGCCGCGATCGAAGGCCGACTCGACGATCGCGTGGATCGCCTCGAAGCCGTCGCTCATGCCGAAGGCGATGCCGAGCTGCTGGAAGCGCCGCGGGGTCAACCGATCGCCGTTCGGGAGCTTCACCTCTTCCTTCGCCAGGCGCGCGACGATCGCCGTCACCGTCGCGCGGTCCTCTGGGTAGCGTTCGAAGTAGCGCCGATTGCGGTCGAGCACGCGGCGATAGGTCGAGCGGTAGACCTCATCGGCCGACTCGGTCAGGGGTGGCAGGCCGCCCGTGATCAGCACCGCCTTCAGCCCGTTCGGCGCGGCGGAAAGGTAGTGGGTCGCGAGGAAGCCGCCCCAGCTCTGCCCTAGCACCGTCCACGGATCGCTGTCGGCGACGCGCGCGCGGATGAACTCGCAGTCGCGGATGATCTGCTCGACGAAAGCAGGCGAGTACTGGCCTGTCAGCGCGGATCGCCTGCTCGCGCCACGCTTGCCGCGTGGATCGGTGAACTCCGCCTGCGCGCCGCGCTGATCGAGCAGGATCACCCGAAACTCGCTCAGCGCTGCTTGAGCCAGCCACTCGCGCCGGTGGGACGCGGCGCCTCGAATCCCGGCCCTCCTTGCAAAAGACGAGGCACGGCGCTCGGGTCCCCGCCTTGGACGGCGATGCCACCTCTCGCGCGAAGATCTCGATCGTCCCGCGATCGGGGCGCGCGTGGTCGAGCGGTACCTCGAAGAGGTGATCGGTCAGAACCAGCCCGGGGATGCGATGCGTGGTGGTCATGTTCGGCGACTGCTCCTTCGCAGTTGATGTCCTCGACTCATCGAACGACTTGAAGACGGCAGCTGGAGGCTCGGCCCTGCGCGAGGAGTCGGACGAAGTACACACCAGAGCCCAGTCGATCGAACCCCGCGATCGACTGAAGGCGCAAGAGCTGCGGTCCGGCGGGTTGCACGCCGAGATCCACGCGGCTCAGCCTTCGCCCCGACAGCGTGCAGAGTTCCGCCGTGACGTTGCTCGGCGCCGCGAGGGTGAAGCGAAGCGAGGCGTTCCCGCCGACGATCGGGTTGGTCTGACCGCGAGCGCCAAGGGCGCGCCGATCGATGCGCCGCCGGATCACCCCGGCCGCCGCCGTCGCGAAGCGCAGGCGCGAAAGGTACACGTCCGAGTCCCCGCCGTTGTACACGCGATCGTAGGCACCGAAGGTGGTCGGGAAGCCACTCGAGGCGGTGCTGCCGGTGATCCATGCTTCCTGATTCGAGGCGAGCACGAGATCGTAGGCGTAGTCGTCGAGTCCGCCTCCGAGCAGGCTGCTCCACACGAGGTCATTCCCGCCCGCGCTCACGCGCGCGAGGAAGACATCGCTTCCGCCGTTCTGCGAGGTGTCGAATGCGTTCGCGGTGACCGGAAAGTCCGCGGAGGGTGTCGACCCCGCCACAACCACGCTGCCGTCGTCGAGCACGCCGACGCCGAAGGCGATTTCGTAGTAGCCGATGCTGCCGCCGAGGAAGGTCCCCCAGTCGAGATCGCCGTTCGCGCCCGCCAGCTTCGCGACAAAGGCATCGGCGCCGCCGCCGTTCCAGCTCTCGTCATAGGCCCCCGCGCTCACCGGGAAGTCGGCCGACTCGGTTTGCCCCGCGACGAAGACGTTGCCGCTCGCGTCGAGCGCGAGGGCGGTGCCGTAGTCCGCCTCGCTTCCGCCCAAGTAGCGACTCCAACCCAGCGCATGCCCGTCGGCCGTGAACTGCGCGACGAAGGCATCGTAGAGTCCTCCGTTCCACGACTCGTCCTGCACTCCTGGAGTGGTCGGGAAGAAGTTCGACGCGGTGAAGCCGAGCACCACGGGATGGTCCTCCACGTCGAGCGCGACCTCCTCGATGCCGTCGTAGAGTTCGCCGCCGAAGTAGGTCGACCACGCGAGCGTGCTGCCGTCGGAGGAGAGCTTGGCCAAGAAGCCATCTTCTTCGCCCGCGGGGTAGGGCTGCGCGACGCCGTTCGTCAGCGGGAAGTCGTTCGAGAGGGTGCGCCCGCCGACCACCGGCCGCCCGGCCGAGTCGAGCGCCACGCTGTAGCCGATGTCATTCGAGTCTCCGCCCAGGAAGGTGCTCCAGAGCAGCTGGCTTCCATTGGCGCTCAGCTTCGCGACGAAGGCGTCGGCGGCCGGATGGTGCGCTCGATCGTAAGCGCCCTGGGTCGTCGGGAAGTCGGCGGAGAAGGTGTAGCCGGTCACGATCGGTTGACCGTTGGCGTCGATCGCCACCGCGTAGCCGTAGTCGAAGTTGGTGGAGGTCCCCCCGAGGAAGCTGCTCCAGAGGAGATTCCCCGCGGGCGAGAATTTCGACACGAAGACGTCGCCGAATCCGTTGTAGCTCGGGTCGTAGGCGCCAACCGTGCTCGGGAACTGCGAGGAGATCGTCAGGCCGACCACAAACACATTGCCGTCGGAGTCGACCGCCGAGCTCCAGCCGATCTCGTCACTGCTGCCGCCCAAGAAGGTGCTGACGGTGAGGCGCGACGGGTCGTTGCGCTCCGCGCTCTCCCCCGACGCTAAGTCGATTGCCACGCCACTCAAGGAGGGAAGGAGCCCAGGGTGCGCAGGGTCGGCCCCTTCGCGCGCGAAGCGAATCACCGACGGGTCGGCGCCTGGCGCCACCGCCAGCGTCACTTCGATCCGATCGTCCTCCGCGCGATAGACGAGATCGATGCCGGGCCACAGGTCGTGCTGCACGATCTCGGAGTAGGCTTCGACGTTCGCGCGCCACGCGCTCGGCTCCGAGCCGAGGAAGAAGTGGCATCGCTCGGGACGCGGGTCCCGCGACTCGAACCAAGCGTGGGACGACTCGCCGACGATTCGCGTCCGCACGACGCTGCCCTTTGTGTTCAGCACGACGCCGTCGTCGGTCAAGTACAGCGCGGCCGACGGGCCCGACACGACGTATCGGACCTGCGGATCGAGCTGACCCACATTTTCGATGAACCCGCCCGCGCGAGCAGCACCGCAGGCGAAGGCGACACCAGTCAAGGCGACGACAGTGAGTCGAACGAGAGCGGCGCAGGTTGCTTCGAGAACTCGCATGGGGACCTCCGAGCGAGTGGCCGGGATGGAATGCGCGGACGGGTTGGGAGCGCGAAGAGGATACCACGCGTCCCACCGAAACGGCCCTCTCGGAGGCGCCCGGGACAATCAGGCGGAAGGAGCGGGCGCGGAAGGAGCGGGCCAGGCTGTGGCGACCCGGCCCGCGCAGAGGATCAGTACAAGAACATCGGCTTCCCGCGCACGCCCGAGATCTTGGGCAGGTACTCCACCGTGTCGTAGAACTCGCGCACGTTCACCTGCCGGCGACCCGAGGAGGCCACCTCGACCGGCACCGTGGTATAGCGCCCATCGTGGATCGCCACCATGTTGCCGCGCTGGTTTCCCTCGATCAGCTCGTAGGCCAGGTTGCCGAAGTTGTACGCCACGAAGCGATCGAGCGAGTCGGGCGCGCCCGCGCGCATGAGGTAGGCGAGCTTCTGCACCATGACGTTTTCGCCGGTGATGCGCTTGAGTTCGTCGCCGATGATGTCGCCGATGCCGCCCAGCTTGCGATGGCCGAAGGCATCGGCCTCGCCCGCGAGCTGCACCTCTCCGCCTTCGAGCTTTGCGCCTTCGCTCACCACCACCACCGCATAGTGACTCGGGTTGGTGCGCTTGTCGGCGGAGAGATACTCCGCCAACCGCTTGATGTCGCACGGCACCTCGGAGATGACGACGCGATCGACGCCGGCGAGGTAGCCGGTGATGAGCGCCGTTTCGCCGGAATAGCGACCGAACAGCTCGACCACGAGGAAGCGCTCGTGCGAGCCGGCCGGCGTGCGAAGGTCGGTGATGAAGTTGACGCTCCGCGTCACCGCGGTGGAGAAGCCGATGCAGTAGTCGGTCCCCATGACGTCGTTGTCCATCGTCTTCGGGATCGCGACCACCGGATAGCCCTCGCGATTCAAGCGCGCGGCGTAGGAGAGCGTGTCGTCGCCGCCGATCGTCATGAGCCAGTCGATGCCGAGCGCCTCGAGCGACTTCAACACCTCCGGCGTGATGTCGACCTTCTCGTTCGGATCGCCCGCGCCGTACTTCCCCACCAGGTGGCCCGGCAGATCCTTCCTCTTCATCTTCTGCGGATTGGTGCGGGAGGTGTGGAGGAAGGTGCCGCCGTGACGATCGACCGTCCTGACCTGCACCTTGCCGAGAGGCAGCATCCACTGCTCGATCGAGCTCCGGTCGTCGGGATTGAGGTGCGAGACACCGCGCCAACCGCGGCGAATGCCGAAGACCTCGTGTCCCGCGTCGATCGCGCGGTACGTGAATGCCTTGATGCAGGAGTTGAGTCCCGGGACGTCGCCGCCGCCGGTCAGGACACCGATCTTCATCTTGCGCGTCATGGCTTCCCCACCCTTTCCCTTCAAAGACCCACTGCGGACCGTCAATCCATAGCACCGCGATGCGCGTGGGGGGAAGGGGCGCGCGGTTGTTGCGGATGCATCTCGGGGGGTGGGGCGAGGCGAGCCCGCGGGGGCGGGGGCACGGCGCGCCCGCGGGAACCCCGGGGGGCGGGCGCGCCTCCCATCGGCGCTCGCTTGAGGCGTACTCTTCTGCCGAGTTTGCATGAGCGGCGCCTCAGAGGCCCCCGTCCCGATCGGGCTCGCCTCGCCTGGCACTTTGGTGGTGCATGCGGAAAGGCAGAACGCGAGCGGCTGGCTCGCGACGTCTAGCGGGGGGATGAACATCGCGTGGAGCGCGGTTGCATCGGGAGGGGCGGGCGGAGATGATGCCGCGCGCTTCACGCTGGCGGCAGATCGCGTCAGAAGAGCGGAAGAGGCGCAAGAAGGAAGACAGAGCGGCTGTCGAGTGGGGCAAGGAGGGGTCTGTGGCTGGGGATGCGTACATCGACTTCGCGACGGTCTATGACGAGTGGCAGGCGCTCTATCCGCGCCCCTTCGCGGTGGCGTTGGCGCCGCGAATCCTCCGGGCGGCGAAGAAGTACGGCACGCCGGCGCGGGTGCTCGGCGACCTTGCCTGCGGGACGGGGACCTTCGCACACTGGTGGGCGCGGAAGCAGCGCGGTTGGCGCGTCTACGGCACCGATCTTTCGTCCGCGATGATCGCCTCGGCGCGCCGCGCCACCTCGCCGGTGCGGAAGACGCCGACTCCCCCCTCGCTCATCCCGCAGTTCTTCGAGCAGGATCTCGCGGCCACCGCGCTGCCGGAGCCGGCCGGGCTCCTGACCTGCCTCTTCGACAGCGTGAACCACATCACGCAGGTCCCCGCGATGAAGAAGATCCTGGCTCGCGTGCGCGACGCGCTCCTGCCGGGCGGCCTCTTCATCTTCGACCTGCTCGAAGAGGAGCGCTTCGAGGAGACCTTCAACGGCTTCTCGATCATCGAAGGGCCGGAGCTGTACGTCGGGATGCAGATGGGCGCCGAGACGAAGGGCGGCGTGGTCTACGGCGACGCGACCTTCACCTTCTTTCGCGCACACAGGGAGAGCTGGGGGCGCCTCGAATTTCAGCTGCGCGAGCGCTGCTGGCGCGAGGCCGAGCTGCGCGAGATCGTGCGTGGCGCCGGACTCGAGGTGGTCGACATCGAGTTGATCGATCCGTCGGAGGACCCGGACGTGTACGTGCCGCGGACGCTTTGGATCTGCCGGCGCGGCAAGTAGGCGGTCCAGGAAAAGTGCCCAGGTCGTCGTCATTTTTCTTAGCGAATTGACGGCAGGCGTGGCAGCCTCCTGCTACCACGGTGCCCCGTGCACCCCTTCCTGGTTGCCCTCGGATCCTTCGGTCGGCCGCGGCTTCGGCCCCGGCACGTCCGTTCCCTTCGGCACAGGAACGAAGAAGACCGGGCCGCCGAAATTCTTCAGCCCTTCGCGCGCGAGATTCTGAATGTCGACCTCGCCGAAGACGGTCAACGTGAATGACGGCGTGCACGAGTCCTCACCGGTCGTACGGGTGTAAGGATTCCCGCAGGGTTGCGCTGGATTGTCGGTGGGGTTCAGAAAGTAGGTGTACTGCGTCCCGACGATCCCGATCGGATCGCAGGGGTTCTGGTCAGGACCGTAGCGCTTCTTAGAGCTGCAGCGCACGAGCATGATGTCCTTGACGGAATCCGGCGCCTTCGACCCGACGCCCGGCATGTCACAAGGAGCCGGCGCGTCAGGGTCCGTGAAAATCAGCGCTGGGTCCGCGCACTTCGAGAGCTTGGACAGGAAGGCCCTGCAATCCGGCGAACGCCAGCCATCGCGGTTGCACTCCCCGATGAACTCGTTCGCGCGCTCGCAGTCGCTCATGTCCTCACCCGCGACGGCGGCATACCCGTCGTCTCCCGGCGTAGGTTCGGGATAGTCCCCCGGTTCGCTGCGATCGGCCTCCGCCAGCTCTCTAAGCAGCTCATGTAGGTACCAAAGCACGTCTTCGTCTTCAGCGTTCTTCGTTTCCAGATCTTCATCCTTCGCGGCGCCCGGTAGGTGTTGATGTCGCCATTCGCGGTACCGAATGCGCATCTGAATCTGGAGAATCTGGTCTTGGATTCTTGCTAGGTCGGCGACACTTGCGGTGCCCGCGCCCTTCGCTCTTGGGTCGATGGCAACCATGCCGCAGTCTATGGTTCCGATTCCGACCTTACCCGCGCCCAGCAGGTCCGGCACATCGACCTCCCGTGCCGTGTCGACAGCGGGCGCAAGGTCGTTGCACTGATCCACGGCCGTTCCGACCGGAACACCCTGCCGAACCTTCTCCCACACGCAGGCATTGAAGCTCCCCTCACGCGGGAAGATGTTGTTCTTCATCAGCACGATCGCCGATTGAGCGCCGGGCGCGGGGCGCCGGACTCCGCCTGCGCAGGCGCAGAGGACAAGCGGTAGCAGCAGAAATGGAACGATGCCCTTCATGACTTCTCCTGAGTTCGGGTAGATCAGCGAGCACCGCACCGCACGGCCTACGGCACGGCGCTCGCACTGTCGTGCTTCTCGGTGGGAACGAGGGCGCTACTTCCCGCCTTCGACCCGCACGATCTTCTGCGTGTGAATCGATCCCGGCTTGAGCACGCGCACGAAGTACACGCCCGATCCGATCGAGTGGCCGCCGTCATCGCGTCCGTCCCAAGCCACCGAGTGACGCCCGGCCGGCAAAGACGCGTCGACGAGCACCCGCACGAGGCGCCCCGCGACGTCGGTCACCTCGACCCTCACGGCGGAGGCAGCGGGAAGTTCAAGCCCGATCCTCGTTCGATCGCGGAATGGATTGGGCGCAGGCGCGAGGACGCGATACGCCGTCGGGAGAGACGCCGGCGTACGAACCGAGTCCGGATCCGAACCACCCGGCGTGAGCGAGGTGTCCGGTTCGGCCACCCCAACCGCGAGCCCTCCTCCCAGCCAGAAGCCGCCGGAGAGACCAAAACCGTCGCCTGACGTTTCTCCCACTGCCGGCTGCCCGACCGTACTGGCGAGCGAGAACCCGTCACCGGTCTGAACCTCGGTGCCGCCGCAGCTGATGGTGCTCCACGAAATCTCGAAGGCACCGCCAGATTGCGCCTCGGCGACTTTCGGGAAGTGCGCGAGCGCCGCCAAGGAGCACGCGGCCGCGAGTACCCATGACATCCGTTTGGTTCGCATGGACACCCCCCTACTTCGCAACCAAGAGGACGGTCACGGTTCCCTCTCCCGACTTGAGCCCGGTCAGCGCCTTCCCAATGATCGCGCCACTCGGATAGGACTCGCGCCCACTCGCGGTGAGCTCGGGCTGCGCTTTCATCGCTCGGCCTTGCTTGGACGAGGTCGTCAGCAAGTCGCCCGGAACGATCCGCCCGCCTTCGTCGGTGACCTTGATCGGAACGACGCCCACCACCGCGAGGGGAACCTTCCCCTCTTCGCTCTCGCCGGTGGATCCGCCCATATACCCAGGCTGCGTGGAATAGACGCCGACCACGTTCGTCTGGTAGGGCGAACGACTCTTCTCGAGTCTGCCGTCCTCCGAGATTACGAGTACATCGCCGGGCTCGAGGCCGCGCTTGGCGGGGAGCAGCTCGGCGAAGTCGGCTCCGCCGGAGTGGAAGGTGCCGTCGGCAAACACCTCGCCCACGTTCGTTACCTTGAATTCGACATCGGAGTCGCTCAGGCCTGTGACGAACAGCGGGGTGAACGCGTTCCCGAGCCCCTTCGCCCAGATCCCGTTTCTCGTCTCGAGTCTGCCGTTTCCGTCGGTGTACATCAGGCGTGCTCCGCCGGCACCGGGGTCGCCGGCCGTGTCGGTATGAACGCCCCCTTGATACCAGGCGAAGCCTCCGCCGTAGTCCGTGCGGGAGTAGTGTGTGTAGGGTTGCACACCGATTCCGTACGCATCCGCGTACAGATTGATCATCTGCCGAGTCTGCGCGCCAAGGCTCAGCGGCGCGCCCAACACATCCACCCGCCCGTTAAATAGACCGGCGCGGCCGCTCGGGTCGGGATTATCTCCTCGCACGGCCACTGCGTTCGCTCCGTTGACCTCTCCGAAGATGCCGGTTCCAGAGGTACTCGATGCACTTCCGTGAACTGCGGTGGTTTGGCCTGAAGCCTCGATGCCGTTATCCCAACCGATCGCCTGAATTGCGTGCGTGCCCTCTGCCAGCAGAGCAGTGCCACCGTTGATGTGAAGGGCTCGAACGCCGATGGCGCCAGGGACCGTCGCATAACCTCGTACGCCCTCGCTTCCGGCATCGGTGGCCTCCCCCAGCACTCCCCAGCCAACTCCGTGATGGATCCCCGTGACACCGGCATGCTGGGAGTGCGACGCCTCGCCTAGCACCCCTTCCTTGCTCCCGCCGAGCCCGTGAACCCCCACCCCGCCTTGCCCGAGAACGCCGTCATCGCTATTCGACAGTCCGAACACTCCTGCCGCGCCACCGAACGCGTTAACGCCTATGACGCCAGTCCCATTGAAGCTCTGAGCCCAAACGCCGGTGGCCGTACCCTGGACATCCGCCTGGAGCCCCCATTTCCCTCCGGAGATTTGTACGCCCACTCCGCTCGAATTGTGGTTGTTAACCACTAGGAGAGGATTGGCGATGGTACCGTTACCGTCGATCGTCGCTCCGGGGACCAACCCCATCGCGTAGGGCACCGCCGCGACGGGTTGGCGCGGCGAGAGAATGGTCCAGTTTCCCGTCCCGGCGGGATACCGGACCCAGGTCTCGAGCCACCGGGCATCTCCCACAAAGACCTTTCCGAAGTCCAAGCTCGCGGAGAAGACGCCGTTTGACACGTCCAGGTTGGAGAAACTCAATGTCGGTCCCACCTGCGACCCGGCACTCAGGCCGTCGTAGAGGAAGAACTGAAAGTCCGTGGGTCCGGACACCGGTTGCCCGTTCAACTTGAGCTGGCCTTGATACGCGAATGCGGTACCGATTGCGCTGTTGATCTCCGCTCCACCCGGTTCGCTTGCCCGGATGTCGGCGCTCGTCGCAGCGACGCCAAGCGATGCCAGCACGAGAGCGATCAGCTTCTCCTTCATGCACGAATCCTCCCCCTCGGTCGGCCGCGGGGATTCGCGAGGCGCCGAGGCACAGGGGGAGACGGAGGAAGGGCCTTCGCCGAACAGGAAATCTTCGAGGCGCAGATTCAAGGGGAGGTGCGGGCGGGGGAATCTACCACCGCGCTCCGGAGAGACTATCGGCCGGCTATGAGATCCCGCACCCGAAGCAACTGGGCATCGACTTCCGACCGGACCGAGGGGTGTGTCTCCGGCAGCATCTCTTCCGCCTCGGCCAGCAGGATGCCTGCCGACCGCTTGTCGCCGATGCACGCCACCACCTCGGCCAGCGAACAGAGCAGGATCGGCAAGCGTTGTCTTTCGCCCCGAGAACGTAAGCGTTCCACCGCATCGCCGAAGTACCCGCGCGCCAGGGCCAGGTCGCGAACGCGAAACGCCAATGCGCCCAGGTGATCCAGGCAGGCGCACTCCGTGGCGATATCGTCGACCTCTCGCGCAAGGTTCAGCCCAAGGGTCAGAACCCGTTCCGCGTCGGCGTATCGACCTACCTCTGTGTACAGAATTCCTAGATTCGACAGGGCGACACCTTCAAACCACTTTGAGCTCAACGAGTGCAGTAGCTCGGATGCTCGTTCAACATCTCGGATCGCCCGGTCGATTTGCCCAAGCTGACGCCAAACCATGCCTTCGTAGCACAACGATACGGCAGCACCCCGCGGATCTGAGTCGCCGTACAACGATCGCGCGCGAACAAACGCCGCGATCGACTCGGGGAGACGAGCGCTGTCTTTGTGCCATAGCCCGAGAGCCATCCAGTTCATGGCCTCGGTTCCTGCGCCGCCTCCGACATGCGGCATGCCCGCGAAGGCGAGAAATTCCTCCGCGGCGGCTTCGTAGTCTCCTTGACGTCGCCGCACATCTCCGAGTTGCGTGCGCACACTTGCCACCGAGGCGAGATCTCCAGTCGCCTCGAAGCAACGCAGCGCCTCCACGTATGCCTCGACCGCTGCGGGCAAGTCGCCGGTGTCCCTGTGCAGGCCTGCGATGTTGGACAGGGCGCCGCCTCTGTATTGGAAGTCGCCAATCTCGCGCAGGAGGCTCTCGGCTTGCTTGAAGGCATCCATCGCTTCTGCGTGGCGTGCCGCTGTGTAGTAGGTCGTGCCGAGCGTGGCAAACGCCCTTCCGAGTTGCTGCTTGGTGCCATGTCGCTGGAGAAGATCCAGGGCTTCTCGAGCCATCGCGGTGCTTTCGTCAACACGTCCGAGGAATCCGAGCGCCGGTGCCAGACCTCGCAGGGAGACCGCACGCTCCGCCGGCGGCGGCCCGAGACTCAGGAATCGGGAGCACACATCGAGCAGCTTCGAATTGGACCCCTGTTTCGGGAGAATCTGGATCGCCGCTCTCAATGCAGCAAAGCAGACGTCGATGTCGTGGCGCTTGAACGCTCGATCGAACGCGACGAGGAAATTGTCTCGTTCGGCGAACAGCTCGCCAAGTGTCCTCAGGTCGCGCACCCCTTCGAGAGGACCGAGGCGCTCCTCGCTCGCTTCATGCGCGTACCAGCGCCCGTGACGGATTTCGGCGGCCACGATTGCGGAAGCGCCGTCGTCCTCCGTCGGCATCGCCGCGAGTTCACGTCGCGCGAACTCCCGAACACTGACATACATTGCGTAGCGGGCAGCGGTTGCACGCCGCCGGCAAGCGCCTGGCGTCGCGTAATCCTGAGCAGGCTTGCATCGACGAGGCTTCGCAGTACCGCGTCGACCGACGGTCCTCCAGGCTCGCCTGCCAGGTCGACCACTGCCTCGGCCGCCTCCAGCGTGAAGCCACCCTCGAAGACAGAGCACTGCGCCAGGGCCCGCTGCCCCCGCTCATCCAGCAATTGCCAAGAGCCTTGGATCACGACGTCCAGCGTCTCGTGTCTCTCCGCACGCCCCCCAGTGAGAATCCGGGCATTGCGCTTGAGCGCCGTCACCACCTGGCCCGCGTCCATGACACGCATGCGCGCCGCGGCCAATTCGATGGCGAGCGGAATGCGATCGACCAGTTCGATCGCCTCGCGTGCGGCAGACAGCTCGGCATCGGCTAGCACGAGCCCAGGTCGAATCCACTCCGCGCGCGTTCGGAAGAGCTGGAGCGCAAACTCGGGAGAGAGTGGATCAACCTCGAAGCAGACTTCGTCCGAGAGTCCGGTGCGCATTCGGCTGGTGACGAGGAACTGCACCAGCGGCGCTTTCTCGATCCAGCAACCGAGCGCCTCACGCGCGGGGACGATCGCCTGTTCCACGTTGTCCAGGACCAAGAGCAGCGCGCCGCGGTTGGCAAGCGCGGCCGCCACCAACTCGAGCGGATCACCTGCCTTTGGACTCAACGACAAACTGGTCGCGACGGCACCGACCACCGACTCGAGATCGTAGGCCGCGGAGAGGTCGACAAAGCGAACGAAGCCGCCGCGCGCCTCCGCCTCATCTCGGGCCACGCGGAGCGCCAGCCTGGTCTTCCCGATTCCGCCGGTGCCGATCAAGGTCAAGAGACGCGAGCCGCTCGTCAGCATCGCTCGGAGCTTGCGCTCGTCTTCTTCGCGACCGATCAAGCTGTCGGGCTCGACCGGAAGCCCGGGGAGTGGAACGGCGATAGCATCGAGGTCCGAGCCCGGACCCGCTTCCGATCCGGTCGGGTCGAGCGCGCGGAGGAGTTCGGCCATGCCGGGGAAGCGCGCGTGCGCCTCTCGCGCCATGCACCGCGCGATCGCGTCGTCCCATCGCGGATCGAGATCGGCGACCAATGCACTCGCTCGCGGCGCGTCTCCTTTGAGGCGCCTCTGTGCAACGTCGAGCGACGTCCTGCCGGTCCAAGGCAGCGCCCCGGTGACGATCTGGTAGAGCACGACGCCGAATGCGTAAATGTCGGCAGCGACGCCTGCCGGCTCACCGCGCACCTGCTCTGGTGACATATAGGCTGGCGTTCCCTCGAGCGTCACGGCGGACGCAGCGAGAGAGTCCGTCGCTCTCGCCACATCAACGGCCCGCGCCAGCCCGAAGTCGGTCAGGATCGCGTCGAACTCCCCCCCGCGCGGCTGCAGGATGACGTTCCCGCTCTTGAAGTCCAGGTGCGCGATCCCCTGCTCGTGCGCCTTCGCCAGACCCGCGGCCATCTGCTTGACCAGCGGCCACGCTTCGCCCGGAGAGAGGCGACCGCGCTGACGGAGGTGGGCAAGCAACGACTCACCGCGCACCAACTCCATCGTCAGGAACCACACCTCGCCTTCGTCCACTCGATGCGATCCGACGTCGTACACGCGGCAGATGTTCGGATGGACCACCGCGCGCGCCAGCAACGCTTCCTGCTTGAGCGCCCGCAGCGACCGCGAGTCGTTGCCGAAGTCGAGCCGGAAGACCTTGATGGCGATCGCGATCTCGAGCTCCTCGTCCCACGCTTCGTAGACGAGGCCGAAGCCGCCGCGGCCGATCAATGAGCGAATGACGTAGCGATCCGCCAAGCGGTCGCCGGGGGCGAACTCGTGATGCGCGCGCCCGGGTCGCCGAAGCGGTTCGCGCAAATGTGAGGTGAGAGCTGCCGGATCCGCCGTCCGCCCGGAGTAGTGCGGGTCGGGGCCGCGCCCGACGATCCCGGCGATCAGCTTGAGTTCATCCAGAGCGGATCGCCGCTCAGGAGAGGTCGCGATGCGCTCGGCCTCGTCCCAGTCGGGCTCCGATCCATCCGCGACCGCGACGCTGACCTTGAGAAACGCGTCGTCCCACTCGTCCGAGCGCGGAGGGGGTTCGGGCTTGGGCCTCTTACGGCTCACGCTCGGCCATCTTCTCGGCGAGCCGTGCCAAAGCGCGTCCCACCGCCATGCGCGCCGCATCGGGCGATGGCTTGCCCAGCAGCTGCGCGATGTCGTCGTACGCGAGGCCCATCTCCAGCCGGGCCATGACGCAGTCGCGGTCGGCGACGCTCAGCTCCTCGACTGCCCGCTCGAAGCGCGCGAGCGTCTCGTTCCCGATCGCGTTTTCGGTGGGAGAGGTGAGGTCCGCAGCCGGTAGCTCGCCTTCGTCGCTCAGCGTTTCCTGCCGCTGAGGTCGCCGCAGCTCGTCGCGTACGCGGTTCAGGACCGCCTGGCGGAAATAGGCAAAGACCGATTCGCCGCGGGGCGACTGGACATCGCCCAACCGCGCCATCGTGCGAAGGAAGGCATCCTGAACCAGGTCCTCGGTCTCGATGTGACCGCGAGCCCGCTGGGGAAGACGGCCGTGTGCCCACCGTCGTAATCGCGGGACAAAGCGCTCCGCCAAAGCGTCGAGCGCAGCCGCGTCGCCGCCCTGCGCGCGACGCAGCAGCACGACAGAAGTCTCGAGGTGCGGTTCGGTCTCCAACGGTGCACCGCCTCGGCGTCCGGGATCGGGCGTCCCCCGGGTGCGACGCGCGGGGGCTTGATAAGCGGTGCGACTTTAACATGGAGCCATGTGTCCGGATAGAGAGAGCCTCGGCCAGGGGTTCTACGGATCTAGGTGTCCGATACGAGTTCGCGCGCTGTTCCCAAGGCGGGCGGGCGACCCGCAGCAATCGCCCGCCCCTGGTTCCTGTTCGCCGACGAAGGACTACTTCATCCAGACCAACCGCGCGGTCTTCTCGACCCGAGACTTCCCCGCTGCGAGCTGCGCGCGCACGAAGTAGATCCCCGCGCTCGTCCGCTCCCCGTCGTCACGTCGACCGTCCCAGGGGACATCGAGCCAGCCCGCCGTCACCGGCCCGTCCAGCACCGTCCGCACGCGACGGCCGGCTACGTCGTAGACAATGACCTGCGCATCGCCCGGCCGCGGCAGCGCGAGGCGGATGTTCGTGGCTCCGCCCTGCGCCGGGTTCGGCGCGATTCGATCGAGCGCGAACTCCTTCGGCAGCACGGGCTCGTCGATCGCGGTGGTCGAGAGCAACGTGTTGGTCACCACGTTCGTCAGCACCGGCGGGTTGAAGTCGAAGACGATCGACGCCTGGTTCGTGATCTGAGTGCCGGCCGGCAATCCCGCCAGCGGCTTCGCCTGGAAGGTGACGTAGCCGTGGCTTCCCGCTTCATCCTGGCTGGCCGGGGGCAGCTCGATGCCGGTGAAGGTCCAGGTGACGGTTCGGCCGCTGAGCGAGATCGCCGCGGGATGGCGCGTCGGTCCAAGCTCCAAGGTCGCGAGGTCGAGGTCGGTGTCCAGCACGTCGGTGATGCTGATGTTCGTCGCCGACGCAGAGCCGAGGTTCTGGAACCGCACCTCGTAGCTCAGGAGCTGCGTCGGCGGGACGGCGCCGGTGGGGGCGACCAATTTGTCGTTTGGATCGAAGGAGTTGACCACGGTCTGCGTGACGGTCGCGTCATTGTCATTGGGATGCGCATCCGGGTAGGGGGTGATGTGGGCCGTGGACACGAGCTGCGAGCCGGCGGCCAGGTTGGTGTCGAGCACCCCACTCACTTGGAGCGTGCCATGCGCACCCAGGGCCAGTGATCCGAGCGACCACGTGACGGTGCGCGTCGCCGAGTTGTAGGTGCCACCAGGGCTCGACGTGTAGTTGACGCCGGTCGGAAGGACGAAGGTCACCCCGGCCGCGCCGGACACGATCGTGCCGACGTTCGCGTAGTCGATCGTGTACGAGGTGGCGAAGCCAGGCTTCGCGATGCCTCCGGCGGCGGTCACGCGCACGTCCTGCACCGATGCCTGCGGGCCAAGGCCGAAGTTCTGGTTGATGGTCGCACCGCCCCAACCCACGGACGCCACCTGGGACCAATCACCGCAGAGGATCTGCCAGTTCGCCTCCGGAGTCACCTGAACGGTGTAGTTTCCGGCCGCCAACCCAGTGAATTCATAGTAGCCGTCCGCTCTCGTCAGGGTAGCGACCCCGCTGGGCTGCAACACCACGGTCCAGCCCACGAACCCGGGCTCATCGCTTGACCAAACGCAGTCGTTGTTGAAATCCCGGTATACCCTGCCTGAAATGCTTCCGGTCGGCGTCGGAGCCGAGCAGGGCGGGACGATCAACGTTGGGATGCTCTGCGCGAAGAGGTACGGCAGCAGTCCGGACAGCATTCGCTCCGCTCCGGTTGCGACCGCGCTGGCGCTCACCTCGTTGGGGCAACCGCTGCCGTCGTAGAGATGGTTGAAGCTCATGCCGTTCTCGACGGCGCGCAACTGACCGGCGGCGTTTTCGCGAACGTGATAGAGCTGCGCGGGGTGCCACCCATTTTGTCCCTGGTACCACGCAGCCACGCGATCGTCATACTCACTCACCAGCTCATCGAACGAGTACTTCTGCGGGCACCAGTTTCCAAGAACACTCACCGGTCCATTGATATCAGGGCCGGCCGCCGAAGAGACTACGTTCAGGCAATTGGAGTACTCCATCTGGCACTCGGAGAGCGGCTGACAGAGGAGCGAGGCGGCGAAGTTCTCGGACTGGAAGGCGGGCCCGCTCGGGAGGGCGGCTAGCGCGTCAGCCGCATTGTCCCCCTCGAGAAGCAACCCCTGCCATGGCATTGTCCCGCCGCACGGCGGATTCAGAGGCCACTGAGACAGCAGCTGAATGTCCTCTTCCGCGAGCGTACCGGCACCGTAAACGCCCTGCGCCAAGATCACTCCTCGGTAGCCCTGAAGCTGCTGCAGCGTCGCGCCGTTGTTACCACCCGCGCTGCGCGCGAAGGGGGCGTTCCAATTGGAGGCTCCATCCGCGTAGTCGTAGATGTCCCATGGGGCGGGGTTCGGAATCGGGAGGTCTACGCCATTGAGCACGCGATTGAGCGCCCGCTCGATCGTCGGCTTCTCCGCTGGATCCATGCTGAGCACGAGGATCCCCGGATAGACGTTCGATCCATTGACCGTGCGGAAGCTCGGTAGCACGTCGAAGGTCTTGAAGTTGCCGCCCAACGTGTCTGGAAGGTAGTAGCACTGCGTCGGCGTGCAGGTGTAGTTGGAGGTGATGAAGTACTCGATCTGCGTTCCGGGGGTAAGCACTCCATCCCAGATCATCTCGTTATGATCAAGGCTCTCTCCAACAAAGTCGTCATCCGTTTCCTTGAACTCCGACATGAATATGTATTTGTAAGCACTAGTCCCGACTTGCGCAGAGTCCATCTCACCAAACGTGAAGTGGGCGTGACGACCGGTGATATTGCGGCCGTCGGCGACCGATAGTTGCCACTGCACGTAGGCTGGAATAGAAGATTGTCCAGGGCCTTCACGCGGGATCCGCCACCAGAGACGAGCGTCCCACCTCGTTGCGGGCGTGGGATTGGGGCCGAACACCACGAGCGAGTCCCCGAGCAGGTCCGGAATCGGGTTGTCTCGGTGCAAGTCGTACACTACGTCTGCGTTTGCAGCGCTGGTGGGTCCGATCGTTCCGTCCGAGGGGAAAGCATCCGCGAAGAACCCACCATGTCCGAACGTGGTCGCAGGACCAGGTTGCTTGTCGTAGCACATGACACGGATGTTGTCGAATATCGGGGTTATGTTGCGCAATCCAGCCTGACAGGAGCTTGGAGGAATCCCGAAGGCGTCACAGCTCGAGTAGATTTCCAGACCGAACCTGTACGTGAGAGGGGCGAGCGGGATATCAATGCCGTTGTCCGTGAAGCAGACTGGGTCAACTCCAGTGGAGTGAAAGTACGCGAACTGATCCGGGGTAGTCCAGCGTGACCAGTGCTGCTGGGAATCAGCGCACGTTACTGGGTAGTACTGGTAGACGGGAGCGTAGAACACGCCCGCGGTCGCCGGCATGATCGAGTACATATCAAATTGTAGTTTTGCACTATTGATGTGTGCCGGCAAAGCGGCCGCGTCCAATATGGGACTGTACAGGCGTTCGTGCTGCCCAGAAGGATGTGGGTCCTGAGTCGAGTTGAATGCCTCGAGCACATTTCCTGAAATCTTACAGTTGCAAGCGGCATTCGGATCTATCTGAAAGCTGGACGACGCGACTACCCCAGCGTACGTCGGCCCCAACGGGGGAAAGGTTGGGGTCCAACCATCGAGCCCAGTCTCGAATCCCCAAAAGGAGTGAGTCCAATTCGACTGTTGGATTTCTACGTCGTCAATCACTACCGGTCCGTAGTCGGTCGCGTACATGCCGTCCTCGTCCGACCAGCCGCCATCGCTGGTGAATTCGAAGGTCAGTTTTCCCCACACGTGTCCTGCCACGGAAGCTGCGGGGATCACGGCCGATGCCAACATCGGATCATGAAGGGCGGGGTCTCCGACCTTGCCGTCATACCTAGCAAGCGTGAGCGTCGCGTTGTTTTCGAAGACGAATCGGACATAGAGGGAATCGAAGTTGGCCTCTGAATCGACGAAGCACTTCCAATTCAGTGTCATCTGGCGGGGGGTGGGCGCTAGCACGTACGCTGGGCTTACGAGCTGCTGGTCCCACACGTTTCCGTACCCAAGTCCCGCAGCCCAACACGAAGCGTCTGCTTCGTCTTCCATCCGCCCAAGCCAAGCGACCCCGGCTCCGGTGATATTTGGGAAGGCTGCCTGGTTTCCGTGGCCCGCCCAAGTGGAAGAGGTCACTTGGCGGAAGAAGGCCGTTTGCGGCTGCCCCACGGCTTGAGTGCGCCATCCCTCCATCGGATCTGACGCCCCATGGTCGAACGTCCAGCTCTCCCCCGGCACCGCGTACGCCTCGCCGTTGATCATCTGGTAGTAGCCGAAGTAGACCGTGTCCCGCCCGGCCGCATTCATCGGCCCGCGGGAGGGAATGTCGCGGTGCTGCAGGAAGTCCTCTACTGTGCGCGGTTCCGGGGGGAACACCTGCTGGACCGGCGGGATCTCGGTTCGCGCGTACGCCGGCACCACCATCGCGAAGAGCAGGATCGCGGACAGCAACGCGGCGCGGGTGGGCAAGTGACGGTTCATTGAACTCCTCCTGTCGTCCTCGGCCGGGCCGAGCGTGCCCCGGTTCTGGCGATCCGCGGATCCGGCTCGGGCTGACAAGGAGCGAGATCGCCGTCGGCAGAGGTGCAGACGGACGAGGGGACGGAGGCGAACAGGTTTTTTGAGGGCGGGTGGCCGTCTGTCTCAGGCGGCGGGCTCAGAGGGCCGGAGAGGGGGCACGGCCCAGGCCGCTCCGGCCGTGCCAAATTGAAAATCTGATTTTGAATTTGACATGCCGCTCGCTATGCCGAAGTTTCTTAGCATGTTCGCTCGAGCGCTGACCCCCTTCCTCAGAGACGCCGCGGCCCAGAATCCGGTCGTCACCCTGATCGGCCCGCGTCAGTCGGGGAAGACGACCCTGGCGCGGGCGACCTTCCCAGACCTCGCCTACGTCTCCCTCGAGACCCCGGACGTGCGCCTCGAGGCGAACGAGGATCCGCGTGGATTCCTCGCGCGCCTCGGGAACGGAGCGATCCTCGACGAGGTCCAGCGCGCACCGGACCTGCCCTCCTACCTTCAGGAGATCGTCGACCGGGATCCGCGCCCCGGGCGTTTCGTGCTGACCGGATCGCAGAACCTGCTGCTGATGGACCGCGTCTCGCAGTCGCTGGCGGGGCGCACGGCGATCGCGCGGTTGCTTCCGCTCACGTTGGCGGAGCTTGAGGCGCGAACGACGATCGATCCGTCATCCCTGGACGCGGAGCCAGGCGCAAGCGACCCGCCGCATCACGATCTCTGGCAGCTGCTCTTTAGCGGCCTCTATCCGAGAATCCACGATCGCTCGCTCGATCCGGCCCGCTGGCTCGCCGACTACTTCGCCACTTATGTCGAGCGCGATCTGCGCGAGGTTCTGCGCGTGCTGGATCTCGCGGCCTTCGAGCGGTTCGTGCGCCTCGCGGCCGCGCGTACCGGACAGGAGCTGAGCCTGAGCAGCCTGGGCGAGGATGCCGGAATCACTCAGCCCACCGCGCGACAGTGGATGACCGCGCTCGAGATCGCCTTCATCGCCAAGCTGATTCCGCCGCACCACGAAAACTTCGGCAAGCGCCTTCGGAGGAGACCGAAGCTCTTCTTCCTCGACACCGGCCTCGTCTGCCTCCTGCTTGGGATCCAATCCGCGGAGACTCTCTCGCGTCATCCGCTCCGTGGCGCCATCTTCGAGACCTTCGTCGCGGGCGAGCTGCTGAAGGCCTTCGCCAATCGCGGTCGAGAGGCGCCGCTCTACTTCTGGCGCGACGCCACCGGACACGAGATCGACTTCGTCCTGGACCTCGGCGATCGGCGGGTGGGAATCGAGGTGAAGGTGGCTCAGACCTTCGGCTCACACATGACCGACGGCCTCCGCTGGTGGCGCGCGCTCAAAGGCAACGAGCGATCCTCGGGGGTGCTGATCCACGGCGGCGATCGCCCCAGCACCCGCGACGGCCTCGTCGTCCGCCCCTGGTTCCTCGCCTAGCCTCTGTTCGCTTTCGCCCGCCGATCCGTTTGCCGATAGTAGGGAGGGCCCACTGTCCGACCGGCGGCCCGCACTCGATCGCGCTCCGCCGCGGTCTTCGCGCGCCGCGCGCGAGAGGACGCGCCAACCGAATCTCCGAGGGGGACCGATGCTGACGCCAGAACGCCTGGATCCGATCGCACACGCCATCCGGAACATCGCATTCCTGCTGATGGCTGGGATGATGCAGGCAATGAGCTCGCTGATGGGCGACCTCTCGCAGACCCTGCACGATGCCTTCGGTGGCGATCAGAAGCGCGACGTCGCGGCCGAGGTGCGCCAGCACATGACGGGCGATCAGACCAAGATGCTCGAGGAGATGATCGCCGAGGCGAAGCCGGACTCCGCGATCCAGGCGCGCCTGCTCTCGAAGCTGGACGACGAGACGGCCGATCGGTTGATCGCGAACCTCACGCAAGAGAGCTATGGCCTGCCGCCGCTCACCGAAGAACTCGACGCGCCGGCGCTGCTCGCCTACTACCAGCTACTGGAGAGCGGCCAGGAGCCGCTCACCTCGGCGGTGCAGGACTTCGCGAGCACCATGCAATCGCTGACCCAGCCGACCAACCGTGCCGAGCTGCAAGAGGACATGACGGGCCGCCTCTCGTCCCTGGTCGGCGAGCCGGTCAAGGTGGAGATCGACAAGAGCTGCGGCGAGGGGATCGATGCGATGCCGGCACTCGACGAGGTGGTCTCGGCCTATCAGTCGATCGCCTGGACCGACTGGAAGAAGCGCGGGCTGGCCAAGATCGACTTCGTGCGCGTGCGGAACGTGAAGGCGGTCGAGAAGGTCACCTTCCGCCACAAGCCGGACGCGCTCGAGATCGACGCCTGCATCGCGGAAGGCAGCGCCGGCGTGGTCTCCTCGTCCGTGCTGTCCGAAGCAATCGATGCGGACATCACGAAGGAAGCGCAGGCCGCGATGATCGCGGCGCGAGAGAAGCGCCTGATCACGGGCCCTGAGGGAATCACGCTCGAGCTCTCCGGCCTCCGCGTCATCCAACCAACGCCGGGCGACGAGCAGGACCTCCGCCCCTTCGGCTACGACGGCGGCACGTCGCTCGCGCTGACCCTGCGCCGCGCGGCGGGCGGCATCACCACCTTCGATTCGGAGCACTCGACGCTGCGCTCGGCGGTCGATGACAAGGGGAAGGACCTGACCCAGCCGGACGACCCGACCTCGAACTCGAGCGGCGGCTTCGGCAGCTTCCCGACGATCGGCGCGAACGGCTCGGCCTGCCTGCTCGAACTGAACCTGCTCGGCGTGCCGAGCGACGGCGCGTCGCACATCGCGCTCGACCTCGACCTGGCGCTGGAGCTGGCCACGGGCGTGAACGAGTTCCCGGTGCAGGTGCGCTTCGCCGACGGAGCGCACTTCAAGGCGGGCACGATTCCCTTCGAGGTGGTGAGCGTGGAGTCGGACGACTCGAGCACCTCGGTCGACCTCAAGACGAACAAGAGCCTGGGCGACCTGGCCGGCGTCAAGTTCACCGACGCGAAGGGCAACGACGTGCCGGTCTCGATCACCAGCAGCTCGACCTACGGCAGCGAGGACGACCTGAGCGAGGAGCGGACGCTCTACTTCCAGGCGCCGGTCGAGAAGGGCAAGCTCACCCTACGGATGTGGAAGGGCAAGAAGAGCGTCACCGTGCCGCTCAAGACCGAAGTGTCGATCGGGTTCTAGCGCGGCGTTCAGGCCGCGCGCTGATCGCGGAGCTTGGTGAACTCTTCCCAGACCAGCTTCACCACGTACGGCGGTTGCCCGGCACCGATCTGCCGAAGCTCGTCCTCCGTGAGATAGCCGATCGAGCGGCGATGGATCGAGATGGCGCCCGTCATCTCGCGCGCGGTCTTGAGCATGTCCTCGAAGCCTTGGAACGGCACGACCGGCATGCCCGGCTTCTGCGCGAGGTGCTCGGCCAGCCTTGCGCGATGCCGCGCCAACAACTCGGTCGCGGTGGTCGAGGCCGGCAGCGTTTCTCGTTCGATGGTGGGCGGCGCGCTGAACTTGTTCGCCTCGGCATTGGTCGTGACGAGGAAGCGCTGCCCCGGAAACGTCGAGGTGAGATCGACGACGTGGATCCCCTTGAGCGTGTAGGCCGCCATCCCGATCGCCCCATCCTCCGAAACGTAGCCGTCGATGCGCGTGCGATGCTCCGGATTCGCCTGGCTCACGGTCAGATCCTCGAGCGCACCGACCGACCGGAAGCGATTCGTCGCGGCGAAGCTCCGGACCGCTTCGTAGCCACTCGGATCGAGCTCGGGAAAGTCGTCGGGCCGCGATGGGCGGTAGACATGCTCGTCGTCGAACATGAGGGTGACATCGCGCAGGATCTTCTCCGCGCCGGCTCGACAGGCGCTACGAAGCTGACGCATCACCACCCCGCGAATGGCAAGGAACACGATCAGGAGGGTGATGATGAGGGGGAGCAGCGAGTTCACGATTGCCTCCGGTGTTCAATGCGACCCGAAAGGTCGGCCGAAGGCGAGCAGGACTTGATGAAGAGCCCGCGCGGCGCGAGGGCAAGGTGCTCCTGCTCGCGTCCGCGCGGTGGCCGATGCGGTGCACGGGGTGCGGTCGGCGCTGGAACCGCGCCGTCCCGGGGGGATTCAGCGCACGCGCGATGGCGATCGAACCCTCCTGCGTGCCCCGACGGGCCCAATAGACACCGGCGGGCACCGGACGACCCAGTGCATCGCGGCCATTCCAGTGGAGAGGCTCACCATCGGCGCCCCGAGCCGCGGCGTCGAGGCTCCGGACGACGCGTCCGTCAGCGGCGACGATCGTCCAGCTGGCCAAGCTCGCGGGGGTTCCGGCGGCGCTCGGCACGACGAGCCGCACTTCCTGGTCAAGTCGCGAAGGATTGGGGAACGCAAAAGCACTGATCGATGAGGACGACGCCACCGCGTTGGTGGGGCGGTAGCCCCAGGCGGCGTAGATCTGCCACGGCCCGAGGCCCGGCCGAGTGTCCTGCCAGGCGGTGTAGACATCGGTGGCCGAGGCCGCGGCGATCACCGTGTTGCCCCCGGCCGCTCCGCTTGTGTCGTCGTCGATCCTGACCGGCGGCTCCGTCCAGCTGAGCGCGCCATCCACGCTCACGCGCATGTAGCAGTTGAGGTCGTCGCCGTCGAACAGGTCGTAGGCGCCGAAGACCTGGTTGCCCACCGCCGAGAGCGTCGGGAAGGTGCCGGTGCCGAAGTCGCTCGACTGATTGACCTGAGTGCTCGGGTTCCAGTTGTCACCCAAGTCGGCGGAGATCGAGGTGCGGAAGCTGGCGACGCCGATCTCGTCGCTGGACCAACCGCAAACCAGGTTGCCGTTGGCCAACAGCACCAACGCGCGGGACGACACGACCTGGTATCCGTCACTGATGTCGTTTACCTGCGTGCCGCGCGCCCAGGTGCCGCCGCCGTTGTCCGAGCGGAAGTAATAGACGTTGGGGAACAGGTTCTCCGGGCTCGGCCCGCGGTAGGTGGTCGCGACGCAGTGTACCTGGACCGCACTCGACGGAGAGTTTCGATCGACTACCAGACAGGCGTCCTCGGTCTCCGGTTGCACGCCGATCTCGTCGCTCACGCGACGCTCGAAATTCCAGTTCTGCCCACCGTCGAGGGTCGAGCGCATGTAGATCTGCGGCAGGGTCCCCTCGCGCCAATCGGTCCACGCGACGAACCATCGCTGATCGTTGTACACGTCGACCGTCGGGTGCATGGTACCGGTCGCGTTGGGCGGGCTGCCTGCGGTATTGACCTTGATCGCCGAACCCCAAGCGCCGCTCGTCGGATCGCGACGCGAGACGTACACGTTGTACGCCCCGAGGCGGTCGTCTTCCCACGCCAGGATCGGCGTGCCGCTCGGGCTGCGGGTCAGGCTGGGCAGCCGACTCGTGGTGCCGGTCGTTCGCCCATCGACTTCCTGCGGCGTCGACCAGGTGAATCCCGAGTCGGTGGACTGCGAGAAGTAGACGTGGAATTGCCCGGTGTGGTCGTCCATCCAGGCGGTCGCGACCAGGCCGCCGGGAGCGGCGACGAGATCGGGTCGAACATGCTGCGCCGCGTCCGGCGTATGCACGCAAACGTTAGGCGCGAATAGCCAATCGGATGCGCCGGCCGTGCGGACGCCGGTCGCGAAGCAGACAGAGATGGCTCCCCCCACGAGGAGCCCGGGCAGCCAGTGGGGGACCTCCAGGCGCATGGCTTCCTCCTCGTTCAGAGCGGCCAAATTCTAGCAGGGCGCCCAGTACGAGGGAACCCGGAGCGTGTCAAAACCTGCGAATTTTGCAGCCGGGGGGTGCGGTCGCGGAGCGTTACGGGGTGGACATCCATTCGCGAGCCGCGGGCGGAAGGCTCAGGTCGTGGTCGTGGCGTTCGAAGGTGCGGCCGTCGACCCGCGCCCAGAAGTAGAGCCCGCCGTCCTTCGGCGAAATCACCGCAAGGCCGCAATCAACGCGCTGCCGCAGGTGCGTCTCGCCGCGGATGATGAGCAGCCCGTCCGTGAGGGCGATCGGCTGGGCCTCGGCCAGCGCTCCCAGGAAGGCGGGGTACCGCTCGGCGAGGAGCTCCTGCATCCGCTGTTTGAGCGGCTGGGTCTCCCAGAGGCTGACGTCGTCCGGCAGCTTGCCGGCGAAGCCTTCGAGGGCGGTGAGTTCGACGCGCACTTCGGACGGCCGGGGCGCGGGGCCTCGCTTTGCGGTCGGACCGCTCTTGTCCTTCGTGCCGCAGCCCAGGGAGAGGGTCAGCGAAAGGAGCACGGGCAACAGCGGGGATCGACTGCTTCGGCGCGACGGCGATCGAGACGACGATGGTGACATCGAACCCCCTGGCTACGGGTGGCGGGGACCAGCGGCGAGTCTCCACAACACCGCGGTCCGCGCAAGGGGAGTTTGGTTCGGGGTCCGATTCCCCCTCGGGCCGGGCAATGCGACCTCCGCGGAGCCCTTCCCGCGACGGGGATCGCAGGTTGCGTCCCCACGACGATCCGCTAGACTCCGGCCACGCGTGGCGACAGGGGGCCGACTCCGTGCCACGTGTGCGGCCCGCGGGGAGGACCCCCTTGGAGGGCCTGAGTTCCGGCGGGGCGGGACCCAAGTGGCTACCAGGGATCGGCCCTGCTCGCTGTCCGCGCCCCTGATCAAACGAAGGACCAATCTTGACGAGCGCAGCCCAGGCGCCCGCTGCCCACCCACGGCAGGGGCTCAAGTTTGAAGGCCACACCGAATTCCAGACCGAGCTTCGCCGCCGCATCGACGAGTTCTTCCGTCAGTCAGGCCGCCGCCAGCGGGATTGCCCCGAGATGTACCTGAAGACCGCGATCCTGATGACGAGCCTGGTCGGCCTGTATGTGCTGCTGGTCTTCTTCGCGTCGACCTGGTGGCAAGCGCTGCCGCTCGCGATGCTGCTCGGCCTCAACACCGCGGCGATCGGGTTCAACGTGCAGCATGACGGCGGGCACCACGCGTACTCGGATCGACCGTGGGTAAACAAGCTGGCCGCATTGGCGATGGACCTCATCGGCGCCAGTTCCTACGTCTGGTCGTGGAAGCACGGGGTGCTGCACCACACCTACACGAACCTGACCGGGCTCGATTCGGACATCGACTTCGGGGTGTTTGGGCGCGGTACGCCGCATCAGCCGCTCCGGCGCTACCACCGCTGGCAGCACTGGTACCTTTGGCCGCTCTACGGGCTGATGATCGCTCGCTGGGAGCTGTGGGCAGACTTCGCCGACGCGGCGCAGGGGCGCATCGGGAACTACCGGATTCCCCGGCCGAGCGGCACGCACCTCGCGATCTTCTTGGGCGGGAAGGTGGTGTTCTTCGGGCTCTGCTTTGGGCTCCCGATGCTGCACCACTCGGTCTGGGCGGTGCTCGGGTGCTACGTCGTGTTTGCCCTCGTGCTCGGGTTGGTGCTGAGCGTCGTGTTTCAGCTCGCGCACTGCGTGGAAGAGGCGGCCTTTCCGATGCCGAATCCGCAGACGGGCAACATCGAGGCGGCATGGGCGATCCACCAGGTACAGACTACGGTCGACTTCTCGCGGAGGAGTCGGGTGGCGTCGTGGCTGCTCGGCGGGCTGAATTATCAGATCGAGCACCATCTGTTTCCTCGGATCTGCCATGTCAATTATCCGGCGATGTCGGCGATCGTCGAGTCGACCTGTCGGGAGTATGGGATTCGGTACAACGTGCACCCGAGTTTCCTGGCCGGGGTGGCGTCGCACTACCGTTGGTTGAGGCGGATGGGGCGAGAAGCGGCGTAGGCGGGCCGCGAGGCGCCCCGCGGAGGCTGGAGGCCGCCATATGATCAAGAGGGTATTCTTGAGTCAGAGTGAACTGGCATATGGATTCCCCGCTGCCTTGGTACTTCTCGAGGTGAATCCGTAGGGAAAGCCATAGCGGTGTAGCCTTCTGTTGCCCCTCACAACCTCGCTCGGTGTTACACCCTCCCTTGCACAGATCCATAGTCGTCCAGCTCCGACGAAGATCTGCCCAACGCCTCGCACGAGACACTGCTCGCGTTCTCGCTACTTGAGTCACAATCGCCGTTCCGGAACGAGTTGCCGTTTCGCTGTGGCCCTGCTCCCGCGGAGCGCGGACCCCATCGCCCGCACCAAAGCGCTCACCCCTGGCACGTTCTTCGCTGGTTTGTGATAGCGGAGGGCGAACCCCGTCGAACGATGGACACGACCAACACACCGACATGCGACACGCCGGAGGTGACCGATTCGTGTGCCTCCCCCTCGATCCACCCGGAGAGGGACACCGAGCCTTTGTCCGCTGAAGGAGGCGAGAACGTTGACCACTCCAAGAGAGAGCCCACGGTTCACGCCGATCACCGCGATGCGCCGGCCGTCGAAGCCTCCGGCGACGGAACCCAAGCGGGAGCGCCCCCGCTCCGGCAGAGTTCAGCTCCGGGAGTCGCGTCGCGATTCGACAGGCAGGGACCGCGACCACTGCCTCGCGTCCCCCGCACCGACGTGGCTACGTCGCGCGATGCCGCCCCGACCGGAGCGGAAGCGGCCGCCCTGGACTCGATCGAGGCCTACCTGGAACGACTTCGCGGACTGAGCGACCAAGAGGTGGTTGACCGATTGCGACGCAG